>JAGOME010000038.1 GCA_017993715.1 Phycicoccus sp.
CGGGCGCGTGCAGGGGCGCGAGGGCATTCTCTTTGGGCTCATCGGCGGGGTCGGGGCCTTCGTCGGGGGCCGGCTCTCCGGGCTGGTGGTTGGGGGGCTGCTGCTGTTCTGGTTCGGGGTGCTGCTGCTCGTTGTCGCCGGGCTGATGATCCGCCGGACCTTGAGCGCCGGGACCGCCCCTAGGAGTGAGGCGGACGCGCCCCCGCCTGCCCACGCACCCCGCTATGCGTGGGGTCGGTTGATCGCCACCGCGAGCGGGGTCGGACTGCTCACCGGGTTCTTCGGCGTCGGCGGCGGCTTCGCGGTGGTCCCCGCCTTGGTGCTGGCCCTGGAGCTGCCGATGACGACGGCGGTCGGGACCTCGCTCGTCGTGATCACGCTGAACTCCGTCACCGCCCTGGCCAGCCGGCTCAGCGCCGGGGTGACCCCCGACTGGCGAGTCGTCCTACCCTTCGCCGCGACAGCAGCCATCGCCAGCGTCGTCGGCGCCCGACTCGCCCGCCGGATCCCCGCGACCGTGCTCAGCCGAGCGTTCGCGGGGCTGCTGGTCGCGGTCGGGGTGTGGATGGGCAGCCAGGGCCTCGCGGCCTACGTCTGACCCGCACCGCCTGATCTACCCAGCCCATCCACTCTGTCGACATGACGTCACACGCAGACGACGAGTGGAGTTTCATCCGCGTGTCACGACATGTCGACAAGATGGGCTCAGGCTTGGGCGCCCTCGGGCTCGGTCGGCTGGCCTTCGGCGGCGGCCTTCTGGTCGGCGATCTGCTTGCGCACGTCGTCCATGTCCAGGCCCTTGACGCCCTCGATGACCTGCGCCAGACCCGCCGGCGGCAGGGCACCAGGCTGGGCGAAGACGAGGATGCCCTCGCGGAAGGCCATGATCGTCGGGATCGAGGTGATGTTGAGGGCACCGGCGAGCGCCTGCTCGGCCTCGGTGTCCACCTTGCCGAAGACGATGCCGTCGTGGGCCGCGGACGCCGCGTCATAGGTCGGCGCGAACTGGCGGCACGGGCCACACCACGCCGCCCAGAAGTCGATCAGGACGATGTCGTTGTCCGTGATCGTGGTCGCGAAGGTGTCTGCGGTCAGCTCGACGGTGGCCATGTGGTTGTGCTCCTGAGGGTCGTGGGGGAGGGCCGGGAGAGGTGATCCCCGAATGCCGTATGCCGCCTGCAACGCCCCCGCCCGCGTGCGGCATTCCCGACAGACAGCTCAGGGACCGGGTTCAGAGTCGGCCCGGGGGCGAAAGTCCGACGCGAGTCGGACTTTCTCCCGCCGACGGCGAGAGCAGCCAGATCGGGCCGTCGATCTGATGGTCGCGTTGCTGGCGGCTGGACGGATCGAGCCGCGTCACGCGCGTGGGTGCGTCATGTCGGCCGGGACCACCCAGGCGTCGAACTGCGCGGCCGTGAGCAGGCCCGAGGCGAGCGCCGCGTCCCGCAACGTGACGCCGTCGCGCTGGGCCTGCTTGGCGATGGCCGCTGCCGCGTCATACCCCAAGTGCGGCGCGAGGCCAGTGACGAGCATGAGGTCGTCGGCCAAGTGCGCCGCGATGGCGGTGGTGATCGGCGCCAGGCCGGTCGCGCAATGGGCGGCGAAGGACTCACTGCCGTCGGACAACAGCCGGATCGACTCCAGGACGGCATGGGCCATCACCGGCTTGAAGACATTGAGCTGGAAGTTGCCCTGGGTCGCGGCGAACCCCACGGTCGCGTCATTCCCGAACACTCGCGCGACGACCATAGTGAGGGCTTCGCTCTGAGTCGGGTTGACCTTGCCGGGCATGATCGAACTGCCCGGTTCGTTCTCGGGGATGCTCATCTCGCCGATACCGGTCCGCGGGCCCGAGGCATACCAGCGGACATCGTTGGCGATCTTCATCAGGGCGGCTCCGAGCGTGCGCAGGCCCCCGCTCAGGCTGGCGAGCCCATCGTGGGCGGCCATCGCCGCCGGCAAGTTGGCGGCCTGCCAGAAGTCCGTGCCGGTCAGGGCACACAACCGGGAGGCCACTACCCGGCCGAACTCGGGGTGCGTCCCCAGACCGGTGCCCACCGCAGTGCCGCCGATAGCCAGGGCGCGGACTCCGTCGGCGAGGGCGACGATCGTGGCCAGCGCGTCGTCGAGTTGGGCAACCCAACTGCCGACCACCTGCGCGAACATGATCGGGGTCGCATCCTGCAGGTGCGTGCGCCCCACCATGACCACGTCCGCATGGGCGTGGGCCACGTCAGAGAGCACGTTGCGCAGCCGCATCACGGCCGGGACCAGCCGGCTCTCGACCTCGAGCACGACGGCGATGTGCATGGCAGTGGGGAACGTGTCGTTGCTCGACTGACCCTTGTTGACGTGGTCGTTGGGGTGCACGGGGTCCTTACTGCCCAGGACCCCGCCGGCCAGCTGGATCGCCCGGTTGGCGATGACCTCGTTGGCGTTCATATTGGACTGTGTGCCGGAGCCGGTCTGGAAGACCACGAGCGGGAACTCGCCGTCGTGGTCGCCCAGGGCCACCTCTGCAGCCGCCGTCGCGATCCGGTCGGCCAGGGCGGGAGGCAGAACCCCCAACTCCTTGTTGGCCTCCGCTGCCGCCTGCTTGAGCAGCCCCAGCGCGTGAATCATCGGCCGGCCCCACACGAAGGTGTCCCGCCCGATGTCGAAGTTCGCCAAACTCCGCTGGGTCTGCGCCCCCCACAGTCGGTCGGCAGGGACCGCCACGTCGCCCATCGTGTCCCGCTCGAGGCGGACGTCCCCGGATGGCTGGCTCGCATCATTGACCCGCATGCGTTCACCGTATGCCGCCCTCGCCGGTCGGACACGTCCACCCGCCAGATGGGGAGCGGTGGACGCTCGGACGCTGGTTCGACGCCGAACTGTGATGAAACCGGCGCACCGCAGCGGAACAGGCGCAGGCGGCATTCTCGTTGTAAAGGCGATGACCCCCTCGGGGTGAGGAGGTCACAACCAGCAAGGAGATTGACCCGATGACCGTCGCAGACCAGATCATCAAGGCGGCCAAGGACTTGGGGCTGCCCCCCAAGACGGAGCAGTACATCCGCTCCGCCGACCAGGCCGTCACCGAAGCCGTCCACAAGGCGGCGACCTACGCGGACAGCAACCGCGAGACCATCGCGGGCTACGTCGACAAGGCGGGGGCCTTCGTCGATGAGCGCACGAGTGGCAAGTACCACGACAAGGTGACCAAGGCCAAGGCCGCGGCCAGCGCGGGGGTCGCCAAGTTTGCCGAGAAGGGCTCCCAGTACGCCGACGGTGCCGCCAAGGCCCCTGGCGCGCCATCGGCCGAGGCACCCCCCACGGCTACAGCGACGACGGGTCACACCGGCGCCGAGCCGACAACTCCGGCGTGGGACAACCCCACCGACCTCGATCAGGAGCCCAAGGCGACCGGCACGAACGCCTGACCCTCCCCACCAGCCACGACGGCCCGGACAACACGGCAGTCCGGGCCGTCGTCATGCCCAGCGGCGGGGTTAGCCCTGCGCGGACGGACCGGCGATGTTGACCATCCAGGCCGTGCCGAACTTGTCGATGACCATCCCAAAGATGTCGCCCCACATCTGCGGCTCCAGGGGCATCGTCACCGTCCCGTCCTCGGACAGGCCGGTGAAGTAGCCGCGCAGGCTCTCCTCGTCGTCGCCCGACAGGCTGACAGAGAGGTTGTTGCCGCGCTCGATGGCCTGGCCAGGCGGCATGTCCGAAGCCATCAGGGTGAACCCGTCGGGCGTCTCGAGCATCGCGTGCATGGTGCCATCCGGGTCGACGCCCGGTGGGGTCTCGCCGAAGTCTCCGAAGCGGGAGATGTTGAGCTCACCCCCGAGCACCTGCTGATAGAAGGTCATCGCCTCCGCAGACTGGCCGTCGAAGTTGAGGTAGGGGTTGAGTCGGGCAGCCATGATGCGGTCCCTTTCGTCGAAGGAGCATCAGTCGCCCCGTGGCGCCTGGCTGCGCACGGAGTCGAGCGATGCGGTTCTTTCTACACCCGCCGTCCGACAGCGCGACCGCCTCGACCAAGGTCCACCTCGACCAGGCTCTGTCAGCGTGCGCCGCCGCCGCGCATTGCCTGGGGCGCTGACGTGGGACCACGGCGGCGCCACCACAGTGCTCCCGCCGCGACGAACAGACCGAACGCGGCCACCCCGCTCGACGCGGCGAGGGCCGCCCTCTCAGGCAGGGCGAACAGGCCGAGACCGAGAATCGCCCAGGCCACCACGGCCAGGAGCAACAGGCGCCAGCCTTCGCGCCATCGTCCCATCGTGCCGTCCCTTCAGTCGGTGTCCGCAGCCTTGGGCAGGGCCTTGCTTGTGGGCTGGCCACCCGCGCCCAGTGTCGGTGCCGCGCCACCGTCGCCGACCTGCTTCATCGCCAGCCGCGCCAAGGCCTGCTGGCGGGTGACGGTGCGTTCGGAGCGGCCGCTGCCCAGGAAGGAGATGGTCCAGTGGAACAGCGTCGTGAAGCGCGACTTGAAGCCGACGATGTAGAGGATGTGGATGAAGCACCACAACAGCCAGGCCAGGAACCCGGCCACCTTGATCCGCCCGATGCTCGCGACGGCACTGAACCGGGAGATCGTGGCCATCGATCCCTTGTCGTGGTACTCGAACTCCGGGGGCGCCGGTTTGCCCGTCTCCCGCGCCTGGATGACCTTCGCGGCATACCGGGCACCCTGGATCGCGACTTGCGCCACCCCCGGATAGCCCTTGAGCGAGGCGAGGTCCCCCACAACGAACACGTTCGGATGGCCGGGGATCGTCAGGTCGGGCTCGACGAGGACCCGACCAGCGCGGTCGAGCTCGACCTCGGACTGCGCCGCCAACTGCTTGCCCAGCGGATTGCCAGACACCCCCGCGGCCCAGATCTTCGTGATGGCCTCGATCCGCTGCTCGTGTCCGTCCTTGTCCCGCAAGGTCACACTCACCGCGTCGACGTCGGTCACCATCAGACCGAGGCGGACCTCGACGCCGATCTTCTCCAGGTGAGCCTGGGCCTTGTCCCCGAGATGGTTGCCGAACGCGGGCAACACTTGAGCGGCGCCGTCGACGAGGATGACGTGGGCGGCGCGCGGGTCGATGCTGCGAAACTCCCGAGGCAGGGTGCGGTGGGCGAGCTCGGCGATCTGCCCGGCCATCTCGACCCCTGTCGGACCGGCGCCGACGACGACGAACGTCAGCAGCTGGCGCTGCTCCTCCAGCGACCCGGCGATCTCGGCCAGCTCGAATGCCGTGAAGATCCGAGACCTCAGCTCCAGCGCGTCGTCGATCGACTTCATCCCCGGCGCAAACTCGGCGAACTGGTCGTTGCCGAAGTAGGACTGCCCCGCCCCGGCCGCGACGATGAGGTAGTCGTAGGGCGTGACGACCGGGTCGTCGAGCGCGACGCTGGTCACCTGTCGCTGCGCGAGATCGATCTCGGTAGCGGTGCCGAGGATGACACGGGCGTTGCGTTGCTTGGTGAGGATCTCGCGGGTCGAAGGGGCAATCTCCCCCTCCGAGAGAATGCCGGTCGCCACCTGATATAGCAGCGGCTGGAACAGATGGTGCGAGGTCTCGCCGATGAGTGTGATGCTCACGTCATGGTGCCTCATGGCCTGCGCGGCGAAGAGACCGCCAAAGCCCGAACCGATGATGACGACCCGTGGAGCACCCATCCTGACCCGCCTATTGTCCCGTCAACCCTGCTCGGAGCGGACGCCCCAACCAAGGGTCAACTTACCCAGTCTCCAGGGTCTCCACGACGCCGCTGGTCGGTCAGGTGGTCGTGGCCAGGACATGCTCCAAGGCAGTTTCGAGGGTCGGTTGACGGAACCGGTATCCCCAGTCGAGCGCACGTTGCGCCGACATGCGCTGCCCGGCCAGGGCGAGCTGGTCGGCGCCCTGTTTGCCCAGGAGCACGGAGGGGCCGGCAGCGGGGACCGGCAGCACCGCAGGGCGATGGACCACGCCACCCAGCGTCCGGGCATAGTCAGCGGCCCTCACCGGGTGCGGCGCGCTGGCATTGACCGGCCCTTGCAGCCCCTCGGTCAGCGCGATGTGGGCAAAGAGCGAGACGAGATCGTCGAGCGTGATCCAGGGCATCCACTGCTGCCCGTCGCCGAGCCGACCGCCGAGACCGAGCCGATAGAGGGGCAGCTGCAGGGCCAGTTGGCCGCCCTCGGCCGACTGCACGAAGCCGGTGCGGACGTGGGCAACCCGCACGCCCGCCTCACGGGCGGGGTCGGCCGCCGCCTCCCAGGCCCGACACACTCCGGCGAGGAAGTCGTCGCCGGGCGCGGAGTCCTCGGTGAGCACCTCGTCGCCCCGATGGGCTCCGTAATAGCCGGCCGCCGAGGCGACGACGAGGGCGCGCTGGCGCCCGTCGGACGCCAGCCCTGCCATGGTCCGGGCGAGGAGATCGGTGGACAGGGTGCGGGAGAGGAGGACTTTGCGCTTGTGCTCGGGCGTGAAGCGGGAGCCGATGGGTTCGCCGGCGAGATGAATGACCACGTCGACGTGGCGCAGGTCCTCCGGATCCAGAATGCCGCCCGACGCCTCCCAGGCAATCTCACCGATACCGGTGTCTCGCTTGGGTTTGCGCACCATCCGTCGCACGTCATGGCCGCCGCCACCCAGGAGCGCGCCGAGCTGTCGCCCGACGAGCCCGCTGCTGCCGGTGATCGCGATGACGCGCTGGCCGGGGTGGGCGGCATGGAAGTCGAGATCGCCGCGCAGCTGCCGCTCGCGGTAGGCGAACACCCGACGGAGCTGACCTTCGATCGTCGGCCTGGCGAGGCGGCCGACGGCGCTGCCGCCCGGCACGGCATACGTGACCTCATCGACCAGCTCGGTGCCCCCGATGCCGCTGTCGGAGAACAGGTGGCGATGGTGCCAGGACGCAAAGGGCCCGGACTCCATCACGTCCTCGAAGGCGCGCGGCGGATCGTAGCCCACGTGCTTAGCTCGCCAGGGCCAGCCGATCCGCTGCCCCACAACAGGAATCGCCGATAGGAAGGGCAGGGCGACGGTGAACTCGGCAATCGAGCCGTCGCGGATGCCGTCGCTCGGGTCGCTGTCGCCCCGCCCCATCAACGCGGGAGTCAAACGGAGGAATGCTCCCGGACGCTCGTGCCAGCCGAAGACCGCCTCACGCGGGTGGTCGTAGTGGGACTCATGCACGAACCTCGCCATCGCCCCATCATGCCGCCCCCCTCATGACGTGGGCGATACCCAGCCAGACTCGTGGAGCCGATGGACGCCGTCGAGGATGAGATCGAGGGCGAAGCCGAACTCGAAGGTCTCGTCACACCCGACCGCGTCCGGCCGCCGTCCGCGCGCATCGGCCGCGATGGCGAGGATGCCGGGATAGTCGTCGGGATCAGGTACGGGACCGAGGCTGGGTCGGCGCACCGCCTGGTGACCGGGATCGTTGAAGAGCTCGGGGCTGAATCCCCAGATCCGGTTGCCGAGGACGTGCATCGCGTGGTGCGTCAGATCGGGCGAAAGGCCGCCATCGAGGAACAGCTGCGTGAGCCGCTCCATGTGAGCCAGGACTGCCGGGGTGCGCTGGGTCCGAGTCTCGATCGCCCGGCGGGCCCAGGGGTGGCGGGCGACCACCTGACGGGCATCGAATGCCGCCGCCCGCACGGGCACGCGCCAGTCCCCGGTCGTCTCGGCATGGCCCGCTGGTGCCGCGAACTCGCCGATCACGCTGTCCACGAGGCCGTCCAGCAGATCCTCCTTGTCGGCGACGTGGCGATAGAGCGCCATGGGCACGACCCCGAGCGCGTCGGCCACGCGCCGCATGCTCAGGGCGTCAGCGCCTTCCTCGTCGGCCAGGGTGACCGCGACAGCGACGATGCCGGCCCGGTTGAGGGCTGGTCGGGGCGTGGCGCGCGGCATTCGGCATCTCTCCAGGTTGACGACGCGTACACCGTACACGTACGGTGTCCGTCGTTCCCTTGTGTACGCCGTACACAACTCTCCTCAGGAGCCCTCACATGTCACAGTCACGCCGCACCGCGGCGATCGCCGGCAGCCTGTATTTCGTCACCCACGTCACCTCAATCGCGGCCGTCGTCCTCTATGGCGGCTCCGCGTTCGACCCCTTCGCTGAACTGGGCAGTCGCACCGCCGTCCTCACCGGTGGACTCCTCGAGGTGCTCCTCGCACTCGCCGTGGTCGGCACGGGCGTGGCCCTGTTCCCCCTCCTGCGGAGCGCGGCGCCCGGCCTGGCCGTGTCGTACGTGGCCCTGCGCACCCTGGAGGCCTCGGTGATCCTCACGGGAGTCGTCGTGTTACTTCCTGTGGTGGGCCGCCCCGCGACCACCACGGCTCCGGGCCTGTCGCCCGAGGTCATCGACGGACTGCGCCTGATCCACGACTGGACGTTCCTCGTCGGCCCGGGGCTCGTCGTGCCGGTCCACACGGTGCTGCTCGCGACGCTGCTGTGGCGCCACCGGCTGGTGCCGCGCTTTGTGCCCGTCCTGGGCTTCGTCGGCGGGCCGATCATCGCGATCATGAACGCGGGCGTGCTCTATGGCGCGTTCACCGTCCAGCCGCTGCTCACCCTGCCGATCTGGGCGTGGGAGGTATCGCTCGCGATCGTGCTCATCACTCGCGGCATTCGACCTGCCGAGCCGGCTCAGCCCTAGTTCGCCTCGTCGAGGGTGACGATGATGCCCGCGCGAGGGGCGATGGACCTGCCGACGAGCTTGGCGGCGGCGCTGCCCAGGTCGGCGAAGCGGGCTGGCAGGCCGTACTTGGCCACGACGGCCGCACGCGCGCGGGCGATGCCCTCGGGAGTCGGGTCGACGATCGCGGTCCCGGTGTAGGTGGGCGCATCGGGAGCGACCTTGCCGCGCATGTCGCACGGGCGCAGCGTGACGCGGCCATCGTTGGCCAGCCGCTTGGTCTTCCCGGTGCCGGCGACGCTGACGAAGGCGAACTGGTCGCCCATCGGGGCGAACCAGACCGGCGTCGCGACGCCATCTCCGTTGCGGCGGAACGTGGTGAAGGAGACGTACTGAGCCTTGGCCAGGGGGTGCGAGGCGGCATTCATGACGGGTCCTCAACGGTGAGCGGGCGGATGACCAGGCCGGTCAGGGGCTTGGGCGTGAAGAAGGTCGACTTCGGCGGCATGAGGAGGCGTTCGTGGGCCGTGCGGGCGATCTCGGCCACCGACACCGGACGGATGAGGATGCCGCTGTGGGCGCGACCGGTCGCGAGTGCTTCGACGACCTCGTCGACCCCATGCTGATAGGTCACGTCGACCGGGACCCCGGCCAGGGCCGTCTCCAGCCAGACGCCGTCGAGGGCGCGCACGTCATCGAAGACCCCCGGTTTGGGGAGGAGGAACTCGGTCTCGCCGTCCGGACTGAGGAGCGCAAGGGCGTCCTTGCGTTCGAGGTCGACGAGGAGAGCCAGCGAGGGCATCGGCCCCGGGACCAGGTCGAAGTAGTGCGAGAGCGCCTCTCGCAGTTGCCCATGCGTGGCGCCGCTGTACAGGCGGTGGATGGCCCGGACGCTGAGCTGTTCGGGAACGAGCTCGCCGACGCAGGCGAGAGTGAGCTCGGCCTCGGTGTCGCTGCCGGCGGCCTCGCGCACCTCGTCCCGGTAGGCCCGGGCGACGCCGTAGCGATGGTGACCGTCGGCGATGAGCACGTCGGCAGACTCGATCCGGCCGCTGATGGCGGCGATGCGCGTGGGGTCCGTGATCCGCTCGACGCGATGCTCGACGTCGTCGGCGGTGACCGAGCCGAGGAGATCACCACTCGGGGCAAGGAGATCGGTGAGGCCCGCGGCAAGGGAAAGTCCCCAGACGGGTGAGAGGTTGGCGCGCGTTGCTCGGGTCAGGTCGAGTCGGTCCGTCGACGCCTTGGGGGTCGTCCGTTCGTGAGCCAGCACCCCGCCGGCACCCTCGTCGACGACCTCGAGGGCTCCCAGGACGAGGGCGAGATCCCGGGCGTCGCCATGATCATCGACAAATCGCATCCGGTGGATCGTCAGGGACGGCTCGTTGTCGCGCACGAGAATGCCGCGCGCGATCCAGTCCTGCAGCATCTGTGCGGCCTGCTCGTAGCGCTCTGCGCCGCCACGGGGCACGTCGACAAAGGTGATGTTGTCGGGCGCCTTGGCCTGCAGCGCATCGACCTCGTCGTCGGAGAGCACGTCGTAAGGCGGTGCGGTGACGCGCGCAAGGTCAGCGTCGGCGGCATACCGAAGGGCACGGAAAGCACGGAACTCAGGCACGCGACCACCCTGCCAGAAGCACCGCCGTGACGCCGGGGTCGCCCAGACCCGTGCAAAGTCAGACTGTTCGCGGGGCCCACGTGGAGAGTTCGCTCTTTCGCCGAATCTCGGTCACGAACTTCGGCACTCCGCAGCGTTCGAGGGACGTAAGGAGCCCAAGCGGAGTCAACCTCGGCCGCCCGCTGTCGCTGCTCTGCTGACGCAGCGCAGTCATCACCTGCCCCGGATAGAGATCTAGCTGGTCGAGGAGGAAGGAGTCGGGGCTGACGGCCTGAAGATCGTGTCTTGCGAGAGCGGTCGGGGGGAAGTCTTTAAGGTTCGCCGTCACGATGAGCTGACAACCGGAATGCACCGCGGCTGCCACGACATGCCTGTCCTTCGGGTGGCACGCGAGGCCGCCCATAAGGCCCTCGTAACCCGTGACGGAGGCGTCGGGAAAGGCTTCCTCCATGGCTCGGATACGTCCAGCTGCGCCCCGCTCTCCGTGGCGCGCGACCAGGGTGAGGTTGCGCTGCAACTCCTCCAGGACATCAGGAGACCAGTGCACGCGGTAGGCGCCCGTCTCGGCGATCCGCAACAGGAGATCGCACAGCGTCAGCGGGTACAGCACGCAAGTGTCGAGGAAAACCGGGAATGCCATCGGTCAGCGCATCGGAGGAGCCACGCCGTCCGTGGCGTCGTACAAGCCCTCAGCCTCGGTGAGTCGGACCATCTCCCCAAGCGCCGCGCGCCGCGCTTCCCGCGTCCGCTGCTGGTACTCCAGGAGGTCACTGAGGCGGACATAACGATGCCGTCCCGGCTTCTCCATCGGAATCTCGCCACGATCCAGAATCCGCACAAGCGTGGGCCGCGAGACTCCAAGGAAGTCGGCGGCCTCTTGGGTCGTCAACATGGCATTGAGCGGGGCGACATTGACGCCCATTCCAGTACTGAGGGCTGTGGCCACCTGTCGCAGCACTTCGACCATCGACTCGGGAATCTCGTGCCGGGTCCCATCGGCCGCCACGATAGCGGGCCGTCGCTCGGGCACCTGCCCGCCTGCTCGCTCCAAGGCGCCGATGAAGTCCAGCACGTTGGCCTCGTCGGCTTCAGCAGGCAGATAGGTGCGTGAGTCGTATGTCGCAGCGGTGCGGGGCATACGGCCCAATCTACGCTTAAACGAACAAAACGAAAAGTGCTCGGCGTCGGTCGGCGTGATCTCACGGTCGCGATGACGGGGCCTGCCCATCGGGTGGGCTGGGAGCCTCGCGCGGCGGCATTCGGGCCAGCCGCTCGCCCACCCCTGTTGGGAAAGTGAGGGTTCGCAGGGGAAAATAACCTGTGCGAACCCGCACCAAAGCGCTTTAGGCGGGAAAGTTGGGGCCGGGGAGGTCGAGGGCGGCGAGGGCCGTCACATACCGGTCGACGCTGGCGAGCTTGATGTCTTCGTAGCCGCGGATCTGGTCGGGCAGGATCGCGAATGCCGCCGCGCGGTCGTACGTTTCGGGCGTCAGTGCCGCGATGAGGTCGGTGAGGACCGCCCGGTAGTGACGGACGAGCTCGCGCTCCACGCGACGCACCCGGGCGCGCCCGAAGGGGTCAATCGCCCTGCCGCGCACCGACTTCAGGGGGGCCAGGGCCTTGAGCGCGCGGTGCGTCGCCGGGCCGAAACCCACCTTGCCCTTGAGGCCGAGCGCCCGGAGCATCGGTGGGTGCAGTCGATACGTGAGCTGCTCCCCACCCTGCACCGCAGCCTCCGCGAACCGGTCCGATCCCGTCCGGGTGAGCAGGCGCGCCACCTCGTACTCGTCCTTGTAGGCCGTGAGTTTGTATAAGTAACGCGCCACGGCCTCACTGAGGCGGGTCTGGTCGGTGACAGCCCGCTCAGCGGTCCACACGGCATCGACGAGGTCCACATACGCCGTTGCCGTCGCGAGGTCCTGGTACCCGACCAGGTCGACCGCGCGCGACTCGGCGAGGCGTCGGGTTTCGCCGCCGAATGCCGCCCGCGCCAGCGCCGGGACCACCTCGCCGGCCGATTGGGTCAGTTCACTCCCGGGCCAAGGCCCTGCCGCTGGGGTTGTCGCCGCGGCAAACGCCTCCGGGTCCGCCACCGCCACCCGCCCCCAGGCGAACGCCGCCAGATTGTGGCGCACATCGACGCCGTTGACCTCGATGGCCGCGGCGATCGCGTCGGGAGGCAGCCGCAACGCCCCGCACTGCACCGCCATCCCGACCAACATCGAGTTCGCGGCCACGCTCGACCCGAGCAGTGCCGCGGTACCCGCGAGGAGATCGACCGTCACGATCTCGGCCGTCGCCGTGGCGAGCCGCGCCAGCAGATCCCCCGGCGAGGGCTGATGGATCGATCGGTCATAGACCTCGGCGCCGGTCGGCGTAACGCTCGTCGCGGCCACGGCGACGGTGCGCCGTGGGTCGCCGTAGGCCAGATTGGCCGGCTCTGCCGCCGTCAGCAGATCAAAGGCGAGGATCGTGTCGGCGCCGCCAGGCGTCAGCCTGTTGGACGGCTCCAGGGCGCCGCGGGGACCGAACCGCAAGTGCCCCACCACCTGGCCGGCCTTTTGCGAGAGCCCGATCTGGTCGAGCAGCTCGGCGTCGTAGCCCGCAATCACCGCCGCCGTGGCAAGCAGTTGATTGACGGTGACGATGCCCGTCCCCCCGACCCCCGTGAGCAGGATGTTCTGGGTCGCGGTCACCGGGTGGGTGGGTGGAGCCGGGACGGGCGGTGGCGCTGGCAGGCGCGCGACTGCGGCATCCGATAGGTCCGGGACCTCGACCGTCAGGAAGGCCGGGCAGTCACCCAGGAGGCATGAGTAGTCGGTGTTGCAGGTGCTCTGGTCGATCCGAGTCTTCTCGCCGAGCTCGGTCAGCACAGGTTGCACCGACAGGCAGTTGCTCTTGACGCCGCAATCGCCGCAGCCCTCGCACACGTCTTCGTTGATGACAACTCTCGTGGGGCGTGGCGCCAGGCCGCCACGCTTGCGCTGCCGTCGCGCGTCGGCCGCGCAATGCTGGTCGTAGATCAGCACAGTCACACCAGGGACGTCGCGCAGCTGACCCTGCGCCTC
This sequence comes from Phycicoccus sp., assembly GCA_017993715.1. Classification (GTDB taxonomy): domain Bacteria; phylum Actinomycetota; class Actinomycetes; order Actinomycetales; family Dermatophilaceae; genus JAGOME01. The sequence goes on from JAGOME010000038.1 coordinate 13,310, forward strand.
ACCCAGCCGATCCCGGTGCCAGAGAACGGTTCCGCTGGCCAAGTCCCGGGGGTTGTGACGCTCCGGCTCCTCGGCGACGACGATGATCCGAGCGACCCCCTCGGCCGCCAGCTTGTGCGTGATGGCCGGGATCGACAAGGCCCCCTGGGCGTCCTGGGCCCCGGTCATCGCGACGACCTCGTTGTGCAGGAGTTTGTAGGTGATGTTGACCCCGGCGGCGACGGAGGCCTGGATCGCCAGCTGACCAGAGTGGAAGAACGTGCCGTCGCCGATGTTCTGGAAGATGTGCGGGGTATCGGTGAAGGGCGCCTGACCGATCCACTGGGCGCCCTCGCCGCCCATCTGGGTGAACCCCGTGACCGCCGAGTCTTCGCGTCGGGACATCACGACCAGTGTGTGGCAGCCGATCCCACCCGCGGCGAGCGACCCCTCCGGCACAGCGGTCGAGCGATTGTGGGGGCAGCCGGAGCAGAAGTACGGGAGTCGACTCACGGGGAGTAGCGGCAGCACCTCCCGTTCGCGAGCGGCCGGCGTGAGGGGCAGCAGATCGCCAAAGATGCGTCGCATCGGCGCGTGGAGCCGACCTGGCGTCAGCTCACCCTCCGCAGGAATCAGCGGAATGCCGTGTGCGTCAACCTTTCCGAGGATCCGGGGCGCGTCCCGCAGACCATAGAGGGCGCTCTTGACCTGACTCTCGATGAAGGCTGTCTTGTCCTCGACGATGACGAGTTGAGTCAGGCCCCGGGCGAAGTTCCGCACCGTCGACGCATCGATCGGAGAGATGAGGGCCAGGCGGAGCACGGTCACACCATGGGCATACAGAACAGACTCATCGACGCCCAGATCGACCAACGCCTGCAGGGCCGAGTCGTGGGCCGGCCCGGCAGCGATGATGCCGACCCGCGGGGAGGGCGAGGCAATGGTCACGACGTCGAGCCCGTTGCGGGCGGCATACGCACCGATCATCGCCGTCCGCGGCCCCACGAGATCGGCCTCCACCGCGACAATCGCGGCGCTCCCGACCGCCGGCGCCGCCATCCGGTACACCCAGGGCCGGCCGTCCCAGCTCATTTCAGGCACAACGGGATCGACCCGGACTTCGTCGCCGTTGACGACCCAGGCGCCGTCGGCGACGTCCGCCACGATCTTGAGGGCGACTGGCAATCCGCTAGCCCGTGAGAGGGCCACGGCGTGCTGGCCCAGGATCACGACATCGGTCGCGGTGCGCGGGAAGAGCACCGGAATGCCGAGAGCGGCGAGGGTGCGCTCGCTGACGGCCGGGACCGTCGAGGACTTCGCGGCCGGGTCATCCCCGGCGAGCAGGACGACACCGCCGGTGGGGTTCGTCCCGTAGGTGGTCAGATGCCGCAGGGCGTCGGTGGCGCGGTCGACCCCGGGAGCCTTGCCGTACCAGACCCCGACGACGCCGTCGTGGCGCGGATTCGTGCCCGGCAGGTGCGCTTGGCTCCCCCAGACCGAGGTGGCGGCAATCTCCTCATTGAGAGCCGGCTGCAGGTGGATCGCATTGTCCTGCAGCATCTGAGGCATTCCGAGGAGGAGTTTGTCCAATCCTCCAAGAGGGCTGCCCTGGTAGCCCGAGACAAAGAAGGCCGTGTCGGTCCCGCGGCGCAGATCGGCGGCCCGCTGCTCCACGAGGAACCTGGCGATCGCCTGGACGCCCGTCAGCAGAACCGGTGGCGCGGCGGTGCGAAACCGGTCGGCGAGGTCGTAGGCCGCCATGACGACCACCCTAGTGTCGGGAGGCCCTGGCGCGATTAGGGTGAAACGCATGACTCCGTACGAGAAGTTTCGGCTGGCTCAGTGGCAGTTCGACCGCAAGGACTACCGCACGGCAGCGACGACGCTCGAGGAGCTGCTCACCGACCTCGCGGCGACCGACAGTGGGGGCAGCGACGGCGGCATTCTGCACGGCGACACCGAAGCCCGCCAGCTGCTGACCCGCGCCTATTACCACTCCGCCCAGCTGGGCCGCGCCGAGACTGCGGCCCGGGCCCTGCTCGAGGCTGACCCGACGGATGGGTATGCCGCCCTCCTGCTCGGTCACACATTGCGGCGCGACGGCCGCCACGAGGAGGCTCAGCGCACCTTTGCGCGCGCAGCGGCCTTGGGCGCCCCTGGCGCCGAGGATGCCCTGGCCATCGAACTCGAGCGGGCTGGGAGCGGAGCCACAGCCTCCGACGACGCCTAGTCTCCGGCGGGTGCCGGCCCACACCGACACTGCGCCGGCGACAAGGGGTGCCGCAGGACGGGCGGGGATGCAAGGGTGGGGTGATGGACGTCTCCGTACTCGCGCACGAGGTCTACCCCGGCGAAAGCCACCCGGTCCTGGCCATCCATGGGATCAGCAGCCACCGCAAGCTCTGGCTCTGGCTCCATGCCGCGGCTCCCGAGCTGTCGCTCCTTGCACCCGATCTGCGTGGCCGCGCGGATTCGGTCGGCCTGGCTGGCCCGTACACGCGGGAGCATCACGTCTCCGACCTGGTGCGGCTGCTGGATGACGCGGGTCTGGATCGGGTCGACGTCATCGGCATGTCGATGGGCGGCTTTGTCGGTGCCGCCCTGGCGGCGGCTCATCCCCGCCGGGTCCGGTCGCTGACCTTGGTCGACGGCGGCCCACCCATGACGCCACCGCCGGGTTTGACTCGGGAGACGATCGGCGCGGCATTCGCCGGTCGGCTCGGGCGCCTGCAGCGGGAGTGGGCGAGCGTCGAGGACTTCCGGGACTACTTCTGTGGGGACATCGCGCCACTGCTCGAGCCGGACGACCCTGTGCTGTTGAGGTACCTCGCCCATGATCTCGACGCCCAGGGGCAGGTGCGGTTGCGCGGCGAAGCCCTCATCGAGGACGGCGCCGACATCTGGTTCGGGCCCGACCTGTTCGGCGTCTACGACGGACCGACCCGCGTCCTGACGGCCGCCTGGAGCGTGGGAGCCGGGTCTGCTCCAGCCTACGGAGTGGAGCAGATCGCCGACCTGCGAGCACGCGGCATTCCGGTTTCGGTGGTCCCCGAGGTTGACCACGCGGGCATCATCATGACAAGCCGCGGCGCCACCGCTGTCGCCGCGGTGCTGCGCGAGGCAATCGCATGAGCGGGGCAACTCGCGAACTCCCCGCGGTCACTACGCCTGATGGGCGACGCCTTGCGGTGTGCGAGACCGGTCCCGTCGGCGCACCGATCGCTGCCCTGTATCTGCATGGCACGGGCGGTTCGCGTCTGGAGGTCGGTGCGTGTGCCGCCGCGGCGCAGGATGCGGGGGTGCGTCTGGTCGCGTGGGACCGGCCCAGCCATGGCGGGTCCGCGCGCCAGATCGGGCGGGCCTTGCTCGACGTCGTGCCCGATCTGGCAGCTGTCGCAGCGGAGGTGGGGGTGGCGCGACCGGCAGTGCTGGGCCTGTCTGGAGGCGGCACCCATGTCGTGGCGATCGCCGCGACCGCTCCGGAGCTGATCCGTCGAGCCGTCGCGATCAATCCGGGTCCGCCGAGCGATGACGCCATGATCGCCGCACTGCCCAAGCAGATGAGTGGGATGTTGCGGATGGCGCGCACCAAGCCGGCTCGGTTCAGGCGGGTGGCGGGCATCTTGCAGAGCCGCAACCGCGTCATGCTGGCCATCGCCAAGCGGCAGCTCGACCCGCTCGATCGCGCGATCGTGTTCGAGTCCCCGCTGCGGCCGATCTTCGAGGCGTCGGCGCGGGAAGGTCAGGTGACCAAGGGCGCCTGGGTCGAGGAGGCGGCGATGTTGTGGGGCGCGCCCTGGCCCTTCGAGATCGGTGGGTTCGCGGTGCCGTTTGACGTGTTCAGCGGCGAGGCCGACCCGTTCCGGCCGTTCGCTCAGCGGCTCCAGGCGGCCGGCGCGGCATTCCACTCGTTCCCTGGCGGGCACTTGTCCGGCTTTGCGCCCAACGCGCAGACGGCCATCCTCGGCCTCCTCACGGAGCCCGGGGCGTAGGGCCAGCCAGGAGGGCTACTCCCGGGCGCCCTCGGCGATCCTGCGGTTGAACAGGTCCGCCCGTGCCCCGGCCCCGAGCGGTCGCACGGCATCGAGCTGGCGAGGATGCTCGGGTGTGTCAGGTCGGTGCCGATTGCCAGGGATTGACCCACGGCACGCCCAACGGCTCGAAGTGCCTGCTATTGCGGGTGACGACCGTCAGGCCATGTGCATCGGCGATGGCCGCGATGAGAGCATCATCCAGCGGCGCCCGATCTGGAACGGGATAGGCAGCCAGGATGCGGGCGGCCGCGAGGTCGAAAGACAGCACTCGGCCATCGAAGGCCGGGAGGACGCGCTGCGTGAACCACCGACGCAGGACCGCCCCTTGCGCCCCATCGGAATGCTCTTGTGCGACCACTCCACGCTCGATCTCGGCGATGGTCAGGGCGGAGACAAACAAGTCGGCAACGCGAACGCGCGCTGCCCACGTCTCGACCGACGGGTGCCGCCCGCGCACCCGTAAGGCGGACAGCACGTTGGTATCGAGCAGAAACCTCACAACTCCGCCGTGCCACCAGCCAAGCCGAGGCGCTCGGGCTCGAACTCGACCCCCTCGCTCATGAACAGCAGGTCCACGAGCGTCAGGGGCGCCCGGCTCACCGCGTCGGCCAGAATCGCGCGTGCCTCGGCCTCCATGGATCGTTCGTGCTCCTCACCGAGTGCGCGCAACGCGGCCTTGGTCCCCGCGGGAAGGTTGCGAATCACGATCTGCTCCATCGCGAACCCCTCTCGATATCATCTCAGCGATATCACTGCGACGAAGGCGTGGCATAGGTCTGCCCGACACGGGACCCGACCCGCCGTGAGTCCGCGGGGCGACCCTGCTGTCAGGCGGTCGGGATGGCTTTGCCGGGGTTGAGAATGCCGTGCGGGTCCAACGCTGCTTTGACCGCCCGATGCATCGCGAGGACCTCGGGTGAGAGCTCCTGGATCAGCCCAGGGAGCTTGAGCAGCCCGACGCCGTGCTCCCCGGTCACCGTCCCGCCCACCGCCAGGGCGCTGCTGATGATCTCGCCGAATGCCGCGTGCGCCCGCTCCCTAGCAGCCTCGTCCCCGGCCGGGACGATGATGAGCGGGTGCAAGTTGCCGTCGCCGGCATGAGCCAGGTTGGCGATGTGGACGTCGTGCCGCGCGGCGATCGCCTCGATCTGCGCCAGCATCCCGGGCACCTCGCGCATCGGGACGCACACATCTTCGGTAAGGACCGGCCCCAAGCGTTCCAAGGCCGGATACGCCAGGCGGCGGGCGGCATACAGGGCATCGCTCTCCTGGTCGTCGCTGGAGCGGGCCGCGAACGTCGCCCCACCTGCCTCGAAGGCCGCCACCAAGCCATCGGCCTCCGCATCGCCCTGTGCCCCAGGCGCATCGGTGCGGCCGATCAAGACCGCTTCCGCGTCCGCGGACAGGCCCATGTGCTTCCACTCATCCACGGCCCGTAGACAGTGGCGATCCACGAGCTCCAGCGCACTGGGCGTGATCCCTGTCTGCGCCACCTGGGCCACGGCCCGACCCGCGTCCACGACCGAGTCGAAGTAGCCCACGACGGTGATCGGGTTGCGCGGCAACGCCTTGACCCGCAAGACGGCCTCGGTGACGATGCCGAGGGTGCCCTCCGAGCCGACGATGAGACCGCGCAGGTCGTAGCCCGCGACCCCCTTGGCGGTGCGTCGCCCGAGCCGGACGATCTCGCCGGTCCCGGTGACAACCTCGACCTCGAGCACGTAGTCGCCCGTCACGCCATACTTCACGCAGCACATACCACCGGCATTGGTCGCGATGTTGCCGCCGATCGTCGACCAGGGCGAGCTCGCCGGGTCTGGCGGATACCAGAGCCCGAGCGGTGCGAGGTGCGCCCGCAGGTCGTCACCGATGACCCCCGGCTGGACCCGGACCCACCGCTCGCCCGCATCGACCTCGAGGACCGTCGCCATCCGTTCGGTCGACACGATGAGGCACCCGTCGACGGCATTCGCGGCCCCGGACAGGCCCGTCCCGGCCCCGCGGGTCACGACCGGGATGCCCTCGGTGATCGCGAACCGCACGATTGCCTGGACCTCGGCCGACGACTCCGGGCGCACCACCGCCAGCGGAATGCCGTGGGGCGCCCACTCGGCCTCGTCGTGCCGGTAGCGCTCCATCGAGTCGACGGCGGTGAGTACCCGACCAGCAGGCAGGGCGTCGATCAGGGCAGCAATGGCCGTCATCGCGTCAGCCTAAGGCGGCCCGCGCGGCCGGGATCAGGTGGACCGAGGATCAGGTGGACCGGGATCAGGACGATCGGGCGATCCCGGCGAGGACATCGGCCTCGGCGCGCAACGTGGCCGCTCGGTCGGGATGGGTCGCGGCGATCTCATCGGCCGTATGCCGCCGTTCGGTGATCTCGGCCGCCACGATCGCGTCGATCTCGCTCGAGGACAACGCCCGCCGCGGCACGTCTGCGGCCCCGACGCCGAGCGCACCGGTGGGCGCCTCCGACGACGGACCGGCACCGACATCGACCGGCACGGCCTCGGCGTTGTCGATGGCCGCCAGCGCCGTGCGGATGGCCGAGACGGCGATCCGGTCCTTGCTCTTCAGGGCGGGAGTCAGGGCCGCCCGGAGCGCTTGGCGCAGGTTGCCCTCGGCCGGGTCGGCTGCGGGCAGATCGGCGGGCGCCGCATCGGCGCCCCGCGTAGCCGGTGGAGCGGAGATGATCGGCCCGGCATGCGGATCGACGGCGAGATCCTGGACGACAAACAGCCCGGGTCCGGCCATCCGGACCGCGGCGGTCACCGGGAGATCGACCCCGATCGGCAGGGCCTCAACCAGGGACTCCCGGGCCACCACCGCGACCTGCTGGCCGGGGGCCAGGGCAGGGAGCTGGACACCCGAGCCCGGATCGCAGGCCCCGACCGACAGGTCGAGCACGACGAAACCGGGCCGCTCCGGGTCGGGGTGCTGGGACCTCACCACGCCCGTCAACCGCGACTCATTGGGTGCCGCTTGGACCATCACGCGACCTCGCCCTCTCCGACGGCAACGGCACCGACGCTGACGTCATCCAGGCCGAGCGTAACCCCGCTCAGCACCTCGACAATGCCGGCGGCAATGGGGAGACCCGACTCCCCCTCGAACCAGCTGAAGGCGGGCATCGGGTTGACCTCGAAGCACACCGCATCCCCAGCGGGGGTGATCCGCAGGTCGATCCCCGCCAGCGGCAGGCCGAGACCAGCGGACACCTCAATACACGTCTGCGCCAGCGCCGGCTCAAGGGTGATGGGCTCGTGGCTGCTGGGCAGCCCGTCGCTGGCGGCATAGCGATAGTCGACGGCCGGCGTGACGATCCGGTCGGCGTAGATGCGGTCCCCGACCACGTGCACCCGGACGTCCACTCCCTCGACGTAGGCCTGGAACTGCACGGGCAGATCGGGCAGCCGGTCGAGCCGACGCAGGGCTGCCGCATCGAGCTCGCGCACGATGGACCGCACCCCGCTGACCGATTTGTAGATGACCCGGTCGTGCTGAGCCACGAAGGCGCGGACCAGCTCGGGGTCGTTGGTCACCAGGGTGGGTGGGGTGGCCAGCCCGAATGCCGTGATGAGCTGCGCCTGATAGGGCTTGCTCGCGTTGGACCGCATCGCCTCGGGGCGGTTGAAGCACGGCACGGCCGTCGCGTCGAGCCAGTCGTGCAGAGCGGCGGCGATCGCGCCCGCCCGGCCCTGTCCCGGATCCGCCGGTCCGAGCGGCCGGCAGTAGATACCGGAGAGGTGGTCGAGGTCGATGACAGCGTCGCCCGTGCGCAACACCGCGGCAAGGTCCGGGCCACGCATGTCGATGCGCAAAGCGGCGTCCGCAAGACGGTCCTCGTCGATGAAGACGCAGGGAATGCCGCCCGCCTGCGCCTCCTGCGCGACCCGGGCGAGGCAGGGGTCGCCCCCTTGGCCGATGAGCCCGATCATGAGACGAGCCTGACCGGGCGGCGGGCCCGCGCGTGCAGCAGCTCAGCCACCGCGACCGCGACCTCATCCCGCAGCGCGGGACGCGGATCGACGCCCACGAGGGACATCGCGTCCGGGGAGACACACAGGTCGACACCGAGCAGGTCCGCATCCCCCGCCACGCCCAGGGCTCGCACCGCGGCCGCAGTCCGGCCGACCGAGTCCTCCCACTGATCCCCGGTCCAGTGCAGAACGCGGTCGCCGACCAGCACGAAGCGCACCAGATCCCCCCGATGCGGCTGTGGTGCAACAGGGTCGACGAGTGGGGTAGGGATGGTGATCACGCCCCCCGCGTCGAGGCCACACCAGTGCGCCCACTGCCACCAGCTCAGCCCCGCGTGCAACGAGCGCGACCCCTGCCCGTCGACCCGACCGATGACGCGGTCCCCCAGGCCCTCCAACCAGCTCATGAGGAGGGCCTGCCACTCGGCCGCTGCGTAGTCCCGATCGCGGGGGTCGCTCCGCGCGAACCGAGCCAGGGACGGTGCGCTCAGGCGGTTGAGCACCGCTCCCACCTCGGTGTGCGAGATCGCGGAGCGGCCGGGAGGCGTCAGCCTGGTGCAGACTCCGGCCGCATCAATGCGGTGCTCCCAGGTGGACCCCTCGAGCGCCAACGCCGTGAGGATCACGACGTCATGCCCGAGCCGCCGCAGAGCGCCAGCCACCTCCCCGGCCCCGAGGCCATCGGGACCGGGGAGGAGCAGGATCAGGCCCACGGCTCCTAGCCTTGCGGCGAGTCGAACTGGCGCTTGGCCTCGGCGTCGCCCTCGGCCAGCTGCTTGCCCAGGTCGCCCGCTGCGCCAGCCCCGCCAGCGGACGCGGGGCCTGCGGCGAGGTCGGGACGCAGCGAGGCGTCGATGAACGGCTCGGCCGCCCCGGTGGCCGTCGCCAGTGCCAGCAACTCGATTGCCTGCTGCAGCAGCACCATTGCGGACCCAACCGGATCGGCAAGGCTGTCAGCGCCCACCACCGCGAACGGATCGTCGGCGGCGGCATTCGCCTCGCCAATCGGGCCGAATCCTCCGTACCCGAGCCCCCCGTATCCGAAGCCTCCGTACCCGATCCCTCCAGGTAGACCCCAGCCACCGATGGGCGGCCAGCCGTCCGGGCGCTTGTGCCGGTTGTCGACGATGTCCTTGAGCGTCTTGTTATCCCGGACGTCCTTGACCAGAGCCTTGGTGTCGATCTTGGTCTTGTTCTCGATGCGGTCCTTGATCCCGACCTTGGCATCGCGGACGTCCTTGACCAGGCCCTTGTCGTCCAGCGCCGTCTTGTTGTCGATGACCTCCTTGCCGACCTTGGCCATGACCGTGACGGTGGCCGACATCGTCGCCGCCGAGGGTGAGATGGACGTGATCGACACGTTGGTCGACTGTCCGGTGTAGGAGTTGGTGTTGGGCGACGTCGATCCCGAGATCGTCGTGACGCTGCCCGAGCCCGGATAGGGGTCGCCGGTATCCCCGCGGTTGGTCCCCGTCTCGAGATTGCGTTGACCATCGGCCTGGAGCAGCCCGACCTTGTAGTGGTTCTCATCAGTGTTGGTCGGCTTGGCCTCATCAATGTGCCAGACCAGCAAGCCCCCGGCTGGCAACTCGGCGTCGAAGCCGGTCTGCTGCCGGTTCTCGACGAGGAAGTACTCCTGGCCCGCGGCGCCGTCCTTCCACAGCCGATGCACCTGCCGAGACGTCTTGACGTCGGGGATGCTAATCGCGCCGTTGACTGTCACGTTGTTAACCGTCGCCCAGCCCTGATTGACCTTGCACCAGGCGGACGGGTGGGCGGGGGTGTCGCCACCGCCGTTCCAGGAGCCGCCGCCCATGAGGCACCAGTTGCCCACGCCCTCGGACGTGCCGTCGGTGTCGTAGAGGTCGGGGAACCCGAAGAGCAGGTGCCCAAGCTCATGCGCGGAAACGCCAAGCTTGGCGTCCTCGGGGATCGTCAGGTACGCGTAGACCTTGGTGGTGTCCGTCGTCACCGGAGAGGCCAGCACCCACTTGTGCGACCAGATGTCGCCAGAGTCGCCGGACTGCTCCCCACCGCTGCCGGAGTGGATGACGATGTAGGCGTCGACGAACCCATTGCCGTCGTTGTCGTAGGGCCCAAAGTTCACATGCGGGTCCGCGAGGGTCAACGCATCGGCGGCCAGGTCGCGGGCGCGAGTCGTCCCCGAGGGCTTGCCAATCCCGAAGTTGCCGTTGGCGTACCAGGCCATCGTCTGGGGCAGCCGGTAGGGCCCGACGACCTCGCCGACGACGTCGATGAGTCCGCCAGTGACCTCGCGGAAGTACTCGCGCACGCTGCCGGTCGCGACGACCCCCTCGGAGAAGAACAGATCCCGATAGTGATCCGCCGGCGTCGCCATCGGCTTGTCCGTCGTGTCCGCGAGGACGACGATGACCCGCACCGCCCCGCGTAGCGGCGCGCGGTCAAGCCCGCTGTTGCGCATCACCGTGTCAGGCGTCCCGAACGGATAGGCGTCCGGCGGCAGGATCATGCCGTCGTTGAGGCCGAGTGCCCGTGGCTCCTTGGCCACCCCGAGCACATCACCGATCCCGGTCTTGCGGTGCCGCAGCCGACTCAGCTCGGCGTCCATCTTGGCGCGCAGCTCGGGCGCCGCCGCGACGAAGCACGGGCTCGTCGCCGCCGCCACGCGTGGCGGCAACTCGGTGGTGTGGCTCGCAGTGTGGTCGTCGTGGCCCATGATCCCCTCCAGTGAAGTGCGGAATACCACCCAGGAGTGCCAACCTGGGCTACTGATACTTCCCGGACCCTCTGACACCCCTTCGCGCCATCTTTATCGCGGAATGCCGTGCGCGCTCGCTGACGAGGTGGCCTCGCTCCCTGGGCACTCCGGATCGCGGGCGGCTGCATCGGCTTCGTCGCTGCGGCCGCGGCGCCCTCACCTAGATCTGGAAGGTCCGCACCTCACGTGGGTGCCTCGCCCACCCGCTTGGCCGCCGAATGCCGTGCCCGTTCGGCCGCGCGGTGCCGCAGGGCCGCGGCGGTGTGCTGGGCTTCGGCAGCGGCCTGCGCTGTCTGGGTGCGCTCAAGGCGTTGGCGAGCCTGAGCGAACAAGTGGGCCGCCTCGGCCTGTCGCGTTGCCGCCTGCTCCCGCTCGGCCTCCGCTTCGCGCAGCACCGCTATCGCCGCGGACAGCTCGATCTCGGCCTCGGCCAGCGCAACGCGGGCGCGCGCCTGCGCCGACTCCCGATCCTGCGGTGTTGGCGGGTCTGCGGAGTCGGCCGCCGTTGGATCGCCAGAGGTAGTCCCGCCGCCGTGGAGCACCGACAGGAGGCGCCCGGTCGCCGTCCGCACGACCGCATCGCTGAAGTCGACTTCACCGAATCCGCTGTAGGACAACGCCTTGATGAGCGCACCCGACGCGACGGCGTCCGCGGCCACCTCATCGGCGAGGGAGGCGACGGCCGTCGCCTCGATCTGATCCTGAACGGTCGCCACCAGGAACCGGCCCTGCGCGGCGGCCTGCACCATAGCCGCGGTCGTGAAATCGCTCATCGCGGCATTCCGCGGCGCGCGCAGCGCACTCAGGGCTGGGCCGTCGAGCGCGGCCTGGGCGCTGCGCATCCGGACACCGACGCCGATGAGGTTCGCGACCACATCCGGACGGGTGCGGACGAGGTTGTTGATCGCCCACGCGGCCACGCTGGGGCGACGCAGACGGGAGATGTCCTTGGCGACGGCGGCATTCCCGCTGGCCTTGGCCTGGGTGACCAGGGCCGAGCGGGTCGCCATGAAGTGCTCCGGGCTGACCGCGTAGACGGCGCCGACCGCCTCGGCGAGGAGCCGGTCGTCGTCGCTCATGGGGTGTGCGCCGATCAGGCCTTCTCGGCCAACGCCTTCAGCTGCAGCAGGCCCTTGACGAAGTCACCGCCAAGCTTGTCGTCCATCTTGAAGACCTTGGCGAAGACCTGCCCAAACGCACCCCGCTCCCCCGTCATCGTCCAGGTGACGTCGGTGCCACCGCTGGCGTCGGGCGCGAAGGTCAGCGCGACGTGATTCGTCGCCTTGAACGGCTTGAGGAAGGCGAGATCGATCCCGATCCGGTCCGGCGTGGACTCGGTGATCGTCATGGTCCCCTGGCCGGCCTTGTTGTTGCCCTGCCACGCGTAGCGGGCGCCCGTCCCGCGGTCAGCGCCGGAGTAGGTCCGCTGGAGCTGCGGGTCCAGCCCCTCCCACGGCGACCACTCCACCCACCGGTGGAAGTCATCGACGAGAGCGTGGACGGTCGCGGACTCGGCCTCGACGTGGACGGAACGGGTGATGAGGAATTGGGCCATGCGCCGAATGCTACGGGTGTGCAGGTCGGCCCGGGAACGTCGGAGAAAGTCGGCCACCGGTCCCACTCTCCGACCCCACCAGGCCCAGCTCGCCGGAAAGTCGGCCACTGGTCCCACTCTCCGCCACCCACCGCACAGCAGACGAGCGCCCCGCGGGCCGTGTCTCCGCGGGGCGCCCGAGTTCGGTGGCTCGTCAGCGTTGCGTGCGAACCAGATCGGCGATGACGTCATTGGCGCGGATCTCCTGGCTGACCAGGCCGAGTCCGGTGAAGGGATCGCCCGACCCCGGCCACGTGTGGCCCGCATCCGAGATCGCATAGAGCGTGACCCGTGCATCGCGGCGGCACTGGCGGTAGTCACGCACCGTCACATGCTCGGAGAGTTGTCGCGTGGTGATCCGGGCCGCGCAGTCGTTGAGCTCAGCCCACCGGTCCTGGGCCGCCTCGGTCCCGTAGCCCCAGTAGGGCGAACCTCCACCGGCATACGGGTTGACCGGGTCGGCCATCCCGGAGAAGGCGACGACGCGCACGGCCGCCGAGGGCTGGCAGCTGGCCGGGTCGGGCATGTAGCCACCGGCCCCATCGGCCACCGGAGTGCCGGCCCGCAGCCCGACGACCGGGACGATCGCCGCGACCGACGTGGGGTCATCGCAGGCCCACTGCGAGATCATCCGTCCACCACCGGAGTAGCCCGTGGCGACCACCCGCCTGGGGTCGGCGCAACCGAGCGTCGCGAGCGCTGCCACGGTGTCGCGCAGAAACTGCTCGTCATCGACCAGGGTCTGCCCCGAGGGGGCTGACGTCACACCGGGGACGTTCCACGCGAACAGGCCGGGCCCATAGGTGATCAACCCCTGCGGCGCCGCCAGCAGGAAACCCTCCTCCTCGGCAGTCGCGGCGAGCTCACTGCGCTGCAGCTGTTCCTGGGCGTTGCTGAAACTCCCGTGCAGAGTCAGCACCAATGGCACCTTCCACTGCACCCCCTTGACCCGCTCAGGGACGTGGACCAGGACCGTGCGATCGACGCCAGCGGAGGACACGGTCAGGGTCGACGTGCCGACGGGCAGGCTGGACGTGCACCGCTGCACCCCCGGCATCGACGTTGCGGCGGGGGCTGCGCCGGCACTCGGCGCTGTGGCCAGCAGGGAGACACCCAGCCCCACGGCGGCCAGGACCCGGGTCAGGGACGGACGGTTCGGGCGCATGGCCCACCTCACTCTCCCGACGGCAGTGATCGATCACACCTCGTCAGGCGACCCGCCACCGTGCCGTGCCGTCGGACTCCCAGCCGAGCGACGCTGCCTCCCGCATCACACTGTGTCGCGTCAGGTCGGGGGCACTCAAGAGTCTGGTGAATCGTCTCACTGCACGAGGTGACTCGTCTCACGACACGATCAGGGCCCGAGGCCAGCACCACGAGGAATGCCGTCTCAGCCGGCCGCCAACCCCGCTCGCCGGCGGTAGGCCCACCCCGGCCCGCGCAACACGAAACCGAAGCGGTCCCGCCACGTCCTCGAGGCGGCGACGTCGGCCGCCATCGAGCGCCACTCGTGCGTCGCGATCACGCGGGGATCGACGGTGTCGAGGTTGCGAGTCAGCCCATAGACCGGCCGCTCCACCTCAGGCTCGAAGGTCCCGAAGAGCTTGTCCCACACGATGAAGATCGAGCCGTGGTTGACGTCGAGATACTGACGGTTGGTGCCGTGATGGACCCGGTGGTGGCTTGGGGTGTTGAGGATCTTCTCGAGCCAGCCGATCGAGCGGATCGCCTCGGTGTGGATCCAGAACTGGTAGATGAGGTTGAGGGCGCGAGCCGATTCGATGACAGAGGGCCGCACGCCGAGCAGCGCGAGCAGCCCGTAGGGGACGGTCATGGTCACGCCCTCGGCCACCGGCTGCCGCAGCGCGGTCGAGAGGTTGTAGCGCTCGCTGCTGTGGTGGACGACATGGACCGCCCAGAGCCACCGACTCTCGTGCGAGAGTCGGTGGTTCCAGTAGTAGATGGCATCCCAGCCCACGATCGCCACCGCTGTCGCGAGTACCCCGGTCCCGAGGTCCCGGTCGTGCCGGGCGAACAACACCGATCCGCTGGTGACGGCCGCCCAGGTCGTGGCGGCCGCCAGCGCCGACGCCCCCACGGCCGTGACGGCAGCCACGCCAGAGAGCCGTCCCAGGGCATCGACGCGGGAGTGGACGAGGTCGGGCGGCGCGGCATTCGCCGGGACGGCGCCCGGGGCGGGCAACTCGCCGGCCCGATGGCGGCGGACGACATCGGCGATGGTCGTCGCGGCGGCTCCGACAACAGCAGCACCCAGAAGGACCCGGCCGAACCGGCCGCGTCCGGGGGTGAGCGGGTCGAGCAGGGCCTTGGCGACGAACGGCGCGACGAGCGAGCCGACGCCCATCGTCAAGCTGGCGAGCGTGTCCTGGAGTTCGTAGTCGCCCGGGCCCGGGACCCCACCGCGCGCCACCCGCCGCCGCTGCCACCAGTACTCCGTGCCCATCGCCCCGACGAAGGCCGGGATCGCCAGCACGGTGAGATCGACGCGCGGCATACGGACCCTCCGGGACGTCCGACAGTGACGCGCGCCAGTCTACTCACCAGTAACTATCTCCGTGGGCGAGGCCGGGCCGCCTCAGCGCTTGGACGCGCCCTCGTCGAGGTGCTCCGCGACGTCGCCGAGGTCGTTGGCGTCCGAGAACATCGGATAGATCCTCTTGTCGAACCAGACCTGCCCGACGGTGCTGCCCGGTTCGAGGGTGGCCAGCATGAGGAAGGTGTCGTACTGCTGGTCTGGTGCACCGAGCTTGGACGGGTCACCGAGGGCGCCGCCTGCGGTCATCCCTGTGTTGGACGTGCCCGGGAACATCATGTTGACCAGAATGCCGTCGTCCTTGACTTCGGCCGCCGCGATCCGCGTCAGGGCCCACATGGCGGCCTTGGCCGACGCGTATGCCGACATGCCCGGGGCCGCGACCTCGGCGATCCGCGAGACGACGTTAATGACATGACCCGAGCCCTGCTCCTGCATGACCGGCAAGGCATAGCGCATCCCATGCATGCAGCCGAGGACATGCACCCGGTGCAGGAGCGCGAAGGTGTCGACATCGGTCGTGGCGACCGGTGAGGAGTAGCCGATCCCAGCGTTGTTGATCATCACGTCGAGGCGGCCCGTCTTGTCGACCGCGAGGTCGACCAGGGCCTTGACGTCGTCAGGGTTAGTCACGTCACCTTCGATGCGCATCATGCCCTCGACCTCCTTCATGCCCTGCTCATGAAGGTCCGACCCGACGACCGTCGCGCCATCGGCGATGAACCTGCGCGCGATGGCCTGCCCGATCCCGCTCGCGGCACCGGTGATCGCGACGGTCTTGCCCTGAATGCTGCTCATAGGACTCCCCTGAACCCTCTCGACGGACCCGCCCTGTGGCAGATCGCTGCGTCGAGGCACAACGTAGGAGCGACCCCTGAGGCGGTCAAGCGGAACAACCCAAAGCCATGGCGGGGGCCCCTCCCCGTCTCTACACTCGCGAGCATCGGGAGCGACCAAGGGGAGCAGCACCATGAGCGAGCGGCACGAGTCGGGCACCATCGAGCGGGACGGGGCCTCGATCGCCTACATCGACCAGGGCGAGGGGACACCCGTGGTCCTCCTCCCCGGCATGAGCCTCGACATCAGTTATCTCGGACGCCTCGCCGACGCGCTGGCCGCGGACGGGTTGCGCCCCGTACGCGTGGGCTCGCGGCAGCCGCCCTCGGACCCCGATGCCGCGGTGACCATGCACGATCTGGCCGATGACGTGAATGCCGTGCTGACGGCCCTGGACCTGCCGCCTGCCTGGGTGGCCGGGCACGCCTTCGGCAACCGGGTCGCCCGTGCTGTGGCCCTGGACCATCCCGACCGGGTGGCCGGGGTGATCCTGCTCGCGGCCGGGGGGACGGTCCAGCCGTCGCCGGAAGCCTCGGACGCGCTAAGAATCGCCTTCTCCGACGTGCCCCGCGACCAGGGCGTCAAGGCCATGGAGTACATGGTCGGCGATCCGGCCGATGCCGAGTCGGCCTACGACGCAATCATGAAGGCGAGCCATCCCGAGCTCGGCGCCATGCAGCACCGGGCGACCACCGACACGCCCCAGGACGAGTGGGCCGCCCTGGCGCCCGGCAAGCCGGTCCTGATCATCCAGGGCACCAACGATCGGATGGCCCCGCCCGCCAACGGTGAACAGCTCGCCAAGGCGGCGCCGGACCAGGTCGCGCTGGCCTGGATCCAGGGCGCTGGGCACTTGTTCGCGTTCCTGCACCCGGACCAAACGGCCAAGGACATCGTGGGCTACATCAAGGATCACGCGGGCTGACGCGGCGGCGTTCCCCCTCGGCTCCGGGCCAGAAGTGCTCACGCACCCTCGGCCTACAGTGGATGGCATGTCTGGGGAGAATGCCGCACCCGTGCTCGTCCTCACCCCCCGCGAGGTGCCCCTGGGCGGGCCCCGCGCCATGACCGTCCGACGGACGTTGCCACACAAGGACCGCTCGTTCGTCGGCGCCTGGTGTTTCGTCGACCACTACGGTCCACATGATGTTGCCGCGACGGGCGGCATGGATGTCCCACCGCACCCGCACGCCGGGCTGCAGACGGTGTCGCTGCTTTTTCAGGGGGAGATCGAGCACCGCGACACCCTGGGGACTCATGCGTTCGTGCGCCCGGGGGCGGTCAACCTCATGACGTCCGGGCGCGGCATCGCCCACACGGAGGTGTCGACACCGCAGACGACGATCCTGCACGGGGTCCAGTTGTGGGTCGTCACGCCCGATGCCCAGCGCGAAGGGCCGCGGGTCTTCGAGAACTACGACGCGCCCCACGTTTCCGTCGGAGAGGGCGTCCACCTGCGGGTCTTCATCGGCGCGCTCGCCGGCCAGTCCTCCCCCATCGCCACGGCCACGCCGCTGCTGGCCGCGGAGGTGCAGTTGGCGCCCGGGGCGCGCTGGACGGTGGCGGTCGACACGGCATTCGAGCATGCCGTCCTCGTCGACGACGGCGACGTCGCCTTGGAAGGCGTGGGGCTCGCGCGCGGCGACCTCGGTGTCGTTGACGCCGGTCCTGCGGTCGTGACCCTCGTGGCCGGGGCGGCACCGGTGCGCCTCGTGCTGCTCGGGGGCACGCCCTTCGAGGAGGACATCGTCATGTGGTGGAACTTCATCGGCCGCAGCGACGAGGACATCCGCAGGATGCGGGAGGAGTGGATGACGCATTCGGAGCGCTTCGGGCAGGTGCGCGGCTACGAGGGTGCGACCCAGCACCTGGCGGCGCCGATGATCCCCGACGTCCGCCTGCGGCCGCGCAGTCGCCTCGGCACACGCTGACGCTGTCCGAGTGCCGAGTCGTCCGATTCCCCCGACTCCCCGGTCGAGATGACGTCACACGCGGACGATTCATGGGGGGCTCCGCGTGTCGCGTCACCTCGACGCGGGAGCGGGCGGCATTCGGAGTCCGAATGCCGCCCGCTCCAGTCACGATGGCCGGGGTTCGCGGGTCACGGCTCCCCTCGCGAACCCCGACACGATGAGGGGGACAACTGCCGGTCAGTGACCGACGATGTCCTGCTTCTTCTCCCGCCAGGGGCGCTCGAACGGGAGCCGCCAGGCGAAGGGAGCGATGAGTTGATGGATCTGGTTGGGTCCCCAGGTGCCGGGGTTGTAGGGACGCACGACAGGCGGATTGTCGATGAGGGGCTGACTGACCTCCCACAAGCGCTCGATCCCGTCGGCGCTGGTGAACAGTGTCCGGTCACCCCGGATCGCGTCGTAGATCAGCCGCTCATACGCCTCGAGGACACTGCCGGCCCACGTCGTATCCTGCATGGCGAACTGCATGGACAGCTTGTCGAGCTGCATCCCTGGGCCGGGCCGCTTGCCATAGAACGACAACGACAACCGGGGGTTGTCCGACAGGTCGAACGTCAGGTGGTCCGGACCGTGGTCGCGCACCCCGGAGTTCGCCGGGAACATCGACTGCGGGGGCTCGCGGAAGGCGATCGAGATGATCCGAGCGCCCTCGGCCATGCGCTTGCCGGTGCGCAGATAGAACGGCACGCCCGCCCAGCGCCAGTTGTCGATGTAGCACTTGAGGGCGATGAACGTCTCGGTCTCGCTGTTGGGATTGACGCCCGGCTCGTCGCGGTACCCGAGGTACTGACCCCGCACCACATCGCTCGGCTGGATGGGCAACATCGAGCGGAAAACCTTGTTCTTTTCGCGGCTGATGGCCGACGGCTCCAACGCGGTCGGCGGCTCCATCGCGGTGAACGCGAGGATCTGGAACAAGTGCGTGACAACCATGTCCCGATAGGCGCCGGTTGCCTCGTAGAAGTCACCGCGTTGGGTCAGGCCAAGAGTCTCGGGGACGTCGATCTCGATGTGGGAGATGTTGTTGCGGTGCCAGATCGGCTCGAAGAGCCCGTTGGCGAAGCGGAACGCCAAGATGTTCTGTGCGGCTTCCTTGCCGAGGAAGTGGTCGATCCGATAGATCTGCGACTCGTCGAAGACCTCGTGCAACTGCCGGTTAAGCCCGACGGCACTGGCGTAGTCGGTGCCGAACGGCTTCTCCATGATGACCCGGCTGCGCTCGACAAGCCGTGCGCTGGCGATGGTCGACACCGCGGATAGCGCGGCCTTGGGCGGGACGGACAGATAGTGCAGCCGCAGCGGATCGGCCCCCGGGAGCTGGTCCTCGCAGCGGGCGACAGCCTCGGCGAGAGCCTCGGGGCCGGCCGACAGCGGGACGAAGTCGAGTCGCGCGGCAAACTCGAGCCAGTCGCTCTCCTTGAGCTCGCGCGTGGAGTGTTCGCGGATCGCGACGTGCGCCAGCGACCGGAACTCGTCTGGCGTCAGCTCGTCAAGGCTGGTGCCGACGATCCGCAGGTCGTCGTTGAGGCCCGAGAGGAAGAGATGGAGCAGCCCGGGGAGGAGCTTGCGCTTGGACAAGTCACCAGTGGCGCCGAACAGAACGACGGTGCAGGGGGTACCCATGGGGCCATAGTGTGTCGGGGATCACACGACTCCGCCAATCCGTGTCACGCTGAGAACATCGTCGGCACCACGCGCCGCTGATGGCGCCCCCGGATGAGGTCCCGCGCAGGCGCTTGAGCCCTGCGCCGACGCCACCGCGCGCCTGGATCGTCGTGGCGCTGCTGTTCGTCTTCTTCATCCTCAGCTTCGCGGACCGGGTCGTCGTCGGCCTGGCCGGCACCCCGATCATGGCCGATCTCGAGCTCACGGCGAACCAGTTCGGCCTGGCCCAGAGCGTGTTCTTCTGGTTCTTCGCCGTCGGGGCTCTGGCTGGCGGCATGGCTCTGGGGCGGGTCCCCGTGCGCTGGCTGCTCGCCGGCACGGCCGTGCTCTGGGCCGTCAGCCTGGCCCCGCTCGCCATCGTTGCCGACTTCCGGGTCCTGGTTGCCTCGCGCGCCCTCCTGGGTTTCGCTGAAGGGCCTACCGGGGCGATGCTCGCCTGGGTGATCCACACGTGGTTCACCGGCCCGCGGCGCGCTACCCCCACGGCCATCGCCTCCGCCGGCGCGCCCTTGGGCGCGGTCGTCGCCGCACCTGCCCTCACGATGATCATCACGCGCGCAGACTGGCAGGCGGCCTTTGCGGTCCTGACCATCGTGGGCCTGCTTTGGGTGCCGCTCTGGCTGGCCTTCGGCGGCCAGGGACCCATCCATGACCAGGACCAGAGTCGATCGGTCGACGCCACGCCGCACCCGTGGGGCGCCCTGGCCTACTTCCGACGCCCGCGGATCCTCGCGCTGACGGTGCTCACGGTCGCAGCCTATGTGGGGGCTTCGGCCAACATCACGTGGCTGCCGCTGTATCTCGAGCACGCCCTCGGATACCGCCCCGACACGGTGGGTCGCCTCATCGCGGCGATGTATGCCGCCACAGGCATCCTGGTCCTGCTCGGCGGGTTGGCATCGCGCTGGCTGACCGTGCGCGGGGCCAGCGCCTTGACCGCGCGTGCCCTGCTACCGGCAGCGCTCGTGCTGGCGTCCGGGATGGGGGTGATGCTATTCTCGCGCGTCGGGCCCGGCCCGGTCAGCGTCCTGCTGCTCGTCTCGCTCGTCCCCTTGGGGTCAACGGTCCTCGCCGTGATCTTCTCGGGGATCTCCGACGAGGTGCCGACGGATTCCCGAGGGACGGTCTTCGGGGCGATCATCGCGATCTACAGCGTCGGGGCGGCTGCTGCGCCCCTCATCGTCGGCCGATCTGTGGGCGCAGATCCCACAGCGGGCGGCTACCGGGCGGGCCTGAATGCCGTCGGGATCGTCGTCGTCGTGGGTGCCATCAGCGCCGTCGCGATCCTGGCGCGCCGTCGGCCATCGTGAGGGTGCCGCGCGGCATTCAGCTGCCGCGCAACCCTCTCAAACGCCTGGCGCGTCAGTCCTTGGACTCACCCGGGAGCCGTCCACCCGGATAGGTCGAGCGCAGCTCGGCCTCGGTCGGCTCATGCGGCTCGCGACCCTCCGGCGGCAGCAGATCGCTGATGGCCGCCATGATCCGCTTAGTGTCGGCGCTCGCGGAACGTAGCTTGAGGTCGACCGGAGGACCGACCCGCACCCGGATGGTCGGCGGGTTGAGCAGCGTGGTCATGTTGGGCAGCGTGGCCGACCGCGGCCAGACCTTCTCAGTGCCCCACAGCCCGAACGGAATGACCGGCGCGCCGCTCTCGGCCGCGAGCCGGGCTGCACCGGTCTTGCCCTTGAGCATCGGGTCGAAAAACGCCGGACCGCGCGGGATCGTGCCCTGCGGGAGCAGGCCCACCATCTCGCCCGCGGCCAGGGCGCGCGTGGCTTCCTCGTAGGACGATCGCCCATCGGACTCGCGATCGACCCGAATGCCGCCGAGGGCAGCCCCCAGTCCCCCGACGACCGGCACGTCGAAGACCTCCTTCTTGCCGAGCATCCGCAGCGGGCGACCGCTCTGGCGGATGATCTGCGCGACCGCGGCCACGTCGAAGTAGCTGCGGTGGTTGCCGACGAGGATGACCGGACCGGTCTTGGGGATGTTGTCGACACCATCGACATCGAACTTGGCGTAGCGGATCAGCTCGGGGCGGAAGAACTGCTTGGCGACGTCCTGGAGCTCCCAACCGAGGATCGGCAGCTTGACGACGCCAGGGTTGACGTCGAAATGGACGATCGGCCAGCGCTTGGCGATGGCGTAGGCCACCAGTTGCGCGTCAGGGTTGACGGCATTCGGATGGCCGACGGCGCTCAGGAGTGGGGTGTCGTAGATCGAGTCGGAGTAGGCATAGGAGTCCTCGAGATCGACGTCGTGCTGCTGCGCCCAGGCCTTGACCGCCCCCAGCTTGCCGAGCGACCAGACAAAGGGCCCGTCAATCGCGCCATCGAAGTTGCCGTCGTCGTCCACGGCATAGTTCGTCGCGATGACATCGTCGAACCCCAGCTTGTGGGCCAGCGGTTCGATGAGGTGCAGGGGAGTCGTGGTGGCCATGACCACGGGGCGACCCGCAGCCTTGTGCTGGTCGATGAGCTGCTTGGCAAAGGGGTGGACGACGTCGGCGATCTTCTCGGCTGCCTGGGCGGCAGCGGGGCCGAACGCGTTGGCCGGGCGGCCCTTGGCCACGCGGGTCGCCTGACGGGCGAGGAACATCGACGGCAGGGTTTCGCCGATGAGGTCGAACATGCCGTAGATGTACTTCTCACCCGGGAGTTTGCGGTTGACCACGCCTAGGTCGTACATCGCCTGGGAGAGATGCGGCCCGGTCCCGCCCGAGAGCAGGGTGCGATCGAGGTCGAAAAACGCAGCGCCGGTCATGGGTCGATGCTAGACCGGCAGTAACCTGACGCGGGAGTCAGTTATCGACAGGTGAGCCAGTCGCCCGAATGCCGTCGAGCCACTGCCGCGCGGCGCCGTAGTCCGCGTCGGACGCCCTCGGGGCGATCGTGGCGGCCTGCTGGTCGGCACGGGCGTAGGACCCGAGATAGACGACATCGGCACAGATCCGCTTGAGCCCGACGAGGGCATCGGCCACCCGCTCGTCGGCGACGTGGCCCTCCAGGTCGATGGAGAAGCAGTACGAACCCATCGAGTCCTTGGTCGGGCGCGACTCCAGGCGGGTCATGTTGATCCCCCTGGTCGCGAACTGCTCGAGGAGCTCCAAGAGACCACCAGCATGGTCGGTGCGCTGATAGAGGACGACGGTGGACTTGTCCGCTCCGGTGGGGGCTGGCAGGTGACCCGGCTGCGCGACCACGGCGAACCTGGTGACGGCGTGCCGGATGTCGCCGATGTCCTGCGCGAGGACGGACAAGCCGTTCTGCTGCGCGGCGATCGGGGCGCAGACCGCGGCCTGGAAGGCCTGCTCTGACTCGCCGAGCGCGACCGCCGCTGACGCAGTGGAGAGGGTTGGAACGTAGGCGGCCCGCGGCATCCGCTCCTCGGCGAAGCCACGGACCTGGGCCCAGGCGTGCGAGTGGGTGCCGACCGCGGTGATGTCCTCGAGGGTCGTGCCGGGGCGGACTGCGAGGACGAAGGTGATGGGGACGAGCCGCTCGCCGATCAGGTGCAGCGGGGAGCCGTTGGCCAAGGTGTCGAGAGTGGCCGTGACTCCACCTTCGACGGAGTTCTCGATGGGGACGACGGCCGCATCGACGGCCCCGCTGCGGACTGCGGCCAGGCAGCCGGGGACCGTCTCGTAGGGCACGTGCTCGGCGCCCACGGCGGGCGCCCAGTCCACCAGCGCCATCTCGGTGAACGTGCCGGCGGGGCCGAGGAAGGCGTAGCGGGACATGGGACCTTCCTGGGGTGCGTCAATGACTCAGTGTCGTGCGGTGGCTGCGGTCACGACTGCGGCCGGGGCTTGGGGTCGTGCGCCGGGGCGGCTGCAGTCCACCGCACACAGGGTATGCCGTGAGCTCGCGCCGAGCCTTCGAGTTCCACTCCGAGCGTCAGGGCACCGGTGCCCCTTGGAGGAACTCTGACCAGGTCGCGCGTGGGGATGGCGAGAGGACACCGACCACCGGCGCGCTGCCCACACACTGCCCAGGTCTCGCGGGGATCGGTTCTCTGTCGGCCGCTCGCTAGGGCATCGGTTACCGCGCAGTAGTTGGGGCAATGACCCCGTCTACTGGGGGGTAACTGCTGCCTGAGGGGCCGGGCGCGGTCGCCGCCGTCGCGCCGCCGTAGCGCCGCTGCACCCACCAGAGCAACCCGAGTGCCAGGAGCCCGCCGGCGAGATCGGCATTCTGGAGCAACCGGCCCGGCAACCGGGGCCAGTCCGGATGATTCAGCCAGGCGATACCCCACCAGGGCAGCCGGCAGAGGAACCACACCGTGAGCACACCCGCGGCATACAGCCGCGGCCGCTGCCGCCACGGGTCGGACCCGAGCACGGCGACGATCACCACGACCATCCAGTGGTAGTGGTGGATCCACGCGACCGGGGAGATCAGGCAGGCGATGAGCCCGACCGTGCCGACCTCCCCCACCGAGTACCCGTCCCGGGAGAATCGCCGCGCCAGGGCGAACCCGATCGCCGCGATCGCCACCGCGAGGACGACCCACAGCATCGTGCCGGTCAGCCCCGACGGGCCGATCCGCAAGAGCACCCCTCGCAGCGACTGGTTGGAGGTCCCCATGTTGGGGCCGAGGCGCCCGGGGTCCTGCAGGGCGCCACCCCAGTACGTGAACGACGCCTGCGGCAGCACCAGCCAGGTCAGGACCGTGACGGCGACGGCGCTCCCGACGGCCGTCGCGGCTTCCTTCCAGCGCCGACACACGAGGAAGTGGATGACAAAGACGCCCGGCGTCAGCTTGATCGCCATCGCGACGCCGACGAGGACACCGGACGGCACCCGCGCGAGGAATCGTGGTCGGGGGCGCCGCAGGTCGAGCAGGCAGAGCAAGACCAGGAACGCGTTGACCTGCCCGAAGCGCAAGCCGTCGCTGACCGGGTGGAGCCAGAGCATCGGGGCGGTGAACGCCGCGAGCGCCATGGGCATCCAGGGCCCGAAGCGACGCAACAGAGGAGTCGCGGCATACCAGACGATCGCGGTCGTCGCCGCGACCTGAGCAGTCAGCCAGGCCCAGCCGGCGACCGAGAACGGGACGAGAGCCAGGCCCAAGGAGAGCAGCGCCGCGAACGGTGGATAGGTAAAGGGGAGCAGCTGCGGGGCTTCGGTCAGCGCCTGGTAGATCGGGCGTCCCGTCAGGATGGACACCCCAGCTTCGCGGTACACCTCGACATCGACCTGCCACTGGTCCTGCGGCCAGAACACGAGATACCGCAGAACGGCCGGCAGGGCCGCGAGCGCGACGAGGGCCGCGGCGAGGAGCCAGCGCCGCCGCGGGATCGGGGCGGTGGCGGCGGGCACGGGTCCATTGTCCGCCGCGCTGCCGGACGTCAGCGACCAACGCACCCCGCCGACCCCCTTAGCCTTGTCCCGTGCGTCCCCGGCCTCGATCCATCGTCATCGGGATCGTCCTGCTTCTGCTCGCCGTGGTGTTCGGGGCGATCGCCGTCCCCGCCACGATCCAGGGGTCGGCGTCGTCGGACCGCACCACCCAGGCCGGGCAGGAGGTCGACCTCGGCGCCACTGTTCTCATCGGGACCGGCGGCCTGACCTGGAGTGATGTCAGCCAGGAGACCACCCCCAACCTCTGGGACCTGCTCCGTGATGGCTCCTCGGCCGCCATGTCGATCCGCTCGGTCATGAGCAACACCTGCCCGACTGACGGCTGGCTCGGTCTGTCCGCAGGCGCGCGCGCGGCCGCCACCCGCCCTGGCCCGGCGAGCAATCCGGTGCGAGACCCGTGCCCGGCCCTCCCTGAGGTGGCCGCCCCCACCGGCCCCGTCGAGGGCTGGTCGGACTGGGTTGCGACCGCGTCGGGCAACAACTTCGACGCCGATCTCGGCCTCCTCGGCCAGGAGACCCAGGATGCCGACGTGTGCGTGCAGGCCATCGGGAGCGGCGCCGGAATCGGGGCCGCTCGCACCGACGGCTCCGTCGCCGCTTGGGCGCCCTACGCAGCCGCCGACCTCGTGACCTTGACGGCGGGCTGCCGACTGGTGCTGGTCGATGTCGGAGCCGTCCGCGACCCCGACGACGTCGCGACCGGTGAGCCCACCCAGGGCTCGCGTGCCGATCAGATCGCGGCCGTTGATCAACGCATCGGGGAGGTTCGCGCGGCGGCTCCGCTCGGCGCCGACCTCATCGTCGCGAGCCTGTCCGATGCGGGCACGAGTGAGCGGCTGCGCCTGGTCGTGGCCCAGGGCCCGCGGTTCGGAGCCGGGCGCCTGGACTCCGCCTCGACACGACAGCCCGGGCTGGTGCAGGCCCAGGACCTCACCGTCACCCTCCTGACGTTGTCAGGCCTCACGCCGCCCTCGAGCCTGGGCGGGACGACCCTGATGTCGGTCCCGGCGCCCGACAACTCCGAGGGTGCCGCCCAGAGTCGGCTGCGCAGCCTGATCGACCAGGACGAAGCCAGCCACGAGGTGCACAGCCTCGTCCCGCCGTTCTTCAACACCTTTGCCTACGGGCAGCTCGTCATCTATCTCCTCGTCTTCCTCGTGTGGACGGGCAGGGTCGGTTCACCCCAGACCCGGCTGGGAGCCCTCAGCGCGGTGCGCGTCGTCGCCGTCGCCGCGGCCAGCGTCCCGGCCTCGACGTTCCTGGCCAACCTGTTGCCCTGGTGGCGGGTGGACCCGCCCATGCTCGGCGTGGTGGGAGCGGTCGGGTTGTTTGTCGCCCTCATCGCCGCGGTCGCGCTGTCAGGTCCATGGCGCCAGAGCCCCGCGGGCCCGGTCGCCGTCGTCGCCGCCATCACGATGGCGGTTCTGGCGATCGACGTCATGACCGGGTCGCGCCTGCAGATCTCCTCCCTCATGGGCCTTCAACCCGTTGTCGCAGGCCGGTTCTACGGCATGGGCAACGTCACGTTCGCCATCTTCGTCACGTCGGCAATCCTGCTCGCCACCATGGTGTCGAGTTGGCTCGTGCGCCGCGACCACCAGCAACTCGCTGCACTCCTCGTCGCCGTCATCGGGCTGGCCACCGTCGTCATCGACGGCTCTCCCGCCTGGGGCGCCGACGGCGGTGGTCCGCCGGCGACGATCCCGGCATTCGTCTATCTCGTCCTGTCGATCTTGGGCGTCCGCCTCACCTGGACCCGGGCGCTCGCCATTGGCGCGGCGTCGGTGGTGGTCTTCTTAGGCGTGGCTTTCCTCGACTGGCTCCGGCCGCCCGAGAGCCGGACGCACCTGGGCCGGTTCATCCAGGCCATCCTGGACGGGGACGCCCTCGACATCATCGTCCGCAAAGGTCAGCAGAACCTCGACATCCTCCTGGGCAACGCACCGCTCACCCTGCTCGTCCCCGCGGCGTTGCTCTTCGTCATCTACGTGCTCGCCCGCCCGACATCGTGGGGGGCCAAGGCGCTCCAACGGTCCTACGACCGACTTCCGACCTTGCGCGCCGGACTCATCGCCCTGGTCATCGCGCTGACGATCGGCTTCCTCATCAACGACTCCGGCACCGCCATCCCCGCCGTCGGCGCCACGGTCGCGGTGCCGCTCATGGTCGCGGTGGCGGCCCGCACCCTCAGGGACGAAGTGAAGGCGGACGCTCCGTCGCGACGGGCTCGTCGCTCCTGAGCCGACCCCACCGGCTCCAGGCAGCGCCGATCCAGGCGACCCACAGGGCGAGCTCGAGCCAGGGCGCGACGCCTCGACGGAACCCGAGCGTGACCTCCTCGACGCGAGGCGTCAGTCCGCTGACCCGGCCAGGGACATACGCGCATGCCAGGACAAGCAGTCGAATGCCGTTGAGCCACAGGGCAATCGCACCGGACACGGCCGGCATGGTCCCCCAGATGAGCAGGTCATACCAGGGCAGGCTGTAGGGCGCGGCCGCGGCATACGCAAAGGTGAGTCCCCCGATTAACCAGAGCGTCGTGATCCGCAGGTCCGGCGATCGGTCGACGGTCGGCAGAGGGCGGGTGAGCCGCAGGTATGCCGCCAAGAGCACCACGGCCATGATCGCCGCGCCCCCCAGGATGAGCGTGCGTGTCGTGCCGCTGCCCAGCGCGGGTCGCAGCGCCTCGAGCACCAACCGCCAGGGCGTGGCCAGACTCACCGACTGCCGCGTCCGCGCCAACTGGTCGTAGGCGTGCCCGTTTGACCAGAGGTGCAGGGGGACCGCCGCAGCGAGGAACCCGACAGCCAGGCTGACCAGGACCCGCAAGCGGGAGGAAGGTGGCACACCCCGCACCCCATAGACCCAGGCGATCGCGAGTCCGGCGACGGCATACGTGAACTTCGTTGAGCCAGCCGCGGCGACCAAGGCGCCCGATGCGGCCACGCGCCCCCACCCGACGCGTGCCCCCAGGACGAGGACGGCCGCGATGACCAAGGCCGTGGCGACCGTGTCGACGTGAGCGCCGAGGACGGCGATCGACCACACCAGGGGGTTCACGGTCCACACCAAATCGACCCGATTCTGTTGCGCGGGAAGGATCGTGATCAGCGCGTGGCGCACCAGGAGCCAGCTGCCCACGATGACTACCTGCCACCACCAGACGACGGCGCGGATGTCGTCAGCGCCGAGCGCCGCGACGGCCAGTTGGACCAGGGTGATGAACGGTCCATAGACGCTGGGGGTCTCGGTCCACGGCGCCTCCACGCGGCTGGTCACCGGGTCCGTGCCACCCTGCCAGGCGATCGGGGACTCGGCCCACGGGTTGCCGCCCTCCAGGGCGATCTGCCCGTAGGCCGCGTAATGCACGTGGTCGGCAGATCCGATGGGCACGCCGAGCAGGGCCACCAGGGCCAGGCCCCACGGCAACCAGGCGGGTATGACGATGCCGCGCTGCCGATGCCAGGCCCACGCGAGACCGACGGCGCCGATGCCGTAGCCCGCCCACATGACGCCGGCCACGACCGGGGCAGAGGGAGCCCACGGCACCAGCGCATCGGGCAGCAAGGCGCGGGGTCCGAGGTCGGGCTGTGCGGCATTCGGCTCGGCCAACGAGAGGGCGGTCAGGGCGACCAAGGCAGCCGACAGCAGGAGACCCGGGCCGGGTCGGGACGTCCGCGCGTCAGCGCCCGGGGGCACGACGGGCCCTGCGGGCAGCCAGGCTGCCGCTGATCCGGCGGGCCTGGAGGGCCAGCCAAACGTCGCGATACTGCGCCGCCCGATGGACCTGACCGCGCCAGTCCGACCCGGTGACCCGGTGATGGAGCTCGACGGGGACCTCGGTGACGAGGAGTCCCGCCGCGAGGACGTCGACGGTCATCCCGACCTCGACTCCCCAGCCGCGGGCGAGGGGAGTCGCAGCGATCACGGCCTGCGGTGAGAGACACCGCATTCCGGACAGTGGCTGGGCCGCCTGCCATCCGGTCAGTCGGGCGATGCCCTCGCGTGCGAGCCGCACGACAAAGCCGCGCCCGCCGCCGGCGGTCTTTTGAGGAGGCAGTGTGGCGATGGCCAGATCGGCGTCGCCGGCCAGGACCGGAGGGAGGAGCACGCCGAGGTTGGCGGCACTGCCCTCGAGATCGCCATCGACGAACAGGACCGGCCCGGGGGCGCGGCCGTCGACGGCGAGGGCGGCCAGATACTGCAGTCCCGTGGTCAGGGCCGCGGCCTTGCCGGCATTGGTCCCGTGGCGCACGACGACCGCTCCCGCGGCTCGAGCCACCGCGCTCGTGTCGTCGGTGCTGCCGTCGTCGACGACGAGGACGAGGTCGATGGCAGGGATGGTCTGCAGGGCACGCACCGTGGCCGCGATCCGAGCGGCCTCGTCCTTGCAGGGCACGATCGCGGCAACCCCACGGTGGCGCGGTTCGCCGGACTCCGTCTGAGGTGAGACGAGTTCAGGTGGCGCCGGGTTCGTCGTCGAATCGGGCATGGCGCGAGATCAGCGCAGCGTGACTTGGCGCGACAGCAACCCCGACCGGGCCCGGCGTTGCTCGGGGGTCAGGGGCGTGTCGTCGGCAAGCGCGGCGGCAT
>JAGOME010000039.1 GCA_017993715.1 Phycicoccus sp.
CCCCGAGAGCCGAACTTCTTCAACCCGCCCCGCTCCCCCGTCGAACTCCCGTCGCCCGCCGGGACGCGCGTGCCCACCCCCCTGGCCATGAGCCCAACACTCGGCCGGAAATGCCCCCGCCGCACCTGCCCGCGGACCTCCCGCTCGACCGTCAGATCGGCGCGCTCGTTGAGGTGGGCACTCTCGTGCTTGTAGGCCGCGAGCCACTTGCCCGGGCGGTCGACGCGCTGGACGATCCGCCCGCCATAGGGGGCGCGATTGATGTGCACGTCGAAGGCGGACAGAAAGATGCTGACCTGGTGCCAGTCACCGGGAGGGGCGATGCCCTCCTGCCCGGGTCCGGCATACATGACCTTGCCATCGGCCGGTGACACCACGAGGTCCTCGTCAACCACCGCCGTATCGGGGTTGCGCTGCGGGTCGCGGAAGAACAGGGCGACCGCCACGGGCAGTGCGCCCAGCGCGGCGGCCAGGCCCCGGCGACCGGTCAGCAGGGACGCCACCGCGGGCAGTGCGGCAACGGCGACAGCCGGAGCGGCCTCGCGGTCGATGGTGACCATGGGCGCGACGGCCCCTTTCTGCCGGATGCAAGGTGATCCCGCACCCTACCGGGCAGTTGGGGCCGCGCGTGGTCCGAGGGCTTGAGCAGGGGTGAGCCGGCCCGCCGCCACGATGGCCTCCAGGGGCGCCTAGGATCTGCCCCATGGTGGCCGTGCTCGTCGATGACGTGCGCCGCACCTTTGGCTCCGTCACCGCCCTCGCCGGCGTGTCCTGGCAGGCCAGGGCCGGCCAGATCACCGCCGTCCTCGGCCCCAACGGCGCCGGCAAGACCACCACCATGGAGTGTCTCGAGGGACTGCAGCGGCCCGATCAGGGACAGGTGCGGGTCCTCGGCACCGATCCCTGGCGGGCCGACGCCGATCATCGAGCCCGCGTCGGTGTCATGCTCCAGGACGGTGGGCTGCCCGCGATGACGACTCCGATCCCGTTGCTCGCGCACGTGGCCTCGCTGTATGCCGCGCCAACCGACATCGATGCCCTCGTGTCGCGACTGGGGATCGACCAGTTCGCCGGCACCCGGGTGCGACGGCTGTCCGGAGGCCAACGGCAGCGGGTGGCCCTTGCAGCCGCACTCATCGGCATTCCCGAGGTGGCCTTCCTCGACGAACCCACCGCAGGCCTAGACCCCCATGCCCGGCTGGACACGTGGGACCTCATCGCCGACACGGCCGCAGCCGGCACGTGTGTCGTCGTGACGACACACTCCTTCGAGGAGGCCGAGCGGCTCGCCGATCGCATCGTCATCATGGCGTCCGGACAGGTGCTCGCCGACGGCCCGGTAGCACAGGTGGCGGGCGACTCGCTCGAAGAGCGCTACTTCGCGTTGACTGGGCGAGGTCGCTCATGACCGCGCCCTCCACGGCCGACCGTCGCGCAGCCCCCGCCCGTGCCAGGGTGCTCGCTCAGGGTCGCTTTGAGGCGATGACGTTGCTGCGCAACGGAGAGCAACTCCTGGTCTCGATCATCTTGCCCGCCATGGCGCTCGTCGGCTTGGTCTCGACGCAGGTCCCTGACCTCGGGGATTCGCCGCGGGTCGATATCGCCGCCGCGGGCACGCTCGCCCTCGCCGTCGCCTCGACCGCCTTCACCGGACAGGCGATCAGCACGGCATTCGACCGCCGCAACGGGGTGCTCCGGTTCCTCGGGACCACCCCGCTGGGCCGTGGTGGCCTGCTGGGCGGCAAGGCGATAGCGGTCGCCGTCGTCCTCGCGATCCAGTTCCTCGTGCTCGGGACCATCGCCGCCGTCCTCGGTTGGCGCCCGGCTCTCGGGGGCCTGGCACCGGCCCTGGTCAGTGTCGCGCTCGGTGCGGTCGCCTTCGTCGCGCTCGCGCTGCTCATTGCGGGCACCCTGCGCGCCGAGGCGGTCCTGGCCGTCGCCAACCTCCTCTGGGTCGTGTTCCTCGGCCTGGGCTTGCTCTTGCCGACCGCGGTGCTCCCCGGCCTGGTCGGGACGGTCGCGGCATTCCTGCCGTCGGGCGCCCTCGGCGACGCAATGCGGGCGTCCCTGGTACACGGGGCCTGGCCCTGGGGGCCGTGGCTGGTGCTCATCGGGTGGGGCCTGGTGGCGGGCCTGCTCGCCCGCCGCACCTTCCGCTTCACCGACTAGGTCCCCACTTTCCCGCCTCAAGCGCGAACGTGGGGGTTCGCAGGGGTTGATTTCGCCTGCGAACCCTCATCTTCCGCTCGGCCACGGTAACGGCCGCGCCCGGCTCAGCCAGCGGCGCGAGCCATGGTCGTGAAGGTGACACCACGATCGAGCAGCGCGGGGAGGGCCTGCGCATAGCCCGCCGCGGTGCCCTGCCCAGGCCGGTTGAAGTGGCTGATCACGATGTCGCCCCCGGCGACGCCCCCGACCACTTGGGCAACCTGCGCCGGCGAGTAGGTCGCGCCAGCGTCGCCGTTGACGCTGAATCCGGCGAGCGGCTGACCCAGGTCGCGGGCGATGGCCGCGCCGATGTCGTCGCTGAATGCCGTGCCGGGTCGGAACCAGCGTGGCGCCCCACCGGTCGACGACACGAACCAGGGCACCCCGTCCGCAATCTCGTGGTAGATCTCGGCCACGGAGGTGGTGCCGGCGATGCCATAGGCGGACTGTCCCCCTACCGAGAGGGGCACGTGTCGAAAGCCGTGGTTGGCCACCTCGAAGAGCCTGTCGGCCGCCAGCTCGGCTGCCAACCCAGGGTTAGCGTCGATCCAGCGCGCATTGAGGAAGAGGGTCGCGGGGACCGAGAGCTGCCGCAGGGTCGTGATGAGCGGCTCGTCGTAGCCGGTGCCGCCGGACCCACCACAAGCATCGAAGGTGAGGACCACGGAGGCCGATGAGGTACGGCTGACCACCCCAGCCACGTCCAGGCCCCACTGCGCAGGGGCCCGCCCCGCGTAGCGCGCGACGATGCTCGCCTCGGTCTCGCTCGACGCTGCAGCCGGCGGCATGGAGGTCTGCGAGGAGGACGGCACCGGCGAGGCCTGGACGAGTTCACTGGCAGACGCCGCCGTGGAGGGGGTCGGCGCCGGGCCAATGCTGGCCGCGCCGGTCGAGGACGAGCCGGGACGCGGTGGTGCGCCGCACGCCGCCAGCGCGGTGACCACGGCGCCACCCAACAGGAGTCGACGCGTCCGGTCGGGCACGTCGTCGATGGGTCGGGCACTCATGGCTGGCTCTCCGTGCGGTCCAGGCTGGTCCCCGGTGGGACCTCCAGTGGCGGGGCTCGTACCCTGCTGGTGTGAGTATGCCGCAGGTCCAAGCCCCCACCCCTCTTCAGTCACGGGCCGAGCGGTGGCTCCCGGCCATCCTCCTGCTCAATGTGATCTGTCAGGTCGGCATCGTCCTCACCGGTGGCCTCGTCCGCCTCACCGGGAGCGGGCTCGGGTGCCCGACCTGGCCACAGTGCGTCCCCGGGTCCTACACACCGGTCCGCGAGCAGGCCCAAGGCATGCACAAGTACATCGAGTTTGGTAACCGCACCCTGACCGGCGTGCTCCTCGTCGTCGCTGTCGCTGCTCTCGTCGCGGTCTGGGTGGCGCGTCCCTCCCGGCGCGACCTCAAGGTCGCCACAGGCCTCGTGCTCGGCGGGGTGCTCCTGCAGGCGCTCCTCGGCGGGTTGACGGTGCTGCTCGGGCTCCACCCGATCACCGTCGCCGTGCACTTCCTCGTCTCGGCTGCCCTCGTCGCCGTCGCGACGTTCGCGTATGCCGTGCGCGCCGCCCCCCTGTCGTCCCTGTCCGTGCCGCCAGTGGTCAGCCGGCTTGTTGCGGGCACCTGCGCGGTGGGCGTTGTCGTCCTCGTCCTCGGCACGGTCGTCACCGGGTCAGGCCCACACTCCGGCGACGCCGACGCGCCCGCCCGGTTCGGGTTCGATCCCCGCACGATCTCGTGGCTGCACGCTGACGCCGTCATGCTCTTCGTCGGCCTCGTTGTCGCGACCTGGATCGCTGTCCGGCTGACGGCTGGGGATGACGGCCGCGCGGCCCAGGGGTGGCGGGTGGTTCTGCTGGTGACGTTGGCGCAGGGACTCGTGGGTTACACGCAGTACCTCACGGGGCTGCCCTGGGTCATCGTCCTGGTCCACATGTTCGGAGCGGTCCTGCTCGTCGTCGCCTTGACCTACGGCTACGTCGCCCTGCGGATGCCGCAGGCACCGCCTGTGGCAGGGGATCCGGCGACGGCACCCGAGGCCCTGTCCTCGTCGAGATAACACGACACGCGGACGGCATTCGAGAATCGTCCGCGTGTCAGGTCATCTCGACCGGCGGGTCGTGGCTGCGCCGGGCTACGGGAGCGGCAGGTAGACCAGCGGGTCCACCGCGACGGCGAGGAAGAGCACCGTCACGTAGGTGATCGAATAGTGGAACAGCCGCATCGGCTTCAGGGCCGGTCCGGTGACTCCGGCGTGCGCCGATCGCAGCAGCCGGTGCGCCTCCGCGATGAAAAGCCCGCCGGCCAGCACCGCCGTCACGAGGTAGATCCAGCCCATGGGGGCAACCGGGACGAGCACCAGACTCGTGGCCACCATGACCCAGCTGTAGGCGACGATCTGGCGACCCACGGCGACCGGACCCTGCTGGACGGGCAGCATCGGGACGTGCGCGTTGGCGTAGTCCTGGGTGAAGGCCATCGACAGCGGCCAATAGTGCGGCGGGGTCCAAAAGAAGATCACGAGGAAGAGCACCACCGACGGCCAGCCCACCGTGCCAGTAACGGCCGACCAGCCGATGAGCACCGGCATACATCCCGCGATCCCACCCCAGACGATGTTCTGCGGGGTGCGGCGCTTGAGGATGATCGTGTAGCCCACGGCATACAAGAAGATCGCCAACAGCGAGAGCAGCGCCGAGGGCACATTGACCACCACGGCAAACCACGCGGTGGAGGCCACCGTCAGCACGGCCCCGAAGATCATCGCCGCCCGCACGGAGATGACGCCCGTGACGAGCGGGCGGTGCTCGGTGCGGTGCATGAGCGCGTCGATGTCGCGGTCGTAGACACAGTTGAAGGTGTTGGCGGCCCCGGCGCTGAGGGTGCCCCCGATGAGGGTGGCCGCCACGAGCCAGAGGTCGGGGACTCCTCGCTGCGCAAGGAACATGACCGGCACGGTCGTGACGAGCAGCAGCTCGATGATCCGCGGTTTGGTCAGCGCAACATATGCACCCAGCGTGGAGCGCCAGGTGGCCTCTCGCGTCAGCGAAGCCGAAGTGGTCTGCGTGGTCGCCACGTCGTCCCTTCGTCACTGGTCCCGAACAGCGTTCGGCGAACCAAACACCCACCCAAGTCTATCTGCGCCGTTCACGCACCGGGACGCTGACCTATCGAGCGATGTTGTGGACCCCGCTCGTCGCTAGGGTGGGCGCAGGCACGATCCAGCCGGCCGGCGAGTGCTCGCCGTCCCGGTGCAGCCCCGACGAGAGGTCATCTCCTGTGAGCCCTGCTCCCCGCCCCGCCGCCCCCCGACGCTCCCCCGAGCTGGACCAGCCCAAGGCGCGTGCCGCCGGCTGGACCGACCTGGATGTCAGGGCGGTTGACACCGGGAGGCTGCTCGCGGCCGATGCGGTCCAGAACGTCGGCAATGGCCACCCGGGCACCGCGATGAGCCTGTCCCCGGTCGCGTATCTGCTCTACCAGAACGTGATGGTGCACGACCCGGGAGACCCTCAGTGGCTGGGCCGCGACCGATTCGTGCTGTCGGCGGGACATTCGAGCCTGACCCAGTACGTCCAGCTGTTCCTCAGCGGCTACGGCTTGGAGCTCGACGATCTCAAGGCGCTGCGGACCTGGGGTTCGCTCACTCCAGGTCACCCTGAGCACGGTCACACAGCTGGCGTCGAGGTGACGACCGGACCCCTTGGGTCCGGCGTTGCCACCGCGGTCGGGATGGCCATGGCTCAGCGCCGCCAGCGGGGCCTGCTGGACCCGGACGCCGCCGCCGGGACCAGCCCCTTCGACCACCACATCTGGGTCATCGCCGGGGACGGCGACCTGCAGGAGGGCGTCTCCGGTGAGGCGTCGTCGCTGGCCGGGCATCAGGAGCTCGGCAACCTGACCGTCATCTACGACGCCAACCAGATCTCGATCGAGGACGACACCAACATCGCGTTCTCCGAGGACGTGGCTGCCCGCTACGCCGCCTATGGCTGGGACGTCGTCGACATTGACTGGCGGCGCAGTGACCAGCCCGCCGGCGGACCGAGTTATGTCGAGGACGTCGACGCTCTGCTCAAGGCGCTCTCCAAGAGTCGCGGAGCCAAGCGACCCACCCTGATCCGGCTGCACACGATCATCGCGTGGCCCGCACCGACCAAGCGCGGCACCGGCAAGGCGCACGGGTCGGCGCTCGGTGTCGATGAGATCATCGGGCTCAAGGAGCTTCTCGGGTTTGACCCCAAGAAGTCCTTCGAGGTCTCCCGCGCGGTGCTCACCCACACCCGCAAGGTCAAGGCCCGCGGCAAGGCCGCGCACACGGCCTGGAACAAGCGGTATGCCGCGTGGCGCAAGGCGCAGCCTGATCGCGCCGCCCTGCTCGATCGCCTGGTCACGCACGAGTTGCCGTCCGGGTGGACCCGGGCCCTGCCGTCGTGGCCCGCTGATGCCAAAGGCATCGCGACGCGCGCGGCCTCCGGCAAGGTCCTCACGGCGCTCGCGCCCGTGTTGCCTGAGCTGTGGGGCGGATCGGCCGACCTGGCCGAGTCCAACAACACGACGATGGCTGGGGAACCGTCGTTCGTCCCCAAGGGCAAGCAGACGGAGGAATGGCGCGGCGGCCCGTACGGCCGCACCCTGCATTTCGGCATCCGCGAGAATGCCATGGGCATGATCCTCAACGGCATCGCCCTCGAAGGCCTGACCCGGCCCTATGGCGGGACGTTCCTCGTCTTCTCCGACTACATGCGGCCTGCGGTGCGTCTCGCCGCGATCCAGCAGGTACCCGTTACCTTCGTCTGGACCCACGACTCGATCGGCCTCGGCGAGGACGGGCCGACCCATCAGCCCATCGAGCACCTCGCGGCGCTGCGGGCGATGCCCGGGCTTGACGTGGTCCGCCCCGCGGACGCCAACGAGACCGCGCAGGCGTGGGCCCAGATCCTGCGCAACGGCCGGCCCGCGGGCCTGATCTTGTCCCGCCAAAACCTCCCGGTGATCGACCGGACGACCCACGCCAAGGCCACCGGAGTGGCCAAGGGTGGCTACGTCCTCATCGACGGTGGGGCCGCCGGTGACCAGGCCCCCGATGTGGTCCTCATCGCCACGGGCTCCGAGGTGTCGCTGGCCCTGGCGGCGCGCGAGGTGCTGGAGCGATCCAAGGTCCGCACCCGCGTGGTCTCGATGCCGTGTCGCGAGTGGTTCGACGCTCAGCCCCGCAGCTACCGGGACACGGTCCTGCCGCCGGCCGTGCGAGCCCGAGTCAGCATCGAAGCTGGTGTCGCCCAGGGGTGGCGCGAGCTGGTCGGCGACGCC
This sequence comes from Phycicoccus sp., assembly GCA_017993715.1. GTDB lineage: Bacteria > Actinomycetota > Actinomycetes > Actinomycetales > Dermatophilaceae > JAGOME01. The sequence goes on from JAGOME010000039.1 coordinate 7,513, forward strand.
GGCCGCAGTATTTCGATCGAGCACTTCGGCGCGTCGGCGGACGGGGCCACGTTGTTCCGGGAGTTCGGCTTCACCCCGGCGGCGGTCGTCAAGGCGGCCAAGGACTCGCTGAAGGCCGCCAGGAAGGCGTGACGCCCGTGACCAATCCGCGCCTCGCGGCCCTGGCCGCCCACGGAGTTTCGATCTGGCTCGACGATCTATCGCGCGAGCGGATCGCGTCCGGCAATCTTGCTGAGCTCATCGCCGAGGACAGCGTCACCGGCGTGACCACGAACCCGTCGATCTTCCAGGCCGCCCTGGCCGACGGCGAGGCCTACGCTGACCAGTTGCGCTCCCTCGCCGAGGCCGACGCGGACGTCGACCATGCCGTGTTCCTCCTGACCACGCGAGACGTGCGCGACGCGTGCGACATCTTTGCTCCGGTGGCCCAGGACACCGGCGGCATCGACGGGCGCGTCTCCATCGAGGTCGACCCCCGCCTCGCCCACGAGACCGAGGCCACCATCGAACAGGCCCGCGCGTTACATGCGGCCGTCGGTCGCGACAACGTCCTGATCAAGATCCCCGCCACAATCGAGGGGCTGCCAGCCATCACCGCAGCCCTGGCCGAGGGCATCAGCGTCAACGTCACGCTCATCTTCAGCCTCGAGCGCTACCGCGCGGTGGTCAACGCCTTCCTCGCCGGCTTGGAACAGGCCCGCGCCAAGGGGTTGGACTTGGCTTCGATCCACTCTGTCGCCTCGTTCTTCGTCTCGCGCGTGGACACCGAGGTCGACGCCCGACTTGGCCAGATCGAGGGCGAGGCAGCCTCCCAGGCCGCGGCCCTGATGGGGCAGGCCGGGATCGCGAACGCCCGGTTGGCCTATCAGGTCTTCGAGGAGATGTTCGGTTCCGCGCGGTGGGAATCTCTGTCCGCGGTGGGCGCCCGACCCCAGCGACCGCTGTGGGCGTCGACGGGGGTCAAGAACCCCGACTACCCGGACACGATGTACGTGACGGAGTTGGTCGCGCCCAACACGGTCAACACGATGCCGGAGGCCACCTTGCGGGCGGTCGCCGACCACGCAGAGGTCCACGGCGACACCATTCGTGGCCGCTATGACGAGGCCCGCGCCGTCCTGGACGCTCTCGAGCAGCTCGGGATCAGTTACGCCGACGTCACTGAGTTGCTAGAACGCCAAGGCGTCGACAAATTCGAGAAGGCCTGGGATGCCCTCCTGACCGGAGTCCGGGCCGCCATGGAAGGAGCACGCGCATGAGCGCGATCGATGTCAGCGTTCAGGGTGCCGCGGCGGCCGCGGTGGCCGCCGAGGTGCCGCCTCTGGTCGAGGCCCGCTTTGCCTCACGCCTGTTTGCCCAGGACCACACGCTGTGGGGCCAGGACGCCGAGGAGGAGGCCGCCAAGCGGCTGTCCTGGGTGGGCTTGGCGCATGCCTCCCGCCCGCTCGTGGCCCGCGTCGAGCAGTTGCGAGAGCGGCTCACCGCCGAGGGTGTCAGCCGCATTGTGTTGTGCGGCATGGGCGGCAGCTCCCTGGCTCCGGAGGTCATTTGTGCCACCAATCAGGTGCCGATCGTCATCTTGGATAGTTCGGACCCGGACGTGGTCCGGGGGGCCTTGACCGACCTTGGCATCACCGCCGTCGTCGTCTCCAGCAAGTCCGGGTCTACGGTCGAGACCGACTCCCAGCGCCGTGCCTTCGAGCAGGCCTTCCGGGATGCCGGCATCGACCCGGCTCACCGCATCATCGTCGTCACCGACCCGGGAAGCCCCCTGGACGGACAGGCTCGCGAGGCTGGCTACGAGGTCATCAACGCTGACCCTGACGTGGGCGGCCGGTTCTCCGCGCTCACGGCATTCGGGCTCGTGCCGAGCGGCTTGGCCGGTGCCGACATCGGGCGCCTCCTCGACGAGGCCGCCGACGCGACCGATCGCCTCGCCGCCGACACCAGCGACAACCCCGGCCTCGTGCTTGGGGCAGCGATGGCCGGCACCACTCCCCTGCGGGACAAACTGGTGCTCGTCGCTGACGGCACCCGCATCGTCGGCCTGCCCGCCTGGGCCGAGCAGCTCGTCGCCGAATCCACAGGCAAGGACGGCACCGGGATTCTCCCGATCGTCGGCGACGGGGATGCGCCGGCGCGCCTGTATCCGGATGCGACGGTGGTCCGGCTCGTGCCCTACACCGGTCGCCACGTCGCCCCGGCCCACCCGGACTCAGTCGCCGCGGCGGCCCCCGGACCAGCCGACATCGTGCCGGACCTCCCCTCCGTCGTCGAGGTGGCCGGCACCCTGGGTGGACAGCTCCTCCTCTGGGAGGTGGCCACCTCGGTCGCCGGGCGGCTGCTCGGGATCAACCCGTTCGACCAGCCCGACGTCGAGAGCGCCAAGTCCGCAGCGCGGGAGCTGATGTCCGGTTCGACCGGCGCCGCCGACGAGCCCGCCTTCGTCGACGGCTTTGTCGAGGTGCGCGCCATGGGTGGGGACTGGCTCGGTGATGCCCGCACCCTGCCCCAGGCCGTGACCCATCTCCTGCGCCAGCTCGACCAGGACGCTGGCTATGTCGCCGTCATGGCGTACCTGGATCGGGAGCGGGATGCGGACCTGGAGAAGGTCGGACGTGAGCTCTTCGATGTCCTCGGGCGCCCGGTGACGTTTGGCTGGGGGCCCCGCTTCCTGCACTCGACAGGCCAGTACCACAAGGGCGGCCCGGCGACCGGGATCTACCTCCAGATCACCGCAACCCCCGAGCAGGACCTGGCGGTGCCCGGTCGCGACTTCACCTTCGGTGAGTTCATCGCGGCCCAGGCCGGCGGCGACGCTCAGGTGTTGGCCGACCACGGTCGACCTGTCCTCCGCCTGCACCTGACCAACTCCGAGCGCGGGTTGCGCCAGGTCGAGGCGGCACTGCAGGAACCTCGCCTCTGATGCCCCCGGCCCGCGTCAGCCCCGGGCACAATCCCCTACGGGCCGAGAGTGACAAGCGCCTGCCACGCATCGCTGGCCCCAGCGCGCTCGTGCTGTTCGGGGTCACTGGTGACCTGGCGACCAAGAAGCTGCTCCCCGCCATCTACGACTTGGCCAACCGAGGGCTGCTACCTCCGGGGTTCTCACTGGTCGGCTTCGGTCGGCGCGACTGGGACGACGCGGCATTCTCCGCCGTGGTGCGCGAGTCGGTCCAGGCCCATGCCCGCACACCATTCCGCGAGGTGGTGTGGCAGGGCCTGGCTCAAGGGCTGCGGTTCGTGAGCGGCAGTTTCGGTGACGCAGCGGCATTCGAGCAGCTCTCCCAGACCCTGGACGAGTTGGCCCGCGAGCGGGGCACCCAGGGCAACGTCGGGTTCTACCTGTCGATCCCCCCGGACGCCTTTGCCAGCGTCTGCGAGCAGCTGGACCGCTCCGGCCTGACCCGGGCCACCGGGGACCAATGGCGCCGGGTTGTCATCGAGAAGCCGTTCGGGCATGACCTGGCCAGCGCGCGCGAGCTCAACGCCATTGTCGAGACGGTCTTCCCCCAGGACTCGACCTTCCGAATCGATCACTATCTGGGCAAGGAGACCGTCCAGAACATCTTTGCCCTGCGCTTCGCCAACCAGCTCTTCGAGCCCGTGTGGAATGCCCACTACGTCGACCATGTGCAGATCACCATGGCCGAGGACATCGGGATCAGTGGGCGCGCGGGCTACTACGACGGGATCGGCGCCGCCCGCGACGTCATCCAGAACCACCTGCTGCAGTTGCTCGCGCTGACCGCCATGGAGGAGCCGGTCGCCTTCGACGCCGAGCACCTGCGCAGCGAGAAGGAGAAGGTCCTCTCCGCCGTCCGGCTCCCCAAGGATCTGGGCAAGGGCACGGCGCGAGGGCAGTATGCCGCGGGCTGGCAGGGCGGGGACCAGGTCATCGGATACCTGGAGGAGGCCGGGGTGTTACCGCAGTCCCGGACGGAGACGTATGCCGCCGTCCGCCTCGAGGTCGACACCCGCCGCTGGGCCGGCGTCCCCTTCTACCTGCGGACGGGCAAGCGACTGGGCAAGCGGGTCACCGAGATCGCCGTGGTGTTCAAGCGGGCGCCGCACCTCCCCTTCAGCGCTACTGACACCGAGGAGCTCGGCCAGAACGCCATCGTCATCCGGGTCCAGCCAGACGAAGGCGTGACGCTGCGATTCGGGGCCAAGATCCCCGGGGCCCAGATGGACATTCGTGATGTATCGATGGACTTCGGCTATGGCCGCGCCTTCACCGAGTCCAGTCCCGAGGCCTACGAGCGGCTCATTCTCGATGTGCTGCTCGGTGAGCCACCGCTCTTCCCCCGCCATGAGGAGGTCGAGCTGTCCTGGCAGATCCTCGACCCCATCGAGAAGTTCTGGGCCAAGCGCGGCCAACCTGAGCCTTACGAGTCCGGTGGTTGGGGCCCAGCCGGTGCGGACGAACTCATGGCCCGTGACGGACGTGAGTGGAGAATGCCGTGATCGTCGACCTGCCCAGCACGACGACATCGCTGGTGAGCAAGAAGCTCATTCAACTGCGCGAGGACGTCGGCGCGATGGCCCTGACCCGGGTCCTCACCCTTGTCGTACCGACCGACGAACACGAGGTCGAGTCCGCGGTCCAGATCGCGATGCAGGCCAGCCGGCAACACCCGTGTCGGACCATCGTCCTCGGAGCGGGAAACGCCCGCGGTGCGACCCGCCTGGATGCCCAGATCCGCGTCGGAGGTGATGCCGGTGCCTCGGAGGTCGTCGTGCTGCGCCTGTTCGGGGCGCTCGGTGCGCACGGTCGCAGCGTGGTCACCCCCCTGCTCCTCGCTGACTCTCCCATCGTCGCCTGGTGGCCAGGAGAGCCCCCGTCGGACCCGGCGAACGATCCAGTGGGGGCCATCGCCCGCCGACGGATCACCGATGCATCGCGCGCCCGGACCCGCCCCGCCACCACCCTGGGACGGCTCGCGGCCGCCTATGCCCCTGGGGATAGCGACCTAGCCTGGAGCCGGATCACGCTGTGGCGCGGCATTCTGGCGGCGGCCCTGGATCAGGCGCCCTACGAGAGCGTGCAGAAGGTCGTGGTCACGGGCGCCCCCGACAGCCCCTCCACCGATCTGCTCGCCGGCTGGCTCTCCCGACGGCTGCGGTGCCCGGTGGCCGTGCAGCGCTCCGCCGACCGCAGTGGGCTCGTCAGCGTCCAGCTGGACCGCGCCAGCGGCACCATCGAGCTCACCCGACCCAGCGACGACAACGCCGCAACGTTGACCCAGCCGGGGAGCCCCGTGCATCGGCTCGCGCTCCCTCACCGCAGCGATGCCGAATGTCTGGCCGACGAGCTGCGCCGGCTCGACCCTGACGAGACCTACCACGAGGCCCTCGTGCGGGGCCTGCCCGAGGTGACGAGCCGCCGCGCCTCGACCCGAGACAAGGAGTAAATCCATGAGCGACGCCGTCGTGACCATCCTTGAGGGCAAGACCGACGTCGCCTGCGCCGTCGCCGCTGCCTTGGTCGAGCGTATCCGCGAAGTCCAGTCGCGCGGCGAGGAAGCCCAGCTCGCCCTGACGGGTGGATCGCTCGGCTCCTTGCTCTGGTCGGCCGTGGTCGACCTGGGTGACACCGACGTCGACTGGTCGAACGTCCGGGTGTGGTGGGGGGACGAACGATGGCTCCCCGCCGGCGACCCGGACCGCAATGATGTTCAGAACGACGACGCGGGGCTGGCAGCCCTCGGTCTGGACCCGGCCAAGGTTCACCGAGTGCAGGGTCCGGACCTGGTCGCGACCCCTGAAGACGCCGCGGCGGCATACGGGGAGACGATCCGGGAGTTCGGCAAGGGCGCGTGGGACGTCGGGATCTTCGGGGTGGGCCCGGATGGCCATGTCGCCTCGCTCTTCCCGCACCACCCCGCCCAGCGGATCACCGACGAGATCGCGGTGGCGGTGCATGACTCCCCCAAGCCGCCACCGACCCGCGTGTCGCTGACTTTCGAGTGCTTCGAGCGATCCGATGCCGTGTGGCTCATCGTCTCGGGCGCCGACAAGGCTCAGGCGGTCGCTGACGGGGTCCCCGGGACCGCCGACGCGTGGGACGTTCCCTGTGGCGCCGTGCACGGCACGACCGAAACCGTGTGGTTCATCGACCAAGCCGCGGCCGGAGAGCTCCCCTGATGGGCTGGTTCTCGCGCAACAAAGATCGCGATTCGGCTGCCGGCGCTGGCATGGGCGAGTCCACGGGGCAGGGTGCGCCCGAGTACGGCGACGCGATCGTCGAGGAGATCACCGCGACCTCACCTGGGCAGGCAGAGCTCGACCTGATCACCGCTGGGGTGCGACGCGCAGCCAGCCTCGGGGCCGACCCGGATGACCTCGCGTCGATCAGCGCTGCCTACGACACGCTGCGGGCCACCCAGGATGCTGGCGCGGAGGTTGCCACCGAGGACATCGCGGCCATCGGGTTCGCCATTGGAGAGTTCCTGTCCCGCAACGGATATCGCTGGGCGATGGTGTCGGACACGTTCGGCACGGACCTGGGCGTCGAGGCACGTCGCGGGTCGGGCACGACCATCCCCCACACCCTGGTCGCGACGCGGTGGATGCGCGGCGAGCGCGGGTGGGTCGAGCGCGTCATCGGGCATCTGGTGCGCCTGGCTGGTCGCTGACCCCGCCCGGCATTCCCAACTTTCCCGCCTGATGTGGGTTCATGCGGGTTCGCAGAGGTAAATAACCCCTGCGAACCCCCATCAAGGCACTTCAGGCGGGAAAGTGCGGACGAGGGTGTCAGATCAGCGGATCAGGCCGCGCGAGCGCAGCGTCTCCAGGGCCTCGTCAAGGATGGCTGCGCCGTCCTCGTCGCTGCGGCGCTCCTTGACGTAAGCCAGGTGCGTTTTGTAAGGCTCGACCTTGACCGGCGTCGGCGGGTTCTCCCGGTCGGTCCCGGCGGGGAAGCCGCAGCGCGGGCAGTCCCACTGCGAGGGGATCTCCACGCCCTCTTCGCGCGCAAAGCTCGGCCGGGTCTCGTGCCCGTTGGAGCACCAGAAACTGATGATGACGCGCGGCGCGCTGTCGCCCCGCTCGGCCTCACCCATTGGGCCTGCGCCGACCCGACTACCTCGAATCGCGTTACCACCAGCCATGGCTTGTCAGCGGTCCTTCCAGGAGAGAGGGGTCATGGATCAGGCGAACCGATCCAGGACACCCAGTCCGACGATGCAGGTGAACCACACGGCGGCGACGGCGATGGTGATGCGATCGAGGTTGCGCTCGGCCACCGATGAGCCGCCAAGCGACGACGACATCCCACCCCCAAACATGTCGGAGAGGCCACCGCCTTTGCCTTTGTGCATGAGGATCAGCATGGTGAGGAAGAGCCCACCGATCACGAGCAGGACCTGAAGTCCAATACGCACTGCCTGCACGAGCTGACACTCTCTTCTATCGGTGAGCAAACGTCTATCGATGAGCAAACGAGCGGGTCCGGGCCGCGTGAGCCAGTGGCCCACGCGTCCGACGCCGCGCGAGCCAGATCCCCAGCACGCGCGGCGTCAAGAATAACCCGTGAAAGGTCAGCCTGCCTGAAGATGGCTCTGGTAGCGGCAGATCGCCGAGAACTCGGCGGGATCCAGTGAGGCACCGCCGACAAGGGCGCCGTCGACATCCTCCTTGCCCATGATCGCCGCGACATTGCTCGACTTGACCGAGCCGCCGTAGAGGATGCGCATGCCGTCGGCGACATCGCCACTGGACAGCTCGGCAACCTTGGTCCGGATCGCGGCGCAGACCTCCTGAGCGTCCTCGGGGGTGGCAACCTCGCCGGTCCCGATGGCCCAGATCGGCTCGTAGGCGATGACGATCTTGCGCAGTTCCTCGGCGCTCAGGCCGGACAGGGCAGCCTCAACCTGGGCCAGCACATGGTCCACGTGCGTGCCGGCCTGGCGGATCTCCAGACCTTCGCCGCAGCAGAAGATCGGCGACAGACCGTGCCGCAGGGCCGCGCGCACCTTGGCGCCGACGACCTCGTCGGTCTCGTTGTGGTACTCGCGGCGCTCGCTGTGGCCCACGGTCACGTAGCTGCAGCCCAGCTTGGCGAGGAACACGCCGCTGATATCGCCGGTGTAGGCGCCCGAGTCGTGCGCGGACAGATCCTGTGCGCCGAATTTCAGCGCCATCCGGTCGCTGTCGATGAGCGTCTGCACGCTGCGAATGTCGGTGAACGGGGGCAGGACGGCCACCTCAACGGCGCCATGGTCGTGCTTGCCGTCGCTCAGCGTCCAGTCCAGCTTTTGGACCAGGTGCGTGGCCTGCAGGTGGTCGAGGTTCATCTTCCAGTTGCCCGCCATCAGCGGGGTACGGCCGTTGGCCATGACGTCTCCTTGGGGTGAATGGTCGAGGTTCTGACGACGAATGCCGCGAGCGCAGGATGCTGTCGCGCTCGCGGCATTCGTTGGGTGAGGTGTGGTGGTTTCAGCCCTGGTGCAGGATGGCGATACCGGGGAGTTCCTTGCCCTCGAGGTACTCCAGAGAGGCGCCGCCGCCGGTCGAGATGTGACCGAATGCCGCGTCGTCGAAGCCGAGCAGACGCACCGCGGCGGCGGAGTCGCCACCACCGACGACAGTCAGGCCACCGGCTGCGGTCACCTCCACCAGCGCCTGCGCCAGCGTGCGGGTCCCTGCGGCATACGGCGCCATCTCGAACGCCCCCATCGGGCCGTTCCAGAACACCGTGCGCGCGTCGGCGAGCTTGTCGGCGTATAGCTGGGCCGACTTCGGCCCGATGTCCAATCCCATGAAGTCGGCAGGAATGGCATCCACGTCGACCGTGACGATCTCGGTGTCGGCGGAGAAGTCCCGTCCACATACGACATCGACCGGCAGGATGATCTCGACACCGGACTCCTGCGCGCGAGCGAGGTAGCCCTTGCACGCCTCGACGCTGTCAGCGTCGAAGAGGCTCTTGCCGATCTCGTAGCCCTGGGCAGCCAGGAAGGTGAAGAGCATCCCGCCGCCGATGAGGAGACGGTCGGCCTTGCCCAGCAGGTTGTCGATGACCGCGAGCTTGTCGGCGACCTTGGCACCGCCGAGCACGACGGCGTAGGGCCGCTCCGGATCCACGGTGAGGCGACGCAGGACGTCGACCTCGGCTGCGACCAGACCACCCATCGCCGACGGCAGGAGCTGGGCCACGTCGTACACCGAGGCCTGCTTGCGGTGCACGACCCCGAACCCGTCCGAGACGTAGGCATTGGCCAGCGAGGCCAGCATCCCCGCGAACTCGGCCCGACCCTCGTCCGTCTTGGCCGTCTCCCCCGCATTGAACCGGAGGTTCTCGAGCAGGACGACGTCGCCGTCCTCCATGCCGTCGGCAGCGGAGCGGGCTACCGGACCGACGGTGTCGGTCGCGAAGGTCACCGGCTGCCCGAGGAGCTCCTCGAGCCGCTTGGCCACGGGGGCCAGGGTGTACTTCTCGACGATCTCGCCGCCCGGTCGCCCGAGGTGGGCGCACACGATGACGCGTGCGCCCGCCTCGGAGAGGGCCTTGATGGTCGGCAACGAGGCGCGGATGCGCCCGTCGTCCGTGATGGTCTCGCCGTCCAGCGGGACGTTGAGGTCGGACCGGACGAGAACGCGCTTACCGCGTACGTCGCCCAGCGAGTCAAGACCACTCATCGGTGACTGCCCTCAGAGGGACGTGCCGACGTACAGCACGAGGTCGGCGAGGCGGTTGGAGTAGCCCCACTCGTTGTCGTACCAGCCGACGACCTTGACCTGGTTGCCGATGACCTTGGTCAGGCCCGCGTCGAAGATGCACGAGTGCGGGTCGGTCACGATGTCAGCGGAGACGATCGGGTCCTCGGTGTACTTCAGGACGCCCTTGAGCGGGCCTTCGGCCGCCGCCTTGACGATGGCGTTGACCTCGGCGACGGTCGTCTCGCGACCAGCCTCGAAGGTCAGGTCGGTGGCCGAGCCGGTCGGGGTCGGCACGCGCAGCGCGTAACCGTCGAGCTTGCCCTTGAGCGCGGGCAGGACCAGGCCGATGGCCTTGGCCGCACCGGTGCTCGTGGGAATGATCGACAGGGCCGCGGCGCGGGCGCGACGCAGGTCCTTGTGGGGGCCGTCGAGGAGGTTCTGGTCCTGGGTGTAGGCGTGGACCGTCGTCATCAGGCCCTTGAGGATGCCCAACTCGTCGTTGAGCGGCTTGGCCATCGGCGCGAGGCAGTTGGTCGTGCACGACGCATTGGAGATGACGTTGTCCGTGGCGGGGTTGTAGTCGCCCTCGTTGACGCCCATAACGATCGTGACGTCTTCGTTGGACGCCGGCGCGGAGATGATGACCTTCTTGGCGCCACCATCGATGTGGGCCTTGGCCTTGGTCGCGTCGGTGAAGATCCCGGTGGACTCGATGACGATGTCAGCACCGGCCGCACCCCAGGGGATGTCGGCGGGGTTGCGCTCAGCGAAGACCTTGATCGTCTTGTCCCCGACGGTGATCGAGTCTTCGGTGTACGAGACGTCCAGCGGCAGAACACCGAGCACGGAGTCATACTTGAGTAGGTGCGCGATGGACTTGTTGTCCATCAGGTCGTTGGCGGCGACGATGTCGATGTCGGCGCCGCTGGCCAGCACGGCGCGGAAGAAGTTGCGGCCGATGCGGCCAAAGCCGTTGATCCCAACGCGAACGGTCACGGGGTGTACTGCCTTCCTCATAGGAAACAGGGTGTGGGTGGTTGCGGTATGCCGCGACACTGCGGCCACTCGTGTTCCGTCTCACACCCTAGCCGGGTCGCCCACGGCATGCCCCCCAGTCCGACAAGCGGGAGGAAAGCGTTTACATCCCGGACAAGCCGCGTTTGGTCGGGTGTGCTCCCGTGCGCCGCGGCCACCACGAAAGTTCGCACCCGCGGGTGCTATAACCCACGCGCCAGTGAAGTACCCGCGCCCACCGCGGACAGTTCACACCCGCGGGTGCTATAACCCACGCGCCAGTGAAGTACCCGCGCCCACCGCGGACAGTTCACACCCACGTGCTGTTGCCTGCGCCCGAACGGCTCAGGTGTCCAACATGTCCGGGGTGAGGTTGGCGTCGGTGCCCGCGATGCCGAGGTCCTGGGCGCGCTTGTCGGCCATGGCCAGCAGGCGGCGGATCCGACCAGCAACCGCGTCCTTGGTCATCGGCGGATCCGCGAGCTGTCCGAGCTCCTCCAGGCTGGCCTGCTTGTGCTCCAGGCGCAGCTCCCCCGCAGCCTTGAGGTGGTCCGGGATCTCCGGCCCGAGGATCTCCATGGCCCGGTGCACCCGTGACCCGGCCGCAACCGCTGCGCGGGCGGAGCGCCGCAGGTTGGCGTCGTCGAAGTTGGCCAGTCGGTTGGCCGTGGCACGAACCTCGCGACGCATCCGGCGCTCCTCCCAGGCCAGGACCGCCTCGTGGGCACCAAGCCGGGTGAGCATGGCACCGATGGCGTCGCCGTCGCGGATCACCACGCGGTCGGTCCCCCGGACCTCCCGAGCTTTGGCCGCGATGTCCAGCCGCCGTGCGGCGCCGACCAGCGCGAGCGCGGCTTCGGGACCGGGGCAGGTGACTTCGAGAGCGGAAGACCGTCCAGGCTCGGTGAGGGAGCCGTGGGCGAGGAAGGCTCCGCGCCAGGCTGCCTCGGCGTCGCAGGTCGAGCCGGAGACCACCCGCGGCGGCAGGCCGCGGATCGGGCGTCCGGCTCGGTCCACCAGACCTGCCTGACGCGCCAACTCGGGACCACCCTCGACGACACGCACGACATACCGAGCACCCTTGCGCAGCCCCCCGGCCGCGAGGACGAGCAACTCGGGACTGAGCCCATATAGGTCCATCAACTCGCGCCGCAGCCGTCGCGCAACGCTGCCTGTGTCGAGCTCGGCCTCGATGACCACCTGGCGCCCGATGAGGTGCAGACCACCGGCAAACCGGAGCAAGGTGGCAACCTCGGCCTTGCGACAGCAGGGCTTGGTCACCTCGAAACGGCTTAGCTCATCCTTCACGCTCGCCGTCATCGCCATGGCGGTCATCCTGCCACGGCGTCGGTGCCGCCCCGGGGCGCAAGGAGCACGTCCTGGAGGGCCGCGGCATACCGCAGCGGGTCGTGGACGGTCGGCGTCGCCCGCTGAGCCAGGTCACTCAGGTGCAGCCGAGCCCCCACCGACTGGCAGATCCGTTCCAGCGGATCGGTATCCCCGATGGCCCGCGGATCCGCCAGGACGACGTCAAGGCGCACGTCGGGTGCGTGCGTGATGAAGGTCTCGACGTGCTGGACGGCACTGAACCCGGCGGTCTCGGCGGTGTGCATCTCCAGGTTGAGGCTGAGCAGCCGCCCGGCGCGGGTCACCGCGAGGGCATCGCGCACCTCGGGGACGAGTAGGTGTGGCATGACGGAGGTGAACCAGGAACCCGGTCCGAGCACAACCCAGTCGGCGGCGCGGATCGCGGCGATCGACTCGGGATAGGCGGGAGGGTCAACCGGCTCCAGGGCGATGTCGAGCACCCGACCCAGGGTCGTGGCGACCTCCGCCTGGCCGACGACCCGCGACACCTCATCAGGAAACGCCGGGTCGGCGCCAAGCACATCGGCGGTGATGTCGAGCGGGACAGCGGCCATAGGCAGGACGCGTCCCTCGGCCCGCAGCAAGGAGGCGACCAACTCAAGGCCGGACACCGGGTCCTCATAGATCTCCCACAGGGCCAGAATGAGGAGGTTGCCGACCGCGTGACCGGCCAAGGGCCCATTGCCTCCGAACCGGTGCTGGAGGACATCGCGCCAGGTCAGGCCCCATTCGGAGTCGTCACACAGGGCGGCCAGCGCCATCCGCAGGTCACCGGGTGGCAGCACCCCGAACTCCCGCCTTAGACGGCCGCTCGACCCGCCATTGTCGGCCACCGTCACGATCGCCGTGACGTCGTCGGTGAGAAATCGCAGGGCCGACAGCGTCGCCGACAGCCCATGCCCGCCGCCCAGCGCGGCCACGGTGAGAGGGTTCACTCCTGCCCCAGGTCACGGTGGACGACGAACGTGGACACCGACGGGGACGCCAGCCTCGAGGCCAGCGCCTGGGCCATCGCGACGGACCGGTGTTTGCCCCCGGTGCAGCCCAACGCCACCGTCGCGTAGCGCCGGCCCTCGGCGGCATACCCGGCCTGGACGGTGAGCATGAGATCCGTGACCCGGTCCAGGAAGTCCCCGGCACCATCGGCCCCCAGGACGTAATCCGCGACCGGTCCGTCCAGGCCGGTCTGAGACTTCAGCTCGGGTTCCCAGAAAGGGTTGGGCAAGAACCGCATGTCGAACACGAAGTCGGCATCCAGGGGCAGCCCGTACTTGAAACCGAACGACATGACGGCTAAGCGCAGGCTCTCGCGTGGCCCGGCTCCAAACAGCGAGGACATCTTGCGGGTGAGCTGATGCACGTTCAGGCTCGAGGTGTCGATGACGAGGTCGGCGTTGGAGCGCAGGGTGGCCACGGCCCGTCGCTCGGTCTGAATGCCGTCGAGCAGACGTCCCTCACCTTGGAGGGGGTGGGGACGGCGAACGGACTCGAACCGCCGCACGAGCGCCTCATCGGTCGCGTCAAGGAAGACCACCCGCGGGCGCCACTTCTCGCGCCGGACGCCGTCCAACTCCACGAGCCAGTCGGCGGAGAACTGTTGTGCGCGAACGTCGACGACCGCAGCGATCGGGGTGGGCTCGCGATCCCGGCGTGCCGCGCGGCCGAGCCTGGCGATGTCGACGAGGAGTTGAGGGGGCAAGTTGTCCACGACATACCAACCGAGATCCTCCAGGACGTTGGCCGCCGTGGACCGCCCGGCCCCGCTCATCCCGGTGATGACGACGAAGTCCTCACGGTCGAGGGACGGCACCGCGCTCGCTGGGTGGTCAGCGGTTTCACTCATCGAGCACTTCTCCTGTGGTGACGTTGACGGTCGGCTCCCCTCGCCCGGCTCCAGCCAAGTGGGTCACGATCGCCGAGGCAAGTGCCGGCCCGATGCCGGGCACGGCCAGCAGCTCATCCTCCTGGGCGGCCCGGACCCGCTTGACCGAACCGAACGTCTTGAGCAGGGCACGCTGTTTGGCCTCTCCCAGACCGGGAATGCCGTCGAGTGCGCTGCGCGTCATCGTCTTGCTGCGCCGCTCCCGATGGAAGGTCACGGCGAACCGGTGCGCCTCGTCGCGCACCCGCTGAAGCAGATAGAGCCCCTCGCTCGTCCGTGGAAGGAGCACGGGGAACTCATCGCCGGGCACCCACACCTCCTCCAGGCGCTTGGCCAGGCCGATGATGGCCACGTCGACGATACCCACGTCGCGCAGGGCGGCCGCGGCGGCATTCACCTGCGGCAGGCCACCGTCGACGACCACGAGGTTGGGTGGGTAGGCAAAGCGCTGGGGACGGCCGGTCTCCTCGTCGCGGCCCGGCACCTGGGTCCTCTCGCTCACGAGCCGTTGAAACCGTCGAGTGAGCACCTCACTCATGGCGGCTGTGTCGTCGGTGCGGCCATCGATATCGCCACGGACGATAAACCGGCGGTACTCGCTCTTGCGAGGGAGCCCGTCCTCGAAGACGACCATGGAGCCGACGACATCCTGACCTTGGACATGGCTGATGTCGAAGCACTCGATGCGCAGCGGGTGCTCATCCAAACTCAAGGTGTCCTGGAGTTGTTGGAGTGCCTGGCTGCGCGTGGTCAGGTCACCGGCCCGGGTCACCTTGTGACGCGCCAAGCTGTCCTTGGCGTTGCGGCCCACCGTCTCCAGCAGCGCCCGCTTGTCGCCGCGCTGGGGCACGCGCAGCTCGACGCGGGTCCCGCGCAGGCTGCCAAGCCACTCGGACACGGCCTCGGGGTCCGGCGGCAGGACCGGGACCAGCACCTCGCGCGGAACACTCTCACCGGACTCGCCGCCATAGACCTGCTGGAGGAGTTGCTCGACGTCCTCGGCGGTCGACTCGCCGGCACGCTCCGCGATCCATCCCCGTTGCCCCCGGACCCGCCCGCCGCGTACGTGGAAGACCTGGACCGCGATCTCGAGGTCGTCCTGGGCGAGGGCGAAAACGTCGGCGTCGGTCGCGTCGGGCAGGACCACGGCCGAGCGCTCCAGGACCCGATCGAGCGCGGCGATGTCATCGCGCAGGCCGGCCGCCTGCTCGAACTCCAGCTCCGCGGCGGCCTCCCGCATCCGGATCTCCAAGCGCCGCCGGAACGTGCCCGTCTCCCCCGCCATGAACTCACAAAAGTCCTCAGCGATCGCGTGATGGGTCGCGGCATCCACGCGCCCTACACATGGAGCCGAGCATTTATCGATGTAGCCCAGCAGGCACGGGCGACCCACCTGGCCAGCGCGCTTGAACACGCCTGCCGAGCAGGTGCGGATGGGGAACACCCGCAGGGCCAGGTCGAGCGTCTCGCGAATGGCCCAGGCATGGGCGTAGGGCCCGAAGTAGCGTGTCCCCGGCCGCTTGGCTCCTCGCATGACCTGCGCTCGGGGGAACTCCTCCCCGAGGGTAACGGCCAGGTAGGGATAGGACTTATCGTCGCGATAGCGGACGTTGAACCGCGGGTCGAACTCCTTGATCCAGGAGTACTCGAGCTGCAACGCCTCGACCTCGGTCCCGACGACGGTCCATTCGACCTGGGCACCGGTGTGCACCATGGTCGCGGTGCGCGGGTGGAGCGCGGCGACGTCTTGGAAGTACGAGGAGAGGCGGGACCGCAGGTTCTTGGCCTTGCCGACGTAGATGACGCGACCGTGGGCATCTCGGAATCGGTAGACGCCCGGATCGGTCGGGATCGACCCGGGAGTCGGTCGGTAGGTCGACGGATCAGCCACGGGCCAACCCTATGCACCCCCACTGTCACGCACCGGCCGGTCCGCCTCGGGCGGGGGCCGCTGTGGTGGTCAGGCGACGGTGAGCGAATCCCCAGACACGGTGACGGTCTTGGCCGGGAGGGCCTGCTTGGCGGGACCGCTGGTGACCGCACCGCTGGCGATGTCGAACTCGCTGTTGTGACACGGGCACTTGATGAGCCCGGAATCGATCGTGGTCACCTTGCAGCCCTGATGGGTGCAGGTCGCGCTGAACGCCTTGAACTCTCCCGCGGTCGGCTGGGTTACGACCGTGTCGAGGTCGGCGTAGATCGTGCCGCCCCCGACCGGGATGTCCGCGGTCGCGATGACGCCGCCGGCGGCATTCGTGCTGCTCTGCCCCGACCCGTCCGAGGAAGCGGACGGTGTCGCGCTGCTCGTGGCGGCTGATCCCGAGGAGCAAGCCGCCAGGGCCACCGTGCCGAAGGTGGCCATCCCGGCGAGGGTGACGGCACCCCGACGCGTCAGGGGGTCGATCGTGGTCACGGAAGGCCTTCCGTCGTGGCTGCCAGGAACCGTCACGGTATGCCGTGAGTCTGTGTTCCGGCTGTGAATTCGTCATCGCTGCGGCTCGGCTCCCGACTTCCCGCAGGACCACCGCCTGTGAGGCCCCTGAGCCGGAAGATGCACGGTTCGGTAACGACTCGGCGACGACCTCGCCCACCCGGTGGCCGTGTCGCCGACCCATGACTAGAGTCACGGTGCTCGCTGACCAATTAGTGGGTGCCGGGCGTTTGCTCGTCGAAAAGTACTATCAGGAGGAATCGTGCCTCAGCGTTCCGTCGTGATGATTGGCACCTCGCTGGTCGTCGCATCACTCGCCCTCACCGCTTGTGGGTCGCGCGACAGCGACACCGGCTCAGACAGCGCATCGTCGGGCGACAAGGTCGTCAAGATCGGCGTCATCGCGCCGCTGACCGGTGACCTGTCCGCCCTTGGTCTCGGGATCAAGAACTCCGTCGACCTGGCCATCAAGGAGGCCAACGACAAGGGCACCATCCCCGGATGGACCATCGAACTGGCCGCCGAGGACGACGAGGCCAAGCCCGACGTGGGCAAGAACGCCGCCACCAAGCTCGCCGGTGACGACGCTGTCGCCGGTGTCGTCGGCACGCTCAACTCGTCGGTCGCGCTGCAGACCCAGCCCGTTCTGGCTGCCGCCAACATCATTCAGGTCTCGCCGGCCAACACCAACCCGGCCCTGACCAAGGGTGACGACGGCAAGCGGCTCTACCCGACCTACTTCCGCACCTGCACCACGGACGCCGTTCAGGGCCCGTTCGCCGCGCAGTACCTCCTGGGCGCCGGCATCACCAAGGTCGCCACGGTCAACGACAAGAAGGCGTACGGCCAGGGTCTGGTCACCGCGTTCGAGGCGGAGTTCAAGAAGGGCGGCGGCGAGATCGTCGCCTCCGAGACCATCAACGCCGATGACACGACCAAGGACTACTCGGCCGTCATCGCCGCGCTCAAGCCGACCGCTCCCCAGGCCGTCTACTACGGCGGTGAGTACCCGCAGGCCGGTCCGCTCTCGCAGCAGATGAAGACCAACGGCCTGACCGTTCCCCTCATGGGTGGCGACGGCATCTACGACGGCAAGTACATCGAGCTTGCTGGCACCGGCTCGGACGGCGACATGGCGACCTCGGTCGGCGCCCCAACCGACAGCAGCGACGCCGGCAAGGCGTTCCTCGCCGCCTACGAGGCAGCGGGCTACAAGGAGCCGGCAGCCGCCTACGGTGGCTACGCCTACGACGCCGCCAACTCCATCATCGAGGCGCTCAAGACGTCCCTCAAGGACGCCACTGACGTCAAGTCCGCCCGCGAGGCCGGCGTGACCGCGATGAGCGGTGTCAGCTTCGACGGTGTGACCGGCGCGGTTGGGTTCGACGAGTTCGGCGACTCCACCAGCAAGGTCCTCACCGTGTACAAGGTCACCGGCGGCAAGTGGGCGCCTGAGAAGACCGACGAGTTCAAGTGATCGGACTGACGGTCAGCGCCACCCGCTAACCGTCAGCACGACACCCCGGCATAGGGGGCGGACGGCACGCCGTTCGCCCCCTATGCTGTGACCCGCATCACGTATGCCCAGCGCCGGGCCCACGGTCCGTCGCGCGCGCGTCGGGCCGTTTCCCGTCTCGCCGGTCCCTACTCCTCGGAGGCCGTCCGTGTCCCAGTTCCTCCAGCAACTGATCGTCGGTCTGACGGTCGGGAGCCTCTATGCCTTGATCGCGGTGGGCTACACCGTGGTCTACGGCATCGTGCAACTCATCAACTTCGCCCATGGCGAGATCTTCATGATCGGCGCCTTTGGTGCCCTGGCCACCTGGATGGCCTTCTTCAAGGACAACACCTCGCTGTGGGTGCTGCCGTTCATCATCATCGGTGCCGCACTGTGCTCGGTCGTCGTCGCGTTGCTCGTTGAGCGGATCGCCTATCGACCCCTGCGCAACGCGCCCAAACTCGCGCCCCTGATCACCGCCATCGGTGTCTCGGTGTTCCTCCAGGAGATGGTGCGGCTGTTCTACAACAAGCCCCTATTGTTCGCGGACTGGAACCCGCTCGGGCTGCCCGACGCCAAGAGCGCGGCACCCTTCCCCGGCATTGACGTCGTCACCGGCACTCCGTTCCAGGTCGGTGGCCTGAGCATCGGCCGTCCCACGGTGTTCATCATCTCGATGCTGATCATCTGTGGCGTGGGCCTGTGGCTCTTCATCAACCGCACCAAGCAGGGACGCGCGATGCTGGCGGTCTCGCAGGATCCAGACACCGCCCGCCTCATGGGGGTCAACGTCGACCGGACCATCGCCATCGCCTTCGCCATCGGGGCCCTGCTCGCGGCCATCGCCGGTGTGGCCCAGGGGCTGCAGACCCGGACGATCACGTTCAACATGGGCTTCATGGCTGGCCTCAAGGCCTTCACGGCCGCCGTCCTCGGGGGGATCGGCAACATTCAGGGCGCCATCGCCGGTGGACTCGTCCTCGGCCTCATTGAGGCCCTGGCCACGCAGTACGCCGGCGGCGCCACCTGGGCCAACGTGTGGGCCTTCGTCCTGCTTATCGTCGTCCTGGTGTTCCGACCCCAGGGCCTTCTCGGCGCAAAGGTGGTGGACCGGGCATGAGCACCGCGACCCTGACCCAGACCGACGAATCGGCAGAGCCGACGCGTCGCACCCATCCCTCCGCGTGGATCATGAGCGCGGTGGGCGCCGTCCTGCTGGCCGGCTCGGCATTCCTGTCCTGGAGCTACGACCCCGACGTCCTGGGCAATCTCACGGTGTACGGCTACCCCGGCGCTGTGCAGATCCTCGCCATCATCCTCGGCGCCCTGGCACTGGTCGTCGTGGGCTTGCGCACCAAACCTGTGGTCCCGTGGTTCAACACCACGGCCGCCCTGCGCACGCTCGGCTTCGGCGCTGTGATCTTCATGGTCTTCGTCATCCTCGGCATCACCCTGGAGTCCTCGGGCCTGATCAATGTCGACCCGGGCGGTTGGGTTGCCCTGGTCGGTGCGCTCCTGATGGCTGCCGGTGGCTATCTCATGCCGGACTTGGGCCACACCGACCCGTTGCGCGCCAAGGCGCCCGACTGGGTCGAGATCCTCATCATTACCGGGATGATGGCTGGCCTGCTGTTCACGGCGGCCTATGCCCTGGGCATCGACGACGGCGGTTCGTTCGTCGCGCTCCTGGCCTTCCTCGGGGCGACCGTCATGGGTCTGGTCCGCGGCGGCTTCTTCCAGTGGCTCAGCGTCGTGTCCCAGCGGCACCGCCGGGTGCTCATGCTGGGCGCCATCGCCGTCGCGTTCCTCTTCCCGTTCACCCAGGACGGCTCGGACGCCAACATGTCGATCGCCACGCAGGTGCTGATCTTCGCCACGACGGCCCTAGGCCTGAACATCGTGGTGGGTCTGGCCGGTCTGCTTGACCTGGGGTACATCGCGTTCCTCGGCGCCGGCGCCTATGTGGGCGCCATGCTCTCCGGCGCGGCCACGGCGACGATCGGCTGGAGCCCGCCGTTCCTCGTCGTCATGCTCATCGGCGCGGCCGTCTCCGCGACGCTCGGTCTGATCATCGGGTCGCCCACACTGCGAGTCTCCGGTGACTATCTGGCCATCGTGACGCTGGCCTTCGGAGAGATCTTCCGCATCAGCGTCAATAACATGGACGGCAAGGACGGACCCGACCTGACCCACGGCCCCAACGGCATCGCGGGCATCCCCGAGCTGACGATTCCGTTCACGGACTTCAGTTTCGGCGATACCCACCAGCTGTTCGGGTTCACGGTCAGCCGCTATGCGAACTACTACTTCCTCCTGCTGCTCCTCGCGGCATTCGTCATCATGGTGTTCACCCGGCTCAACAACAGCCGGATCGGGCGCGGCTGGGTGGCCATCCGGGAGGACGAGCGGGCTGCAGAAGCCATGGGCGTCAACGTCTTCGGCCTCAAGTTGCTCGCCTTCGCCGGTGGCGCCTCGCTGGCCGGCCTGGCCGGCACCATCAAGGCCCACCAGGACCTCGCGGTCTCCCCCGACCAGTACGTCTTCCTCGAGTCGGCGTTCCTGCTCGCGGCGGTCGTCCTGGGTGGCATGGGCACCGTGGCTGGCGTTCTCGTCGGCGCGACGATCCTCAAGCTCCTGCCCGAGAAGCTGCGCTTCCTCAGCGACTACCGGCTGCTGATGTTCGGCGCCCTGCTGGTCCTGATGATGCGGTTCCGTCCCGAGGGCCTGGTGCCGAGCAAGCGGCGGCAGCTGGAGTTCCACGAAGACGACGAGCACCTGGCCGAAGCGGTCCAGGACGAGCACATCGAGCAGACGGAGGCCAAGGCATGAGTGCCACCACCCCCACCGCCGTGGCACCGGGGCCGCCATCGGCCTCGGGGCCGGTGCTCCAGGCCGATGATGTCGTGATGCGCTTCGGCGGTCTGACTGCCGTCGACCACGTGAGCATGACGGTCAACCAGGGCGAGATCGTCGGACTGATCGGGCCTAACGGCGCGGGCAAGACGACCTTCTTTAATTGCCTGACCGGCATGTACCAGCCCACCGAGGGCACGGTCCGGCTGGCCGGGCAGATCCTGCCGCCCAAGCCGGGCGCCGTCGTCAAGGCCGGCATGGCCCGGACGTTCCAGAACATCCGGCTCTTCGGCAACATGACGGCGCTCGAGAACGTCATGGTCGGTCGCTATTGCCGGACCAGCGCTGGGGCGGTGACCTCCATCCTGCGTGGACCGAAGTTCCGTCGAGAGGAGGCGGCCACCCGGGCACGCGCCCAGGAGCTGCTCGACTTCGTCGGGCTGGGCAAATCGGCGGAGCTGTTGGCCCGCAACATGCCCTATGGCGACCAGCGTCGGCTGGAGATCGCCCGAGCTCTGGCCACGGACCCGCAGCTGATCCTGCTCGACGAACCCACCGCGGGGATGAACCCCAAGGAGACCGAGGAGGCGATGCACCTGATCTTCAAGATCCGGGACAGCGGCCTCGCGGTCGTCGTCATTGAGCACGACATGCGGTTCATTTTCCAGTTGTGTGACCGGGTGCTGTGTCTGGTTCGGGGTGCGCTCCTCGTCGAGGGCACCCCCGGCGAGGTGCAGTCGGATCCACGGGTCATCGAGGCGTACATCGGCGGCTCGGACGTCGAGGACGAGGAGGAGTCGGCATGAGCATGCTCGAGGTCAAGGACCTCGTCGTCGCCTACGGCAAGATCAAGGCGGTCAAGGGCATCAGCTTCACCGTCGACCAGGGCGAGGTTGTCTCGCTGATCGGCACCAACGGTGCTGGCAAGACGACGACGCTGCGCACGATCTCGGGCCTCCTGCGGCCCGAGTCTGGCTCCATCACGTTCGAGGGTCAGGACATCACCAAGGTCCCGGCCCACCAGATCGTCACCCTGGGCCTCGCGCACTCCCCCGAGGGCCGGCGGATCTTCCCGCAGCTCTCGGTGGAGGAGAACCTGCTGCTGGGTGCGTTCACGCGCAAGGACAAGGAGCTCGGGAGTGACCTCGACGAGGTTTACGCCCTGTTCCCCATCCTGCAGGAGCGCTCCAAGCAGCCGGCTGGCACGTTCTCCGGTGGTGAGCAGCAGATGCTCGCCATGGGGCGCGCGATGATGAGCCGGCCCCGGCTGCTCATGCTCGATGAGCCGTCGATGGGCCTGTCCCCGCTGATGATGAAGCGGATCATGACGACCGTGACGACACTGCAGGAGCGCGGCACCACGATTCTGCTGGTGGAGCAGAATGCCCAGGCGGCCCTGCGCCGCGCAACCAAGGGCTACGTGCTCGAGGTCGGCAAGATCGTCCTGCAGGGCACCGGCAAGGAACTGCTGGTCTCCGACGAGGTCCGCAAGGCCTACCTCGGCGAGGAGTGACCTCGGGACGTCATGTCCCACGACATCGGGCCCGGCTGCTCTCGCAGTCGGGCCCGATGCGTTGCGCACACCTGCGCCCGAATGCCGCCACGGCTCGACGCGGCGACGAAGCACAGGCTGAACGCTAGGTGGCCACCGCTCCAGTCCGGGGAGCGGCGGTGCGCCTCGCCGCCGGGGCGGCATTCTTGGCGGTTCGTGAGGTAGGGGTGACCTTGTCGCCAGGGGCCTTCGTGGCTCCGGCCTTCGTGGTCGCGGCCTTTTTGGCTGTCGTCGCCTTCGTGGCGGGGGTGGCCTTCTTGGCTGCGGTCGCCGTCGTGGTCACCGGCTTGGCGCCAGCCGGTGCCTTGGCAGCGGTCTTCTTCGCAGCGGCCTTCTTAGGAGCAGCGGACTTCTTGGTGGCAGCGGCCTTGCTGGGCACCGCTGCCCGCTTGGTGGCAGTCGCGGAGCGTGGGCCGGTCGTCGTCCGCGCGGTCTTGGCGAGCACGGGCGCGAGGAAGCGGCCCGTGTGCGAGTCGGTGTCCGCCGCGACCTGCTCGGGGGTCCCCTGCGCGATCACTCGACCGCCACCGGAACCACCCTCAGGGCCGAGGTCGATGAGCCAGTCGGCACTCTTGATGACGTCGAGGTTGTGCTCGATGACAATCACGGTGTTGCCCTTGTCGACCAAGCCCTGAAGCACCCCGAGGAGCTTGCGGATGTCCTCAAAGTGCAGTCCAGTCGTCGGCTCGTCGAGCACGTAGATGGTGCGACCGTTGCTGCGCTTTTGCAGCTCAGAGGCAAGTTTGACCCGCTGGGCCTCACCACCGGACAACGTCGGGGCCGGCTGCCCCAGGCGGACGTAGCCCAGGCCCACCTCGGCCAGGGTCGTCATGTGGCGCGCGATCGCGGGAACCGCAGCGAAGAACTCGGCGGCCTCCTCGATGGGCATGTCAAGCACGTCGGCGATCGTCTTGCCCTTGAAGTGCACCTCGAGGGTCTCGCGGTTGTAGCGCGCTCCGTGGCACACCTCGCAGGGCACGTAGACGTCGGGCAGGAAGTTCATCTCGATCTTGATCGTGCCGTCGCCGGAGCAGGCGTCGCAGCGACCACCCTTGACGTTGAACGAGAACCGCCCCGGCTGGTAGCCGCGAATCTTGGCCTCGGTCGTCGTCGCGAACAACCGCCTGATGTGATCGAAGACCCCCGTGTAGGTCGCCGGGTTCGACCGGGGTGTCCGGCCGATCGGGCTCTGGTCGACGTGGACCACCTTGTCCAGATGATCGAGCCCCGTGACCGATTTGTGCCGGCCCGGAACCTGGCGGGCACCGTTGAGCCGGTTGGCCAGCACGGTGTAGAGGATGTCGTTGACCAGAGTGGACTTGCCGGACCCCGAGACCCCCGTGACAGCGGTCAGAGTGCCGAGCGGGAAGGAGACCGTCACGTCGTGCAGGTTGTGCTCCTTGGCCCCCTGCACGGTGACCTGGCGTTTGGTGTCCCGCGGGCGGCGAACGGCGGGCGTGGGGATCTCGAGCCGGCCGGACAGATACTTGCCGGTGACCGAGTCGGCGTGGGTGCGCAGCCCGGGGACCGGACCCGAGTAGACGACCTGGCCGCCGTGCTCGCCGGCGCCGGGGCCGATATCGACGACCCAGTCCGCAACCGCAATGGTGTCCTCGTCGTGCTCGACGACGATGAGGGTGTTGCCCAGGTCGCGCAAGCGCGTCAGCGTCTCGATGAGGCGGTGGTTGTCGCGCTGGTGCAGCCCGATGCTCGGCTCGTCCAGGACATAGAGCACGCCGACGAGCCCGGACCCGATCTGGGTCGCGAGCCGGATCCGCTGAGCCTCCCCACCGGACAACGTGCCGGCCGGGCGGTCGAGGGAGAGGTAGTCGAGTCCAACGTCGAGCAGGAAGCCCAAGCGGGCATTGATCTCCTTGATGACGCGCTCGGCGATCTGCTGCTCGCGAGCAGTGAAGTCGACACCGTCGAGGAAGGTCGCGGCCTCCTTGATCGACAGCCCGGACACCTGGGCGATCGAGCGTCCCCCGATGAGGATGGCCAGCACCTCGGGCTTGAGCCGGGCGCCGCGACACGCGGGGCACGGCACCTCGCGCATGTAACCCTCATAGCGCTCCCGACTCCACTCGGACTCGGTCTCGGAATGCCGCCGCTGGACGAACGGCACGGCACCCTCGAAGCCGGTCGAGTAGGAGCGCTCCCGGCCGTAACGGTTGCGATAGCGCACATGGACCTTGTGGTCACGGCCGTACAGGATGGCCTCCTGCGCGCGCTGCGGCAGCCCGCGCCAGGGCATCTTCATCGAGACGCCCAACTCGTCGGCCAACGCCGACAGCACCCGCTGGAAATAGTCGGCGGCGCCGCTACCCGAGCCCCAGGGAGCGATCGCGCCGTCGGCCAAGGACAGGTCCTCATCCGGAACGATGAGCTCGGGATCCACCTCGAGCTGAGTACCCAAACCCGAGCACTCAGGGCAGGCGCCGAACGGGCTGTTGAAGGAGAAGGTCCGGGGCTCGATCTCGTCCAGCGCGATCGGATGGTCGTTGGGGCAGGCCATCTTTTCGCTGAACCGGCGCTCCCGGTCAGGGTCACCGGCCTCGAGGTCGACGAACTCAACCAGCAGGATTCCCGAGGTCAGACCGAGCGCGGTCTCGACAGAGTCGGTGAGGCGTTGCCGAGCCGAGGCATCTGGGCCTTTGGCCACGAGTCGGTCGACGACGACATCGATGCTGTGCTTGATCTGCTTCTCGAGCTTGGGCGGACTGGTCAGGGCCACGACCTCGCCGTCGACACGGGCCCGCGCGAAACCCTTGGTCTGGAGCTCGGCAAAGAGGTCGACATACTCCCCCTTGCGGGCCCGGACCACGGGGGCAAGGACCTGGAACCGGGTGCCCTCCGGCAACTCCAGCAGCCGGTCCACGATTTGCTGGGGGGTCTGCCGGGTGATCGCCTCGCCGCACACGGGGCAGTGCGGGCGGCCAGCGCGCGCATAGAGCAGGCGCAGGTAGTCGTAGACCTCGGTGATCGTGCCCACCGTCGAGCGGGGGTTGCGATTGGTTGACTTTTGGTCGATCGAGACCGCCGGGGAGAGACCCTCGATGAAGTCGACATCGGGCTTGTCCATCTGCCCGAGGAACTGCCGGGCATAGGCCGAAAGCGACTCGACGTAGCGGCGCTGCCCCTCGGCGAAGATCGTGTCGAAGGCGAGGCTCGACTTGCCCGAACCGGACAAACCCGTAAAGACGACGAGGGCGTCGCGTGGCAGCTCGATGCTAACGTCCTTGAGGTTGTGCTCGCGGGCTCCCCGGACAACGAGGTGGTCATGACTCACGCCCGTCATGGTAGGTGGGGGCACTGACAGCCGCGGAATCCCGACAACGAGGCGTAGCCTGCGCTCATGGTCGATGTCCCCACCCTCCTCATCCGCCACACTGACCTCCTGCTCACGACGGCGGGAGCCTTGGAGGCGGCCGACGCACCGAGTCTGTGTGAGGGCTGGACGCGCGGTCACGTGCTCACCCACCTGGCCCGCAACGCCGACGGCCTGTGCGCCCTGGTCCGGTCCGCCGTCGACAGATCGAAGGAGACGATGTACCTCAGCGACCAGGCGCGCGACGACGACATCGCGGCCGGGGCGACGCGCGACCCAGCCGTGCTCCTCACCGATGTCCGCGACAGCGCGCACGCGCTGGCACAGGCACTCCCCCGCTTGACTGCCGTCTCGGCCGACACCGTCGTGCACCGCACCCCCGGGGGACAGTCCTTCACGACCGGACAACTCCCGTTCATGCGCCTGCGCGAGCTGGTCTATCACCATGTGGACCTCGACACCGGTTTCGGTTTCGAGGATGTCGAGCCCGACCTCGTGGCGCTGTTGCTTGCCGACGAGTACGCCCGGCTGAGCCCGACGCAGGCCGCTCGGGCGCGCTCCACCGACCTGTGGTGGCGAGCCCGCGGCATTCGGAAGGAGCTCCCATGACCTACACCGGCGACGTGACCCCAGGGGGCCGCAGCGACGTGCGCTCCCTGCCCGGGCTGACCATCCGCAAGATGTCGGTGTCGGCCATGCACAACAACGTCTACCTCCTCACCTGCGCGGCGACCGCGGAACAGCTCCTCATCGACGCCGCCGATGACCCACAACGCTGCCTGGCCCTGGTGGCCGAGGGATCGGGCCGGCTGGCCCACCTGGTGACCACTCATCGGCACTGGGATCACACCCGCGCCCTGACCGAGGTCGCGGCCGCCACGGGTGCGCGCACGTATGCCGGGGAGCTCGACGCCGACGCGCTGCCGCTCTCCCCCGACGTGCGGCTGCGCCACGGTGACACGCTCCGCTTCGGCGAGGTCACCCTCGAGGTCACCCTGGTCGCCGGACACACCGAGTCGTCGGTCGTGCTGTCGTACTCCGATCCCCAGGGTTCGGACCACGTGTTCACCGGCGACACGTTGTTTCCCGGCGGGGTCGGGGCCACCCGCAATGATCCGTCCCAGTCCTTCACCACGCTGTTTCATGACGTCACCACGGGGATCTTCGACGTCCACGATGACCGGACCTGGATTTACCCCGGCCACGGTGGAGACACCACGCTCAGCGCCGAGCGTCCCCACCTCGCCGAATGGCGCGAACGCGGTTGGTGACCCCAGCGGCTCCGCCGAGGGCTCCGCGCCCCTCCACCCCCGTCCTGCTCGTCCTCGGCGGCATTCTCTCGGTTCAGTTCGGATCGGCCCTGGCCCAGACCCTGGTCACCGTCATCGGGGCTGGCGGCGCCGTCGTCCTGCGGCTCGCCTTTGCCACGGCCATCCTGCTCGCGGTGGTCCGACCGCGGTGGCGGGGACATTCACGACAGGCCTGGCTCACGGTCATCGCCTTCGGTCTGGCGCTGGGGCTGATGAACTGGGCCTTTTACGGATCCCTGGCCTACCTGCCCATCGGCGTGGCCGTCACGATCGAGTTCCTCGGCCCCCTCACCTTGGCGGCCGTCCTTTCGCGGCGCCTCGTGGACTTCCTCGCAGTCGGTGGGGCGGCCGTCGGCGTGGTCCTGATCTCCCACGCCCTCAAGACCCCCTGGTCGCAGTTGCCGTGGACGGGCCTGGGCCTCGCGCTCGTCGCTGGAGCCTGTTGGGCGGCCTATGTGGTCCTCTCGGGTCGCACCGGTCAAGCCTTCGAGAAGCTCGATGGCCTGGCCCTGGCCATGGTTGTCGCCACCATCGTGACGCTGCCCGCCGGGATCATGACGGTGCCGCAGTGGTCCGGGGGGATCTTGCTCAAGGGCGTGGGGATCGCGATCTTGTCGTCGGTCCTGCCGTACTCGCTGGAGCTGCTCGCGCTGCGGCACCTATCGGCCAAGGTCTTCGGGATCCTGCTCAGCCTCGAACCGGCCGTCGCCGCCCTCGCCGGCTTCCTCATCCTCGGACAGGTCCTCGACGGTAGCCAGCTACTCGGCATGGCGCTCGTGGTCGGTGCTTCAGCCCTCGTGCTCGGCCTGGGCAAACAGGACCGACCACCGCCGGAGGAGCTCGAGGTCGTGGCCGAGAGCGGCAGCTGAGGCGTCAGTCCCCCGGCGTCTGATCCTGCTGCACGGTGAGCCCGGCGGTGCCGGGCAGCCCGAATGCCAAAGACTCGCCCGACATCGGGGCGTAAGCGAACCAGCCATGATCTCCCGCGGGGAGCACCGGCGCCGGCCACAACTCCTGCGTCTCGGCTGCTGCCGACACCAGCGGCTTGAGGTCCACGTGCAGCCACGTCTCCTGCACCCCCTTGGACGTCCAGGCGACCACCACCTCGAGGTCATCACCTGCGGGCAGCGGGTAGAGCCATCGGCCCACCCAGCCGGTCTCGCCGCCCCATTGTCCGGCGGCGGCAGCGAGTGCGGGCCCCGGCTCGAACGGGTCGGGTCGCACAGTCACGTCGACACCGAGCCGGCTGCCATCGGCCAGGACGACCCCCAACCGCGGCTGCTCCAGCTCGGCCGCACGCCAGGGCTCCTGGGGGTCAGCCACGCTCGGGCTCTGCCACCAGTGCAGGACGAATAGCAGCCCGCCGCGCTGAGCCTCGACGTGGGTCAGCCGCAGGAGCAGATTGTCCGTCCGGGCCACGTCGAGGTTGAGGGCGACGACGCGATGGTCGACGTTCCACGCGGGCTGACCGGGGAACACCGGGGGTATCGAGAGCGTCTCCGGTTCGTGGGTCGGCTCGGGGAGAGGCGCGAAGAACGGGGTGTCGGCCACGTCCCCAACCTACGCCGCGGGCGGCATTCCTCACCGGAATGCCGCCCGGCGCTCGCTAGCGTCAGGACGCGTCAGACTTGCGCGCGTCCCGGTTGGACTTGATCAGACTGGCAATGGTGGTGACGCCGAGGATGACGACAATGGCTCCGAGCGACACGGAGGTCGGGATCTCGGGGACATGGACGGACTCGCCACCGTTGATGAACGGCAGTTCGTTGGTGTGCAGCGCATGCAGGAAGAGCTTGACGCCGATGAACGCCAGCAGCACCGACAGGCCGATGCTGAGGTAAACCAGGCGCTGCAGGAGCCCGCCGAGGAGGAAGTAGAGCTGGCGCAACCCCATGAGCGCGAACAGGTTGGCGACCAGGACCAGATAGGGCTCCTGGGTCAAGCCATAGATCGCGGGGATCGAGTCGAGGGCAAAGAGGAGGTCGGTGCTGCCCAGGGCGAGGATGACGAAGAACATCGGGGTCGCCAACCGCTTGCCGTTCTCGACCGTGAACAACTTGGTGCCAACGAACTCGCGAGTCGCGGGGAAGCGCTTCTCCATCATGAGCATGAAGCGGTTCTCGTGGTACTCGTCATCGTCGCTCTCGCCTCCGCTCGCGAGCTTGAACGCGGTGTAGATGAGGAAGGCGCCGAAGAGGTAGAACACCCAACTGAACTGCTCGATGGCCGCGGCCCCGACCGCGATGAAGATCCCGCGCAGGACGATGGCGATGATGATGCCCACCATGAGCGCAAACTGCTGGAGCCGCTCGGGCACCTTGAAGCGCGCCATGATGAGCAAGAAGATGAAGAGGTTGTCGATCGACAGCGAGTATTCGGTGAGCCACCCCGCGAAATACTCCCCCGCGTATTTACTGCCGGCGGTCTGCCAGACGCCGATGCCGAAGGCGATCGCCAGACCGATGTAGAAGGTCAGGGCAATGCTGGTCTCTTTGGCCGACGGCCGGTGCGGGTTGCGGGCAATGATGACGACATCGATGACGAGGAAGACCACCGCGACGGCGATCGTCGCGAGCCACACCCATACAGGCACGTTCATTTAGAGATTCCTTCCGGACACGCAGACACTGGTGGCCGGAGGTCTCTTCCGCACGCAACGGTGCCGGCGCCCCGGGCGATGAAGCCGTGATGACGAGGCCGCCGTGGTGGAGTACTCCCCTCCGAGGGCTGCCGAGATTCTTCCACGAGCCGGCAGCATTGGCCCAATCGTCGCCATCGCGCAGGGACCGCAGACGAGGACGAATGCCGCCGCAAGGTCGGTGCCCACAGCAGACCTAGGGGCGCTTGGACTTGGGGAGGCCGGCGACCACCAGGTCGTAACTGGTGTCGATCGCCTCGACCAACGCCTCCACCGGGATGGCGCCGCCGAGACGCAGCGAGTTCCACCCGTGCCGGCCGATGTACGCCATGACGGCGACATCATCAGGGAACTCCTCGATCCACTCGTCAGCCTCGGCCCGGCCCTTGCCGCATTTGACCCCGACTGAATCCGATCCGAGAAAGGCAAAGATCTTGTCCCCCACCTTGGCGACGATGTCCCCGTCCCACGGCTCGTCCTGCCAGGCACCGGGCTTGTGCAGGCAGTAGCCCCGGACCTCGTGCGCCGTCGCCGCGGAGATAGTCATGCAGTCAGGGTATTCCGCCCGCCCACCTTGACCTGTCGATCGCGCAGCATTCGCAGCACTGACCCGCCCCCCACCCCGCCCCCTGACTGCACGACGAGGTCGCTCAGCCGCACGGGGTAGCCCGCCGGGGTTCCCGGGACCCCGAGCAGGGTGGCGGCGTCCCCGGTGTCCACCTCAACAATGGGGCCAGTCATACCGGCGGCGCGCACGTTCGCAGCAGGCTCGGCGACGACGAGCACGACGTCCCCTCGCGCGGAGTACTCCTGGATGGGTGCCGCGACCTCGAGGCAGTAGCGGCACGTGGAGCTCCAGGCCACGATCGCCACATCAGCCGACGCTGGCCCGGCGAGTTCCCGCAGGGCGGCCGAGAGGGTTGAGCGCGCGTGGA
This sequence comes from Phycicoccus sp., assembly GCA_017993715.1. Taxonomy (GTDB): domain Bacteria; phylum Actinomycetota; class Actinomycetes; order Actinomycetales; family Dermatophilaceae; genus JAGOME01. Next base: position 37,985 of record JAGOME010000039.1, read on the forward strand.
GGTCACCATTGATGATGACCGGCACGTCCCCGAGGCGATATCCAGGCGCCGGGAGGAAGGCCTCACCCTGATCTCGCCCCCCGATCTCGCGCGGACCCCTCGTCTGCTGGGCCCGGCCGCTCATCACATTGACCCCGATCGCTTGGATCACTGCGTGCAGGAGGTCGACGATTTCGTCGCTGCCAAGTGCGGGCCCTGCCGCCACCCTCCCATCGGTGCCGAGGACCAACGCCGCTGGCGTTCCCCCAATCCCCAGGGTCGCGAAAGCCGAACCGTCGGGGTCGCGCCACACCGGCACCTCCCCCCAGTCGTGGGCATCCCGCGTCGACCCGGAGAGCAGCAGGACGACATCGACCTCGTCCGCTAAGGCCGTCCGCCAGTGTGAGAGGGCGGGAGCCAGCTCGTGGCAGGCAGGACAACCGAGGGCGACCGCGATGACGAGGTGCGCTCGCTGCAGACACCGCTCCGCCAGGTCTGCCACGACATCGTGCTCATCGAGGACCACGACTCCAGGAACGTCAGAGTGGTCGCCCGATGGCGAGGTATCAGCAACCCGGTCTGGGTGGTCGGCCGCAGCAACGCCCGAGGCAACGGCGCGGCGCAGCGTCACCAATTCGGCAACGAGCAGCACGATCATGCTGAGCAGCACCACGGTAGCCAGGCTCACGGCCACACCGCTGGGGCCGAAACGGCTCACGCCGTTAGCGAGGTCGCTATCGCGCCAGGACCCGCCACAGGCAAGCGTGGCCATGGCTACCAGACCGCAGTTGCGCACCGCAGTCCACACCGATATGGGTTCGGACGACAGGGCACCGAAACACTGGCAGGACGGCCGCCGATGTCGAGCCAGGGTAAGCACGACGGCGAGGGTGAGCCCCACGAGGAGGCCTGCTGTCGCAGCAGTCACGAGCGTCAAGAGGGCCCCGGACCCGAGCACCAGGAGAGCGCCCAGGCTCACCTCACACATGGCCAGGGCTGAGGCCAGCGGGCGAGCCCACGCCTGACGAATGCCGAACTCCGCTGTCGCGATCGCGGTCGCGTCCAGGTCGCGCAGCTTGAGCAGGCCGCTAGCGACCAACACCAGGGACAGCACCAACAGTGACGCGGTGTGCAGCAGGTCGATACGCATCGTTCGCAGTCCTCAACAGACCGTGAAGGTCTTGGGGCAGGTGTCCTGCGGGCCGCATTGGCAGATCCCCACCCGCGTCCGAGAACCGAATGCCGCGATAGGGGGCAGCACGCTGCCCGCGTAGGACACCGCAACCGACCCGCCGTCCTTGCACACATACGGAGCCTGACAGGAGGTGGCGACGATGATGCCCAGACTCGCGAGGGTGGACGTGTAGGTCGTGACGGCAGCATCGAGCGTGGCCAAGGCCGTCCCGATCAGGGTGGTATTGCCGCAGTTGGCCCGTTCGATGCACATCGCGCCCAGGCCGCCATCATTGAGCGGGGAGACGCACACATTGCTGGGAAGTCCCGGCTGGTTGACGCACGTGCTGAGTCCCGCCGGAGCCGCGGCGACCAAGGTCGCGACGGTCGAGACAAAGGCTGTCATCGCCGACATCAGGATGTTGAAGGCGACGATCACGGCGCCCCCCGGATCCAGGCACACTCCGTAGCACGTGGTCGGACCGCACGTCGTGGCCACCAGGGTGGATCCGACGCAGACGTTGGCCAGTCCAAGGGGGCCGGTGCCGACGCAGGCAAGGCCAGGACCACAGGAACAGGTGCCCGCGCCCCCAATGGTGAGGATGCACTGATAGGCGCCGTCACAGGCGATGCAGGTTTGGCCCGTGGAGGCCGCGTGGGTGGGCGCGGCAATACCGATCGCGATGGCGGGCAGGCTCCACGCCATACCCACGGCGAGTTTGCGACGGTCCGGCCTGGCGATGGCGTCGGAGATTCGGGCAACGTCAATTGAACGGACAGGCATGGGGCAGGGACCTTTCACCGGCAGGGCAAAGGGAGGCGAGGAGGCTCGACCGAGACGCCGGGAGACAAGGGGGACCCATCCCGGCGAACCGGTGATTACTCTAAAATCGGCCCCCGCCGGTCGCACGCTGAAAGGACCTACCGAGGTGGCGGTAACCCGCCACCGCTACCTCAAGACACCGCCTTAACGGGTGGCCTCGTGCATCTGGCGCAGCTCCTTCTTGAGCTCGGACACCTCGTCCCGCAGCCGCGCCGCCAGCTCGAAGTGGAGGTCTGCCGCCGCCTGGTGCATCTGTGTGGTCAACTCGGACACGAGGTTAGCCAGATCGGACGCGGGTAGGTCTCCCACCCGATCGGTACCCACCGTCTCCAGATCGGCCACCAGGGCACCGCGTCCGCCGCGACCCCCGTCGGACTTGCCGCGCGAACGTGCCCGTCCGGAGCCCAACAGGGCCTGAGTGTCGGCGTCCTCGCGCTGCAGCAGGTCGGTGATGTCGGCGATCTTCTTGCGCAATGGCTGGGGATCGATGCCCCGCTGCGTGTTGTAGTCCTGCTGGATGGCACGCCGCCGATTGGTCTCCTCAATGGCCTCGGTCATCGAGGGGGTCATCGCATCGGCGTACATGTGCACTTGGCCCGACACGTTGCGGGCGGCGCGGCCGATGGTCTGGATCAGCGATCGACTCGAGCGCAGGAAGCCCTCCTTGTCGGCGTCCAGGATGGAGACCAGGGAGACCTCGGGGAGATCCAGGCCCTCACGTAGCAGGTTGATGCCGACGAGAACGTCGTACTCGCCGAGCCGCAGCTCGCGCAGCAGCTCGACGCGGCGCAGCGTGTCGATGTCGGAGTGTAGGTAACGCACTCGCACGCCCTTGTCCAAGAGGTAGTCCGTGAGGTCCTCGGCCATCTTCTTGGTCAGCGTCGTCACCAAGACCCGCTCGTTCTTGGTCGCCCGCAGATTGATCTCGTGGAGCAGGTCGTCGATCTGTCCCTTGGTGGGCTTCAGGACGATCTCCGGGTCGATCAGGCCGGTCGGGCGAATGATCTGCTCAACGTGGCCGCGCGAGGTCGCCAGCTCGTAGTTGCCGGGGGTCGCCGACAGGTAGACAGTCTGGCCGGTCCGCTCGAGGAACTCCTCCCAGGTGAGCGGCCGGTTGTCCAGGGCAGAGGGCAGGCGGAAGCCGTGGTCGACCAGGATCCGCTTGCGCGACGCATCGCCCTCGTACATGGCGCCGATCTGCGGCACGGTCACGTGGGACTCGTCGATGACGAGCAGGAAGTCCTCGGGGAAATAGTCCAGCAGGCAGTTGGGGGCCGACCCGGGGGTGCGGTCGTCCAGGTGCATCGAGTAGTTCTCGATCCCCGAGCACGACCCGACCTGGCGCATCATCTCCAGG
>JAGOME010000040.1 GCA_017993715.1 Phycicoccus sp.
GGTTACGACGGTGGCGGTCACGGCGGCGGCGGTGGCGGCGGTTACGACGGCGGCGGTCACGGTGGCGGCGGTGGCAGCCACGGTGGCGGCGGTGGCGGCGGTTACGACGGTGGCGGTCACGGTGGCGGCGGCGACGACCACGGCCGGGCCATCGACCAGCTGGTGAGCATCGTCAACAACTACACCTACACCACGATGATCGACGACCGAGACACCGCTGTCGACTCTTCGGTTAACCAGACCATCTGGAACGAGGGCGAGATCTCGCAGATGTTCGACACCACCACGGTCATTGCCTCGGGCGACGGCGCGATCGCGGCCGGCGACGATGTCATTCAGCAGACGGACAACTCGATCAACGGCTCGTACAACACCGACAACTCGATCAACGGGTCGTACAACGACAACTCCGACAACTCGATCAACGACTCGTTCCAGGACAACTCGGACAACTCCGACAACTCGATCAACGACTCGTTCCAGGTCAACGACTCGTTCCAGGACAACTCGGACAACTCCGACAACTCCGTCGACAACTCCGACAACTCGGTTGACTCCTCGACCAACGACTCGGGCAACACCGACATCGAGGTCGACATCGAGGACTCGTTCCAGGTCAACGACAACTTCTCGGACAACACCGACAACTCGCTCGACAACTCGCAGAACGACAGCTCGGACAACTCCGACAACTCCGACAACTCCGACAACTCGATCAACGACTCGGGCAACACCGACCTCGAGGTCGAGATCGAGGACTCGTTCCAGGTCAACGACAACATGTCGGACAACTTCTCCGACAACACGCTCGATGAGTCCATCAACGACTCCATCGTTGACAACGACGACAACTTCGCCGACAACACGGTCGACTCCGGCAACGGCGGCGACGGCGGCGAAGACGACGGTGGCGACGGTGGCGACGGCGGCGTCTGAGTTCCACCCAGCGCCATGTGACCCGCGGATGAGGTCGCACCGCTGAACGCACCTGGGGCCCGATGCATCACGCATCGGGCCCCAGGTCCGTGTCGGGCCCCAGGTCCGTGTCGGGCCCCAGGTCCGTGTCGGGCACGGGCGCCCGGGGTTGGACTATCGTCGAAGCGCTGTCACGGCGCGGGCCAGGGAGGGCCATGAGCATCACCACGAACACACAACAGAGCCAGGCCGGCGCTGTGGGGTCACGGGATACCGGCCCTGCCGCGGTCATTGCGAGCGCGCAGGCTCTGTGTCGTCGTGCCGACCGTCCCGACCTCCTTCGCCGCCTTGGCATTGCCGAACAACGGCTGCGTACCCAGGACGTGCGGGTGCTCGTCGTGGGACAGCACAACCAGGGCAAGAGCCAGCTCGTCAACGCCATGCTCAACGCCCCTGTCTGCCCGGTCGATGACGACGTGGCCACGGCCGTCCCCACGGAGGTCGCGTACGGCGAGCAGGCCCGAGCCACCGTGCTGGTCGCTGCGAGTGCAGACAGCCCGACCAACGCAAAGGTCCGCGAGCGACCGGTCCCGATCGCCCAGCTCGGCGACTACATCCGCCAGCCGCGCACCGAGTTCGAGGGCGAACGGGTTGTCGGCGCCCGGGCGTTCCTGCCCCGGATCTTGCTCAAGAGCGGCTTGGTCCTGGTCGACACCCCCGGCACGGGAGGAGTGGAGTCCATCCACTCGGCCTTGACCCGCGCTGCACTGCCGACCGCCGACGCCGTCCTGCTGGTCACCGACGCCTCGAGCGAGCTGACCGCCCCCGAACTCGACTTCCTGCGCGAGGCCCTACGCGCCTGCCCGACCGTCATCGGCATTCAGTCCAAAACCGACCTGTTCCCGGATTGGCGGCGGGTCCTGGAGATCAATCGCGGGCACCTGGCCGCGGCCGGCCTCGACCTGACGATGGTGCCGCTGTCTGCGCAACTTCGCCTCAAGGCCGCCGCCCGGGAGGACACGACGTTGAACCAGGAGTCCGGCTTTCCCGTCCTCATCGACACGATCAACCAGCGGATCGTCGGCCGACGCGACGCCTTACTGCGGACGTCAACCCGACACGACGTCACCGGGGTGATGGAGGACCTCACCACCAACCTGCGCCGCGAGCAGGGCGTGCTCGAGGACCCCAAGACCCTGGCCGAGCTCACCGCCGAGCTCACGCAGACCCGTCATCATGCCGAGGAGCTCAAGCGCCGATCGGCCCGCTGGCAGACCACCTTGAGCGATGGCGTCGGTGATCTCAATTCCGACCTCGACCATGACCTGCGGGATCGGATCAGGCGCGTCGTGCGGGAGGCCGAGGCCTCGATCGACGAGGGTGACCCCGCCGAGGACTGGGACACCTTCGCGGCCTGGCTCGAGGAGCGAGTCACCGCATCGATAACGGACACCTTCCAATGGGCCGACGAGAATGCCACGTGGCTGCTCAACAAGGTCGGGGAGCATTTCACCCAGGAGGCCATGACAGCCATCCCTGCCTTCGAGATGGCCGGGATCGACCAGCTGGCCTCCAAGCTTGAGGGGCCTGGGCTGCTGCAGGTCGAGACCCTCAACCCAGCCCAGAAGTTCTTCATCGGCCTGCGCGGTTCCTACGGCGGGGTGCTCATGTTCGGCCTGCTGACCGGGCTCGCCGGGCTCGCCGTCATCAACCCGATCTCGCTGGGTGCCGGTTTGATTCTCGGGACCAAGGCCTATCGCGAGGACGCCAGCCACCGGCTGAACAAACGGCGCGCTGATGCCAAGAACCTTGTGCGGCGCTACACCGACGAAGTGGCGTTCCAGTGCGGCAAGACGCTCCGGGATCGGCTGCGTCAGGTCCAGCGCATCGTGCGCGAGTACTACATCACTGTGGCCGAGGAGTTGGCCGAGGCGCTCACCCGCTCGGTCGACGATGCCAAACGGGCCGCGACAGCCACGACGACGGAGCGCAAGGCGCGCATCGGGACGGTCACCGCCCTGCTCGCCGATGCCCAAAAGACCACGCAGGACGCGTTGCGCCTGACGTTGGTGCCCGCCACCGGCCCGGTTACGCCCACCATCCCGAATGCCGCGCCGCCACCGCGGCGACCGACACCGCCGACCGTCACGGCACCCACTCGATGACCAGCGTCGCCATGCAACCGGCCGTGCGTGACCAGGAGTGGGATCAGGCCAGGTTCCTCGTGGGCCGTGCCCGCGAGGTGCTGGCCCATGACGAGGCGTCACTGCGTCGGCTCGATGATCTCGACGCCCGACTGCGCGAGCCCCTGCGAGTCGCTCTCGCAGGACGGGTCAAGACCGGCAAGTCCACCCTGCTCAATGCGCTGATCGGGGAGGAGATCGCCCCGACCGACACCGGTGAATGCACCCGCCTGGTCACCTGGTACCTCTTCGGGGAGGCACCGGCCGTCCACGCCGTGCTGCGCTCCGGCACGCGCACCCCGCTGCCCATTCACACCGTGCACGGTGCCTTGCGGCTCGACGTCGACGGCATCCCGCCTCGGCTCATCGACCACCTCGAGGTGCGGTGGCCTTCGCCGCTGCTGCGTCGCATGACGCTCATCGATACCCCTGGCCTGGCCTCGCTCTCCGCCGAACTGGGCGAACGCTCGCTCGGCCTGCTCACCCCGGCCCGCGGGCAGAGTGGCATCGACGCGATGCTCTATCTCGTTCGCCACCTGCACGCGGAGGATGTCGCAGTGCTGCGCGACTTCCAGCAGGCCTCCGGCGCCGCGGAGCAGAACGCCGCCATGACCCTGTGCCTGCTGTCTCGGGCGGACGAAGTCGGCGGTGGGCGCATCGATGCGCTGCTCAGTGCCGGCCAGGTTGCCGACCGCCTCCGGACCGACCCCGACATGCGCTCGCTGTGCCTGGACGTACTGCCGGTCGCCGGCTTGCTAGGGCAGGGTGGTCGTTCGTTACGCCAGCGCGACTTCGCGGCCCTGCGCGACCTGGCCGGGCTCGGGCGGGAGCGTCGAGAGGATCTATTGCTGTCGGCCGATCGGTTCATCAACACCGAGGTGCCCGAAGTGCCACACCTGACGCCACAAGAGCGCGCCACCGTGCTGCAGCGACTCGGCGTCTTCGGTGTGCGCCTGAGCACCGTCTTGCTGCGCGATGGCTTCAACACCGCCACCGCCCTGTCCGACGAGTTGTTCCGGCGCAGCGGCCTCGGGCCAGTGACCTCCGTCATCCTCGATCAGCTCGACCGACGATCCCAGGCGCTGCGTGGCCGCTCGGTCCTGCTCGCCCTGGATGCCCTGCTCGCTGAGGGGGCTGCCAACGCCGAGCCAGTGCGGGCCGCGATTGCCCGGGCGCAGAGCCGCAATCAACACGCGGACGAGCTGGCCCTGCTCAGCCGTGTCCGTCATGACCCGCCAGAAGGTCTGACCGCCGACGAGATCGCGCAGGCAACGGTCGTCCTCGGATCGCGTGGCCTGTCGGCCCAGGATCGGCTGGGGCCCGGGGCCTGGTCATGCGAGAGCGGCACCGCTGGCGTCGAGGTCGCTGCGCTGCTGCGGACATGGCGTCAGCGACTCGCCGACCCGGAGTCCTCCGCCACGATCCTTGACCTCGCGGCACAGGTCATCCGGTCCGCGGAACGCACCCTCGTGGAGCTCAGCGAGGCGTGCCCGCCACGGCCCGTCGCTGAGCCAGCCAGCGACTCATCGATGGCGCCCACGCGAGCGCAGTCCCGCCGAGCGTCGAAAGCACGCCGAGGAGCAAGGCGACGGTGACCAGCCAGCCCTGCCACGACCCGTGTGGGGCCAGCAGGGCGGTGGGGACAGCCACGCAGAGTTGAACGAGACCGGTGGGGATCAACAGGATTCGCGGCCACCGCCGCCCCCGGGACAGCGACGAGACGCTCACGGCCACCAACGTGGCCAGGAACACCAGGATCGCCAGAACGACATCGATGATCCGGGCCACCGAGCCCTCGATACTCACGACGTCGAGCGCCGGGTTCGCGAGGAGCAGCAGGCCAGCGAGATTGTCCTGAGCCGTCTTGCGGGTGAGGAAGAGCGTGAGGGCAGCGAACACGAGCAGGCTCGTGGACCACCACAGCGCGGTCAAGGTGCGATCGGCAACGCGAGTGCGAGCGGCCGGCCCGGTCACCGGCGCCGGAGTCACATCCTCAAAACTTGGGCGCTCAGGCCGCGCCAGGCCTCGATCCTGGGCACGCCCTTCGCCCCCCTCCCCTGGTGTCACATCATCAACTCTAGATGAGGGGACGATCACGCGGCACCCCCAGATACCCGGGGGTTCTCGCAGTTGGCGCAGCGAATCCCGATCAGCCGCGGTAACCGAACGTGGGGACCGGCCGCGCCGCCGATGCACTGGTGCCCTGCTCCCGCACGAGGAGGCGCGCGACGGCCGTCGTCGTGACCCCATGCATCCCGCGCTTACCCAACGCCGGCTGGATCGAGGGGAGGACGTCGAGCCGGAGCAACGGGTGTCCGGCATTGAGGGCAACCTGCGCTTGACGGGCCGCGAGGGCTCGACTGATCCCCCGACCCTGCCCCTGCTCAAGGCTGAAGCCCGCCGAGATCTGCGCGAACTGCGTCCCAGCAAAAAGGCGCACCGCGCTGATGGCGAGCAGTTGCCCTGACGCGCTGTCCTGCGCGAGAGCCACCTTGACCAGGTCCGGCGCGACGGACTCCTCGGTGCGCAGAGCATCCAAGGTCCAAGCCGCCCCGGTCGGGTCCCCGTCATCGAAGGTCTCGTGCAGCAGGCTCCAGTCGTCGGGGTGCTCCACCGGCCGGATGCGCACGCCCGGGGGGACCTCGGCGTCGTCGGTGAACAGCCGCGCCGCACCCAACATCAGGACCAGGGTCGGCCCGAGGCGGAAGCCCGCCTTGGCCAGGCGCTCCGGCAGATCCCGGGGTGGGTCATCGCCATACGTGCGCCATTCCAGGTTCTGGCGACGCTCCCGGAACATGGTGACCTGACGCGTGATCGCTGTCTGAATCTGCGCCTCGGACTCGCCCAGGCCCTCGGGGGACTCGATCGTTGCACCCGTCAGGGTCGGGTCGATGGGGTAAAGGCGACGGACCAGGCCTGCGACCTCCCGCCGATAGACCGGGTCGACCTCCTGGCTCGACAATCGGACCTGGCGCCGGAATTCTCGGTGCAGGTCATCGGCCTTCATCACGCCGCAGTCCAACACAGTCCCACCAGGTCGGGCATCCTGAACGGGTGTCATATTGGTTTCACGCCCGGTTCCCGCCACAGGTTCGGGATCGGAAGCGGCCAGATCGGCCACAGACGCGTCCCAGTCGGCCGCCAGTGCTGCCAGGTCCGCGCGATGTGTCCCGATCCTCACCCGACCCGTCGACGTCAGTGCGATGCCCTCAGCAGCCCAGTGCTCCCGCGCCCTGGCCAGCAGTTCCGGCGGCAGCGAGCCGGCGGCATTCGTGACTCGCCACCAGGCCACGCCGCTGCCCCAGGTCGCCATGATCGACCCGACCTGACGGGGACCGATCCCGACGAGTTCGGCGAGGTCGCCGTAGGCCACGACTGTCCCCGGCGGCACCAGCTCTACCGCTCGCAGCACCCGCTCGACGACGAGGTCATCCATGGACGGCACCCGAGGGCGACCCCTGGATCTCCCCGGCGTGCTGCTGAACCCACGCGTGCATGGCAATCGCCCCCGCCGCCGCGGCATTGATCGACCGGGTCGAGCCGAACTGGGTGATGTGGAGCACCACGTCGCACTGCTCCTGGAGCGCCGCGGAGAGACCGGGCCCTTCCTGCCCAAAGAGCAGCATGCAGGCGCGGGGCAACGCGAACCCCTCGATGGGTAATGACCCTGGGACGTTGTCGATCCCGATGAGCGGCAGGTCACGCTCGCGTGCCCACGCGCCCAGGGCTGCTGCTGTGGGGTGATGGTGTTCGTGCTGGTACCGATCGGTGACCATGGCGCCGCGCCGGTTCCAGCGCCGCCGGCCCACGATATGGAATGCCGCGGCATTCATCGCATTGGCGGTGCGCACGACGGACCCGATGTTGCGATCGTGCTCCCAGTTCTCGATCGCCACGTGGAACGCATGCCGACGGGTGTCCAGGTCCGCGACGATCGCCTCGTGCGTCCAGTACCGATACGAGTCCACGACGTTGCGCCGGTCCCCGTGGCGCAGCAGTTCCTCATCCCAGTGCGCCCCCTGCGGCCACGCGCCCTCCCACGGGCCCACCCCAACGCCATCGGCGGGCCTGCTCTCAGGTCCCATCGCCGACGGCCCTGGATCGTCGGCCGAGGCCGACCCGGAGATCGTCACCAAACCCATGATATTCCCAGGAGACTGTCAAGGGACACTCAGCGACCGGCTGGCCCAGCTTGTGCCCGACGAGCCATCGGACGGGGCTGGCCCCAGGAGTCGCACAGCGGCTTCATTGGGGCCTGCCGGGGCCACCGCCTACGCTGAGACCCGTGATCGACACCCTGGCGAGCATGGCCCCCGCAATCGGCGGACTGGACTGGATGGACCCGCAATGGCTCCTAGACCGGTTCGGTACTCAGTTCTTCTGGGTTGGCGTCGCCATCGTCTTCATCGAATGCGGACTGCTCTTCCCGATCCTCCCGGGGGACTCGCTGCTGTTCTCGATCGGCTTGTTCATCAGCCGCGGAGACATGGACATCAACCTGTGGGTCGCGTGCCTCATCCTCAGCGCTGCCGCCTTCTTGGGCAACGTCGTCGGGTATGAGATCGGCCGTGCCGTCGGGACGCCCCTGTACAACCGAGATGGCCGGTTCCTCAAGAAGAAGTACTTCGACCAGACGCATGAGTTCTTCGAACGGCACGGATCCAAGGCTCTGGTCCTGGGCCGGTTTGTGCCGATCGTCCGCACCTTCATCACGGTGGTTGCCGGCGTGTCCAAGATGGATCGGCGCCACTTCTTCGTGTGGAGCGGCGTCGGCGCGGTCCTCTGGGCCACCGGGCTGACCCTCATCGGACACGCGCTCGGCGGGATCCAGTTCATCCACGACCACCTCGAGTCCGCGATCCTGCTCATCGTCGCGTTCTCGGTGCTCCCCATGGTGTTTGAGTACTTGCGCCACCGGTCCAAGAAGTCCTCTGGCACGGCCGGGGCCGCGCAGGGCGCCGAGCGCACAAGTGCGCCCACGACCTCGACGACCGACATCGGGGAGACCCGGCGCAGCCGACGCGACGCCCAAGGCCGCTGACCCTCCCCTGCGTCACCACCTGCTCGCCTCACGCGCAAGCGTCCGGGTGGGCGCAGCCGGCGAACGCGCACGGCTCCATCACGGGCTAGGTCAACAGACCGAGTCGGTATGCCGCCGCCACCGCCGCGGCCCGGTCGCCCACGTCCAGCTTGGCGTAGGTCCGGGACAGGTACGTCTTGACGGTGGCCTCACCGATAAACAGGTGCCGCCCAATGGCGGCATTCGACTTGCCTTGGGCCGCGAGGCGCAGGACATCGAGTTCCCGAACGGTCAGGTCGGCACGCCGGCCGCCACCACCGCTGTCGGCGAGCCGATCCGCGATGCCCGGCGCCAGCACGGTCTCGCCGCGAGCCGCACGCATGACCGCATCGGCGAGCACTGCCGGCTCGGCATCCTTGAGGAGATAGCCGGCGGCCCCGGCCTCCACCGCCCGGACGATGTCGGCGTCGGTGTCATAGGTCGTGAGGATGAGGACGGCGGGGGCGTCGGCGAGCGCGGCAATGAGCCGGGTGGCAGCTGCCCCGTCCAGGACGGGCATGCGCAGATCCATGAGCACCACATCGGGACGCAGCCGGGGGACCATGGCCAGCGCCTCCGCTCCATTGGCGGCCTCACCGACCACCTGCAGGCCGGGCTCCTCGGAGAGCACGGCCACCATGCCGGCCCGCACCACCGGGTGGTCGTCCACGACGAGGAGCCGGATCACCGGGGCACCTCGACGACGACCGACGTCCCGCCCTCAGGTCTGCTGGTCAGCCGCATGCTGCCCCCGACCTCCTGAGCCCGGGCGAGCAGTCCGTCCAGCCCGAAGCCGCGTCGCTCGGGCTGATCGTCGAACCCAATCCCGTCGTCTGTGACCTCCACCCGGGTCGGCTCCCCCTCGACATACCGGACCTGGACGGTGACGCGTGCGGCCCGGGCATGCTTGCGGACATTGGCCAGGCTCTCCTGCACTGCCCGCAGCAGCACGATGTCGGCGGCAGCGCCCAGCGAGACCGGGGTGCCGATGACCTCGAGTCGGGCGTCGAGTCCGGCCTCGGTCCTGATCGCCGTGACCAGTCGGTCCAAAGCCTCGATGAGAGTGCGCGAAACCAGGTGCCCTGGGCTGGTTTCGGCCACCATGAGGCGAGCTTGGCTGAGGTTGTCAGTGGCGGTGGCCTGGACCAAGGCCAAGCGTTCCCTCGCGGTCGGAATGTCACCGCGACCCAAGGCGGCATCGGCTGCGCGGGTGAGCGCCAGGACCGACGTGAAGCCCTGGGCGAGCGTGTCGTGGATCTCGCGGGACATCCGTTCGCGCTCCTCGTGCGCGCCACGGTCCCTTTCCACGCTGGCCAGGCGCGCCTGAGTCTCGTGCAGAACGTCAATGGTCGCCGCACGCTGCTCGGTTTCGTGGACCAACCTGGTGATGAAGAGCCCGAGCGCGAGCGAGGTGACAAACGAGACGAGCAGCGCCGTGGCGATCGAGGGCAGCGATGCCGGGTTGCTGCCTTCCAGCACATAGATCTCGATACCGATGAAGCAGAACGTCACCGAGATCCAGGCGATGGCCCACCCACGGGGCAGCATCGCCCACAGCTGTGGGAACAGCGCGAAGAAGACCAGGAAGAGCTCGGACTCGGGATCGGCCCACAGGACCGCGATGACGACGGCCCAGGCGATGGCCTGATAGATCACGCCATAGCGGATCTCTTGGCGCAATCCTCGGACGCCGAACACGGCGTACGCCAGAGCCAGGAGACCGAACAGGGCCACGGTCGGCCATCGACCGAACCGCCCGGGGGGCTCGACCAGGACGACCGCGATCGAGATCAGGACCATGCCCGCGAACAGCGCATGCCACCAGATCTCCTGGCGCCGCCACATCGCCTCGAACTCCCCCCGGGAGCTGCCCGCCGAGTCCTGAACGTGGGTCGTCATGACATCCATCTTGGCCTGCCGGCAGCCTCAGACCGTGCCGCGCTTGTACCAGCGGAACGTCTTCACACAGAGCACGAGTCCCGCGGCCCCCCAGGCCAACAGCACCAGGGCGGTACGGCCGTGCTCCCACGTGCCGGCCATCTCCATGGACGCCATGGCGTCGGGGAGGAACACCGAGCGCATCCCTTGGGCAACCCACTTCAAGGGAAACACCGAGGCGATCTGCTGGAGCCACTGGGGGATGTCAGCGAACGAGAAGTACACACCGGAGATGAACTGCAGCACGAGGACGGGTGCAATGACCACCGCACCGGCGCTGCGAGCCGTGGCCAAGGAGGACCAGGCCACACCGAGCGCTGTCCCCGAGAAGATGCCGAGCAGGAAGACCCAGACGAAGGTGAGCCACGCCGAGGCCGTCGTCGGGAGCGCAACGTCGTAGGCGAGCCGCGCGACCAGCAGGAGCACGACGGCCTGGGCGGTCGACGTGATCACGACGAGGCCGACCTTGCCCAGGAAATACGACACCTGCGGCATGGGGGTGCTGCGCAACCTCTTCAGGGTGCCGTCGTCGCGTTCGACAGCCACCGACATCGCCATGGTCTGAAAGCTCGTGAGCAGCACCCCGGCGCTGAGCATGCCCGGCAGGAAGAAGCGGGCGGCCGAGAGCCCCGGGTCACCGTCGAACTGGGCCGCGAAGATCGTGCTGAACAGCACGAGCATGAGGATCGGGAAGGAGAACGAGAAGAAGACCGACTCCTTCTCGCGGAAGTACTGCAGGAGTTCGACGCGGGTGCGGACCCACCCAGCCGTCATCGCGGTGGTCATCGGGTCTCCTGGAGTTGTGCGCTGTGGTCCTGATCTGAGGTGGCCTGGAGGTGGGGCGCGATAAGCGCCAGGTAGGCGTCCTCCAGGGTGGGCCGGGTGATCGTCAGCCCCGGCACCTCACCTCCGAGGCGAGCGGCAAGGACGGCCACGAATGCCGTGGGCTCGGCGGTCGACTGCGTTCGCCGCGCGCTGCCCTCGAGCCAGCTGACGATCGCCAGATCGGCGTCACGCCCTCCGAGGTAGGCTGGGGTGTCGACGGCGAGGAGTCGTCCGGCCGCGACCACCCCGACCCGGTCGGCCAGCTGCTCGGCCTCGTCGAGATAGTGCGTGGTGAGCAGGATGGTCGTGCCCTGTCCGGCCAGTGATCGGATGAGCTCCCAGAAAGCGCGACGCGCCTGCGGATCGAAGCCGGTCGTCGGCTCGTCGAGGAACAGCAACTCCGGTTGCCCGACGATGCCGAGGGCGACATCGAGGCGACGACGCTGACCCCCGGAGAGGCCGGCGATGCGGTCGGACGCCTTGTCCTGCAACCCGACCGCGGCAATGACCTCGTCGATCTCCCACGGGTGGTCATAGAAGGCGGCTGTGCTGCGCAGCGCTTCGCGAGGAGTGAGCAGATCCAGGCCGGTGGAGGTCTGCAACACGATGCCGACCCGGTTGCGCCAGGACCGCCCGGCCCCCTGGGGATCGACGCCGAGGACGCTGACCTCGCCACCGTCCCGCTCGCGGAAGCCCTCGAGGATCTCCACCGTGGTTGTCTTGCCCGCACCATTGGGTCCGAGCAAGGCGAAGACCTCGCCCGTGGCGATGTCGAGGTCGATGCCGTCCACAGCCGCCCGTGTGCCGTAGGTCTTGCGGAGGTCTCGGACCGAAATGGCGTTCATACCCCTACATTGGCTCAGCACCACGGCATTCGGTCAGTCTCCACCCAGGGGATCGGTGTCCCCCAACCGGTGGACCCCGCCGCGGCCGATCAGGTGAAGTGCGCCCCCGTGGTGATGCTGGCCTGGCACGACGGCACAGCCCCACTACTGTCCGAGGGGAGCGTCATAGTCACGGTGGCACCCGTCACACTGTCCGTGAAGCACTGTCTGCGGTCGACATAGATCGGGTAGGAGTTGGTGCTGCCGCCCTGCGGGCTGCACGGGCAGGGCTTGGTCGCGCACGCCGCCATCTGGGCCGACGTGAAGCGGAACTGCTGAGCGAACGAGTAGGCGCCGCCGTAGACCCACATGCTGCTCCACGTGTCCCCCGTGCACGGGTTTCGGTAGAGGCCGCCACCACCGCACGCGGCGGCGGCAGGCGCCCCCAGATAGGTCCAGCCGGCGTGTGCCGCCGTCGTGTTCTGCAGACATGAGGTGTAGGGGATGTACGAAATGCCGTTGATGGTCTCAGCCGGCCCGGCGACAAGATTGGACCAGTAGTACCAGGACCCCTGCTGAAACGGGGTGCCGTAGCACAGCGGAATCTTCACGGTCACGCACTGACAGTTGTTCTGAGGGATGAACGTGGACGGCAGGTTGACGGCCCAGTAGGACCCGCCACCTGTGAGGAGCCCCTGGGTGCACGTCAGGCCGGAGTAGGTGGGCGGACCACCCGGGCAGCCGGCTGTGTAGGGGTACACCCACGAGTTGGAGTACGAAGCCGTCACCTGGAAGGAGAACAGGCCCGCCTGGGCGCAGCTCCCGGTGACAACCCACTGGCCTCGCTGCTCCCCGTTGCCGATCGGGCTCCCCGCCATCGCGGGGGCGGCCGCGCCGACCACGACAGCGGGCAGGGCCCAGGAGGCGCCAGTGGCCAGCGTGCGACGAGAGAGACCTTGCGCCGCCTTGGGGGCAGCGTCGGCGGACGGGGACACGGGCATGGTGGGCCTTTCACCGGCCGGCAAGCCGGAACGGCTGCGGACCAGGTGGGGTCAGGCGTGAGCACCGAGGACCAGGGCGTCATCACCCAGGGCAGAGGGCATGACCACGAGGGGCTCGGTGAGCAAGCGACAGGGAGGGGCAGGATGGCAGAGAACCGACTGGGGAAGGCCGGGTCGGGAACTGGTCAAGGAAACCTGACAGATTCGCAAGACGAGCAACCGGCGAGACCTTACTGCAAGCCAGATGGCCGACTCAATGTCCCGCGAGGGGCCGCCCTCAGGTCGCTCAGCCTTCGCCCTCCAGGGCGGGGGCGGAACACGATGCGGGTCCAGGACCCGACACAAATGCGGTCGTCCGCGTCGACCTCACGCTTACTCCCGGGCCGGATCGCTTAGCTCGCAATGCCGCCAGCTCACACCGTTGCCGGCGCCCGTTCGTCGCCAGCGGGGCTGCCGCGCCCTCCCGTGGGGTCAGGCTTTTCCCACGGACCCGTAAGATCTGCCCTAGCAGTTCCACGGGGCTAAGTCAGGGCGGGCAAAGCCCATGGCAGGAGGGAGCGACGGGTGGGGGACCGGAAGAGGGACAGGACTCTGCCTCCTGGGGCGAGGTGACGCAACGTTGGGCACCCAGATTGGGCGCCCTGAAGCACCAGTCAACCCCGGCGGCAAGCGCTCACCAGATCAGCCGAATGAACGGCTGGCTGGCCGGGTATGTGCTCGCGAGCAGTTGTGCCTTGGTTCTGGCCATCATCGCCCTGACGCACGGGGCATTCGTATACAGCCTGGATGACCCCTACATCCATCTGGCGTTGTCGCGCATGATCGCCCAGGGCGGCTATGGGATCAATACTGGGATGCCGGCCAGCCCGTCGTCATCGATCCTCTGGCCTGTGATGTTGGCCCCCTTCGCCGACACGGCACTTGGTGAGATTGTGCCGTTGCTGATCAACGTGGCCTGCGCGATGGGGACTGCCTTGGTCCTGGCCGCCGGACTGCGGCGACTTCTTCCACCGCTCATCGCGACCGTCACTGCGGGCATAGCTGTGTCGCTGCTCAACGTGATCGGTGTTGCGTTCACCGGCATGGAGCACTCCCTCCAGGTCCTGCTCGCTGCGCTCGCCACCCAGGCCGTCCTGGTCATCAAGGACACCCGCATCGCGCCGACCTGGCTGCCGGCCGTCATGGTCGTCGGTCCCCTCGTGCGATACGAGTTGCTCGCGCTGACCGCAGCCATAGCCATCGTCCTCGTGCGGATCCACCGGTGGCGCCTGGCCCTGCTCACCTGCGCCCTGGCCATCATCCCGGTAGCAGCATTCTCCTCCTTTCTGATGGGGCTGGGCCTGGATCCGGTGCCCAGCTCCATCTTGGTCAAGTCTGATCTGACCGGCGCTGACTCTCTCACGCAGGCTGGGGCCGTTCTGGTTAACCGCCTGCATGCCGCGGCCGTCAATCCCGTCTTCATGGCGGCCCTCGCAGTGACCGTCATCGACGTGTTCCGCATTCGGCGAGTGGACCTGGTTCAGGGATACGTCCTCACCGTTCTGGCCCTGCACGCCGTTGCTGGGCAGTTCGGCTGGTGGGGGCGTTACGAGGTCTACCTCGCGGTCGCGGTCGTCGTCCCCGTGCTCAGCTTCGTCTGGGCGTGGTCGACAACCCAGACGTGGCGAGTGATCCGGATCGCTGCCCTGGCGGTCCTGATGCTCGCGCCCTGGAAACTCTTTGCCACCACGGTGGCCACCCCCCTCGCCGCCAGAGAAATCTCCTTGCAGCAGGCACAAACGGCCCGCCTCGTGAGCGACTACTGGCGCGCCCCGATCGCAGTGAACGACCTCGGCCTGGTCGCTTATCGAGGCGGCCAGGTCACGGTCGATCTCTGGGGGCTTGGCGACGGGGAGGCCCGGGTCATGCGCTTGGAGCGAGAGCCCGGCTGGATGCAGGAGCTCGTGGATCAGCGCCAGGTTCGTCTCGTCGCCGTCTATCCGGCATGGTTCCAGGACGATATCCCAGCCTCATGGACTGAAGTGGCACGCTTGCAGACGCCGGGCCTGGTGGCGGTGGCGGGCTCCGTCGTCAGCTACTACGCAGTCAGCCCCGCGGACGTCGACGGCGCATGCACCGCAATCGACGAGTGGCAGGCTTCGCTGCCAGCGCCAGACTCGGTCACGACCACCTGCCCTGCGGCCTCGATCACGTCGTAGCTCGACCTGCGCGCCCCAAACTCGTCAGCTCAGACCTCACCTTCCATGGCGGGGCGGAGCACGATGCGGGTCCAGGACCCGACATAGATGCGGTCGTCCGCGTCGACCTCACGCTTACTCCCGGGCCGGATCGCTTCGCTCGGAATGCCGCCCACGGCATCCCCGACATAGGTGCCGTTGGAGGACTGCAGGTCATCAATCCACCAGCGCGTCCCATCAGTGGTGATCTCGGCATGCCGACGGCTCACACCGTTGTCGGCGCCGCACTCGATGTCGGGGTGGATGTCGCGGCTGGTCGAGGTCCGGCCGATGAGCAGGGACCGGTGCCGGAGCGGGATGACGACCGGCGGTCCCGCCGAGGGCAAGGGGTCCGGGCTGGCCTGGCTGGCATACCAGGCAGGATCGATCCAGATCTCCGCCACCCACGGCGGATCGAGCGTCGCGGACGCGTTCTGCGACGCGCCGGCCGGCGCGGGCTCACCGGGGGCCGGTCCTCGCCGAGGCATGGTGCCGGTCGTGAAGTCGTAGCCGCACGTCTCACAGAACAGGGCCTCAGGCTTGGAGATCGCGTGGCAGTTGGGGCATTCCTGGCCCTCCGGCTCGGCCGCGGGTGCCGACCCGGCGGGCGTCTCGGGCACCGTCCCGGACGGCCCGCCGCCCGGATCACCTGGGAGCGGAGCCAACGGGTCGAGCGGGTTGGGCGGCGTCACCGCGGCCACGCCGGCCCCCATCGCCTCCCCGCAGACGTCGCACCAGTCGTTGGCAGCGGACTCGTGACCGTTGGGGCAGATCACTTGCGCACCCGCGTGGTCTTGGTCGAGGCCGTGTCCAGGGCCATCTCGTCGGCCTTCTCCACGGCCTTCTTGAGCCGCACGGTGCCCTCCTCGGCGTTGTCGACCTCGACGACCTTGCGCAGCTTGGAGGTCGCCTCGTCGTTGCCCGTCTCGGCCGCGAGCTGGACCGCACGCCCGAGCTTGGTGGTCGCGAGCTCCTCGTTGCCAGCGGCTTTGGCGGCCAAGCCTTCCTGGATCACGGCAGCCAACTCGGTCTGTCCTGTGTAGTGCGCGACCTGGCCATCGATGCGGGCCGTGAGGGTGGTGTCGTCGGACCACTTCGCCTTGACCAGGCCCTGAGCCATCATCTGGTCGGCCACGACGATCTGGACCCGAGCAGCCAACTGCTCCTGCCCGATCGCCTTAGCGGGCAACCGGATGCTCACGTGATAGTCGCGGCTCTCGTCGGCCCAGGCCCCTGTCGGATACGAACCCGTGAGGTCGTTGACGGCGGAGCGACGGGTCGTCAGGTCCTCGACGGTGGGCAGCACTTGCCGCACGAAGGTCACCTGGGCGCCCTGCGGTGCCCACACCCGCAGGTCGGCATTGGCGACCCCGCGCGACATCGAGCGTTGCATGATCTCGCGGAACTGCGCGGCCATCGCACCCGGCGCCGGGACGATGTCGACCGTCCCCAGCAAAGCCTGCGCGATCCGCCGGATCTCTGAGACCTTCCAGTCGGTGCCAACGCCGCGGCAGTCGCACTGGTAGTAACCCGTGGCCCGCGCGGTGGCCTGGTCCAGGACGCTGGCCGGCTCGTTGTTCTCGCCATCGGTGAGCAGGAGGGCGTGCCGCTGCTTGACCTGCGGGACCGAGGCAAAGAGCTGTCCGGTCAGGTCCAGCCACGTGCTGATGACGGTGCCACCGGCCGCGCGCAAGTTGCCGATCGCGCGGGCGGCCTCGGAGCGGGTCCGGGCCGACATCTCGACCATGCCGGGCCCGCTGCGGACCGGCGGATAGGCGAGGAATGCCGCGCCGTTGCCGGAGATGACGGCAAAGAAGGTGCCGTCCCGGATCTCGTCGAGGGCAGCGGCGGCAGCCTGCTTGGCGGCCTCGATGCGGTTGTCCTCCTCCATCGACCCGGAGGTGTCGATGATGATGATCTCGCCCGCGAGGACCCCGGTGCCGGAGGCTCCGGCGGATCCCGCCCCCGAGCACGTCACGGAGACGATCGCCTGCACATCGGTCCCACCGTCGGCGAGGAACTCGTTCTGGTAGACGCTTGCGGTGAAATCCGCCACGACGCTCAATTCCCTTCGTCACGGCCGACCGCGGGCCGACCTTTCAGGGGTCCACTCAATCAGACGCGGAGCAGGTGCGGAACGCCTGGCTGTCAGCCCGAGCTCGCCAAGGGCATGTCGATCCCGCGCAGGAGTGCACCGGTCCGGTTCGAGCCGGGGACGCGCACGGAGATCCGCACCCGGTCACCGCGGAAAAGGTCGTGGGAAAACTCGAAGGGACGGCCTCGGTCATCGGTCGTCGTGCGTCGCACCAGCAGCAACGGCGCCCCGGGCTCGATGTCGAGGATCGCCGCCTCATCGATGGTGGCTCGAGCGATCTCGATGTGCTCGACTGCCTCATGAGGCCGCAGCCCATAGTTCTCGTCGAGCAGTTGATAGAGCGAGCCGCCGAGGGCCAGGTCGGGCAGGCCGGGGACGACTTCGGCGGGCAGGAGAGCTCGTTCGAGCGACATGGGGGCGCCGTCGGCAAAGCGGATGCGGACCAAGTCGACGACGAGCTCCTCGGGGCCCAGGTCCAGCTCCCGAGACGCCTCGGGGTCGCAGGGCCGCACGACGACTGACACGACCCTGGTGCCGGAGGTGAATCCTTGCTCACGCAACAACATGGGCAGGCCGACAATGTCGGACAGGTCTCGATCGACCTTGGGCACGGCGACGAAGGTGCCGCCGGCCCGCCCGGGCTCGCGGCTGACCAGACCCCGTTCCTCGAGCGCGATCAAGGCCTGGCGCAACGTCGATCGGCTCACCCCGAGCGTCGTCGCGAGGTCACGCTCGGCCTCGAGTTTGTCCCCTGGTCGCAACGTCCCGCGCGAGATGTCCTCGACGATGCGATCACGCACCTTGCGTGCCGCTGGACCGAGCGGTCCCCCCACCGACTTGACGTTCACGCTCGCGAGCCTAGCCGTCGACGATCCTCCTCCCGCAGACCACGTTCACGAACCCAGGGCGTCCAGGGCGGCCATGGACTCGGGCAAGATCTGCCCGCCGTCGATGACCAGGGCCTGGCCGGTCACGTAGGCCGCCTCGTCCGTCGCGAAGAAGAGCGCGGCATTCCCGATGTCGGTCACGTCGCCGAGACGACCCTGCGGGATCGAAGCCTCCATGGCGGCACGGTAGTCGGGCCCGAGATCGGCCAAGCCCTCGGTCGCGACGTTGCCGGGCAGCACGGCATTCACCGTGATTCCCCTCGGCGCCAACTCGATCGCAGCCGTACGCATGAAGCCCAACTGGGCTGCCTTGCTCGCCCCGTAGTGCGACCACCCGGGATAGCCCGTGACCGGACCGGTGATCGACGAGGTGAGGATGACGCGCCCGTGCCCGGACTTCGTGAGCTCGTCGAGGCAGGCCTGGACGGTGAAGATCGTGCCCTTGACGTTGGTCCCAAGAACGAGGTCGATGTCCTCCCCGGACATGTTGGCCAGCATGCTGTCGGGGAAGATCCCGGCGTTCGCGCACACGATGTCGATGCCACCATGAGCGCGGACCGCAGCGGCCGCCATCTCGTCGCAGGACTCCCTGGAGGAGACGTCACCGAGGAAGGTCGCGACCGAGCCCGTCCCGAGCCGCGCCAACTCACCCTGCGCCGCCGCGGCATCCTCGGCGTTGCGGCCGGTGATGAGGACGTTGGCGCCCGCGCGGGCGAAGACCGTCGCGATGCCCTTGCCGATGCCCTTGGTGGCCCCGGTGACGATGACGGAACGGCCGGCGATGGAGGTGAACATGGGTGGGCTCCTCGATGTGACGGGACGGATCAGGCCGTGCTGGATAGATAGGACTCGGCGAGGTCGCAGGTGACCTGAGCAAACTGGGGACCCATCTCCTGTCCGGTCGCCGTGTCGGCGTGCGAGCCGACCCAGGCAACCAGCAGCAGGCGACGGAACATGACGAAGGTCGGCAGCATGGCCTCGTCGTGGGCGGCGAGGTCGGTCACGGTGCGGTAGCCACGAGCCCAGGCGTCGATGAGGTCGGGGACATAGGGCTGATCCTCGATGAACGACAGCGATGAGCCCAGGTCGTACATGAACCAGGACAGGCCGCAGTCGTCAAAGTCGATGACGGACACGTCGTCGCCGCGCACCAGGAGGTTGGCCAGCCGCATGTCGGCGTGGATGAGGCCGAAGCGGTCGGGACTGCGACCGTAGGCCGCAAGCCGGGCCTGGAGCGCCGCGTCGAGTCGGCCGAGTTGGGCGAGCTCGGCCGGGCCGACACCGAGGCCGTCCTGCCAGCGCCCCCAGAGCGGACGCGAGCCAAGGGCGCTCTCGTAGTCCCAGGTGAAGCGGGTGAAGTCGGGGGGCCGCTGCCACTGCTTGGCGTGGGCGTGCAGGCGCGCGGTGATCGCCCCGAGTTCGACGAAGTCGGCCACGAGCCGCCCCTCGTCGGGTTCGACGCCGTCTTCCCACGCGAAGCGCACGGCATACCGTTCTCCCACACCGTCAACGCGGGCGGTGACCACGCTGGACCCATCGGCTGCGGGGAGGTGGGCGGGGGTGCGGACAATGGCTGATCCGCGCAACGCGTCGACCCAGGCCAGTTCACTGGCAATGGCCTGGGGCGAGTGGTAGTTGGTCCGGTGGACCCGCAGGACCGAGCGACCCTCGAGCGGGTCGTCGATGGCGAAGGTGCCGTTCTCGGACACGTTGAGCAGGGTGAGGGTCGCGTCGGGACTGAGCCCATAGGCGGGCAGTGCGGCGTGAGCGAATGCCGTGAAGAGCTCCGCGCTGTCACTCATGGGGCGACCACCTGTTCGAAGGCTTCACCGATGGCATTGCGGGCGCGCTCCAGCGACGCGGGCTCCCCCGCGAGATAGATGCGGCCAGCGGCTCCGATCATGGACACGTCCACGAGGGTGACGTCAGGAGCGGCCTTCTCGGCCTCGTTGGCCGCGAGCGCCGCGAACAGCGCCGGCACCATCTCCAGAACGAGCAGGCTGTCGCCGGGCATGATCATCGACGCCTGCCGATTGCGGTTGATGATGACCGCGTGCTGGTCCGCGACGTCCTCGATGATGTCGTGATAGAGCACGGTCGGTGTGAGCCGGTCCGCGGGGTCCGCGCCGATGCCCTCGAGGATGGCTTCTCCGGCAGCCTGAAGTTGCTCCGGGTCGTCGCCGTGGACCTCGAGCACGCCGAACTGTCGCTCGACGAAGAGGATCCCGGGCTCCACCGTGCCGTCCCCAGCGCGCAAGGCCAGCGACGTGACCCGCTCGATGGCCAGTCCCGGAGCGACCTCGACGATGAGGGCATGCTGCCCGGCGTAGGGCGGGTAGCCCCGCGCGCGGGTGGGCGTGCCGAGGTAGGCCGCGAACTGCGGCTGCAGGTCGTCAAGGTGGAGGTGGACGCGCAGCTGCGGTGCCGGGGTGGGCGGGAGCGCGCTCACTCCGCCGCGACGACGAAGTGGCCGCCGAGTTCCGCGTGCGGGCGGGGGATCACGTGGACGCTGACGAGCTCGCCGACGGCGGCGGCGGTCTCGGCGCCGGCCTCTGTCGCGGCCTTGACGGCCCCGACGTCGCCGACGATGGTCACCGCGACAAGCCCGTCGCCGACCTCGTCACGATGCACGATGGTCACGTTGGCCGCCTTGACCATGGCGTCGGCAGCCGCGAGCGCGGCGACGTAGCCCTTGGTCTCGATCATGCCGATCGCCTTGTTGGACATGCGTTTACCTCTTCTGTTGGCGACCGGAGGCCGGTCGGGTGGTTGCTGGCGACGGGGTGTCTGTCTCGTCGATGGAGCCGATGACGAGGGCGTCGATGGGGGGATGCGGGTCGGTCCGGAACCAGGAGGCGGCAACCGATCCGGTGGCCACGAGGACGGACTCGCCGACGCCGCAGCCGAGGGTGTCGAAGGCGACGAGCCGGGCCCCGCCGGGCTCGGTCTCCAGCTCGAGGAAGGCCCCGCTCGGGACTTCGGGCAGCCGTCGGGTGGACCAGACATTGCCGATGACGCGGGCTCTAATCATCAGTTCTCCTCGTTGTCCTTCTCGATTCGAATGCCGAGGCGGCGGGCGCGGTCCTTGGCCAGGGGGGTGGCGACGGCACCTCGGCCCAGCACGATCACGGTGTCTCCGGCCCGGCCAGCGGCATCCACGGTGCGCTCGGTCACCACTCCCCCTCGGGGACTCTGGCGCAGCGTCGCCGCGCGCGCTGGGGCCCTGGTCGGCGCGCTCCTCGCAGCGCCCGCCGCAGGGCGCAGGTCGGCCAAAGCGCGGGCCACCTCATCGCGGACCAGCTCGCGCAGAACCTCGCGGATGAGACCGCGCAGCTCGGATTCGGGCAGGGGCAGGCTCATCGATATCCCCGGACTCCCACACCGACCCCGAGCGCCGCCTCGGCCGCCTCAGCCGCCGCGCGCACCTCGGACTCCACGCCACTGAGGTAGACCCGACCGGTCGCCCCGATCATCCGGTAGTCCACGACCTTGATCCGGGCCGCTTTCTCGGCCTCGTTGGTCGCGAGAATCGCGTAGGAGGCCGGTTGCATCTCCATGACGAACAGAGTCTCCCCGGCCAACACCATCGACCCCATCTTGTTGCGGTTGATGAGGAAGGCATGTTGCGGGTCGATCCGGGAGACGACCTTGGACGCGAGCACCTGGGGTGCAGTCGCGTCGGCGGAGGTGGCGTCGAGATGGTCAAGGACGGCCCCGGCCGCCGAGCGGACCGACGAGGTCGGCCCGTGGATCTCGAGATAGCCGTACTGCCGCTCAACGACCAGGATGCCGGCCCGCACGTGGGCCTCTTTGAGCGCGACGTCCGTGAGCGGCTCGATGTCCAGCCCTGGAGCCACCTCGATGACCTGGGCGGCGTCGCCGGCTCGCGGCAGGGATCCCTTGATCCAGGTACCGAGGTAGCACAGCGTCTGTGGCTGCAGGCGGTCCAAGAAGATGAACGAGCGCAGATCGCCCACGATGTCAGCCCTTCACGATCGATCGAAGTTCGTCGAGCACCAGGCGGCGCACCTGGTCCCGCAGGTCGTCGCCGATGATCTCCCCGGCGCCCGATCCGCCGCCGGAAACGGCGGGAGGAGGAGCACCGTGCCCGACGACGCAAGGGGCACCGGGGAGGTTGGAGGCGAGAGGATACGGCGGCTGCGGGCCGTGCGGGCTGCGCCACGTGTTCTCGGGGTTCAGCGGCGGCATAGGCACGCTGGGCGCCAGGTTCCAGGCCGCCTGGGTCACATGCACCAGGTGCGCCGGCGCGAGGTTGGCGCCGAGCGACGAGCGTCCGGGGAAGCCCGTGCCGATGGTCATGGTCGGGGCTAGGCCGGTCTCGAAACCGGCGCCCCCGAGGCTGTTGCCGACGTTGACAGTGACGCGCAGAACCGGGACGGCGGCGGCATAAGCAAGGATCGTGTCGGGGTTCTCGGAGTGGATCGCTGCGCTGTGCCCGGCACCGGTGACCCGCAGCACGGCGCGCGCCGCATCGATTCCCCGAGTCGCCGAGGGCACGGTGACCAGGGCGAGCACCGGCATGAGCTTCTCGTGGGTGAGCATCTCCTCGGGGACGACCCGGTCGATGGGCGTCACGAGGATGCGGGTCCCCCGCGGGACCGAGATCCCAGCGGCCGCAGCGATCACGGTGGCGGACTTGCCGATCCATTGAGTGTCGAGGTGGTCGCCGGCGAAGATGACGGAGCGCACGGCGGCCGTCTCGTCGGGGTCGCAGAGGTGGGCACCGGCCCGCCGCAGTTGCCCGGCGAAGCGCTCCGCGACCGCATCGACGACGATGAGCACGCTCTCGTTGGTGCAGAGGATCGAGTTGTCGAACGCCTTGCTCGTGACGATGCGTTCCGCGGCGGCCGCGAGGTCCGCGCTCTCATCGACCAGGACGGGCACGTTGCCCGGCCCGACACCGTAGGCGGGGTTGCCACTGCGATACGCGGCCCGCACCATGGGGCTGCCGCCGGTCGCGACGATGAGGTCGACCCGGTCATCGGTCATCAGGGTGTCGATGATGGGGATCGACGGCTCATCGACGACCTGGATGCACCCGTCCGGGGCACCCGCCTCGATGGCGGCCTGCGCCATGGCCCGGACCGCGTCGGCGGTGACGGCCTTGGCGTAGGGATGCGGGGACACGATGATCGCGTTGCGGGTGAGCAGGGCCAGCAGAACCTTGAATGCCGCCGTCGCCACCGGGTTGGTCGACGGTGTGAGCGCGAGGACCACACCGGCCGGCCGCGGGATCCGCAGGATCTTGCTGTCTGGGTCGACGATCGGCGTCACATAGTCGTGGCTGCGATAGGTCTCCCAGATCCCCGTTGAGCAGCCGATGTTCTTGTGGATCTTGTCCTCGACGACCCCGAACCCCGTCTCCTCGACGGCCCGCTCGGCGAACTCGGTGGCCCGTTCGGCCACCGCCGCTGCAGCGGCCTGGGCGGCGCGCCGGACCGCGTCGATGTCGTAGGTGCCAAAGGCTCGGGAGGCCCACTGGGCGCGCTGCACCATGGCGCGGGCGCGCGGCATTCCGGACGGTTCGATGGGGATGACGGGGATCGTCGTGTGGGCGGTCATCGGGAGGACCCCCGGACCTCTGCGCGTGCCCGCCGGATGGCGACCTCGGTGCGATCGAGCAGTTCCTCGGCGACCTCTGGCTTGAGCAGGATGCCCGGCTTGTATTGCAGGACACGGGGATCGAGCGTGGAGAAGATCGCCCAGACCCCACCCTCGTACAGGTGTCGCATGACGTACTTGGCCCCCTGGGGGTGGTCGAACTCGAGGCCGAAGATCACGCCGTTCTGGCGGATGCCGGTGAACCAGTCGGGGTAGTCGGCCTGGATGGCGCGCAGCCCGCTGCCGATCGTGTCGGAGATCCAGTGCACGATTGATCGAGTCTCGGGGCGCCGACAGATCTCCAGGGTCTTCATGGCCGCGATGCACCCGAGCTCGGCGCCCCCGAAGGTCGACATGTGCGCGAAGCCGTCCTCGGTCAGCCATCCCGATGCCTTCTCCGAGGCCAGGACGCAGGCAATCGGATAGAGACCGCCGGAGATGCCCTTGCCAGTGACGAGGATGTCGGGCTCGATGCCCTCCTTGCTGATCCCCCAGAGCTCACCTGTGCGCATGAGCCCGGTCTGGACCTCGTCGGCGATGTACAGCGCGTCGTACTTCTCGCATAGCGCTTTGACGGCCCGCAGGTACCCGGGATCAGGCAGGGGGAAGCCGTAGGTGGCCGGGATCGTCTCCATGATGACGGCGGCGATATCGCGCCCGGAGAGGGCTTCCTCCATGGCGACCAGGTCATTGAACGGGACGTGTGGGAAGTCGTCGGGTTGATCGGACAGGAAGATCGCGGAGAACCGCTCGTCCCCCGCACCGACGGCGATCCCGGTGTGGCCGTGGTAGGCCTTGACGATCGAGAGGATCTTGCGCTTCTGCGTGGCGTGTCGGGCCGTCTTGAGGGCGATGTCGATCGCCTCGCCACCGCCGCTGGCGTACATGACCTTGGTCAGTCCGGGCGGAGCGGAGTCGATGAGCGCCTCGGCCAGGGCGGTGCGGGCCAGCGCGGGGAAGTGATGGTTGCCGATGTCAAAGTGCTGCATGGCCGCGGTCACGGCGCCGACCACCTCGGGGTTGCGGTGGCCGAGGTTGTAGGTGCCGCCGTTCAGGTGGCAGTCGATGAGCCGCTTACCGGTCATGTCCCAGAGGAAGTAGTCCTCGCGGCGGTCGATCACGAGGGGGACACCGGAGTCGATCCAGAACTGGGTCTTGCCCGGGTTCCAGTAGGCCTTGGCCTTCTCCAGCACCTCCTCCTTGGAGGAGAACGAGAAGAGCCCGTAGTCGTAGGCCGCTCGGTCGGCAGCGACAGCGGCGGACCGCACTTGCGGTGCACCGGATCGACGAGGCTCGGCCATGGGCAGGGACCATACCGAATCACATACCAAAAGCACCAGAGGTCAACATTGGTATGAATTCAGCAAGACCGAAGTCTTGTGGCACGCCCGGGCAGCGCGCCATACTCGCCATCCATCCGGCCGCAATGGCGCGGCCCCCTGCACCCGAGGACGCCATGAGTAAGAGTCACATCGGCGACAGTCCATCGCCTTCCCCTGGAGATCACCAGGTCAGTCCCGCCGAGGGAGCCAAGCTCAAGGCCGGCGCCGTCGGCCTGGTCGGCGTCCTGTTCATGGCCGTCGCCAATGCCGCCCCCATCACGGCCATGAGTTTCAACGTCCCGATCGCCGTCGGCTACGGCAACGGGATCGGCGCCTCCGCCGGCTACCTCTTCGCCACGATCGTCCTGACGATCTTCACCATCGGCTTTGTGGCCATGGCGCGCTACATCACCACTGCCGGAGCCTTCTACGGCTTCATCTCGCACGGCCTGGGCCAGGTGTGGGGCATGGCTTCCGGTCTGCTTGCTGCGGTGGCCTACGTCATCTTCGAAGGCTCCCTCATCGGGGGCTTCTCCTACTTCGCCGCGGAGTACGTCCTCAAGCCCATGGGCGTCGACGTCAACTGGATCATCATCGCTCTCGTGGGGGTGGCCGTCATCGCCGCCCTCAGCTACTACTCGGTGACGCTGGCCGCGGGCGTCCTCGGCGTCACTCTGGTCTGCGAGGTGCTGCTCCTCGGCGCGCTCGGCCTGTCCGTGCTCTTCAAGGGCGGTCCGGACGGATACCTCATCGGCGAGACGGTCGCACTTCAGAACGGCTTCACTGCGTTGCCCGAGAACGCTTTCGGCACCGGCGTCGCCTCAGGCGTCGCTGCCATCGGCCTGTTCTTCGCCTTCTGGTCCTGGGTCGGCTACGAGACCACGGCGGTCTACGGCGAGGAGTCCAAAGACCCCAAGCGCAACGTGCCGCGCGCCACGATGATCGCCGTCATCGGGCTCGGCCTCTTCTACACGTTTATGTCGTGGGTCGTCGTCGTCGGCAATGGCCGCGCCCAGGCCGTCGAGCTCTCTGCCGGGGCCTCCCCCGTGGACCTCTGGCTCGGTCTGGTGCAGAACAACCTCGGCGGCTTCGCCAATGGCCTCTACAAGTTCCTGCTCGTCCTCGGCTCCTTTGCGTGCGCCATGGCCTTCCACAACGCGGCCGCTCGCTACCTGTTCGCCATGGGCCGCGAGGCCGCCTGGCCCGGGATGCGGCGTACGCTCGGCGGCGTCAACGCCAAGCACGGTTCGCCCGCGACGGCATCCTTCGTCCAGAGCGGGATCACCGCGGTCCTGCTGATCCTGTTCCTGCTCTTCACCGACGTCAATGTCCCGGATGAGGCGGGTGCTCTGGTCTCGACCCCCGAGCTCGTGCCCTACGTCAACGCCTATGGCCTGCTCGCGCTCATCGGCACGGCCATGATCCTCATCGTCCAGACGATCACCTCGTTCGCCGTGATCAACTACTTCTGGGTCAAGAAGGTCCACACCGGGAACGTCTTCACCACGCTCATCGCCCCCGCGATCGGGGCGCTCGGCATGGTGTATGCCCTGTATCTGCTGTGGTCCAACCGCCAGTTCGCCGCCGGCCTGGCTGCCGACAGCATCATCTTCAAACTCATGCCGCTGTATGTGCTCGGCACATTGGGAGTCGGCTTCGCCTATGCCCTCTACGTCAAGAGCGCCAAGCCGGAGGTCTACGCGCTGATCGGGCGGACCACCTTCGAGGAGGCCCACGAGCGCTGAGCCGCCTGCTCCCGTCCCCCCACCAAACCCCCTGAGGAGAATCCGTGTCCGGCTCCCTAACCACCGCAACCTGGGAGCCGGACCCGGAGGCCGACCCTCGCACCTACACCTACACGTTCGGCGGCGCCGAAGCGGTCACACAGCTCCGGCCGCGCACCGTGGTCTCCACCTGGACCATGGACTGCTTCGGTGGCCGCGTGCGCGCGACGAACGATCTGGCCAGCCAGGTGTGCGACCCCCGCTACCTCAATCCGCAAAGCGGCCCCTTCCACGTGGAGGGGGCCCGCCCGGGCGACACCCTCGCGGTTCATTTCGTGAGCATCGAGCCTCGAGAGACGTGGGGGGTGTCGAGCACGGTCCCCTTCTTCGGTGCCCTCACCGCGACTCCCACGACCGCCATGCTGCATACGGCCCTTGCCGAGCGGACCTGGATCTACGAGATCGATCGCTCCGTGGGGGTGGTCCGGTATGCCGCCGCCGACACGGCATTCACCGCGGAGCTTCCCCTCGACCCCATGCACGGCACGGTCGGCGTCGCCCCAGCGCTCGGTGAGGCGCGCTCCTCGCTGACGCCCGGGGACTGGGGCGGCAACATGGACACCCCCGAGATGCGCGCGGGCGTCACGGCCTACTTCGGCGTCAACGTCGAGGGCGCCCTGCTCAGCCTCGGCGACGGGCATGCCCGCCAGGGCGAAGGCGAGACCTGTGGCGTCGCCGTCGAATGTGCCATGGACACCACCTTCATCGTTGATCTCGTTCCCGGACAGGCAACCCCGTGGCCGCGCCTGGAGTCCGACACCCATCTGATGACGACCGGCTCCGCCCGGCCACTCGAGGATGCCTTCCGCATCGCCCATCAACAGATGGTCTTCTGGATCGCGGAGCTGACCGGGATGTCACCGTTGGACGCTTATCAGTTCGTCTCCCAGACCGCGTTGACCCCCATCGCCAACGTCGTCGACACCAACTACACCGTGGTCTGCAAGGTGGCCAAGTCGCTGCTCGGACCGGTCGTGGCAATGGGCGGCGCCCACGCGGCCCTGAGAGCGGCGGCGACGACATGGCGCGGCTGAGCCGCTTCGAGGTCGACCTGTCCTTGGCCGCTCGGATGGCCCATGCCGCCCGAGCCCACGCTGCCGCACTGGGCGCCGTCGTCACCGTGGCCGTGGTTGACGCGGGAGGGCATCTGCTCCTTCTGGAGCGCATGGACGGGGCCGAGATCGCCGGGCCGGTCCTTGCGCGCGACAAGGCCTACACGGCGGTGGCTCATCGGATCGCCACAGCGGAGCTCCCCGCTTTGACGGCTCCCGGTGCAGACCTGGCCGGCATGTCGTCCGCCGACGGTGGCCGCTACATCACCTTCGCCGGGGGGCTGCCGATCTGGGACGATGATCGAGTCATCGCGGGCATCGGTGTCAGCGGCGGCACCGGCGCCCAGGACGCCGCGTGCGCGGCGGCGGCATTCGCGGTCTGCGACAGCGAGCTGAAGGGCTGAGGCCATGGCGATCGGGCGATTCCGGTTCATGGATCAGCAGCGCGTCAATCTCGACGGGTTCGCCGAGCCGGATGCCGCGCTCGGGCTGGTGGCCTTCGACTCGCCATCGGACCCCGAGCCGAGCCTGGTGATCGAGGATGGCCGGGTCGTCGAGCTCGATGGTGTCTCCGAGGCCGATTTCGACCTGCTCGATGAGTTCATCGCCCGCCACGGTCTCGACCTGACCGTCGCTGACGAGGCGATGGCCATCTCGGATACCCAGTTCGCGCAGGTCCTCGTCGACCCGCTCACGCCCAGAGCGGAGGTGCTGCGGCTCTCGGCCGGGATGACGCCGACCAAGCTGGCCCGCGCCTTGGCCGTCTTGCGGCCCGCCGAGCTTGTCCTCGCCATGACCAAGTGCCGGGCCCGGCGCACGCCGAGCAACCAAGCCCATGTGACCAACCGCAGCGACGACCCGCTCCTGCTCGCCGCGGATGCCGCCACGGCGGCGGCATTCGGTTTCCGAGAGTTGGAGACCACGGTGCCCGTCCTCGGCGATGCCCCCTCGAATGCCGTCGCCGTCACCATCGGCGCGGCCGTCGCCTCCCCGGGTGTCCTCGTCCAATGCTCCGTGGAGGAGGCCGCCGAGCTGGAGATGGGCATGCGGGGACTGGTGTCCTATGCCGAGACCGTGTCGCTGTACGGCACCGAAGAGATCTTCATCGACGGGGACGACACTCCCTGGTCCAAGGCGTTCCTCACCTCAGCCTATGCCTCGCGCGGGATCAAGATGCGGGTGACCTCGGGTGGGGGCGCGGAGGCCCTCATGGGTGCGGCTCAGGGGCGCTCGATGTTCGACCTCGAAGCGCGGTGTGTGGCGCTGGCGCGCGCCATCGGCGCTCAGGGGGTACAGAACGGCGGCATCGACTCGGCGGCGGTCGCCGGAGCCGTCCCTGGCGGCGTGCGTTCGCTCATGGCCGAGAACCTCATGGTCATGGCCCGCGGGCTGGAGTCGTGCACCGGCAACGACGCGCTGATGTCGGAGTCCGATGTGCGGCGCACGTCGCGCACGCACCCGATCTTTATCGCGGGGTCAGACTTTGTGTGCAGTGGCTTCGGCTCGATTCAGCGCTACGACAACATGTTCGGCCCCAGCCAATGGAACGCCGAGGACCTCGACGACTGGTTGGCCATGCAGCGGGACTGGGGGGTGGACGGCGGGTTGCGCACCGCCGACGCCGACGCGGTGACGGCCTTGCGCGAGCGTGCAGTCGGGGCGGTCCGGGCCGTCTATGACCTCCTCGGTCTCGCCGACCTCGGAGAGGACTGGGCCGGCCAGGCAGTGGATGCGGCTGGCTCCAAGGACGTCCCCGCGGCGGATCTGAGCGCACCGCTGGAGGCTTCACGCCTCATCCGCGACAAGGGCATGACCATGCTCGATGTGGTCGATGCGTTGGCGCGCACCGGCTTTGAGGTCGAGGCCGAGCGAGTGCTGGCGATGCTGCGTGAGCGCGTCAAGGGCGACTACCTGCAACCGGCGGCGATCTTCGACGAGGACATGCGGGTGCTCTCCGCGGTCACCGATCCCAATGACTACGCCGGACCCGGGACGGGCTATGTGCCGACCGCGCGACGACAGGCCGAGATCGACACCATTCGCCAGCAACGCTCGGTCGCGGACATGCGCCAACAGCAGGCGGCCGACCGGTCGGAGGCGTTGCGCGGCAGCGGGATCGCCGCGATACGAGGGACGGACCCGGACGAGGTGGTCATTGCCCTCTCCCCGGCCGCGGGGCGCGAGATCTGGCGGACACTGAGCGGTCAGACCGTCAACGACGTGCTGGGCGAGCTTGTCGCCGGGCTGCGCAGCGAAGGCTGCACGGCGCGGATCGTCCGGGTCAACGACAGTGTCGATCTCGGACGGATCGGTCTGACCGGGGCCGAGCTGGCCGGGTCTGGGATCGGGATCGGGTTGCAGGCCAAGGGAACTGCCTTGATCCACCGGCGGGACCTCGCGCCGCTGGCTAACCTCGAGTTGTTCAGCGTGGCCCCGACCCTGGACGCGGCGGCCTATCGCCGACTCGGCGTGAATGCCGCTCGGCACGCCCGTGGGCTGGTGCCCGAGCCGGAGCGCAATCCCTATAGCGACGAGGCAATCGAGGCCCGCTATCACACGGCTGTTGTCGCCCTCGTGGCCATCGAGAGGGATTGCCAACGGTCGTCGGTGGGGTCGCCACCAGTGGAGTCGATGATCGTGGAGCCGATGAATGTGGAATCGCTGCTCGGAGAGTCCGTGCTCGGGGAGGAGTCGTCATGACGGTGCGGGCCCGATCGGGCAGACCAGTGGAGGCCATCACTTTGGCGGCGGTCACCGCAGGCGAGGTCGGGATCGACGACATCCGGATCCACCCGGACACCCTGCGGGCCCAGGCTGAGGTCGCTGCCGCGCACGGCAATCCGCAGTTGGCCGCGAATCTGCTGCGAGCCGCCGAGCTGGCTCTGCTCCCCGACGACCGGATCCTCGCGATCTACGAGGCACTGCGCCCGCGCCGATCCACGCACGCCGAGTTGCTGGCGCTCGCCGACGAGTTGACCGGCGATGGCTGCCCCCGCAACGCCGACCTGATCCGCGAAGCAGCCGCGGCCTACCACCGCCGCGGCCTCACCCGCTGATTCACCCCGCCCAGCCCCAAGGGGGGCTGCCCCGATCCCCCGCCGTAAGAGTGTTTCGACACGAGTTTGGCGCGCGGGCCAACTGGCTACGTTGACGCGACAACCGGTTCGCGAGGGTAGCGCGCTAGGGCCACGGTGATGTTGTCCTGGCCGCCGGACTCGTTGGCGAACGCGACCAGAGCCAGGGCGATCGCCATGGGGTCGCTCGATCCGACCACGTCGATGCGCGCCTTGAGGGCCGCTGGCTCACTCGCGTAGTTCCAGAGCCCGTCGGAGCAGGCCAACACCCAACCGGGCTCCTGGAGCACCGTGGAACCGCACACCGGCACGATGTCAGACGAGTCTTTGCCCAGCCACTTGGTGATCGCGTGGGCCTGCGGCGCCGTCTCGGCCTCGGCCCGCGGCATTCCGCCGGCCATGAGCATGGAAGCCATGGAGTCATCGCGAGTCAGCTTCACGCCCTCGCCGGAGTCCGGCAGCCAGTAGGCCCGGGAGTCGCCGACCACGGCAAACCGCAGGAGCGATCCGTCGAGGACGGCCGACACGTACGTGCACGAGGCCGGGTTAGGAGACGACGGGGAGGTGTTGGCGATGACTGCCGTGTTGGCCGCAGCCACAGCAGCAACCTGGACCTTGACGGCCGCAGCCTCGGCGCTGTCGGGAGTCCCCAACCCGGCCGGCCATCCCGGCCGCAGCACGTCCCGAGCCGCCCGGGCACCGGCCAGCGAGGCCACGTCGCTGTCGATCGACGAGGACACCCCGTCGCAGACGACGAGCACGACGCGAGATTCGCTGGCGGACACCGCCATCGCATCCTCATTGCGATGGTGACGAATGCCGCGGTCAGACACCGCCGCGACCCCTGCCCCTGGCTGCTCTCGGAAATGGTCGCGCTCCCGAGGAGCCTTGATCCCGCACGACTCGCAGTAGCCATCGGGGCCGACGACGCCGCCGCACTCCGCACAGGGGACGACCACGGGCGTCACGACGACGTCGGTGGCCTTGATCCGGGTGGGCTCGCTGATGGGCGACGCGTCATCCGCGTTGTCGGGGGCGTCGAGCCGACCGGGCACGACGCCAGCCGACACTTGCGCCCCGCAGGCCTCGCAAAAGAGCGCGTCCGCGGCGACCGGCTCGCCGCACGAGGGACAGGCGCTCACGTGAGGGTCCAGGGTCGCACCTCGTTGGCCCTGTCCACCAGGGCAATCCGCTCCTCACGCGTCGCAGCCTCACGAGCCAGTGAGCGATACGACTTCTCGAGCACCGCGCGGAGGGCGTCCTTCTCCGCCGGGACCTCACCGATCCGCACTCCCTCGGGCGCCGCCTTGAGGAGCACCGCGTCGAGGGCCTGGCCATAGATGCGGACATTGAGCGTGTCACGGTCCACGCTGTCCATGCGGACCGACGAGACACTGCCGAGGGCCTGGTTCAGGGCAGCCAGATCGGTCCCGGCAGCTGCGAGGATCACATCGGCCCGCGTCCGGCGCGCCTCGCCATAGCCACGGCTCGTCGGAGGGACGAGGTCGAGAGCGGCGACGGCCCCGACCGTGTCTCCACGGGCGGCGCGCAGCCGAGCCAATCCGAATGCCGCCGGCGGCAGGTAGGCCGCGTCGGTCGCGGCACACGTCGCGTACAGCCCCTCGGCGACAGCAGGCTCCCCCGCGCCCTCACAGGCCACAGCCAGCGCCAGCTTGGGCGCGAGCTCACCGGGAACTTGGCGGTAGACGGCGTTGAAGCTCTGCTGGGCCCAGGCGAAGTCGCCCTTTTGCATCGCGGCCAAGCCAGTGAGCCACAAGGCACGCCAGTCCCATGGATCGTCAACGAGCAGGGCGGCAGCCGCGTCCGCCGCGGCCTTGCTGTCGCCGGCGCGCAGGTGCTCGGCGCCGCGCGCCAACCAGACCTCGGCACTGTCGGACGGCGCGTCGCGCAACAGCTCCAGCCGAGTCGCTGTGTCCCCCGGCGAAGCGGCGAGGGACTGCAACCAGGAATACCGGGGGTCGGTGTCGTCCGGGCGCAACTCGGGCAACTGTGACCAGTCGATCGAGGATGTCGAGACCGTGGGAGTCATGAACAGCCGGGAGGCCGCAGAGGTGAGCGCGGTCCCCTCGGTGCGGGCGGCCACGATCTCTCGCAGCACGCCCAGGGCCTGGTTCCGCAGCTCTTCGGCACTGGCGAACCGGTCGTCCGGGTCGAGTGCACAACACTTGGCGATCAGCCAGTACAGCGAGTCGTGCTCGCGGAACAGGGGCGTCGACTTCGGGTCCGGCAGCGAGTTGAGATAGGTCGTCTGGTAGCCGCGGAACTCCATGCACAGCACGAGGAGAGTCCGACCGATGGTCCAGATGTCGCTGGCCACGGACGGGCCAACCTCGGCAACCTCGGGGGCCTGGTACCCGACGGTTCCGTAGATCGCCGAGTCCTGGTCATCGACGTGCCGCACCCCGCCCAGGTCGATGAGCTTGACCGCATCCCCGACCTGGATGATGTTGTCGGGCTTGAAATCGCAGTAGACCAGTCCGCGGTCATGCAGGTACTGGAAAGCGGGAAGCACCTCGATGAGGAACGCCAGCGCCTGGTCGACCGGCAGCGGGTCGTAGGCGCCGTTATTCCGGGCCATCCGATCCTTGAGCTCGTCCTTGAGGGATGTGCCGCCGACATACTCCATGACGATGTAGCCGGCCTCGTCGTGGGTGACGAAGTTGTAGATCTCGACGATGAGCGGGTGCTCGACCTGAGCCAGGAACCGCTGCTCAGCGATCGCCGCTGCGAGCGCGTCCGGGTCACCGCTGTTGAGCAGGCCCTTGAGGACGACCCACCGGTCCGAGACGTTGCGGTCCCGCGCCAGGTAGATCCAGCCGAGGCCCCCGTGGGCGAGCGCTCCGGCGACTTCGTACTGTCCGGCGACCAGATCTCCGGCCTTGAGCTTGGGCGTGAACGAGAAGGGCATCCCACACTTGGGACAGAAGCCCTCTTCCCGACCGGGTTTGCCGTCAACGGACCGTCCGACCGGGTTGCCGCAGTTGGCACAAGAGCGCTTGCTCTCCGAGACCGACGGGTTGAGCTTGATCGCCTTGACCGGATCGACCGGCGGTGCCGGTGGGATCGTCGTCAGGCCCGCGCCGAGCCGGGCGCTGCGGATCCGCTGGGATCCCGAGCGGAGCCGACGGGTGGCTCCGGTTCCGGCCAACGCCGAGCCGACCGGTGCCGATCCGAGTGCGACCGAAGCGCTGCCGACGGTCGGGGCGTCCAGGAGATCCTCCGGTGCCACCACAACGGGCGAGGGTGCGGTCGGTGTCGAGGCCACCCCGTCTGGCGGCATCCCGCAGACGTCGCAGAAGCCATCGACGATGCTGCCGGTGCAGCCGGGTTGCTGGCAGCGGGCACCCTCGGCGGGGGCCGGGGCGGCGGATGCGGCTGCGCCTGAAGGCATTCCGCACACATCGCAATAGCCATCGACGATCGTCCCCGAGCATCCAGGTTGCTGGCAGGTCTGTGCACTCATGCCGACTCCTCTCGCTGACCGGTGGCATTGGGTCCGGTCAGGACGGTGATCCAGGCGGCGTGGACCTCGACCAGGGCTCGGGCGACCTCGACCGGCGAGGGTTGCCGTTCGAGGATCTGGCGGGCCGCCTGCTGTGCGCCAACGACATCGGCGTCACGGGTCAGCCCGGCCGCCTGGGCTCGCACGACCTGCGCATCGAGGACTGCCAGCAGAGCACTGTGCTCGTGCAGCACACCGCCATAGGCCGCCTCGGCGAGGTTGGTCGCCGCCTCGACACGGTGCAACCGGCCGACGAATGCCGTGAGCTGCGCCAAGTCGGTCGGCACGGGTCCCAGCGCCGCGACGTCCGGCACGGCCATGAGCGGTGCGGGGATGACGGTGCGAACGGCGGCCTCGGCGAGCGAGCGGACGGCTGCGCCACGCGCCACGAGGTCGGCCTGCAACTCTTGGGCGGCAACGAACTGCCCGCGCGCCTCACGGCGTTGCACCCCACCCACGATCAGGTCACGTTCGAGCCGCGCGGCGGCATTCTCCAACGGCCCGACGAGGCCCCCAATGTCCCCGCCCCGCGTGACCCGGGCCGCCAGGTCGTCGGCGCGACCAGCCAGTTCGTCGATCTGCCGCCGGACCCCGCCCTGGGTAGCGGGAGGCTCGAGGGTGGCTTGATCGCGCAGGCGCTCGAGCTGGGCCCGAATCTGCTTGAGGCGCTGAGCGTGGGCATCGGCCGCTGGGTCGAGCGCGAGGGCCACCCGCAATTGCTGGACGAGAGCATCGACCAGTCGGCAGCCCTCGGGCAAGGACACGGCCAGGCTGCCCGCTCCGGACGTCGTCGACGAGGGCGACGTGGCGGCCGCCGGCCCGGCGAGGCCGCCTCCGTCGAACGTCGTGTCGAGCCGTCCCCACACCAGCACGGAGAGTCGTTCACGCTCCTTAGGGCCGACCCGTCCTCCGTCCCACGTGGCGACGAGGAGCCGGAGACGGTCGGCCACGGCCTTCCAGAGCGCGAGGGCGAGAGTGAGGTCGCCGGTCAGTCGGGCGCCGTCCGGGCTGGCCAGGGCCTGCTGGTCGATCTCGTCGAGATCGGCCCGCCGATCCCGCACCCAGGTGTCCAGATCCGCCAGGTAGACCTGGGTCGCGGCGGGATCGAGCTGCTCCCCGAGGCGCCCCGGCGCGACCGGCGCTGCGCTCACGAGGTCCGCCCGTAGCTCGGCGTCGGCGGAGCGCCGGCACCGAGGGTGGGGGCGAGCCACTGGTCGTAGCTGGCCTGCCAGGTGCCGTCCGCGATCCGCTGCGCGAGCACGGCATTGACGAACCGGGCGAGGTCAACATTGCCCTTGGGGATGGCGACGCCGTAGGGCTCGGCCGTGATCGGGTCACCCTGCAGGACAACGGCATACGGGTCCTGGGACGCGAGGCCAGCGAGCACGGTGTCATCGCCGGTAATGGCATCGACATCGCCCTGCTGGAGCGCGACGAGGCAGCCGGTGTGGTTGGTCGCCGGCACTGCTTCCGCCTCGGGGGCGAGGCGCTGCAGGTTGGACAGGCTGGTCGATCCGGCGGGCGCGCAGACCCGTCGTCCGGTCAGCCCGGCGAGGCCCGTGATGTCCGAGCCTTTGCGCACGAGGATCTTCTGGCCGGCCTGGTAGTAGACGGCCGAGAAGTTGACCTTGGTCCACCGGTCGCAGTTCATCGTCATGTTGCGCACGACGATGTCGATCTCTCCGGACTCCAGGAGCGGGACGCGCTGGGCCGCGGTGATCACCCTCAGTTGCACCGTGGCGTTGGGGCCGAGGATGGCCTGCCCAATGGCGCGGGCCAGATCGATGTCGAAGCCCTCAATCTGCCCCGAGATCGGGTTGCGGCTGCCCAGCAGGAGGGTGTCCGCCGAGACCCCGACGATGAGGCGGCCGCGGTCGCGGATCTGGGCCATGGTGGACCCAGCGGGGAGGGCATCTGGCGAGGGCAGCCCGCCATCGGGCGCAAACGACGTCGTGGCGTTGTCGCAGGTGGCTGGTGTTGCGGACGCGCTCCCCGAGGGTGCGGGGGCGCTCGCCGACGAACTGTCATTGGGGTCGGCCGGGACCGCTGTGGGCGTGACCGAGGTGCAGGCGCCCAGCGCCAAGGCAGCAGCGATGAGGACTGGGATGAGGCGGCGGCTCATGCGTACTCCTCCAGTCGCCTGGAGATCCCTCGCCAGGCCCGGTTGGCTCCGAAGAGGCCGAGCAGCAGCGCGGCCCCACCCCACCCAAGGAGGCTGATCCGGTTGCCCGGATCGAGCCGGGTCTCCACGTTGGCTGCGGCCGAGCCGATGCGGGACTTGATGACGTCGTCGAAGGCGGCGAAGGAGGCACTGGCGGACTCAGGTCCGGGATCGGTCGCGACCTGGACCGCCGCGTCCCAGTCACCCCCATCGTCCAAGGCCACCAACTGCCCGTGCAACTCGGTGTAGGCGGCCCAGTCATCGCGCGGCCCGCCAGCGCCCAAGGCCTCGACGTCGATCAGGTCGTCGACCGTGGCGGCATTCGCCACCCAGGCCTCCTCGTAGGCCGCACCCGACCCCCGAGCGATGAGGCGCAGGCTCTCGTTGGAGCGGGCCAGGTTGGCCGCGCTGCGGATCTGCGCCCCGTCGGACACGTCCTGGTATTCGAGGATCCGCACGTTCGCGTTCACTCCGGCCTGGGCGGTCGTGGTGATGAAGGACCCGGCCGTCACCAACGCCACCAGCCAGATCGCCCAGAGCAGGCCGCTGTTGTACTTGCGCTTGAACTGGTTGCGAACCCAGCGGTGGATCCCCCACAGGGCCCCGATGACGACCAGGCCTGGGATCATGATCCAGAACGGATGCTGGGCGCCCAGGGAGTCCTCACTGCGGGCGGCATTCGCATCGATGGCGGCGTCAATCAGGTCCATGCCTCGGCCGCGCAACTCCGAACTGGATTGGTTCAGGTAGGCCGCACCGACCGGCAATCCCTGCCGATTGTTGGCCCGGGCCAACTCCATTCCCGCGGCGTAGTCGACGACGATGGTGTTGAGCTCGGCGAGGACGTCGGCATCCGCGGGCTGAGCGCTCATGGCAGCAGACAGGTTCGACGTCGCCGCCGTGATCGCCTCGTCGTAGGCGGTCCGCTGCTCGGCGGGCTCCAAGCCTCCGACGAGGAAGGCGTTGGTCGCCAAGGCGTCGGCGTGCAGCAGGTCGACCTTGGCCTCCTGGAGCCGGACGAGCTGCGCCGTGTCGTCCTGGGCGGTCCCCAACGCGAGCCAGGAGAGCCCGAGCTGGGTCGCCGTGAGCACGGACCAGGCAAGCACCGCCACCATCGCTGTCACTCGCAGCAGCGCCAGCCGGCTCGGCACCGATCGGTTGGCCGTGGTCGCGGGCGTGGCCGAGCCGGTTGCCGCGGCCGGTAGCGCAGCGGCCGGGCTGGGGGTCCCACCAGGCCGCGGGGCTGCTGCGGGAGGGGGTGGCGCAGTGGCGGCACTCATCAGATGGACTCCTCCAGCTCAGCGGGGGCCTCGGCTGGCGCCTCCCCCGCTGGATCAGCGGGAGAGGCTGGAGCGGGATCCGCCAGGTCATCAGGCTCGAGCGTGCGCAGCTGCGCGACCGACGGCTCGTCGACATCGCGCAAGCGCCAGGCATGACGGCCGATCGCTGCCTCGAGGACATTGCGGGAGTATCGGCCGTTACCGAACGTCGAGTCCCGCACGACACCAGCGAGCATCTCGCGGAACCGACCGATCACGGCGTCGTCGGCGTCATAGTCGGCGGCCGCGGTCAACTTGCCGAAGATGGCGACGAGCTCGTCATCGGTGTAGTCGATGAACTGGATCGTTGTCCGGAAGCGGCTGGACAGGCCAGGGTTCTGGGCGATGAAGATCTCCATCGGCACTGGGTAGCCCGCGACGATGACGACGAGGTCGTTGCGCTTGTCCTCCATCTCCTTGACCAGCGTGTCTATGGCCTCCGTGCCGTACTGGTCGCCGCCTAGCGAATAGGCCTCGTCGATGAACAGCACCCCGCCCTCCGCGGACGCCACCACCTCGGCGGTCTTGATCGCCGTCTGACCGAGATAACCGGCGACGAGTTCGGAGCGGTCAACCTCGACGAGCTGCCCCTTGGACAGCAGCCCGAGGGCTCGATAGATCCCACCGACGAGCCGGGCCACCGTGGTCTTGCCCGTGCCGGGGTTGCCGACGAAGACCAGGTGTCGGGTGATGGTCGGAGTCTTGAGCCCGGCCTCGGCGCGCTTGGCCTCGATCTTGAGCAGCGCAACCTGCCGATGGATCTCAGCCTTGACCGCCTCCAAACCGACGAGGTCGTCAAGCTCGGCGAGGAGCTCCTCGAGCGTCTTGGGCTCGGGCTCCGGCTTGGCGGGGGTGGCCTGCGCGCCTGGCGTCGTCGGATTCGGCGCCGCTTGGGTGGGGGCCGGCTCGCCGGCAGCGCCTTCGTGAGCTGCAGCAGCGCCGTCGCCAGGCTCTTGCGCCCGAGGTGGGACCTCGGCATCACCGAGCCCGCCGAACGCTCCGCGTCCGAACGGGTCGGCATTCAGTCCGAGGTCGAGCGTGGAGCCCGACCGCCCGGTCTCCGCAGCGGTTCGAGCCAGTCGGCGTTGCACGTCCCCGAGTTGCCCCATGACCTGTCCCCAGAGTCCCCGAACCGCGTCGGTGAGGACTTCGGGCTGCTCAGCCGAGCGGGCGGCATTCGCCCCGGCCTGAATGCCGAGTGGCGGCCGCGTCGGTCCGGCAGGGGCGCTGCCCGTGGTGAGGGCGGACAACTGCGCCGCCGCTGCGGTGCCAGCGGCGCCAACAGCCTGCGGGGTGGGCTCTCCGAGGGTCGCTGCCGCAGTGGCCACCTCGGCGAGGGCGGCGGCATACGCCTTGGCGCCGTGCTCGCCGGCGAGCACCAACGCTCCGAGCTCCGGCGTCGGGGTCGAGCGCCAACGTCGTCCGCGGGTCGCCGCGGCGGTGAAGTCCTCGGCGCTGCGGTCCCCACCCGTCTGGCGGACCCACTCCACCCACGCCTGCGGGCTCGACTCCGCAACGGCGGCCGCGAGCTGCTCGGCCTCGGCGCGCGCCACGTCCTCGGGCACCCCGGCGGCTACCCCCGCATCGACGGCTCCGGCCAGAGCGGCGGCCAGCACCGACCCACCGTGCGACGCATCACTCATACCCTCGGTCCTCGCATTCCCGCCAGCGGTCTCGATCCGGCTCGCCACCGTCGTTTGAGACGTGTCAGCGATCCTAGGCGGTGCGGAGTTCCCCGACGGCTCCGGCGCCCATCGCAGCCTGCTGACGAGGGGGCGCTCAGCAGGATTGACATGACGCATCCGGGAGCCCGCGTCGCCGAATCAACCCTGCGGGAGCCGTTGTCTCCCAATGGTTTCCTTCGCCCGACCTCTTGACATTCGGACTCCTGTTCGACGACAATGGAGGGCAGGGAAGGGGGGTCCGATGGGGACACAGGCAAGGCCAGACACCGCGCAGAGCGCCGTGTCAGACGCGGTGATGAATGCCGCGCCGGAGCCCGCCCATCGCGCCTTCGGTTCCCTTGCGGCCGGCCCCGATCCGTCCTGGTCTGACCGGGCGGGAGTCACGACTGGTGTCGTCGAGGCTCCGCCCGCGGGGCTGTCGTTGTTCGTGGCCTGTCCGGATGTGGCGGCGGTAGCGGGCACGGATCCGTTCGTCCTGGCGGGGTTGATGGCGTCGTTGACGCCGGAGGTGATTGGGGCGTTGACGCCGGACCGGGCGGAGGTGCTGGTCGCGGCCACGCAGCGGGTGATCAACGCGGTCGCCGCGCGGCAGGCGGCCGCGGTCGATGCGTTCCACGGCGGGATCGTGACGATGTTGGAGGAGGACCTACGTCCCGACCCCGCCGACCCCGACGATGATCCGGTGGTGGTGGTGGTGCAGCAGGCGATGGACCCGACCCGGGTCGCCGCGTCGATGCTCGCGCCGCTGCTGCGGGTTGCGCCGCGCACGATGGTGACCCGGATCTGTCGGGCGATCCAGGTCACGAACTGGCTGCCCCGCACCCACGCCATGTCGTGGGCCGGCGACCTGGAGCCGGCCCGGGTCGACGCCATCACCATCGCGTCGATGCCGGTGGATCCGGGCTTGCTGGTGGAGTTCGACGCCCGCGTCCACGACACCAACATCACCGGCCTGGCGTGCGGGGCCGTCCGGGCCCGAGCCGTCAGCGCCGCCCTGCGTACCGACCCCGACGGCGTCGCCGCACGTCACGCCCAAGGGCTGCGGCGGCGGACCGTGCGGGTCCAGCCTGGGCAGGACCCGGGGATGACGCGGTGGGTCGCGGACCTGCCCACCGACACCTCCACCCAGATGTGGGCCGCCATCGACACCCTCGCCTGCGAGTTCCTGACCGCGGACACCGCCACCGGCCGGCACCGCGACCGCACCGTCAGCAACGCCCGCGCCGACGCCCTCACCGCCCTGGTCCTATCCAACGCCACCGTCGACACCCACATCACCCTCATCCTGCCCATCACCACCACCCAGCCCAGCCCCAGCGGGGGTCAGCCCCTGGCCGCACCCGCCAGCATCGGCGCAACCGGGGTGGGACAGCCCGAACCACAACCAGCAACCGAAACTGCACCACCGGGAGAGACGCTGCCGGAGCGCGTGCACGTCTGGTTCGACCCCGACCCCATCCACCTCCTGGCCCCCGACCCGCCACCCCCGCTCGACCCCGACACGTGGCTGTTCGACCTCGTGCACGGCGTGGTCACCGACACCACCGCGCAGGCGTCGCTGCTGG
>JAGOME010000041.1 GCA_017993715.1 Phycicoccus sp.
GAGCTGGCCCACCTGGACATCGACTTCGGCGCCGCCAACGGCGTCCTGTCCATCCATCGGGCCGCGAATGCCGCCCGCGGTCACCTCACGGCGACCGTCCTGCGGCCCGCTGGACTGACCTGGACCGGATTCCTCGTGCTGTGGATCGTGTGGATCTGGGACAGCATGGAGACCCGCCATATTGCCGAGTCGGTGGGCATCTCCAAGGCCACGCTGACCGGGGTCACCAACACGCTGGTCGACCGTGGCTGGGTGCGCCGCGTCCCGAGCACCCAGGACCGGCGGTTGGTCAGCCTGGAGCTCACCGACGAGGGCTCGGCCCTGCTCGATGAGCTGTTCCCCAAGTTCAATGCCGTCGAGGCACAGATCGTCCGCGCCTTCGAGGGCGCCGAGTTGGATGAGCTGACGACGTCCCTGCGCAAGGTCGTGCAGTCCATCGAGGAACTCG
Organism: Phycicoccus sp.; assembly: GCA_017993715.1. Taxonomy (GTDB): domain Bacteria; phylum Actinomycetota; class Actinomycetes; order Actinomycetales; family Dermatophilaceae; genus JAGOME01. The sequence continues at coordinate 449 of JAGOME010000041.1, forward strand.
ACAGCGAGGCCGTCGCAGACTGACCTCATTTCAGGACGCGCGCGCCCGCGCGCGGGCGTAGGTTGCCGGTGACGGCGGCACAGGGGTGCCGCCCGGAGCCGCGGAGCTGCCCATGAATCTCAATCGCGGCGTGCTGCCGATCCACAGCACGACCGAGCCACCGACGACACCGATGGACATGCGCGACGCGCCCACGATGCCCTTCCCCCCCATGGTCGCCGCCCCGAAGGGCGCTCCCAACGTCCTGATCGTGCTGTTCGACGACATGGGGTTTGGCGCTCCTTCCGCCTTCGGTGGTCCCTGCCAGATGCCGACGAGCGACCGGTTGGCCGCCGGTGGGCTCACCTTCACGCGATTCCACACGACAGCGTTGTGCTCGCCGACCCGCGCTTCCCTCATGACCGGTCACAATCACCACTCCGTGGGCATGGGCACGCTCACCGACCTGACGACCGGCTGGCCCGGTTACACCTCGATCCGCCCCAACGCGACCGCACCGATCGCGGAGATCTTGCGGCTCAACGGCTACAACACCGCGGCCTTCGGGAAATGGCACCAGACGCCCAACTGGGAGGTCGGCCCAACCGGGCCCTTCGACCGCTGGCCCACAGGCGAAGGATTCGAACGGTTCTATGGGTTCCAGGGTGGGGAGACCGACCAGTGGAATCCGACCCTGTTCGACGGCATCAACCCCGTCGAGCTGCCCGAGGACCCCGACTACCACCTGTCCGTGGACCTCGCGGACCGCGTGATCGCGTTCGTCCGCAACCAGTCGGGGCTCGCCCCGGATAAGCCGTGGTTCACGTATCTCGCCTTCGGCGCCACCCATGCACCCCACCACGCTCCCACCGAGTACATCGAGCGTTACCAGGGCGTCTTTGACGACGGGTGGGATGCCCAGCGCGAAAAGACCTTCGCCCGCCAAAAGGCACTCGGCATCGTGCCGCAGGACTGCGACCTGACGGCCCGTCCGGACGAGATCCCCGCGTGGGACTCACTCGACGACGATCACCACCGCCTCCACGCCCGCATGATGGAGGTGTACGCCGCGGCGGCCACCCACAGCGACGAGCAGGTGGGGCGCATCGTCGACGAGCTCGAACGGCTCGGCCAGCTCGACAACACCCTCATCCTGTACCTGTTGGGAGACAACGGTGCCAGCGCCGAGGCCGGCCCCGATGGGACGTTGAACGAGTTCGCGCAGTACAACCTGGTTCCCGAGACCGTCAGCGAGATGGTGACCCACCTCGACGAGATCGGCAGTGCGCGGCACTTCAACCACTATCCCGTCGGCTGGGCGCACGCGATGAACACGCCCTACCAGTGGACCAAGCAGATCGCTTCGCACTGGGGTGGGACTCGCAACGGGATGATCGCCCATTGGCCCGGGGGCTTCGACGCTCAGGGCGAGAAGCGGCACCAGTTCACCCACGTAGCCGACGTGGGTCCCACGATCCTCGAAGCCGCCGGCATTCCCCAGCCGAACACCGTCAACGGGGTCGACCAACGTCCTTACCCGACACCCGCCTTCGGCTATGCGTTCACCGACGCCGACGCGCCAGACCGGCACACCACGCAGTACTTCGAGCTCTTCGGGAACCGCGCGATCTACCACGACGGCTGGTCGGCGTGCACGATCCACTCGATCCCGTGGGAGCTCAGCGGTGAGCTGCCGCCCTTCGACCAAGACAGCTGGGAGCTGTACGCGCCGGGGGACTACACCCAGGCCCACAACGTCGCCAGTGATCACCCTGAGCAGCTGCGCAAGCTCCAAGAGCTGTTCTTGATCGAGGCGGCAAAGTTCAATGTCTTCCCCCTCGATGACCGGAAGACCTCGCGACTCGACCCTGATGTGGTCGGGCGCCCCAACCCCATGCAGGGGCGGACCCAGATGACGCTCTACCCCGGAGCCATGCACCTGGGCGAGGCGTCGGTGCTCAACGTCAAGAACCGGAGCCACGTGATCCGCGCGGCCATCACCATTCCCGAGGGTGACCCCGCACAGGGGGCCATCATCGCCCAGGGTGGCCGGTTTGGCGGCTGGAGCCTCTATCTCAAAGACGGCGTGCCGACCTATGCCTACAACTGGGTCGACCACGCGCTGTACGTGGTCCACGCAGACACCGCTCTCGAGCCGGGCGATCACACGCTGACCGTCGTGTTTCGCTATGACGGCGGCGGCGTCGGCAAGGGCGGACTCGTCACGCTGCTCGACGGCGACACCGAGCTTGCCGCCGGGAGGGTCGACAACACCTGCGGATACATGTTCGGGACGACGGAGGCCATGGATGTCGGTGCCGACACTGCGGCGCCGGTGGTCGACGACTACGCCACCTCGCGCGGGGAGTGCACGGCCACGATTCACCACGTCATGATCGACGTCGACCCCGAGCAGGACTTCGACGCCGACGGCATGGTCAGGGCCTACCTGCAACGGCAGTAGGCACCGGCTCGTCGGGTCGGTCGGTCGTTAAGCCTGACCGACCCGACGTTGCTCAGGACTCGTGGGCCGCCTCGACGAAGGCGCGCACCATAGCCAGCTGGCGAGGATCGTCGGCCCAGGTGTCCTCGGGGTGCCACTGCACGCCGAGGAACCAGCCGCCGTACTGGGGCAACTCCATCGCCTCGATGACCCCATCCTCGGCGCGAGCCGTGATCTCGAAAGCCCCGGAGACCTCGTCGACGCACTGGTGGTGGTAGCAGGAGGCGTGGACGTTCTCCCCCACCAGTTCGCGCACGAGAGTGTCCGGGCGCGTGGTCACGGTGTGTCGGTGATGGCGGTGGTTGGCCATGGCGCCGCCGTGGGACTCCATGTCCTGGACCAGCGTGCCGCCGAGCGCCACGTTGACGACCTGGAGGCCACGGCAGATCGCGAACAGCGGCAGGCGACGGGTCATCGTCACCCGGGCCACAGCTAGGTCGAACGCGTCCTGTTCGACATCGACGTCGTACAGGGCCGGATGCTCGCCCTGACCGGACCATTGGCCGGACATGTCGCCGCCTCCGGGGAGGAGCACCCCCGCGGCCCAGGACAGTCGCTCCGCGACCTCGGTGTCGGAGATGAGACCGCCCGGGGCGCTCGGGTGGACCACGAGGGGCTCGCCGCCAGCGGCATAGACGAGCTCGAGGAGGGCACGGGAGGTCACATCAGCGCGTGACCGCAGCGCAGAAGCGCTCTGCGAGAACCGTGCGGGAATGGCAATCAGGGGACGCTCGGCCATGGTGATGGCGCTCAGTGAGCCGGGGGCTTGGGCTTGCGAATGCCGCGGAACTCCCAATCGCCGCCCTGGGCGGTGGACAGGACTTCCTCGGACTCGGTCGGCTGGGCGCCCACATCGGTGCGGATCGGCGTCGGTCCGGTGACGATGTGGTTGCGCAGCGTCCCCAGGCCCTCGACCTCGACCTCGACGATGTCGCCGGGGTACACGGTGCGCGAGATGGCGGGAGTGCCCGAGAAGAGCAGGTCACCGGGCTGCAGCGTGATCGTCCGCGCGATGTCGGCGACCAGGTAGTGCATGTCCCATTCCATCTCGTCGGTGTTGCCGTCCTGCTTGACCTCACCGTTGACGCGCGTCTGGATGCGCTTGTTCTTGAAGTCCCAACCCTCGACGATGCCGGGACCGATCGGGGCGAGCGTGTCGGCGCCCTTGACCCGCAGCATCGAGCCGGAATCGGTGTCGCGGAAGTCGTGCAGGCCGTAGTCGTTGCCGACGGTGTAGCCGCGGATGTACTCCCCGGCCTCCTCGGGCGCGATGTTGCGGCACGTCTTGCCGATGACGATGACGATCTCGCCCTCGTAGTTGAGCCACTTGCACAACTCTGGGCGGATGACGGCCGCGTCATGGCTGTTCAACGCCGACACCGGCTTGTGGAAGTACGTCGGCGCCGGCGGCAGGGCCGTCTGGAGCTCGGTGACGCGCGAGATGTAGTTGAGGTGGACGCAGATGATCTTGCTCGGCTCCACCGGCGGCACGTGATGGGCGTCGGCGATGGCGACGACCCGGCCGTCACCGGCGACGAGGTTGTCACCGTCCCGGACGACGTCGACGATATTGCCGTCAAGGAGGATGCGGCGGGTCTCGCGGGTGGTCATCTAGTCAGCCTTTCGGTAAACCCGTGCGGCGGGCACGGTAGTGCGGGACGAAAAGGGAGCGGGCGGCATTCAGCCGGCGGCCGTCAGGTCCGGGCCGGCATTCTGGCGGAGGAACTCAGGATCCTGCGGCGTCGCCTTGGGCCGTGGGAAACCAGCCTGCGGCCGGTCGAACCACAGGTGCACCTGGCCGGTGCCGATGGAGTTCTCGTAGGCGCCGTACTGGCGGGCCGTTGAGGTGTTGGCCTCCTCCCCCAGCGCTCCGGCCATGAGGAGATAGTGCCCGAACATGCCCTCGGGCCGATAGCGCATGAACTCCGGCATGGTGTCCAGCACCTGCTTGTGGTCGCCACCCTTGAACCACTCGATGCGCTCCTCGTCGGCCTGCCGCGCCTCGGGGGTGCGGATGTGCTCGGCGCCGCTGGACTCGTGATCGCGCAGCTGGCGCAGCTTCCAGAAGGTGTGCGAGAGGGCGCCCGACGCGATGAGGATGACCTTGCGGTCCGTTGCCGCGATCGCCTCACCGATGGCACGCCCGGCGCGCAGGAAGTCCTCGGTCTCGGCGGTCTGGGCGAGCGACACCGACATCCAGCGCTTGTCCGGCAGCCCGCGCCCGAGGTAGTCCCACAGGTTGATCGTCGCGTAGAAGATCGGCAGGTAGTGGTCCTCGATCGCGGTCACCCAGGTGGACTGGGCCGGTGCGGCCTCCTGCATGGCGAACGCGAGCTCGGGGTCGCCGAGGAAGTCGTAGGGGATGCGCGTCATCCCACGCGGCAACTCCTCGGAGGTGAACAGACCCGAGCGCCGGTCCTGGGCGGTCGCGACGAACTCGACGGTCGTGAACCAGTGGCTGTCCAGGACCACGACGGTGTCGTAGTCCAGGGTCTCGAAGACGTCCTTGCGCAGCTGGGTCAACGCTGGGACGAGACTGATCTCCTCTCCCCCGTTGAGTTCGCGCCGGGTCTGCGGCGGAAGCATGATCGTCGGAACGTGCGCCAGCAGTGCGGCGCCGACCACCTCACCCATGTCGTGTCCTTGTCGTCGAGACGGCGAATGCCGTGCGTGGGAATGTCCTGTGCCGGACTCAGGCCGGCGCGTCAGGCGCGAAGACCGAGTTCTTGATGTTCGTGTAGAAGTCGAAGGACCAGACGCCGCCCTCGCGGCCGATGCCGGACTGGCCGTTGCCACCGAAAGGCGCCCCGAGGTCGCGCACGAAGAAGCAGTTGACCCAGACCGTGCCCGCGTTGAGCGCAGCACTGACCCGTTCGGCGCGGGCGTCGTCGCCGGTCACGAGCGTCGCGGCGAGACCGAAGCGGGAGTCGTTGGCCAAGCAGACCGCCTCCTCCTCGTCGGCAAACGTCTGCATCGTGAGGACGGGCCCGAAGACCTCCTCGGTGACCATCTCGGAGTCGTCCGCAACATTGGTCAGGATGGTCGGGCTGTAGAACAGTCCGCCGAGCTCCTCGTTGGGTCCGCCGCCGAGGATGGGGGTCGCGCCGTCGGCCAAGGCCCGCTCCACGAACCCGCTGATCTGGTCGAAGTGCCGACGCGAGATCAGCGCCGAGACGTCCGTGGACAGGTCACGCGGATCGCCCTGCTTGAGCTCGCGGGCCTTGGCCAGGACCCGGTCGGTGAACTCCTGGGCGATCGACTCCTCGACGAGGATGCGGGACCCCTTGAGGCAGACCTGGCCGGCATTGTCGAACTGCTCGACGGCGATCTCGACCGCGAGGTCCATGTCCGCGTCGGCGAAGATCACGAGCGGGGACTTGCCGCCGAGCTCGAAGGACAGCGGGACGATGTTGGGGGCAGCCGCGGCTGCGATGACCCCAGCCGTCGGCACCGAGCCGGTGAAAGCAAGACGGTTGATGCCCTTGTGCGCGGTCAGCGGAGCGCCCGCGCTGGCCCCGGTGCCCTGCAGGACGTTGAAGACCCCGGGCGGCATTCCGGCCTCGGCCGTGATGTCGGCGAGCAGGCTCGCGGTGAGCGGAGCCCACTCCGGTGGCTTCATGACGACGGTGTTGCCGGCCGCGAGGGCCGGGCCGATCCGCCAGGTGGCCAACATGAGGGGCGCATTCCAGGGGGTGATGATGGCGACGACGCCAGCCGGGTCGTAGGTGATCCGCTCGCGGTGGCCGCGGCCGGGCACCTCCATGTCGGGGTGCGCGAGCTGCTCGGCGTAGTCGGCGAAGTAGCGGAAGTTCATCGCGACGCGGGGCATGACGCCTCGCAGGTGGCTGCGCAGCAGGGCCCCGTTATCGCGCGTCTCGACCTTGGCCAGGCCCTCGACCCGCGCCTCGACGAGGTCGGCGACGCGGCGCAGGATCGCGCTGCGCTCGGCGACGGGCATCGCGGCCCAGCCCGGGAATGCCGCCCGCGCGGCTGCGACGGCTTGGTCCACCTCGGTGGCGGTGCCGGACGCGACGTGCGCGATGACGCTCTCGTCGATCGGCGAGATGTCTTCGAAGGTCTCGGCAGACGCGACCCGCTCGCCACCGATCCAATGCCGCGTGTCGACCGAGACCCCCTCGACGACGGCGATGTAGTCGGTGTTCGCTGCGACGCTCATCCGGGCTCCTCGTGTAGATCGTTAGGGTCCTAACGTATTTTGGAGGAGGCCCGAACGTCAAGACCTCGACGCCCACGGTGTCCAGACGCCCCGAGGCCTTTACCCCGCTGGCCGGCCAGGGCCGAGAGTGACGGCATTGAGGTCAGGCGCCGAGGTTGCTCGCGACCCCTTCGGGATAGGTCGTCACCGAAAATTCGGGAAAGCGTGCGGCGAACGTCGAGGAGTCGAAGACGTTGTCGCCGCGATATCGCGGCAGGAGCTCGGCGAGCTCCCGCAGCGGCGGCGACACCCACTGTCCGACCGTGAAGGCCACCTCGGGCAGCACGGTGTATCCGATCCGGCGACCGGTGACCGTGGCAGCGATCTCGATGAGCTGGGCATAGGTCCGCCGGGCCGGATCGACCGGCAGGTGCCACGTCCGGCCATACGCATCCGGCGAGTTGCCCAGCAGGGCGAGAGCTCGACTGGCGTCGGGCGTCCAGATAAGGGAGCGCGTGGCGTGCGCATTGAGGGGGACCAGAGGCCGCCGACCGGCCGCAATTCGATCGAAGACCAGGGCGTTGGTGTAGCTCTTGGTGCCACTCGGTCCATAGAACTCCGGAGCCCGGCCGATCAGCGCCTCGACCCGGCCAGCCGCCATGGCCTCGAGCAGCATCGTCGCGAGGTGGGCGCGGACCCGACCCTTGCGGCCGTGGGGCGCAAACGGGGTCGACTCGGTCTGGGGCGTCGAGGTCCCTGGGTACATATAGGTGTTGTCGAAGAAGACCAGGCGGGCCCCGTGCCGGGCGCAGGCCTCGATGACGTTGCGCATGATCACGGGGAACTGCCGCTCCCACAGCGCCGAGTCCGGCGGGAGCCCCACGGTGAGGTAGGCGATGTCACTGCCGGCGACGGCCCGGTCGGTGGCCTCGGCGTCGGTGAGGTCGGCCGCGATGAGCTCGTCGGTGTCATGCAGCCTCCTGGGCTGGCGACTCACCACCCGGATCGCATCCGTGTGGTCACGGCCCAACGCCCGGATCAGCTCGTCGGCGATGGGCCCACCGGCGCCCAGGACGGTCTGCATCAGCCCAACGCCTCGACCAGGGTCTCGGCGAGCTTGCGGGAGGACTGCGGGTTCTGGCCGGAGTACAGGTTGCCGTCGATCACCACGTATGGCCGCAGGGGGATCAGGGACTTGCTGTAGTCGACTCCGGCCTCTTTGACCCTGTCCTCCAGCAGCCAGGGTGCCTTCCAGGCGAACGCGTTGAGTCGCTCTTCGACATTGGACAGGCCCGTCAGGCGGCGACCGGCGAAGGCGTTGGTCCCGTCCGGGCGGGTTGCCGCGAGGATCGCCGCGGGTGCGTGGCACAGCAGGGCGAGCGGCCGGCCGGAGTCGAGTCGCGCGGTGAGCAGGGCACCGGAGATCGGGTCCTGGGCGAGGTCCTCCATCGGTCCGTGCCCACCGGGGTAGAACACGAGGTCGAACTGATCGGGGTCGACCTCGGCCAGTACCTCGGGGCGGGCGAGGACCGGAGCGAGCTCCGCGAGCTCCGCCTCGAGGCGGCGCGTGGTCGCGGGCAGGCCGCCGCCCTGCAAGGAGAGGCTGAGCCGATCGACCACGGGCGTCACCCCACCCGGGGTGGCGATCGTGATCTGCCAGCCAGCGTCGCGGAAGGTCGTATACGGGACGACGAACTCCTCCGCCCAGAAACCGGTCGGGTGCTTCGTGCCGTCGCGCAGCGTCCAAGAGCGGGCGCCGGTGACGACCATGAGGACCGAGGTCATGAGACTGCCTTTCGGGGTGGGGTGCGGCCGGTGGTTCGGCCTTGAGGTCGTGCCGCCGGCCCGTGCCCTGCGTGCAATAACCGGGCGAGGCAACCGATGTGGACACTGCTTACATGAGCCTAGTCAACGTATGTGAATGGCGTCAACATCCCGGCGAGCGGCTGCCCACCGTCAGACCGCGAGAACCGCCGCCAGGGCCCTGCGAACTCGGGCGGAGACCTCCGCTCGGGGGTGAGCCGGGAGCTTCCCGTCAAGATGCAGGAACGCCAGCCCATGGACCAGAGCCCACGACCCGATCGCCAGATCCCGCTGAGCCTGCGGGTCGACCCCCGGGAAGACGCCCGCCAACGCTCCCCCCAGGAGCTCGCGCAGCTGGCCCGCCGCAACGACTCGGTCGTCGTCGGAGTCATCGCACTCCTGCCCGAACATCAACCGGAAGACGGCCCGATGGTCCAGCGCGAACTCGACATACCGGACGGCGAGGTCACCCAGGTCGTGGGTCGAGGTCGGCGCACCCGGCTCAGCGAGCACCGCCCTCAGGCGCCGAAACCCGTCGACCGCCACGGCGGACTCCAAAGCCTCTCGATCGCTGAAGTGTCGATACGGGGCCGTGGGCGAGACCCCCGCACCGCGAGCCACGGCACGCAGCGAGAACGGCTCGCCCTCTTCCAGGAGCTGAGTTGCCGTGGCCAGGAGGGCAGCCCTGAGATCGCCGTGGTGATAGGTCCCCCGGTCCACCGAGGTCGCCGACGACGGCACGGCATTCCTCCCGACCCTGACGGCTGTGTGAGCATCGTCAACATACCTCAGGAATGCCGGATGCTCCGGTCGGAACGCTCAGTGCAGTGTCCGGGGCCTCACCGTCCACCCTGAGAATGCCGTCCGGCGCGCGCCCAGAACCCGATGCCGCTGGCTCTTGGCACCGGCACGACGGGGGCCTATCGTACGCATACGAACGATCGCGCCGTGGCGACCGCGCAGGGCCGTCGTGAACAGCCTCACTCCCGTCAGGAGACCCTCGATGTCCACAACCGCCCCCGGCTCTTCGGAGTCGACCGATCGGCGCGACAGCCAGAAGTTGCGCCACGGCCGACTGGGCGCCGTCGCGATCGCCTTCTTCGTCATCTCCGCCGCCGCCCCCCTCACCGGTATGGCCGGTGGCGCCCCGTTTGCCATGCTCCTCGGCAACGGGCCCGGGGTGCCGTTCTCGTATGCCATCGTCACCGCGCTCATGCTCATTTTCGCCGTCGGCTACGTGGCCATGGCGCGCCATCACACCTCGGCCGGCGCGTTCTACTCGTACATCGCGCGCGCGCTCGGTGGGCAGGCCGGCGGGGCGGCCGCCTGGATTGCGCTGCTCGGATACAACGCCATGCAGATCGGCCTGTATGGCATCTTCGGGTTCGCCGCCGCCGGAACGATCGAGGTGCTCTTCGGTGTCTCGGTCGCCTGGTGGGTGATGGCATACCTCGGGTGGGCAAGCATCGCGATCCTGGGCTACCGGCAGATCGACCTCTCCCTTAAGGTGCTCGGCATTCTCGTCGCCCTCGAGTTCGTCATCGTCCTGATCTTTGACGTGATGGTCCTGGCGCGCGGCGGCGCGGGGGCGACCGGCCAGGCCCTGTCGTTCAGCAGCTTCTCGATGGACTCGCTCACCTTCGGCGCTCCCGCGCTGGGCCTGCTCTTTGCCGCAGCGTCCTTCGTCGGGTTCGAGGCGACGACGATCTACTCCGAGGAGGCCAAGGAGCCGAGCCGGACCGTGCCGCGGGCGACCTACATCGCGGTGCTCACCATCGGCCTGTTCTTCATGGTGACCTCGTGGCTCATGGTCAACTCCTACGGCGACGACGCGACGTTGGTGGACTTCATCGGCAGCCCCGAACTCGCAGACCCGACGAACTTCCTGTTCGCCATGGCCGAGCCGTACATCGGGACGTTCCTGTCCGGCAAGGTCATGGTGCTGCTCTTTGCGAGCTCGATCTATGCCGCGCTGCTCGCCTTCCACAATGCCGTCGCCCGCTATGCCTACGCCCTGGGCCGCGAAGGCCTCGTGCCCGAGACGCTGGGCCGGACGCACGCCACCCACCTGTCCCCGCACATGGGCTCGATCAGCCAGAGCGTGCTCGCGGTCATCGTGCTCAGCGTGTTCGTCGTCCTCGGCCTGGATCCGACCGCGACCCTGTTCACCTGGTTGACCCAGCTGGGCACGCTGGCGATCACGTACCTGATGGCGTTTTCCGCCATTGCGGTGCTCGTGTTCTTCCGCCGCCACCCGCAGCTCGAAGGCAACCTATGGAAGTCGACGATCGCCCCGGCCATTGCCGCGGTGGGTCTGACGGTGCTGGCGATCTATGCCACGAGCCAGTTCGGCTTCCTCATCGGTGACCCCGAGAGCGTCCTGGCCTGGCTGCTGCCGGCCCTCATTGCGGTCGCCGTGGTCGTCGGCATCGTGTCCGCCTCGATGCTCAAGAGTCGCGACCCGCACCTGTTCTCCACGATGGGCCGCGACCGCGCCGTCCAGTTGACCGAGGACGACAACGTCCACTGACGGCATTCACTGAACCGTCGGCGGGCGGGGAGCCGGGCATCGTCCCGGCGCCCCGCCCGCTGTGCGTTTGGCGGCGTCGAGGGCTCACGCGCCCCCTGCGTCACTCCCACTCGATGGTGCCCGGCGGCTTGCTCGTGATGTCGAGGACGACGCGGTTGATCTCGCGCACCTCGTTGGTGATCCGGGTCGAGATCCGAGCAAGCACCTCGTAGGGCACCCGCGTCCAGTCGGCGGTCATCGCGTCCTCGGACGAGACCGGGCGGAGCACGACGGGATGACCGTAGGTGCGGCCATCGCCCTGGACGCCGACCGAGCGGACGTCGCCGAGGAGCACGACGGGGCACTGCCAGATCTCCCGGTCCAGGCCTGCCGCCGTGAGCTCCTCGCGGGCGATGGCATCAGCAGCGCGCAGGATGTCCAGCCGCTCGGCCGTGACCTCGCCAACGATGCGGATCCCGAGGCCCGGCCCCGGGAAGGGCTGGCGCCAGACGATGGCCTCGGGCACCCCGAGCTCGAGGCCGACGGCCCGCACCTCGTCCTTGAACAACAGCCGTAGCGGCTCGATGAGCGTGAACTGCAGGTCGTCGGGCAGGCCGCCGACGTTGTGGTGGCTCTTGATGTTGGCTGTGCCGGCACCCCCGCCGGACTCGACGACATCGGGGTACAGGGTGCCCTGGACAAGGAACTCCACCGGGTGGTCGTCGGGACCCACGTGGGCGCCGACGACGTCGCGGGCGGCCTGCTCGAAGACCCGGATGAACTCGCGTCCGATGATCTTGCGCTTCTCCTCGGGGTCGCTCACGCCGGCGAGCGCGTCGAGGAACTGGGCCCGCGCATCGACGACGACGAGGTCGACTCCGGTGGCGGCGACGAAGTCCTCCTCGACCTGCTCGGCCTCCCCGGCCCGCAGCAGCCCATGGTCGACGAAGACACAGGTCAACTGATCACCGACGGCCCGCTGGACCAAGGCCGCAGCGACAGAGGAGTCGACCCCGCCGGAGAGCGCGCAGAGGACGCGCTTGTCACCAACGGTGTCGCGGACCTGGGCCACGAGCTCGTCGACGACGTTGGACATGGTCCAGTCGCCGGGCAGGCCAGCCCCGCGCAGGAGGAAGTTCTCGAGGACCTGCTGGCCGAAGGTGGAGTGCAGGACCTCCGGGTGCCACTGCACGCCGTACAGGCGGCGGGCGTCGTCCTCGAATGCCGCCACGGGCGCGCCGGCCGTTGTCGCCGTCACCCGCAGCCCGGAGGGGGCATGGGCGACGCTGTCCCCGTGGCTCATCCACACCAGCTGATGCTCGGGCTGCCCTGCGAAGAGGGTGGACTCGGTGTCGGTCACCGTGGCAGGCGTGGAGCCGAACTCCGAGAGCCCGGTCTGCTCCACCACCCCACCGAGCGCCTGCGCCATCGCCTGGAAGCCGTAACACATGCCGAAGACGGGGACACCCGCGTCGAGCAGGGCGGGATCGAGAGACGGTGCGCCCTCCTCGTAGACCGATGAGGGGCCGCCGCTGAGGATGATCGCCGTGGGCTCTTTGGCGAGCATGTCGGCCACCGTCATGGTGTGCGGGACGACTTCGGAGAAGACGTGCGCCTCGCGCACGCGGCGGGCGATGAGCTGGGCGTATTGGGCGCCGAAGTCAACGACGAGGACGGGGCGATCGGCCAGGGTGTCGGTCACGGGGACACGCTACCGGCGAGCCTGTCCTCCACCTGACCCGCGACCTTGCGCTCGACCCAGAAGGAGAGGAAGGGCACGCAGCCGGCGAGCATGACACCGACGATCTTGGGCAGCGACCAGCCCACGCGGAACCCGAGGAGGGCCGTGGACACGAGGTAGACCATGTAGATGAAACCGTGGGGCTGCGGCCACCAGTGCAGCGGGTTGTCGGTGCCCTTCATCCCGAAGCCATAGGACAGGACCATCTCGACGACCAGGACGAGCAGGCCGACACCGACGACGAAGGCCATGACCTTGAAGAAGGTCAGGCGCGGTCGGACTGTGGCGGGGTCCAGGGCTGCGGCGGGTCGGGCGGTCGAGGGAGCGTTGGCGGCAGAAGGATCCGGCATGCCTCCATTGTCGGACACGTTGCTGATAGCCAGGGTCCGGCCCCTAAGCGCGCCACCCCGGTCGCCGGCTGTCGCCCGATCGCCGGCTGTCGCCCGATCGCCGGCTGTCGCCCGATCGCTGGGCTGCCGCGTCCATCCTCGGGTGGTGACTGTGCGACGCGACACAGCCAAGTCGCCTGCGGCAGGGGTTACCCCTTAGTAGACGGGGTCCTGACCCCGTCTACTAAGGGGTAACCCCTGCCGGACTGCGAGGGTCATCCGCTCCCGGAGTATCCCCGACGCTCTCCACCTCACCCGCGGGCTCCTGCTCCTGCTCCTGCTCCTGCTCCTCCGCATGAGCCTGACGAACCATCCGCCACCACATCCACAGCGCGAAGATCGCGAACGCCCACCACTGCAGCGCATACGCCAGGTTGCGCCAGTTCAGATCGGGCTCGACCGTGGGTGTCGGCACCAACGTCAGCGCGGACCCGGTGGGCGGCGACTGAGACTCCAAGAAGATGAACGCGTTGTACAGCTCGCCCGACCACTGATTGACCAGCACCGACAGGTCCACCGAGCCCACCTGGCCCGCGGGCAGCTCGGGGCCCGCATAGGGCGACTCCCCTGGTGCCAGCCCGCCCGTCAGCGTCAGTTGACCCGTCGGCGGATCGGTCACCTGAGCAGGATCGGTGACGAACCCGCGCAGCACCCCGAGGACCCCGCCCGTCGCCGTCACGCGGAACGGCGTGATCACCCAGATCCCCTCGACGCCGTCGAGCCGACGGCCACCGACCAGCACCTGCCCGTCCTCATATTCACCGACAACGGATACCCGACGGGTGCTCTCGAGGTTGGGGAACGGCTGGTGCGGACGCAGCAGCGACTCCAGCGGGACGACCGGGCGGGATGCCGCCGCGGCAATGGCCTCGGTCGCCGCCTTGTCCTCGGCCACCCCGAGCTGCCAGCGCCCCAACTGGATGAAGGCCGCGATGAGCACCACGACCAGCAGCAGCAGCGCGAGCCAGCGGGGTTTAAGGGCGGTGCGCAACACCCCTTCAGGGTATGCCGCCGCCGGACATCGTCGGAATCAGGCGGGCAGCTTGCTGTCGTCGTAGACCAGGATGGTCCCGCCGTAGCAGGCGACCCACACCCGCTTCAGGGTCGGCTCGTAGGTAATGCCGATTGGGTTGCCATCGGTCGGCACGGTGTAGGTCGCTGTCATGTCGGATGTGCGGACCTTGGTCATCGTTGACGCGTTGTAGTCCACGACATACAGCGCGGCGCCGTCGGGGCTGATCGCCATCGACCGGGGCTCCGCGCCCACCTGAGCGGATCCGAGGATCTGTCCGGAGCCGACGTCGACCGCCGTGACGTCGTTGTCGCCGGAGTCGGTCGCGTAGAGGGTCTTGCCGTCGGGGGAGATCACCAGGTGCCGGGTGCGTGACCCCGTGACGGCGAAGTCCCGCACCGACCCGGTCGCGATGTCGACAGCGATGACCTTGTTCGAGCCCATCATCGCGATGAATGCCGTCGCGTTGTCGTTGCTGATGGCGATCCCTCGCGGGTAGCGGCCACCGGTCGGGATGGTCGCGATCTTGGTGGCGGTCGCCGTGTCGATGACAGACACGTCCCACGAGCACCAGTTGGTGACCAGGACCTTGGCGCCGTCATGGGTGATGGCGACGTACTTGGGGATAGCCCCAACCTCGACGACGTTCTTGATCTCGTAGGTGTTGGTGTCGATCTCGTAGACGTAAGAGTTCGACTGGCCCTGGGGCCCGCTGCAGTTGTCCGAGCCCTCGGGGAGGAACCCATTGCCGTACATCGCATAGTTGCTGACCCAGGCGGTGCTGCCGTCAGGGCTGAAGGCCATCTCGACCGGCGCGCCCTGCGAGATCCCTGGGTGCCCCTCGACGCCATAGGTCGACAGGTCCACGCCGTCCTCGATGGTGTTGAGCAGGGCCCCATCAGGGCCGAACACCGACACGGTGTGGTGGTACATCATGTTCTGCGCGAACACCTGCCCACGCACGGAGGCCACCACCGACTTCGATGCCAGGGATCCGTCACCGCCGAGGCGCAGGACCCGCACTGGCTTGGTGTCGGCCGACGCGCCCTCGGCGCCCTGGGGCTCGACCGGCGACGGCGTCGGCGCGACCACTCCCGCCGGCGTCGGGATCGGCGTCGAGGTCGGGCTCGGGGTCGGGGTCGGGGTCGGGGTCGCCGAGGCCGACGTTGACGCCGCAGAGGGCGAGGCCGACGTGGTTGCCTCGTCCGAGCCGGTGAGCCGGCTGCAGCCGAAGAGGGTCGCGCAGACGAGCACGATGACTCCGCCCACGGCAACGCGGCGGCGGCGGACGTAGACCGGGTCCTGACTCATCACGCAGCCCAGGGTATGGCAGGAGGGCCGCCCAGCCGGGGAGGCGAGGCGTCCCCAACGGCATTCACCTCGCCGTTGGGCCGATCGGGACGCGGACGGCAGACCGCCTCGGCACCACCGGCGTGACCCGCTCATAACTCTCGTCCTGGCCCGGGCGGGGGTCACTCTCGCCCTTGTTGGGCCACAGCGCGAACGCCCGCTCGGCCTGGGCGGTGATCGTCAGCGAGGGGTTGACGCCCAGGTTGGCCGAGACGGCCGACCCGTCGACGACGTGCACGCCGGGATGCCCCCAGACGCGGTGGAAGGGGTCGATGACACCGTGGTCAGCGGAGTCCGAGATGGCCGCGCCCCCGAGGAAATGTGCGGTTAGGGGGACGTCGAAAACCTCCGACCAGGTGCCACCGGCAGCGGCATACTCACCGGTCGCCTCTGAGAGCCGCACCGCGAGCGCCTTCATCGCGCGATGCCCGGCCGCGAGGTAGGTCGGGTTGGGCTCCCCGTGGCCCTGGGTCGAGGACAGCCGCGTGCGCCCAAACCGGTCCGTGTGCAAGAACGTCCGCAACGAGTTGTCTCGGCTCTGCATGACCAGGCCGATGACGATGCGCTCGCTCCAGTTCTTGATCATCGGGAAGAGTCGGCGCAACGGCTCGGAGTCCTCGACGATCGAACGCAGGAATGCCGCGGGTCGCGATCGTCCGGTGTCGCCGGGGACGAGGAGGGTCACGAGCAGGCCCATGGCATCCGACCCGCGCCCGTAGCGGACGTTCTCGACGTGCGTGTCGTCATCGGGGTGGAAGCTCGCGGTGATCGCCACACCCTGGGTGAGGTCGACGTCGGCCGGTGGCCGCTCGGTCATCGCGCCGAGAAGGGCCTCGGAGTTGGTCCGGGTCAGGTGGCCGACCTTGTCACTGAGGCGCGGCAGGTCCCCGGAGGCCTTCATCGCGTGCAGGAGGTTCTGGGTCCCCCAGGCGCCCGCGGCGAGCACGACGTGGCGGGCGGTGGTGACCTTGACGTCGGAGCCGCTGCGGATGGCGGTCTGTTCGTGGAGGATCCGGTATGCCGTGTGCTCACCGGAGGTGCCCGGCACGACGCTGAGGTGAGTCACGGTGCGCAGCGGCTCGATGTGCACCCCTAGGCCCTCGGCGAGGGCCAGGTAGTTCTTGACCAGGGTGTTCTTGGCGCCGACGCGGCACCCGACCATGCAGTTGCCGCAGAACGTGCACCCGGTCCGCTGCGGACCGGCGCCGCCGAAGTACGGATCGGCAACGCGCACACCGGGTTCTCCGAAGAAGACCCCCACCGGGGTCTTCCTGTAGGTGTCCGCGACGCCGAGGTCCGCGGCGGTCTGCTCCATGACACGCTCGACCGGTCCGTCGCACGGGTTGGTGACGACGCCGAGCATCGCCGAGGCCGTGGCGTAGTGCGGGGCGAGCTCGCTCTCCCAGTCGGTGATGTGTCCCCACTGGGGATCGGTGAAGAACGGCGTCGGCGGCACGTAAAGCGTGTTCGCGTAGTTCAAGGATCCGCCACCCACGCCCGCCCCGGCGAGGATCATGACGTCGGGGAGGCGATGGATCCGCTGGATGCCGAAGCAGCCCAGCTGCGGTGCCCAGAGATAGTTCTTGACGTCCCACGAGGTCGCGGGCAGGTCCTCATCCTCGAATCGTCGCCCGGCCTCGAGGACGACGACGGAGTAGCCCTTTTCGGCCAGGCGCAGGGCGGCCACCGACCCCCCGAAGCCAGATCCGATCACGACGACATCGACATCGGTCGACGAACTCGCCTGCTCCACAACGGTTTCCTCTCGACGAGCGGGCCTAGTCATCGCAGTCCCACGGCCTTCATGGCCCGCAGTCCCACCGTCAGAGCTCGGGCAAATCCGGCATCGTCGAGCCCCGGGATACCGCCAAACCCGATAAGGCGTTGGGCCGTCACATTCTGGGCCTCGGTGTATTTGAGAATGCCGTCGAGCCCGTGACGGCGCCCGATGCCAGAGGCCTTCATCCCGCCCTGGGTCACTCCCGGCGATCCCCAGGCTGCGGCATACCCCTCGTTGATGTTGACGGTCCCGGTCCGCAGGCGCGCGGCGATCCGGCGACCGCGAGACACCGACCGCGTCCAGACCGAGGCGTTCAGTCCGTACTCGGTGTCGTTGGCCAGCGCGATGGCCTGCTCGTCGGACCCCACGCGATACAGGGCCACGACGGGGCCGAACGTCTCGGCGTCACGGCATTCCATCTGCGAGGTGACCCCGGTCAGCACAGTGGGCTCGTACATGAACGGACCCAGGTCCGGGCGGGCCCGCCCGCCGGCGAGGACGGTCGCCCCCCGCTCGCGCGCGTCCTCGACGTGGCGCGTCACCGTCTCCAGTTGCCGGGACCCGACCAGCGAACCCATGTCGATCCCCCAGGACAGGCTGGTCCCGAGCCGGATCTTCCCGACGGCCTCCAGGAACCGAGGCAGGAACGCGTCATAGATCGCGTCGTGCACCAGGACCCGTTCGGTGGAGATGCACAACTGGCCGGCGCTGGAGAAGCAGGATCGGACCGCCCCCTCAACGGCCCGTGCGAGGTCGGCATCCTCAGCAACATAGAGGCTGTTCTTGCCGCCGAGTTCCAGGCTGAACCCAACCAGGCGGCGCGCGGCCGAGGCCCCGACCGAGCGCCCCGTGGCCGTCGAGCCGGTGTAACAGACGTAATCGGCCTGATCGACGACAGCCTGACCCGTGCTCGCCCCGGGGCCGAGGACGACCGTGAACAGTCCGGCCGGCAGCCCGGCCTCGATGAGGAGCCCCACGGCATACAGCGCGGTCAGCGACCCTTGGAGGTCGGGTCGCAGCACCACGCCGTTGCCGGCCATGAGCGCCGGCAAGGCGTCGGTGATCGCCAAGCTCAGGGGGTAGTTCCAGGGGGAAACGACGCCGACCACCCCCTTGGGGCGGCGGCTCTCCACGGACTGGGTAAGCACCGAGAACGCTCCGAAGGCGCGCCGGTCCCGCAGGTAGCCCGCGGACGCCCGGGCGTAGTGGCGGGCGACCAGGGCGCAGTCGGCGACCTCCTCGAAGGCACTGCGGCGGGCCTTGCCCGACTCCAGCTGGACCAGGTCGAGCAGCTCGCGCTGGTGGCGCAGGACGAGATCGTGGAAGCGCAGCAGGATGGCCCCGCGCTCCCGCAGCGGCACCTGCGCCCACTGCGCCTGCACCGCCCGGCTCCGCTCGATGGCCGCCGCGACATCCTGGGCCGTGCTCACCGGCAGATCCGCCAGTGGCTCGCCGGTCAGCGGTGTGTGGGTCCGCTCACGGGCGCAGTCCGGACCCGCGACCACCAGCGCGGTGAGCCGATGCACGAGATCCTGATCCACCCCCCAGGTGGAGGTCGAATCGATGGCCGAACCGGCAGCGATGTCCATCATGAACTGAAGAGTAACTTCGGCCCGGGTCTGGGCACATCGTTCCGGCGCACCGTCTGCTGACCCGCTCGTTGGCCGCGATCCGCGAGGCTGCCCGCGCGACTGTCGGAGCCGGGCTAGGACCCTTCGTAGGGCGCGACGACGACCTCGACGCGCTGGAAGGCCTTGACGTCGAGGTATCCCGTGGTCGCCATCGCCCGCCGCAGCGCGCCCATGAGGTTGGTCCGGCCGTCGGCGTGCCGACCCGGGCCGAAGAGCACCTCGTCCATGGTGCCGACCCGGGCGACCTTGACCCGCTCTCCGCGAGGGAGCTCGGCGTGATGGGCCTCGGGTCCCCAGTGGTAGCCCTGTCCGGGCGACTCCACCGTGCGGGCGAGGGCGGCGCCGAGCATGACGGCGTCGGCGCCACAGGCGATGGCCTTGACGATGTCACCGCTCGTCCCGACCCCGCCGTCGGCAATGACATGGACGTAACGGCCCCCGGACTCGTCGAGGTAGTCGCGGCGGGCCGCGGCGACGTCGGCGATGGCCGAGGCCATCGGGGCGTGAATGCCGAGGGTGCGCCACGTCGTGTGGGCCGCTCCCCCGCCGAAGCCAACGAGGACGCCGGCCGCCCCGGTGCGCATGAGATGCAGGGAGGCCGTGTAGGTGGCCGCACCACCGACGATGACCGGGACATCGAGCTCATAGATGAACCGCTTGAGGTTCAGCGGCTCAGCGCGCCCGGACACGTGCTCGGCAGACACGGTCGTGCCGCGGATGACGAAGAGGTCCACGCCAGCATCGACGACGACCTTCCAGAACTGCTGCGTGCGCTGCGGTGTGAGCGCGCCGGCCACGGTGACGCCCGCGGCCCGGATCTCGCGCAGTCGCTCGACGATGAGCTCGGGCTGGATCTCGGCTCGGTAGATCTCCTGCATGCGGCGGGTCGCCTGTCCCTTGGACAGCCCGGCGATCTCCTCGAGCAGCGGCGTGGGGTCCTCGTAGCGCGTCCACAGCCCCTCGAGGTCCAGGACGGGCAGGCCACCGAGCCGACCCAGCGTGATCGCCGTCTGGGGCGACATCACCGAGTCCATTGGAGCACCCATGACGGGTACGTCGAAGTGGTAGGCATCGATCTGCCACGAGATCGAGACGTCTTCGGGATCGCGTGTGCGCCGGGAGGGGACGACGGCCACGTCGTCGAGGGAGTAGGCGCGGCGGCCGCGCTTGCCGCGGCCGATCTCGATCTCGTTCACCGGGCCACCCTATCGGCGCGGGGTGTCGGCGCGGCGGCCGCAACTCTGGGCGCAGAAGACTCGGGTCCGTATGGTGGGAAGCGAGGAGGGGGAGGCATGACGCGACAGACCCTCATT
This sequence comes from Phycicoccus sp., assembly GCA_017993715.1. Taxonomy (GTDB): domain Bacteria; phylum Actinomycetota; class Actinomycetes; order Actinomycetales; family Dermatophilaceae; genus JAGOME01. The sequence continues at coordinate 20,615 of JAGOME010000041.1, forward strand.
CGTCAGGTGATCGGCTGGCTGCTCATCCAGGTGGCCCTGCTCATCGGGTGGTGGGACAACCTGCCGACTGTAAGGGACCATCCATGGTGGCTCGCGGCCATGGTCGCCACCGAGATCGTCATGGTGGCCGCGCTGATCGACCTCATCCGACGGACGCGCACACCCGCCTCGTCCGACGCCCAGCCCCACGGCGGCCCAGACGTGATGACCGTGTCGCAATCCCCTCGGCATTCCCGATAGCCCGGCGATCGTGAATTCCGGTCCTGGAGCACCCATCACCGCGGCTGCTGACCGAGACGGGTCGTACGACGAGGCTCTCGAACGCCTGCATACCACCGGGCCGGAGTTCGACGGCTGGCCCTCCAACCATGGCCCGATGGTGGTGGAAGTCCTGAGTCGACGCGGCGCCGGCGCGCGCGTCCATGCCTGGACCGACCGGTATGCCGCCCGCCTCGACGAGCGTCCCCGCGGCCTGGATCCCCTCACGACCCAGACGTGGCCGGACGCGCTGGGTGACCCCCGTCGATCCGGCGATTGGCTCGACTTCCTGCTCACCGAGATGGGCGAGCGCCCATGGCAGGACACCCTGGGGATCTGGTGGCCTCGGCTGCTGCCAGGGATCGCCGCGGGGGCCACTCACGCAGTCATCCGGGTCGGCCACGTCGTCCAGGCCTTGCGCGAGGAGGTCACGGCACCGCGCCTGTCCGAGTTGGCCCATGCCTTGGCCTACTGGGCGGCCCGCTGGCAGCCGGTCCCTGTCACGCCGGCCACCGGGTCCCGCCAGGCGGGGGCGGCGCTGGACGGCATTCCGGGCGTGCCCGACCCCCGCGGCGGCATTCGCGATCGGTTGGCCCAACTTCCCGACACCCCTGGGTGGGCGGCCGCGCAAGCCGCCCTGGATCCGGGCCCGGACCCGGCTGCCACCCTGACCGCAGTGGTCGACGCGGCACTGGCGGCCTACGCGGTGCAGGCGCACGGCCAGCCCACGATGCTCGTCCACGCGGTGACGGCACCGGCGGCGGTGGCCCGGGTCCTGCCCTCACTCTCGCCGGCTCTGGCTCGGCCCAGCGTCGACGCCGCATGGGCCGCGACGGCGGCGGTGTTCGCGGCCTACCGCCCCCGCGATCCCCGTCCCCCGATCGATCCCGGCGCCCTGAGCACGGACGACGCCTGGGAACAGGCGCTGGCTCACGCAGGCGAGCACGTCCTCAAACTCGCCGACGTGGCCCTGTTGAGCTCAGCACACTCGGCCCGCCGCACCGGCGTGAGCGCGACCCTCGCCGCGATCAGCCAGGACGCCTGAGAGGCCAACCCGCCTGCGGGGCCCGCCCAGCAACAGAGATTTCTCGGAATGCGGGCACGGCGGCATACTTGAGCACCGCAACTTGTTTGCCCCGGGGTCCGCAATGCCGCCCGACACTGGTGCAACCGCCCGGCCTCACCCGCCGCCTCCCGGCCGACCGGCCCCACCCCACGACCCTTTGGGAGATCTCCCTTGTCCGCTCCTGCTCAGATCGAGTATCCGGAGAAGATCGACGCCGCCGTCCTCAAGGTGGCTGGCGTCGTCGTCCTCGGTTCGATCATGTCGATCCTCGACATCACCGTGGTCAACGTGGCACTGCCGTCACTGCAGACGACCTTCACCGGCGCCTCCGACCCACTGCCGTACTCGACCGTCGCCTGGACGGTCACTGCGTACACCCTGGCCCTGGCCACGGTCATCCCGCTCACCGGGTGGGCCGCCGACCGCTTCGGCACCAAGCGCCTCTACATGATGGCGCTGGCCTTCTTCACCGCGGGCTCGGTGCTCTGCGCCGCGGCGAGCTCCATCGAGCTGCTCATCGCCTTCCGGGTCCTGCAGGGCCTCGGCGGCGGCCTGCTCATGCCGCTCGGCATGACGATCATGACGCGCGCCGCCGGCCCAAACCGGATGGGTCGCCTCATGGCGATCCTCGGCATTCCCATGCTGCTCGGCCCCATCCTTGGCCCGATCCTCGGCGGATACCTCATCGACGCCGTGTCCTGGCACTGGATCTTCCTGATCAACCTGCCGCTCGGCCTCGCCGCTCTTATGTATGCCGCCTGGGCCCTGCCCCAGGACCGTCCCGAGCCGACCGAGAGTTTTGACCTCATCGGCATGCTCCTCATGAGCCCCGGACTGGCGCTGTTCCTCTACGGCATCTCGTCGATCCCCGGTGAAGGCACCTTCTACAGCGCCAAGGTCGGGGTCCCGGCCACTGTCGGTCTGGCGATGATGATCGCGTTCGTCTTCTACAGCTTCAAGCCGGCCCACCCGCTGTTGGACTTCCGCCTGTTCAAGAACCGGAACCTCACCATCTCGGTGCTCACCATGTTCTTGTTCGCGTTGGCGTTCTTCGGTGGCCTGCTCCTCATCCCGACCTATTTCCAGCAAGTCCGCGGCGAGTCGGCCCTGCACGCGGGGCTCCTCGTGGCCCCTCAGGGCCTGGGCGCGATGCTCACCATGCCGCTCGCCGGGGCGTTGTCGGACAAGTACCCGGTCGGCCGGATCGTGCCTTTCGGCCTGCTGACGATCACCGGCGGGATGTTCTCGCTGACCCGGATCGACGGGCACAGCTCGTACTGGGGCCACCTCATCCCGACCCTGTTCGTCATGGGTCTGGGCATGGGGATGACGATGATGCCGCTGATGACCTCGGCCATCAAGACCCTCACCGCGCATCAGGTCGCCCGTGGGACGACCTTGCTCAACATCACCCAACAGGTCGCCTCGTCCATCGGCGTGGCCATCATGTCGGTGGTCCTGACCAACGGCCTGAACAACAGCGCCCTGATCAGCCAGGCCCGCGGGTTCGGCGAGGCCGCCGCCAAGATCACCGACCCCGGCGCCATGGCTGCCCTTCTGGCCGACTATCCCAAGGTGGCCGAGATCATGGGGCCGTTCGGTCAAAACGCCGAGGCCGCCGCGCAGGCCCTGCAAACGGCGGTTCGGGACGCGATGGGGTTGGTCTTCGCCCACACCTTCACGGTCGCCTTTGGCCTGATCGCCCTGACCCTCATCCCCGCACTGTTCCTGCCCCGCAAACGGGAGGAGAGCCACCTGCTCGACGACGAGGGTGACGGCCACAGCGCCGCACCGGTCCTCCTGCCCTGATCCGGTCCGTCCGTACCGATCACCAAGAACACCCCGTTCCGCCGACTGTGCGGACCGGGGTGTTCTCTACTCTCGAGGCCATGGGCATCGGAGCGCACAACGCCATCACCGACGTCGACGGCATTCGCGTCGGTCACGCCAACCGCGATGAGCCGGGCTGGCTCACCGGCGTCACCGTGGTGGTCCCGCCCGACGGGACCGTCGCCGGCGTCGACGTGCGTGGTGGCGGGCCGGGCACCCGCGAGACCGACCTGCTCGACCCGCGCAACACGGTCGATCGCGTCGACGCCGTGGTCCTCACCGGCGGTTCGGCCTTCGGGTTGGCCACCGCCGATGGGGTGGTCCGGGCGCTGTATGCCGCCGGCCAGGGATGGCCGGTTGGTCCAGAGCCCGGCCAGGTCGTGCCCATCGCCCCGGCCGCCGTCCTGTTCGACCTTGGCCGCGGCGGCGAGTTCTCGCACACGCCAAGCGCCGAGCTCGGCGCGGACGCCTATGCCGCCGCGGCCTCCGGTCCGGTCGGTCAGGGCAACGTGGGAGCCGGGACCGGCGCCGTCACCGGCGGGCTCAAGGGCGGCATCGGGACGGCCAGCGTGGTCCTGCCGAGCGGTCTCACCGTAGGAGCCATCGTCGCGGTGAATGCCGTGGGCTCGGCCATCGCCCTGGACGGCCGGCTCCTCGGGGCCGGGCTGGGGATCGCGGACGAGTTCGCAGAGCTCCCGAGTGTCGATCCGGCGCGGCTGGCCGCCCACTGGCAGGAGCAGGCCGACCGGCTGGCCGAGATCCGCGCTGGGACGGCGACCACGATCGCCATCGTCGCCACCGATGCCACGTTGGACAAGGCCGGCTGTCAGAAACTCGCCGGCGTGGCCCACGACGGCATGGCCCGGGCCCTCTCGCCGGTGCACACGGCATTCGACGGTGACACGATCTTCGCCCTCGCGACCGGCGCCCGATCTGCCCCCGATCCAATCGACCTGATGCTGCTCCAGACCGCCGCCGCCGATTGCCTGACCCGGGCGATCGTGCACGCGATGCTCCAGGCGACCACGGTGGATCGCACGAGCGACGGTGGCGTCGCCGCGACGGCGTGGATAGACCTGGCGGCCCCTGCTCAGCGCGAGGAGTAGTTAGGGGCGTCGACGATGCCGGTGACGTCGTGCGGGTGGCTCTCCTTGAGGCCCGCGCTGGTGATCCGGACGAACTGACCGCGCGCCTTGAGCTCGGCCACCGTCGGCGCACCGACGTAGAACATGGACTGGTGCAGGCCGCCGATGAGCTGATGGGTGACGGCGCCGACCGGACCGCGATAGGCGACCTGGCCCTCGATGCCCTCGGGGACGATCTTGTCGTCGCTGGAGACGTCGGCCTGGAAGTAGCGGTCCTTGGAGTAAGACTTCTTGCCGCGCGAGGCCATGGCGCCGAGCGACCCCATGCCGCGGTAGGCCTTGAACTGCTTGCCATTGATCAGCACGAGCTCGCCGGGGCTCTCCTCGGAACCCGCGAGCAGGCCGCCGATCATGACGGTGTCGGCCCCGGCAACCAGGGCCTTGGCGATGTCACCGGAGTACTGCAGGCCACCGTCACCGATGAGGGGGACGCCCGCCGGGCGGCACGCCTTGGCGGCGTTGTGGATCGCGGTGATCTGGGGCACGCCGACCCCGGCGACCACGCGCGTGGTGCAGATCGAGCCAGGCCCGACCCCGACCTTGACGCCGTCGACACCGGCGTCGATCAGGGCCTGGGCTCCTGCGCGGGTCGCGATATTGCCCCCGATGACCTGGACGTGCGCCGTCGCGGGATCCGACTTGAGGCGACGGACCATGTCAAGCAGCAGCCTGGCGTGCCCGTTGGCGGTGTCCGCCACGAGGACGTCGACGCCGGCCTCGACGAGGCGGGTGGCACGCTCCCAGGCATCGCCGAAGAAGCCGATGGCCGCTCCGACGAGCAGCCGCCCGTCGGCGTCCTTGGACGCATTGGGGAACTGCTCGGACTTCACGAAGTCCTTGACGGTGATCAGCCCGGCGAGTCTGCCGCGCTCGTCCACGAGCGGCAGGCGCTCGCGCTTGTGCTGGCGCAGGAGCATCGTCGCCTCGTCATGGCTGATGCCCACCCCGCCGGTGATCAGCGGCATCGGCGTCATCACATCGCGCACGAGCGTCGTGGCCCACTGCGCGACCGGGGTGAAGCGCAGGTCGCGGTTGGTGACGATGCCGAGCAGGGTCTGATCGGGAGCGACGACCGGCAGGCCGGAGACGCGGTAGCGGCCACAGGTCTCGTCGAGATCCTCGAGGGTGGCGTCCGGGCCGATGGTCACCGGGTTGGAGATCATCCCGGTCTGAGTGCGCTTGACCAGGTCGACCTGATACGCCTGGTCGTCGATGGACAGGTTGCGGTGCAGGATGCCGATGCCGCCGATCCGCGCCATGGCGATCGCCATCCGCGACTCGGTGACCGTGTCCATGGCCGCCGAGACCAGCGGGACGCTCAACGTGAGGTTGCGCGTCAGCCGGGTCGTCGTGTCGACCTCACTGGGCACCACGTCCGTCTCGCCCGGGAGGAGCAGGACGTCGTCATAGGTCAAGCCCAATTCGGTCACGAGCGGCCGATCGACCTCGAGGTCCGCAGCGCGCGGCTCGGTCGAAGGCTCCGGTCGGGTCGCACCGGCGAGGTCATCGAGGTCACGGGTCACGTGCACGCTCACACTCATTGGGCAATTCTACGGTGCCGTTGACGTCATGCGAGCCGCCCGCCGACCCCGGCCGAGCGGCCCCGCCGGTCTGCGTAAACGTCTTCCTCACGTGTGCGGAAACGTGTGACGTACGGGAAGCCTGAGGTTTTGCGAAGTCATTACTCAGGCCTTGCCCCATTGGGGCCACCGGGTTCCTAACGTGGGTGTTGCGCCACCCGCGGGAGTTGCTGCCCAACTCCCCTTACGTCGCAAGGAGTAACAGTGGCCGAAATCACCCGGCTGCCAGGCCCGCTCACAGATCATTGGGACTGGCAGATCGAGGGAGCCTGCCGAGGCTTGTCCCCTGAATTGTTCTTTCACCCCGAAGGCGAGCGAGGATCTCGCCGTCGAAACCGGGATGCCGGTGCCAAACGCATCTGCTCCGACTGTCCTGTTGTCGAGGCCTGTCGCGCCCACGCCCTGGCCGTCCGCGAACCCTATGGGGTTTGGGGCGGGCTGAGCGAGGACGAACGAGAGGCCCTCTACACCCGCCGCACTATGGACTCCGGGATCGCCGTTTGAGGCGCGGCATTCCGTGACCACCGCAGACACGATCAACAGGGGCCGATCGACGCGGTGACTTCCACCCCGGGAGGCGAGTTCTCGCCTCCCGGGGTGGACTGTGCTCCCCCTGCACCTGTGGTCCTCACAGGCGGACACCTTCAAATACTGGCGCGACCCGAGCGCTCCCCCTGCACCTGCGGTCCTCACACACTGCCGTCGGCACTGCGGGCTGGCCCACTACGCTGGCGCGTATGCCGCATCCGGAGGACGTCGAGATCCGCGACGACATGATTCGCCTCGGCCAGTTCCTCAAACTCGCTGGAGTAGTCGATGACGGCGCGCAGGCCCGCGAGACGGTCGCCGACGGCCTCGTCATCGTCAACGGCGAGGCCGAGACCCGGCGAGGACGCCAGCTGCATCCCGGCGACACTGTCGAGTTGGCCGACGGCCCTGTCCTGCGGGTGACTCGCGGCTGACGCGGTCCGCGGCCTCGGCTGGTTGACTCGGGACATGAGCGAGCCCATCACCCCCGTCAGTGACCCTCTCAAGGGCCCTCTCGTGCGCTACCTGGACCTGGCGCGGGACGCCGTCCGCTGGAAGCTCGAGGGCGTCAGCGACACCGACCTGCGTCGACCGCTCACCCCGACCGGCAGCAACCTGCTCGGGATCTACAAACACCTAGCCATTGTTGAGGCCGGCTACCTGGGTGTCACGTTCGCCCGGCCCTTTCCCGAGGCGCTGGCCGGCTACGCCGACGACGACCCGGTCAACATCGACATGTACGCCACGGCCCAGGAGTCGACCGCCGACATCATCGGACTCGCAGAGCGCGTGCGGGCTCATGGGGACGCGACTCTGGCGGCACTGACCCTGGACGCGACCGGCACGGTGCCCTGGTGGCCTCAAGAGCGCAACACGGTGACCGTCGGCCAGATCCTGATCCACCTGATCGCCGAATGGAACCGGCACGCCGGTCACGTCGACATCCTGCGCGAGCAGCTCGACGGGGCGGTCGGGCTGCGCGACGGGATGAGCAATCTGCCCCCGGACGACGAGATCGACTGGCCGGCCTACGTCGCCCAACTCCAGGCCATTGCCGACCAGCACCGCTAGTTGTACTGCCCCGCGGAAACTTCACGCCCGCGCCGGCTATAACACCCGCGCACGTGAACAACCCGCGGCCCCCGCGGAAACTTCACTCGAGCGCCGGCTATAACACCCGCGCACGTGAACAACCCGCGGCCCCCGCGGAAACTTCACGCCCGCGCCGGCTATAGCACCCGCGCACGTGAACAACCCGCGGGGCCGGACGCGCGAATGCCGCCCGCTCACAGGTGAGCGGGCGGCATTCGCGGTGCCGGAGAACCCGGCGGGACGAGCGCGGGATCAGTGGCCGTGGCCGTGACCCTGACCACCGGCGGCGGCCGGCTCGTCTTCCTTCTTCTCCACCACGAGGGTGTCGGTCGTCAAGACCATCGAGGCGATGGACTCGGCGTTGCGCAGCGCGGACCGGGTCACCTTGACCGGGTCGATGACGCCGGCCTTGACCAGGTCCTCGTACTCGCCGGTGGCGGCATTCAGGCCCATGCCCACGGCGAGCTCCTGGACCTTGGCGACCGCGACGTAGCCCTGCAGACCCGCGTTCTCGGCGATCCAGCGCAGCGGCTCGGCCGCGGCCTTCTGCACGATGCGGGCGCCGACGAGCTCGTCACCCTCGAGGTCGAGGTCGTCGATGACCTTGACGGCCTGGATGAGGGCCGAGCCGCCGCCGGCGACGATGCCCTCCTCGATGGCCGCGCGGGTCGCGCTGATGGCGTCCTCGATGCGGTGCTTCTTTTCCTTGAGCTCAACCTCGGTGTGCGCGCCGACCTTGATGACGCAGACGCCGCCGGCGAGCTTGGCCAGGCGCTCCTGGAGCTTCTCGCGGTCCCAGTCGGAGTCGGTCTTGTCGATCTCGGCCTTGATCTGGGCCACGCGGGCCTGGACCTCGTCGTGCGAACCCGAGCCGTCGATGATCGTCGTGTTGTCCTTGGTGACGACAACGCGGCGAGCCTGACCGAGCAGGTCGAGACCCGCCTGGTCGAGCTTGAGGCCGACCTCTTCGGCGATGACCTGACCACCGGTGAGGGTCGCCATGTCCTGCAGCATCGCCTTGCGGCGGTCACCAAAGCCGGGGGCCTTGACGGCGACGACGTTGAACGTGCCGCGGATCTTGTTGACCACCAGGGTCGAGAGGGCTTCGCCGTCGACGTCCTCGGCGATGATGAGCAGCGGCTTGCCGGTCTGGACGACCTTCTCCAGCACCGGGAGAACGTCGGCGATGGCCGAGATCTTGCCCTGGTTGATCAGGATGTAGGGGTCCTCAAGGACGGCCTCCATCCGCTCGGCGTCGGAGATGAAGTACGCCGAGATGTAGCCCTTGTCGAACTGCATGCCCTCGGTGAACTCAAGCTCGGTGGCCGTCGTCGAGGACTCCTCGACGGTGATGACGCCGTCCTTGCCGACCTTGTCAAAGGCGTCGGCGATGGTGGCGCCGATCGCGGGGTCCTGAGCGGACAGGCTGGCAACCGAGGCGATCTCGTCCTTGCCCTCGACCTCGCGAGCGGTGTCGAGGAGCTTGGCGGAGACCGCGTCGACGGCCTTGTCCATGCCGCGCTTGAGGCCGGACGGGGCGGCGCCCGCGGCAACGTTGCGCAGACCCTCCTTGACCATGGCCTGCGCGAGGACCGTGGCGGTCGTCGTGCCGTCACCGGCGACGTCGTTGGTCTTGGTCGCGACCTCCTTAGCAAGCTGAGCGCCGAGGTTTTCGTAGGCGTCCTCGAGCTCGATCTCCTTGGCGATGGTCACACCGTCGTTGGTGATCGTGGGAGCGCCCCACTTCTTGTCGATGACGACGTTGCGGCCCTTGGGGCCGAGCGTCACCTTGACCGCGTTGGCGAGGGCGTCGACGCCTCGCTCCAGCGACTTACGGGCGGAGTCGTTGAACTCCAATTCCTTGGCCATGAATGTCCTTCGTGGTGGTGCCAGTGGTCTGCGTACCGCCCGGCACAGTGGCGGAAATCCCGGCGAATGCCGGACGGTGCGGTCATGCGCGAGCGCGCCTTACGTGGAACCTCAGGCGAGGGTCACACCTAAGGCGCGCTCACGGCATTCGGGAAAGTGATCGTCAGCCGACGATCGCGAGCACGTCGCGGGCGGAGAGGATGAGGTACTCCTGGCCACCGTGCTTGATCTCGGTGCCGCCGTACTTGCTGTAGATGACCCGGTCGCCGACGTTGACGTCGAGCGGAACCCGGTTGCCCTTGTCGTCGATACGACCGGGGCCAACCGCTAGGACCTCGCCCTCCTGGGGCTTCTCCTTGGCGGTGTCGGGGATGACCAGACCGGACGCGGTCGTCTGCTCGGCCTCGAGGCTCTTGATGACGATCCGGTCCTCGAGCGGCTTGATGGAAACCGACATGAGTGTCCTTCGTGAAAGTGTCTGCGTGGACTAGTGGACTACGGTGCGCCGCGGATTTCGGACGCCGTCGCGGGGGTCGTCGTCGGCCGAGGCGCTGGCACTCACCCAGGGCGAGTGCCAATGCCACCAATGTAGGTTTGTCGCTGGCACTCGGTCAACTTGAGTGCCAATTCCTGGCGAGGTGGAAGGCTGTGCCCCCTGATGGACGTCGGCACTGTGCGCTCACTCGCCAGCCCCTGGGGCCGCGAGTTGCTCGCCGCGCTCCCGCCCTATGACGCGGGGGCTGTCTTCGCTCAGTCGACCCGCCTACGCGACCAAGGGGTCCCCGCAGAGCTCGTCGCTGCCCTGCTCACCCAACAGCGGCTGCGGGCCCGGGCGGTCGCGAAGTTCGGCGAGTTCGCTGCCGATCTGCTCCTCACGTCCGACGGGCTCGAGCAGGCCACCCGACTCGAGGTCGCGACGACCCACGCACGCCGGTATGCAGCCGCCTCCCTGGCCACCGTGCACGACCTCGGGTGCGGGATCGGGGCCGACGCGCTCACCCTCTCGGTCCTCGGCGTGACCGTGGCCGCCGTGGACATCGACCCGGTCACGGCGGCGGTCGCCGATGCCAACCTGCGCCCCTGGCCTGACTCGCGCGCGAGGGTGGGGCGGGCCGAGGACTTTGTCGCGCCGGTTGATGCCCTGCGAGACCGCGTTGGCGTGTGGCTGGACCCCGCCCGCCGATTGCCCGGCGTCACAGATCCGCAGGGCCGCACCCGACGGACCTTCAGCCTCGACGGCATGTCGCCGACGTGGAGCACGGTCGTGGAGTTGGCCACCTCCGTCCCGGCGACCGGAGTCAAGCTCAGCCCCTCGTTCCCGCATGACCACATCCCGCTCGGCACCGAGGCCCAGTGGACCTCGTGGAACGGCGACGTCGTCGAGTGTGCGATCTGGTGGGGACCGCTGGCCCGGACCCTGGGTCGCACCGCCCGGCTCCTCTCGCACACCGGACATCCTGTCGAAGTCGACGAGTCGATGGCCGAAGAACACGTGCCGCAGGCTCGGGGAACCACCGACATCGGCGCCTGGCTGTATGAGCCGGATCGGGCGTTGCTGCAGGCCGGTCTGACCGGCGCAGTCACGGCCGCCGTGGACGGGCGCGAGGTCGATGCCGGGCTGGGCTACGTGATCGCCGATCGCGACGTGGACCTGGCCTTCGCCCGCCGGTTCGCGGTCCACGAGGTACTCCCCCTGCACGTGCCCACCCTGCGCACGTGGTTGCGCGAGCGCGGTGTCACCGGCGTGACCATCAAGAAGAGAGGTGTGCGCTTAGACGACGACCACCTGCGCAGCCAGCTCAAGATCGGGCGCGGTGCCGGCTCCGGCGCCCAGGCGACCGTCGTGCTGACCCGCGTGGCCGGTGGCCAGGTCGCCCTGGTCGTCGACCCCGCCTGATCACCCGTCCCCACCCGATTCCCGGCCCATCCTCTCCTGTCGCCGCCGATGCTCGGACCTTGACCGGGTCAAGCACATCTCACTGCCCCAGATCCGGGGGGCGCCAGGTCCGTGGGCTCGGCTATGGTGCCTTCGGAGACCACCGCGGGGGTGGTCCCGGGGGAAGGTGGCGGCCATGTCGCGCTTGCAGTCGGCGTCTGGGACGCATGTGGAGGCGCGCGGAGCGCGCCGAGTCATCACGGCATTCGCGATCACGCTGGCCGTTCTGGCCTCGTTGCTCGCGCCGACGACCGCTGTGGCCTCGGAAACCGCCACGCCATCCCCCGCCATCTTGGCCGCCCAGACATATCCCGGGATCCAGCTCGTGCAGGTCGACTGGACGTCGACGATTTCGGTCCCCGACGCCACCTTGGACGAGGCCGCATTCCAGGCCCTCATCGAACGGCTGACCCTGCAGGCGCTGTCGGGAAGCATCGGTATCTCCGATCCGGAGGTGCTGGACGCGATGGTCGCCGAGATCGTCAAGGACCCCTTCCGCTACTTCCTCCCGGCGGACACGACCCAGACGGTGGATGTGGCCCTGAGCGGCTTTGGCACGGGTTTCGTTGTCAACCCCGACGGCTATCTCGTCACCGCCGCCCATGTTGTCGACCCGGGCACCGAGGAGCTGACCTACGAGTTTGCGCGCTCGGGTTTGGTCGACATCGTGCAGCAGGAGATTGACATCGCTGCGTCCGAGGGGACGTTCTCCCAGCAGAATCTCGATGACTGGGCCGATGCCATGTTCACCTGGTATGCCCACTACGCCACGATCGGCGACATCCAGACCAGCGTCACGGCCCAGGTGGGTGTCGCTGTGGCCGGCATCGACAAGACGATGCGCGGCCAGCCAGTCGAGGTCATCAGCGTGGGCGAGGCCTACCCGGGCAAGGATGTCGCGTTGCTCAAGCTTGACGGAGCCAACCGCATCCCCACGCTCCCCTTGGGCCAGGACTCCGACGTCTCCGAGGGCTCGACGCTGCACGTTGCCGGCTATCCGGCGGCCTCGACGTTCTCGTCGGGGATGTCCGCAGACTCCGAGGTCCAGCCGACCATCACCCAGGGCCCACTGACCGCGATCAAGGAGACGGCGGGCGGCGTGCCCATCTTCCAGACCCAGGCCCCGGCGAGCCCCGGCAACTCCGGCGGGCCGGTCCTGGATGACCAGGGCGACGTCATCGGCATTCTCGTCGCCGCGGCCGTCGATGACGGCGGGGTCGCGCTGGAGGGCCAGGAGTTCGTCATCCCGATCAGCGTGGTGCGTCAGATGCTCAACGAGAACAACATCACCCCCGCGCCGAGCGAGACAACCACTGCCTACACCCAGGCCCTGCGCGACTACGACCGCAAGTACTACGAGCGCGCGATGCCGGAGTTCCAGCGGGTCAAGGCCCTGTACCCCGAGCACCCCTACGTCAACGAGTTCATCGCCAACACCCAGACGGCCATTGACCAGGGTAAGGACGAGACCCCCACGTCCATGCTGGTCTGGGGTGGGATCGGCGGCGGTGGGCTCCTGCTCCTGCTGCTGATCGGAGGGGGAGTCTTCCTCGTCCTGCGCAACCGCAAGAAGTCGCACGCTCCACGCTCGATGCCGCAGGGCGCCACCCAACCGGTTCACGCCGGAGCCCCGGGGCCTTGGGGCCAGCCAAGCAGCCAGGGCTATCCCGGCCAGCCGGGGCAGGGCTACCCACAGGCTCCGCCGCCCGGCGGCTATGCGGCGCCGGGCCAGCAGGCACCGGGCTATCCGGCCCCCGGACAGCAGCCTCCTGCCTACCCCCAATCCGGCTACCCAACTCCGGGACAGCAGTCGCCCAGTTATTCGGCCCCCGGACAGCAGGGACCGGGCCACCAGCCCGCGCCAGGACAGCAGGCACCTGGTTACCCACCGCCGGGTGCCCAGCCGTCCGGCTATCCACCCCCTCCGGGGACCGCACCTGGCCAGGCCCCGCCACCCGCGGGCACCAGCGGCCCACCCCAGCCCTGACCACGGCAGCGTCGAGATGGCGGCCCAGCACGTGGGGGTTCGCCATCGCAAGGCTGGAATGCCGCCGCGCCCCTCACAGGACGGGGTTGGGTTGGGCCCCGTGGTGTTGGACCGCTGCTGCGCCGGCGGCGAGCGCTGCGGACATCGCAGCCTCCCGGTCGACATCCGCCGCCAGCGCCGCCGCGAGAGCGCCACAGAACGCGTCTCCCGCGCCGGTCGTATCCACGATGTCGGCCGCCGGCACGGCCCGAGCGGGGTAGGTTGCGCCATCCCATGAGGCACCACTCGCGCCAACGGTGACGAGCAGCGAGCGGGGCACGGCCCCGGACTCGGCCAACGCCGCGGCCTCGTGTTCGTTGGCGATGAGGGGGTCGGCCAGCGCGATCACGTCGGCGGGCAGCGATGCGTACGGAGCGGCGTTGATGAGGACTCGGGCACCACGGTGGGAGGCGTGCCGGGCGGCTGCACTGACCGTCGCCAGCGGGATCTCGAGCTGGCAGAGCAGCACGTCACCGGGGCCGATGTCGCCGAGCGACTGCAGGGCCGCCTCGCGAACCGCAGCGTTGGCCCCGGGGACGACGATGATGGAGTTCTCACCGTTGTCCGCGACAGCGATGAGGGCATGGCCGGAGGGTCCGTCGACGACCTGCACCCGTCCGACATCGATGCCGAGCCCCCCGAGTCGATCCAGATATGCCTGTCCCGCTTCATCGCTGCCGATCGCTCCGATGAACACCACGTCGGCCCCGGCGGCGGCGGCCGCCACCGCTTGGTTGGCGCCCTTGCCGCCGGCGTAGCGCTCGAGTCCCTCTCCCAGAACCGTTTCGCCAGGCGCGGGATGCTGATCGACCCGGGTGACGAGATCAACATTCATCGACCCCAACACCACAACGCGGCTCATGCCGGAGCCTCGATGGTGTCGAGCCACAGTCGCGCCAGGCGCGGCCCGTCGGCCCGCAGGGCCACGTCGACGAGAGCCCTCGCGGGACCGTGCGGGTCGTGTTCCATGTCGCCGACCCAGTCGCGGGTGTCCACGACGGTGCGGCCACGAGTCCAGGTGCCGCTCAACTCCACCCGGACCGGAAGGCGTTCGAGATGCACGGCCTCGGGGTCCACGAGGAGGGCGACGGCGCCGGCATCCCCGATCGTCGATGCCGTGGCACCGAACCGGCGGCAGATGAAGTCGATGAGGTCGCCCGCGAGCGTCGTCATGGGGGTGCCGAGGTCCCGCAGCCGCCGGGCATCGTCGAGGGTGACCGACGGCTCGTAGAAGACGTCCAGGCCGTACATGGTCACGGGAACGTCGTGTTCCACACAGGCGTCCAGCACGATGGCGCACGCCTCCGGGTCGTGGAAGACGTTGAACTCGGCCGCAGCCGTCGCGTTGCTCACCATGGCCCCGCCACCCATGAAGACGATCCGCCCCAGCGCCGCGAAGGCCTCAGGATGGGTGCGAGCAAACAGGGCGATGTTCGTCAGGGGCGCGAGCGGGACGAGGGTGATCGGTGCGTCGGCGTCGGCCCCGGCGAGGGCAAGATCCCGCAGCAGGGTGACCGCGCCACGCGGGTCGGGCGATGCGGTGACCGGTGTCCGCCCGAGTCCGCCGAGCCCGTCCGCGCCGTGCACGTGGCGGGCGTCGACAGGTCGTTCCAGGAGGGGCCGGTGAGCGCCTATCCCCACGGGGACATCAGTGCGCCCCGCGGCCTCCAAAACGGCCAGCGTGTTGCGCACGACGTCGGACAGCGGCGCGTTGCCCCCGACGCAGGTGACCCCGCGTAGTTCCAGACCCGAATGCCGCGCCGCAAACATGAGGGCGCACGCATCGTCGACACCGGTGTCGACGTCGAGGACGACAGGAATCGGGGTGCGCTGTCCGGCGTCGATCGCGGGTTCTGGGGAGGACATTGCCCCATTGTGTCCTCGCCACGGGACTCCCGTAGCGTGCAGGGGTGCCCACCACGTCGACAGTCCTGCGCCCACGGCGCCGCACGACCCTGGCCGTCGTGGTGGCCGCTCTGGTCATGGGGACCACAGCCTGCTCAAGCGACTCCACGGGGACGAGCGCAGCCCCGACGTCCGCGACGCCAAGCGGGAGGGCAACATCGGCCAGCGCCACGCCGAGCGCCAGCACGCCCAGCCCGGCACCGGCCACGTGTGTCCAGACGTTGGCCGCGGGCCTGACCCCGGACCAGCAGGCCGGTCAACTCGTCATGGTGTCCCTGTCTGCCGGGTCGCCGGGAGCCGCGCTCGGTCCGGCCGTCCAGGGCGCCCATGTGGGCAACGCGCTCTACCTCGGCGGCTGGCGCAGCGGACACGCTGATGTGACCGCGACCTCGCAGATCCTTCAGGGCCTGGCGACCCCAGACGCGACGGGCGGCATTCCCCTTCTCCTGGCCGCCGATCAGGAGGGTGGCGCGGTCCAGCAGCTCAAGGGGACCGGTTTCACGACCATCCCCTCGGCCCTCGATCAGGCAACGCAGGGCCCGGCGTCGGTGACGGCTCTGGCCACGCAGGTCGGGTCGGAGCTGGCCTCGGCCGGGGTCAATGTCGATCTGGCGCCGGTTGCGGACACCGTGCCCGCCGAGCTCGGCAAGGCCAACGAGCCGATCGGCCAGTGGGGTCGCCAGTACGGCTTCGACCCAGCGTCCGCCGCGGCCGGCTCGGATGCCTTCGTCCAAGGCCTCCAGGCCGCGGGGGTGGCCGCGACCCTGAAGCACTTCCCCGGCATCGGACGCATCCAGGGCAACACCGACCTGACCGCCCAGGGCATTGTCGACCCGGTCATGACCGCCGACGACCCCTACCTTGAGCCGTTCCGCAGCGGTATCGCGCAGGGCGCCCAGCTCGTCATGCTCTCATCCGCTGTCTATCCCAACCTCGACCCGGACAACCCGGCCATGTTCTCCGCGGCCATCGTCAACGGCCTGCTCCGCACCGACCTGGGATTCACCGGCGTCGCCATCACGGACGACATCAATGCCGTTGCCGTGCAAGGGATTCCGGTGACCGATCGCGCGACGCGGTTCATCGCGGCCGGAGGCGATATCGTTCTGACCGGTGACACGTCGTCGGCCGGGGCCTTGGTCGCCGCCATCCGCGACAGAGTCGCCGCCGACACGGCATTCGCGAATGCCGTGGCCGTGTCGACGCAGCGGGTGTTGGCCCTCAAGCAGGAACTCGGCCTGATCTGCCAGTAGTCCGCGGGCCCTCAGGCGTCCGCGAGCTCCAAGCGGCCTGAGCCGAGGACCCCACGGACGCGCACGCAGGGCTCCCCCTCTGCCGGCCGCCCCCGCGGGGTCAACCGGTTGGCGATGCCGCCGCGAGCCGAGACGTCGGCCCACACGGGCACGCGTGATGGAACCCCGATCGACACGTTGCCGGACCCGGTCCGGACCCGCAACTCTCCCTCGTGCAACACCTCGACGAGCACATCACCGGACCCGGCCGACATGGCCACGTCCGCGTAGGCAGCGCCAATCGTCGTGGCACCAGAACCGGCCTTGATCCGCACCGCGGCGTGAATTTCCGTGACGGACACGTCCCCGGAGCCGGTTGCCAGGGCCAGCTCGGCATCCACCCGCCTCACCTGAATTCGGCCGGACCCGGTCCGCACCCGAGACGCCGCGTCGATCCGGTCCAGCGTGACCGCCCCGGATGCGCTGTCGAGCGCGGTCTGGGCGAACGTACCCGTCACGGCGACCGTCGCGCTGCCGGTGTGCACGCGGACCTCGCTGGTCGACGGGATCGAGACGGTCACGGTGACCGGACGGCTGGGGCCCCAGAAGGCGAGGATGCCCTCCGGCTCCCGGACAAGGAGCAGACGACCGTCGAACGAGACCTCGATGTCATCGCGTTCGTCGTCGTCGTGGCCAACGATGGTGACCTCGGCCTGTGCACCAGTGCCGTTGACCACGTCGACCCGACCGCTGCGGATCGCGATATCGGCCACGAGCGGACCAGTGGTGTCGAATGAGTACTGCATGTCGGGACTCCTTGCGGGTCAGATCCAGCCGGATAAGTTCGTGTCGCCCGGACCGCCGGGGTCACCCGGTCGCCGCGAGTGGCCCGGGCGGCCGGGGCCGCCCCACTGACCGGGCGGGTTGCGGGTGAGGTCGCCGACGAGGTTGGCCAGGTCCACGGCCCAGCCCTCGTCGCGGGTCGCGGCGCGTAGCGCGGTGACGATCCACGAGTTAAGCGAGCGCCCGGTGGACCCGGCGAGCTCCTCGGCCCGCCGCTTGACCTGGGACGGCACCCGGACGGTGACGCGCACGACGTCGCCGTCCTCGGCGTCGTCGCCGTCCTCACCCACCGCTGACGGACTGGCGAATGCCGCCGTCTCCGGCCGCGGAGCCGGCGGGATGTCGACGACGAACTCGGGGTGACTGCTGCGCAGCCGGACTTCGACCGACCCGCTGGGCACCTGGGTCGAGATCTCCGCTGCCGCCTCCGACAGGGCCGCGAGGAGGGCCATGCGCAGCGACGGGTCGAGAGCCAGCGCCAGCCGCTCGGCCGCCGCCTTGAGCTGGGGGTCGCCGGTGTCGGCGAGAGCGTTGAGGTCGGTCCGGACGCGGTCGACAAAGGGGGTCAGATCCATACCGGCATTATGACGTCACAGTGACGCCATACGTCAAGCGACTGACATCAGAATGCCGTCGAAGCTGCCAAATCAGGTCATCGAGGCGGCGACCTCGGTGACCGGCATCGAGGAATCCGCCGAGATGGCCAGGTCCGATGGCGGGCGTCCTCGGAGCATCATCTGCGCTCCGAGGGCCGCCACCATGGCGCCGTTGTCGGTGCACAGTCCGGGGCGCGGGACGCGCAGCTCGATCCCCGCTGCAGCACACCGCTCCTGGGCCAGGGCCCGCAAGCGGGAGTTGGCAGCCACCCCGCCACCGATCTGGAGATGGTCCGCGCCGTGCACACGACACGCGTCGATCGCCTTGCGCGTGAGGATGTCGACGACGGCCTCCTGGAAGGACGCCGCAACATCCGCGACCGGGACCGGCTCGCCGGCCGCTTCCCGCGCCGCCACCCACCTAGCCACCGCTGTTTTCAGCCCCGAGAACGAGAAGTCGAAGCGGTGTCGCTCAAGGTCGCGGCCGGTGGACAGCCCCCTCGGGAAGTCGACCGTGATCTGTCCGTCTCGGGCCGCACGATCGATGTGCGGCCCGCCTGGGAACGGCAGGCCCAGCACCCGGGCCACCTTGTCGAACGCCTCCCCCGCCGCGTCATCCAAGGTCGACCCGAGTGGCCGCACGTCGTGGGTGACATCGGGGACGAGGAGGAGGGATGAATGCCCTCCGGACACGAGTAACGCCAGAGTGGGCTCGGGGAGCGGGCCGTGTTCGACGATGTCGACGGCGACGTGGGAGGCCAGGTGATTGACGCCGTAGAGCGGGATCCCGAGCGAGAGCGAGAGTGCCTTGGCGGAGGCGACTCCCACCATGAGGGCACCGGCGAGACCCGGACCCGAAGTGACAGCGATCCCGTCCAGGTCGCGCAGCTGGACTCCTGCGGTCACGCACGCTCGTTCGATGGTCGGCACCATGGCCTCGAGGTGTGCGCGGCTGGCGACCTCCGGCACGACTCCCCCGAAACGCGCCTGCTCCTCCACCGAGCTGGCGATGGCGTCGGCGAGGAGCGTCTCTCCCCGGACGATGCCGACACCGGTCTCGTCGCATGAGGTCTCGATCCCCAGGATGAGGGGGTCGGTCGAGGCGGTCACGATTCCTCCTGGACATCGAACGACTTGCGCAGGATGAGCGCATCGACATCGCCCGGCTGGTAGTAGCGGCGCCGGACCGACAGCTGCGACCAGCCGCTGGAGAGGTAGAGAGCGACGGCGGGCTCGTTGTCGGCGCGCACCTCGAGGAGCAGATGCTCGGCGCCACGAGCGCGGGCTCGACGCTCGAGCTCGGCGAGGATGATCCGGCTCAGGCCCCGCCCCTGGGCTGCGGGCGCGACGGCAATGGTCATGATGTCGGCGATCTCCCCACCATGGTCGACCCCGCCGTAGGCGAGCACGCCGTCGGCGCCCTCGGCGATAACGAGATACTCGCGCTTGGGTCGTTCAGCCAGCTCGGCCCACCAGGTCGACGCCGACCAGGCATCGTCGGCGAACAACTCTGCATCCAGAGCCACCAGCTGCTCGAGATCCGGCCAACTGACCTCTCGCACAACGACATCCGAACCAAAGCCCGCGACTGAATGCGCATCCGTCATGGCGATCACCGGCCCGCGGACCGCTCGGCGGTCGTCAATGCGTCGGGTCGGCGCAGATACAGGGGAACGACGGGCAGGTCTTCGCCCGACGCGATTCGAGGACCGGCGACAGACAACAGAACACCCGCGTCGACATCCGGGCTCAGGTCGAGAGGGCGTGCCCATACAGCGGGGTACAGCGCGCTGCCCCTCCCCACGACGGGCAGGTCCGCGAGGTCTTGGGGCAGCTCGCCCGGGCGCTCGACCGCCGGCGCCGTCACCGAGACATAGCGAGCTGACGCTCCGGGGGTGAGCGTGTAGCGCGCCCAGTAGACCTCCTTGCGGCGGGCATCGGTGGCGACCACCAGCTCGCGCGGAGGGGACGGCAAGGCAAGAGCGCTGTGCGCCAGCGCATCCAGACTGCAGATGCCGTACACCGGGACCCCCAAGGCCGCTCCCATGGTCACGGCGGTGACCAGCCCGACCCGCAGGCCGGTGAAGGGCCCCGGGCCTGTCCCCACCACGATGTGTCGCAGGTCCGCCGGCCTGGCATCCACCGCCGACAAGGACGCGGCGATGAGGGGCGCC
>JAGOME010000042.1 GCA_017993715.1 Phycicoccus sp.
CTACGTCCCCCCCGCCCCAACTTTCCCGCCTGAAGCGCCTTGGTGGGGGTTCGCAAGGGTTGTTTTCCCCTGCGAACCATGACCTTCCGGCCGCAGCACCGTGCCCCACGGGAGCGGCCGGACTCGCAGGGCCCGGCGGCGAGCAGCACCCTCGCGCGTGATGGAGTTCGGCACTCCCTCACGCTGAGAGATTGCTATGGTCAGCGCGTGGCTGCAGGCGTTCGAAGTCAGGCCGCGGTGATCGGGATCGGCATCGTCCTGCCGCTGACTGCCCTGGCCGCCTTCCTCGTGGTGATCTGGCCCGACCTGCCCCAGGTCGTGGCGACCCACTGGGATCCCCAAGGTCGCGCCGACTCGTTCGTCGTCCTCGGGATCCGCGTGTGGCTCACCCCGGTCCTGCTCGCGGTGGGATCGTGGGGACTGCTGTCCATCGCGGTCGCTCACGTGCCCCAGGGGGCCCCCGGCGGTCGGTGGCTGCGGGCGCTGCCTGCGGGTTCGGCCTGGTTCGTCGTCGGCTTGGCCTGCTCCACCTTGTTGCCGCAACGGGGACTGGGCGATGCCCAGGAGGCCCCGTTCTCCGTGAGCTGGTTGGTGGCCGGGCTCATCGCTGGAGCGGTGGGTTTCTGGCTCGTTCTCCTGCTTGCTCCAGCCACGACGCGGTCCACGACGCACGCTTTGATCTCGTCGGACGAGACGATCGACCGCGACCGTCCGGGGAACGTCGTGTGGCGCTCGTCGGCGCGACCGCCGATGCTGGGCTACGTCATCCTGGCGGTCCTCGGACTCCTGGCTGCCGCGGCCGCCGTGCACATCCGGTGGGTGATTGCCGCCGTGCTGCTCCTCACCGTCCTCCTCGCGGCGGCATTCACCTCGTTCTGCGTGTCCATCGACGACCGGGCTGTGTGGGTGAGGGGCACCTTCTTTGGGGTCCCTCGCTTCGCCATCGCGCTCTCGACGATCCGGCGGGCCGAGGTGGTCGACGTCAAACCCCTGCGCTGGGGGGGTTGGGGTCTGCGCTACCGGTCCACCGGGATTGGGGTCGTCACCAGAGGGGGACCGGCCCTGCGCCTGGTGCGCACGGACGACACGGAGGTCGTCCTCACGGTCGATGATGCGGCGTCCGCTGTCGCCATCCTCAACACTCTGGGCAGACCCTCCGCCTAAGATCAGGTCAGAGTCCAGCGTCGCGCAGGGCGCGCGTCAGGGTGAATGCCGCGGTGCGCACGGCCGGGCCGATGGTGCCGGGATCGATCGACCGGGTGATGCCGGTGACCGACAGACCCGCCCGAATGCCGCGGTCGGCACCAAAGACCGGGGCTGCCACGCAGAGCACCCCCGGTGTGGACTCCTCAATATCGAGGGCGAACCCGTGTGTGCGGATCTTGCGCAGCTCGGCGACCAGCGCATCGGCGGAGGTGATCGTGCGGGCGGTGAACGCGGTCAGGCCGGCCTCGATCCGCGCCTCCACGACCGACGGCGGCGCATAGGCGAGCAGCACCTTGCCGACACCGGTGGCATGCGCGGGCAGGCGGCCCCCGACGCGCGAGTCCACGTGGACGGCGCCGGAGCCGAGGATGGCGACATAGAGGACGTCAATGCCGTCGAGGACGGCGAGGTGCACTCGATGCCGGGTTGCCTCCCGCAGGTCCTCCATGATCGGCAGGGCCATCCCCGACAGCGATCGGTGTACTGGCACTAACTCCCCCAGCTCGAAGAGCCGGACTCCCAACCGGTACTCGCCAGCGGACTGAGGCACACGCTCCATGATCCGGTGATCGCACAGGTCGACGACAAGGCGATGCACCGTGGACTTGGGGAGGCCGGACCGGCGGGCGAGCTCGGAGATCCCGAGCACGGGGTCGGCGCTGGAGAAGCAGTCGAGGACGGCCAGCATCCGGCTGACCACGCCTGATCGCTCGGGGAGGCCCTGGCCTCCGTTCCGTTCAGTGGAACGCATGAGTAGAGGGAACCACGCCCGTCTGCGCATAGTCGAGTCAGCGTTCCCGGTCACATCACCACCGATGAGGAGCACGAACCCATGGCGAGTTTGGTGCACGAGGTCACTGACCACACCGAGGAGGCCTGGTGCGCGACAACGCCCAAGCGTCGCGCGGCCGCTACGGGTGCCGATGCCGCCAGTGGATTGAAGTCCGTGGGGACCGCCCTTGACGTGCTCGAGTGCTTTGCTGTGGACACCGAGCTCGGCGTGTCTGACATCGCGCGCCGACTCGGCGTGGCCAAGTCCACGGCTCACCGGCTCCTGACGACCCTGGTGTCCCGGGGGTTTGTCGAGCAGGACCAGAGCACCGGCCTCTACCGGCTCGGTATGCACGTCTACGAGCTCGGCCATCTCGCCCTGTCCCGCAACTCGCTCCGGCACGCAGCCCTCCCCACGCTGCGGCAGGTCGCCCAGAGCACGGGGCTCACGGTCAACCTCGCGATCCCCGACGGCCCTGACGTCGTCTTCGTCGAGCGCCTCGAGAGTGCCGATTCGATCAGGTTCCTCGGGCACACCGGTCGCCGACTCCCGGCGCACTGCACGAGCAGCGGCAAGGTCATTGCGGCATTCAACCCCGAGACGGCGGAGGCCCGACGCCGGTCGGGGTTCCCGCCGCGAGTCAGCGGCACCGTACGCACTGAGGCCGACTGGGCCCGGACCCTGGATACGGTGCGGTCTCAGGGGTATGCCGTCAGCCACAGCGAGTCGTTCGATGGCGCCTCGTCAGTGGGCGTGGCGGTCGTCGTGCGCCGGATCGCGGTCGCGTCGGTCTCCGTGTTCGGCCCGACCGACATCGTCGCGCCCAAGATCGAGCGCCTCGTGCCCATCCTCACCGCGGCCGCATGTCGCATCGCCAAGGCCTACGGCGGCTAAATCAGCCGCCCCGAACGATCCGCAGCCGTCCACTCCTGCACCAGAAACCATCGCCTGCTGTTCCCGGAAGCGGAACAAAACCACTGAGCGCGCTCTGCCGCCCGTAGCGTTCGAGCGTGCCGAATCAGGCCGCAAGCCTGACGACGAAGGGAGTCCTCTCGTGGACCCGCAGACCCGGTCCGACGCCGCGAGTCGCCTGCTCACGGCATACCGGACCCGTGAGCCCATCGACCCGCTGACCTCGACCTACGAGGACATGACCGTCGAGGACTCGTACGCCATCCAACTGCTCCAGATCGACGAGCTTCTCGCCGCGGGACGCACGGTGCAGGGCCACAAGGTCGGCCTGACCAGCGTGGCCATGCAAAAGCTCCTCGGCGTCAACGAGCCCGACTACGGCCACCTCCTCGATGACTTCTTCTACCTGGAGCACATGCCGATCCCCACGGATCGCTTCCTGCAGCCGCGGGTCGAGCCGGAGGTGGCCTTCGTCCTGAAGAAACCGCTGCGCGGGCCTGGCGTGACGGTCCATGAAGCCATCGCGGCCGTCGACTTCGTCCTCCCGGCGCTTGAGCTGGTCGACAGCCGCATCCGGGACTGGAAGATCGGGCTCCTGGACACCATTGCCGACAATGCCAGCTCCGGTGCCGTCGTCCTCGGCTCCACCCCGACCGACCTGAGCGCGGTGGACCTCAGGCTGGCCGGATGCGTCTTCACCCGTAACGGCCAGGTCGTCGGGACCGGCGCTGGCGGGGCCGTCCTCGGCTCGCCCATCACGAGCCTGGTCTGGCTCGCCAACACCGTCGGCGCTCGAGGAGTCACCCTCGAAGCCGGCCACGTCATTCTCCCCGGCTCGGTGTGCGCGATGGCCGCCGTTGCGCCGGGCGACACCTTCACTGCCACGTTCGCCGGGCTCGGCTCGGTCACGGCCCGATTCTCCTGAAAGGGCACACCTTCACCATGACACGCACCACCAAAGGCACCGCGGCCATTGTCGGCCCGGGCAACATCGGCACCGACCTGATGTTCAAGCTCATGCGGCGCAGCGACATTATCGAGCCGCGATACATGATCGGCGTCGATCCCGCTTCCGACGGTCTGCGCCGCGCAGCGTCCCTCGGCCTCGAGGCCAGCCACGAGGGGGTCGACTGGCTGCTCGCCCAGCCCGAGTTGCCCGACATCGTTTTCGAGTGCACGTCGGCGAAGGCCCACGAAGCCAACGCTCCCCGGTATGCCGCCGCCGGCATCCTCGCCGTCGACCTCACGCCTGCCGCGGTCGGGCCCTACCTATGCCCGGCCGTGAACCTCGACTTCAACTTGGACGCGACCAACGTCAACATGATCACGTGTGGTGGCCAGGCAACGATCCCCATGGTGCACGCGGTCTCCTCGGTCGTGCCCGTGCCCTACGCCGAGATCGTCGCCTCGGTCTCGAGCAAGTCCGCCGGTCCGGGGACGCGCGCGAACATCGACGAGTTCACCGAGACCACGTCCGATGCCGTGGTCAAGGTGGGTGGCGCGCAGACCGGCAAGGCGATCATCATCCTCAACCCAGTTGAGCCGCCGATGATGATGCGCAACTCGGTCTTCTGCGCGATCCCCGCCGAGGCCGGTGAGGCCGGCGCACTCCAGGACCGCCTGCTGGAGTCCATCCATGCCATGGTCAAGACCATCCAGGAGTACGTGCCCGGGTATCACCTCCGGGCCGAGCCCCAGTTCGACCCGGCCCGAGAGGCCTGGCGTGGCCAGGCACGCGTCTTCATCCCCATCGAGGTCAAGGGTCGCGGCGACTACCTGCCCGACTACGCCGGGAATCTCGACATCATCACGTCCGCGGCCGCACGAGTCGGCGACATCATGATCGCCCGCCGGCTCGGGGTCGATACGTCATGGAAGTCGTCGGCGGATCTTGGTGAGGACTCCAGTGCCCTCGTCGAGGACGAGGCGTCCGCCACCGATCACGCCGTCGCGAAGGCAGGAGTCTGAACAGCCATGGGAGACATGACAATTCGCCCGGAGGACATCCCGGTCGTCACCCACGAGGTGAGCGAGACCGAGGTGCGGAACCACACCCCCACCGCCGGCGGCGAGACGGATCTGCGGATCACCGACTCGACACTGCGCGACGGCTCGCACGCGATGGCCCACCAGTACACCGAAGCCCAGGTGCGCGGGGTCGTCTCAGCCCTGGATCGGGCCGGTGTCCAGGTCATTGAGGTCAGCCACGGCGACGGACTCGGCGGCTCCTCGTTCAACTACGGCTTCTCGCTCGTCGACGAGTTCCAGCTCATCAAGGCCGCGGTCGACGAGGCCACCCAGGCCAAGATCGCCATACTCATGCTGCCCGGCCTGGGCACCGTGCATCATCTGCATAAGGCGCACGAGGTCGGGGCATCCGTCGCCCGGATCGCGACCCACTGCACCGAGGCCGACGTCTCCCTCCAGCACTTCGGCGAGGCCCGCCGGCTCGGCATGGAGACCGTCGGCTTCCTCATGCTCAGCCACCGCGCCTCCCCCGAGAAGCTCGCCGAGCAGGCCCGGATCATGGTCGACGCCGGAGCCCAGTGCGTCTACGTCGTCGATTCGGCTGGGGCGCTGGTGTTGTCGACGGCACAGGAGCGGATCGCTGCCGTGCTGAGCGAAATCGGCACCGAGGCCCAGGTCGGCTTTCACGGCCATCAGAATCTCTCGATGGGTGTGGCGAACTCGGTGCTGGCCTACCAGGCCGGCGCCAAGCAGATCGACGGCGCCCTGTGTGCCCTCGGGGCTGGTGCGGGCAACTCCCCGACCGAGGTGCTTGCCGCCACCTTTGAGCGGATGGGCATCCGCACCGGCGTTGACCTCGGCGAGGTTCTCTCGGCCGCCGAGGACGTCGTGCGCCCCTTCATCCCGCGTCTGCCGTGGATGGATCGCGCGTCGATCACCCAGGGCTACGCCGGGGTCTACTCGTCATTCCTGCTCCACGCAGAGCGTGCCGCCGACCGCTATGGCGTTCCCGCACACGCGATTCTGCAGAGGGTGGGCGAGCTGGGCTACGTCGGTGGCCAGGAGGACATGATCATCGACATCGCCCTTCAGTTGCGCGAAGAGGCCGAACTCGGCGACCTCGCCGGGGCGGGGGTGCGGTGATGGGTGAGCACCCGGCATTCGGAATGCCGCCCGCTGGTGGGTGGACCGTGGAAACCGTTGCGGCAGAGTTACTTCGGTGCGAAGACGAGCGGATCGAACGTCCACCCTTCACCGACGACTGGCCCGAGCTCGACCTGGACACCGGCTATGAGATCCAGGACCTCAACCTGCGCAAGCGGCTGGATCGCGGCGAGCGACTGATCGGCGTCAAGCTGGGGCTGACCAGTCGGGCCAAGCAGCAGCGAATGGGCGTGCACTTCCCGTTCGTCGCGTGGCTGACCGACGCCATGATCCTGCCCGTCGGAGACCCGGTGCCGCAGTCCCGGCTCATCCATCCGCGGGTGGAGCCCGAGATCGTCTTCGTCATGGGCGATCGACTCAGCGGCCCGGGAGTGACTGCGGCACAGGCGATGTCGTGCGTCGAGTCGGTCTGGGGCGGCGCCGAGGTCATCGACTCGCGCTATCAGGATTTCCGGTTCAAGGCGGGCGATGTTGCGGCGGACAACGCCTCGTCGGGCGCCTTTGTTACCGGCCCCATCGGCCTGCCGCCGGCCTCGCTCGACCTGTCCCTCGAGGCCGTCCTCGTCGAGGTCAACGGCGCGGTGGTCGACTCGGCAACGGGCGCGGCCGTCCAGGGGCACCCGGGTGAGGCGCTCGCTCTCGCGGCCAACGACCTCGCCCGGCGTGGTCATGCCATTGAGGCGGGTTGGATCGTCCTGACGGGTGGGATGACCGATGCGGTGTTCGCCCCGCCGGGGACGTCCGTGGGTCTGCACTTCACGAACCTGGGCTCGGTCTGGCTCAACGGTGGACAGGGCTGAGCGACGGTGCCGTTCATCGACGTCACCCTGGCGCAGGGTCGCTCGCCGGAGCAGTTGCGGACCCTCATGTCCGCGCTGACCCACGCCGCGGCTGAGGCTGTGGGCGCCCCGGTCGAGTCGATCCGGGTCGTTATCCGCGAAGTCCCCACGACCCATTGGGCCGCGGGAGATGTCACCATCGCTGAACGCCGCGCCGGCAACTCCTGACTCCTCGCCGCGAGTGCCCTGGGACGCGACCGGCGCTCCTCGCGCAATCTCATCCGGATGTCGGTGCGCAACTAGGGGCAGGTCTCGGTCGGCTTGGTGAGCGTGACTTGGTGGGTCGCACCACTGGGGAGCTCGACAAAGGTCACCTTGACTGCCGAGCCTCCTGTCGGATCGGTGAAGGTGCTCGTCGCACAGTCCCTGTTGACACCGGCGAGAACCTGGGCGACCGGAATGAGCGCTGGCCCCAAACTCTGGATCGCCACAATGGCGACGGTTGCCGACGCCGGCAGGCACGTGGTCGTGGCGCAGAACGTCACGACGTACGTGACGCTGCCGTCGTCGTTCGTCGTCGTGCAACTGCCCGGTCCAAAGGACACCGTGAGCGGCTCACATTCGCTGGCGGCCGCGCTCGGCGCCAACCGGGCTACTGCAACGACGGAGGTCGCCCATGCCGCTCCCGCAGTGATAGTGCGGCGGGTGATCGGACGCCGGGGGTGACTCGGGTATTGGGACAACGCGCCCTCCTGTGCCCTGGGTGATGACGCAATCGTGTCGCCCCCCTGCGGGGCAGGGAATCCTTGACCGACACGTGGTCACTCGCCCTTGGGCTCGTGCTCTGACGCTTGGGAACCCTTCATCCCCCGGCCCCGGTAGCCCGCCGCATCAGGGCCTCGTAGTGCAATCCGGGAGGATCGCGTGGGCGGCGGCCCGCATGCTCTGGTCGTCGGTCCCGTCCATGGCGATGGGTGGATCCCGGTTGCCTTGAGATGCTCCATCGGCGCGACCCGCATCGCTGCGCTGCCGCCTCCGCTCCCCCTGCGTGACCGGTTTGCCCTGCCTGCCTCCTGCGAACGGCAAAGTGGTTGCTGTCGCCGAATGCCGTGCCGGACGTGAGAGGAGCCCCACCCTTTGCCTCCGGCAAGGGTCCACCGCTGAAGCAGCTACCGTGGCGGACGCCTGCGATGGGCGCGTCGGTCCTGCTCGACGTACAGTGCTCTCGCGCCCATGCCGGGCCTGCACCAGCCGTCCGTGATCGAGGGGGACCATGTCCGACGCGCTCATCAAGAGTCTGCTCAAGGCCATCCAGGCCGCGCCCAATGACATCGAGCTGCGGCTGCATGTCGCCGAGGTCCTGGTCGACCAGGGCCGTCCCGATGAGGCGGTCGAGCAGGCTGCGGCCGTGCTGGCCCGGGCGCCCGGCCACGACCGGGCCCGCACCCTGATGGCCGCAGCGCTGGGGGCTCCGGCTCGGCCCTCGGTCCCGTCCCGACCCGAGTCCGCCAATACCTCGGACCACGCACCCCAGGTAGCCCCGCCAGGGCAGACAGTGCCGGTGGCCAAGCCGCCGCCCCACGCCGGCTTTGACTGGTCGATGGCCGAGGAGCAGGTCGGAGGTGCGGCGCCGCCCATGTTCGTCGACTCCTCACCGACGGCCTCGGACGTGGGTGACGTCGAGCGGGTCACCTTGCGCCTATCCGACGTCGGGGGACTGGTCGAGGTCAAGGAGCGCATCGAGGCCAGTTTTCTGGCACCCCTACGCAACCCCGAGCTGCGCACCATGTTCGGCGTCTCGTTGCGCGGGGGCTTGCTCATGTACGGGCCGCCCGGATGCGGCAAGACGTTCCTTGCCAAGGCCGTTGCTGGAGAGCTGGAGGCGGCATTCATCCATGTCTCGATCTCCGATGTGATCGACATGTTCATGGGCCAGAGCGAACGCAACATTCACGAGTTGTTCGAGCGGGCCAGAGCCAGCGCCCCGTGCGTGCTCTTCTTCGACGAGGTCGATGCACTGGGCCGCAAGCGATCCCTAACCCGAGGCCTGACACCAGACCGGTCGATCAACCAGCTCCTCATCGAGCTCGACGGGGTCGGCTCCAGCAACGAAGGCGTGTATGTTCTGGCCGCCACCAACCAACCCTGGGATGTCGATCCTGCTATGCGCCGCCCCGGCCGCCTGGACCGGACCGTGCTCGTACTGCCCCCGGACCTGCCGGCCCGCGAGGCCATCTTCCGTACGCATCTGCAGAACAGGCCGATCGCCTCTGTGGATGTCGGCCGGCTTGCCCAGCTCACAGAGGGCTACAGCGGAGCCGACGTCGCGCACATCTGTCACGCGGCCGTCGAGGAGGCCCTGATGGATTCGGTGCGCACGGGGACGGCCCGGTTCGTCACGATGGCCGACCTCGAGCGGGCCATCTCCCAGGTGCGGCCCTCGATCGGTCCCTGGCTGGACATGGCCGAGAACGTCGTCCTGTACGCCAACACCAGCGGCGAGTACGACGACCTCGCGACCTACCTTCGTCGCCGACGCCGGTGACCTCGACCGACGCCGCGACGATGCTGGCGCGGGCGCGGTCATGGCTCGACGTCGAACGCCCGGCCGAAACTGCGGTCGCGGTGGGCACGGTGCTGGCACTGATGGGGCCCCCCTGATGTGGGTCGCACGTCGGGCCTCCACAGCTTCCTCACGACGGTTGTCGCACACCCTCATCCGTCCCTGCGGGGCGGATCGGTGGCGAGCGATGATCGTGGCACTCAGCCTGGTGTCCGTCCTCATTCTGGGACTTGCGCCGAATGCCGTGGCAGCACCCTTGGCCGTCCTCGTGCTGCTCGGCACGGCGCACGTGTGGGGGTTCCTCGCGGTGTTCCCGCTCGTACGCCGCTTGCGACGGCGATGGTAGTGAGCGGGGTGCCGGATGCCGCTCAGTTGGCTGAGCGGGCCCGAGAGCTGCTCCTCCTCGGCAGGCCTTCGGACGCAGAGGTGCAGGCCCGGGGTGCCCTCGCCCAGGATCCCCACCAGCTCCTCGCCTCCCTGGTGCTCGTGTCCGCCTTGGGGGTCCAGGGGCAGGGAGACCATGCGTGCCAGCTCGCCCGGCAGCTCGTCGGGCAGTGGCCCAACGATCTCGGGTGCCGCCTGACGCTGGTGGAGGTCCTCGTGGAGGGTGCGTACGAGCAGGAGTCCGTCGACCAGGCCCGCCTCCTCGTTGAGTTGGCGCCCGATCAGCCTGCCGCCCTGCTGACGGCGGCCCACGCATTGGCCCAGTTTCGTCAGTGCCAGGACGAGGCCTCCGACCTGGTCAACCGGGCGCTGGCCCTCGACCCGGACGACCCGCGAGCGCACGCCATCCGGGCGCACATGCTCCTGACGCGGGGACGACTGCGGCAGGCATCAGCCGTACTGCTGCGCACCTTGGCGGCTGATCCGCATAACCAGCGACTGCAGGCGGGGCTGGCTGCTGTGCTCGCGCAGCGCGGTCGGGTCGGGCGAGCACTGCCGGCTGCGGCAGCCGCCCTCCGCGACGCACCCTTGGATGCCAAGGTCGTTGAGGTTGTTGGTGCCGTCATTACTCTGGCGATGCTCCGGTTCCTCAAACAAACCTTCGCGTTCGTCTGTATCTGTGCGCTGGTGGTCCTCTTCGCCCCTGAGTATCGAGCGGTAACCGCCGGTGTCGGCGTGGGATTGACCATCCTCTATGCCCTCTGGATCCGCTTCTCGGCCAGTACCCGCACGTGGATACGGCACCTTTGGCGGCGCCTGCATGGGCCCGCTCGCACCGTGCCGCGACGGATCATGCTGCTGGTGGTCTTGGTCGTGTTATTGGGGTGGGGACCGCTCTGGGCTGCCACCTTTAGTGCTCTCCTGTGGCTTCTCTGGGCCGTCATCGTCGTGCTGGTGACCGGGTTCCAGACGTATCGCCGACGTACCCGCATCCGACCACTGCGATGAGGGGGGCAGCAGAGCGCGCTCGGCACCTTCTGCACCTGGGCCGTCCGGGGGAGGCGGAGCAGGCGCTGGGCACGGCCTTGGTCCACGCCCCGGAGGATGCAGAGTTGCTCGCCTTGCTTGCGCACGCATTGGAGGCTCAGGACCGCAGCCAAGAGGCACTCGCGGCTGCGACGGCGGCCATCACCGCGGCCCCCGAGGACCTCCTGGCCCGCTTGTCCGTCGTGGACCCCCTCCTGTCGTTGCACCAGCACGACGCCGCCATCAATGCGGCCAGGTGGGTGGTCTCCTTGGCCCCGCATGCCGCGTGGGCCCACTCCGTGATGGCCCGGGCGCTGCTCGGGGATCAGCATCAGATCCTGCTCGCCCAGCAGGCGATCGACCACGCCCTCCTCCTCGATCCGTTCGATGCGGACAGCCACAACCTGCGCGGGATGATCCTCTGGGAGCGACAGTGGCTCCCGGAGGCCCAGATAGCCTTCCTCACGGCACTCGAGCTCGACCCGACCCATCGATGTGCACAAACCAACCTCGCCGGCGTCGCGTCCGACCGGGGCGACTCATCCGCCGCGGGTGCGGGCCTGCGGCGCCTGCTGGCGCAGGACCCCGCCGCCACATCGCCACGCTCGATGCTCGGCGCGGTGGCGGCCGAACTCCAGATCCGGGTGCTCGCCATCCTGTTCGGGGGGACGGCGGTGGCCGGCATGCTCTGGGCACTAGGTGCCCGCTGGTTCCTCGTGGTGGCACTGATATGCGGAACCTGGCTGGGAGCGGGAATCGCCGCTCGTCGAGAGCTGGCTGTCTTGCCGTCGCAGCCGCACCGCTGGCTGGCTCGGCACTGGTGGTCCGCTGATCCCCTCGGCCGGGCCCCGCTGCCCGCTTGTGTGGCGGCGCTGGCCGCTGGCGTGGGGGTGGTGGTCGCCTCAGCGACCGGAGCGGCCGGGCTGGCGTGGGCGGCATTCGGCGTCGTCCTCTTCGGTGGTGGCGGAGTACTCGCAGGCTGGCTCCGCGGCCACCGCTGACCGGGATCACCGGCCGAGCGCACCCGTGGGCCGGCGCATGACCGCGTCGTAGGCCCGGTCGGGCAGGACCGCGTGGGCGGCCAGCAGAGGATTGGCGCCGAAGCGACGGCCTAGCGCGTCTTCGGCCGGCGGGCAGTAACGGCCTTGACGACCGTTCGGGCGATGAGTTCTGGGGGCGAGGAATGCCGAGAGGCGGCTTTCGGACGTGCGCCAGTTCGCGACGGCATTCCCCTGGGGGCATGTGGTCCGCTGCCGGGAACGGCCCGGAGTTGTCGGCGGCGATCCCGGACCATGGGGTCTAGATCCGGCCGACGATCTGCTCGACGCTGGTCTGCATGCTCTGGTCGTCGGTCCCGTCCATGGCGATGGTGGATCCCGGTTGCCTTGAGATGCTCCATCGGCGCGACCCGCATCGCTGCGCCGCCGCCTCCCTAGCCAACTCCCGGGCCGGGGACTCGGAAGCGTGGCGTCTCGACATGCGGACGAAATGGTAAGAATTCGAGAAGAATTCCCTTACCTCCTTCTTGCCGCTATCGTGATATATGCGGGGTAACCGGCGCCAACCGCGCTCGGGGACATCGAGTTCAGGTTGTCCGGATGGATCCTTTCGGTGCTGGGCAACGCAATTCTGCGCGGGGAGCGCTTATGTTGACCAGCCAACCGGACCTGTCGTTGCCCGGATCGGTGACCAGGCGGACCTTGACTCGCGGGGTCGCTTGGGCGACCCCGGTCATCGTCGTCGGGGCCGCCGCGTCGGCCCACGCCGCCAGCCCAGGGCCGCCAGAACCCGGACTTCAGGGGTGGGTCCGAGTCACGAAGAACTGTCGCAATAACAACGACGACATGGATCTCACGATCGATGGCCACGTTGACGGGACTCGCTATCCCGTACCTCCGGGCTACGGCCTCTACGTCTTCAACACGTCGGGCACCACCGTCCTGACGAACGCCAAGATCACGTTCTACTACCCGAGCTCGCTGGGCACCATTAGTTGGGCCGCGGGAGGCAATAACGGCAACTGGTCCGTCCCCTCGGTTGATCCGAGTGTGCCCGCGATATCGGGGTACACCGCCTACTCCACCACCTATAGCGGGTCATGGACCTACCACGGTCCCCCAGAGAACCCCACCTACACGATTGCCAACACGGTCCCGCACTTCACAGCCACCGTGACCCCCGGTCGCCGAATGTGCGGGGATGGGGGCCTGAGCCTTTATGCCCGCCGCACGGTGACCGTGGATGGCACCGAGGTCGCGTTCGTCCGGGGCCCGGTCGCGCTCTGAACTCACCCCAACTCTGACATTCAAAGAGGACTCATGTCTGACAGTGCACCAGCTCCCACGCCAACGCCAACGCCCGCGGAGCCGACTGCGTCGGCTGCTGAGCAGCCCGTTCCGGAACCATCGGTCACGCCAAGTGCGCAGGACCCGAGTGTGAGCGTGAGCGAAGGCCTCGATCTGCCCCAGACGTCAGCCTTGATCTGACCTCGCTGTCGGTGGTCGCGCGACCCCGCTCGCCCACACTCCGGCCATGTTCCGCACGTGGGAACGCACCACCGACGCAGCCACGCACCGACTTACCCTCGAATCGCAGCCCACGGGCGCACTTCCCATCACTGCGATCACGAGGTCACGTGCCATGTCTGAACTCGAGTTCTTCGGTCACGTCATCGACGGCGTAGAGGGGCCGAGCGTCGGCGGCGAGACCTTCGACGTGTGGAACCCCTGGACCCGGGAGGTGTGGGCGCAGGCCGCGGACGGTCAGGCTGCGGACGCCCACGCGGCGATCGCGAGTGCGCGCACGGCATTCGATGAGGGTGACTGGCCCCGGATGGGACGGGCCGAGCGGGCCGCCCACATCCATCGGCTCGCCGACCTGATGACCACACGCACCGATGACCTCGCCCGCTACGACTCCCTGAACATGGCCAAGCCGTTTGAGCAGGCCAAGCATGACGTCGCCCGGTCGGTCCAGAACTTCCGCTTCTTCGCCGACCACCAGCGCGACCACGTTGGCGAGGTCTACCCAATGGACACCGGCCACCACACGTACAGCGAGTACGGCCCGGCCGGGGTCGTTGCCGCGGTGAGCCCATGGAACTTCCCGCTCATGATGGCGTCCTGGAAAATCGCGCCCGCGATTGCCTGGGGCAACACCTGCATCATCAAACCGAGCGAAGACACCCCCGCGTCAGTCACGCTGCTGGGCCGGTTAGCGATCGAAGCGGGCCTGCCGCCCGGCGTGCTCAACGTCCTCAACGGGCACGGGGCGCCGGCCGGGTCGACCCTGACCGGCGACGACCGGGTCGACCGGGTCACTTTCACTGGGTCGTCGATCACCGGCAAGCGGGTGATGGAGTCCGCCGCCTCGCACCTGGCCCCGGTCTCCCTGGAGTTGGGCGGCAAGGGCGCCAACCTCGTCTTCGACGACGCCGACCTCGACAACGCAGTCTACTGGGCGGTCGAGGCGATCTTCCGGAATGCCGGACAGATCTGTCTCGCGGGGGCGCGCCTGTTCGTCCAGGACACGATCTACGACGAGTTCCTCGCCCGATTCGTCGCTGCGGCAGAGGCGTTGACGATCGGCGACCCCTTCGACCCGAGCACCCGGTTCTCTGCCCTGGCCAGCAAGCGGCACTTCGACAAGGTCTCGTCCTACGTCGAGTCGGCTGAGCTCCTCGGTGGCAAGATCCACACCGGTGGGGTGGCCGGCGACGGCAGCTGGATCGTCAAGCCGACGATCATCGATGGCCTGGCCCTGGATGCGGCGCCCTACTGCGAAGAGATCTTCGGGCCGGTGTGCATCGTCAACCGGTTCAGCACCGAGGCCGAGGCCGTGCACCTGGCCAACGACACCCGGTATGGGTTGAACGCCATGGTGTTCACCGAGAACCTCTCGCGGGCCCATCGGGTCGCGTCCCAACTGCGGGCCGGCACCGTGTGGGTCAACTGCTTCTTCATTCGTGACCTGCGCACCCCCTTCGGTGGCGTCGGGGACAGTGGGGTGGGGCGCGAGGGAGGCAACTTCTCGCGGGAGTTCTTCACCGAGCCTAAGGCTGTGGTCATGCAGATCGACCGCGGCTGATCGCGGGGCGAGGCGGGACCCGGCGACGGTCAAGCGTGCTCGACACCCAGGTCACGATCCGCACTTCTATGGCGGCCGACCCGCCGGCCAAGACCGGGTCGGAGTCGAGCGTGATACCGCCAGAGCCAGCCTGGTCGCTTGGGACAGCGACCTGCTGGACGCCGATGACTCCATCGCGCAGTTGACGGCGGCGTGCGAGGCGTGGTGTGCCCAGGTCAAGGCCGTGCACCTGCCGGTGGTCTCCTTCGAGGGCGGCCAGCACTCAACGCCAGCAGGAGCCAGGATCGCCGCACGGGCAGGAAGGCGCACCTACCATTGAGGATCATCGAACTTAGGACTTGTTGAATCCGCCGAGTTCACCGCGCATCAAATTTCCGAGTGCTTGCGTTTGGGCGGATAAAACTGACCAGTTACCGACTGGTAACCGGGCGCTGGCATACCTTCTGACCTGCCCAAAGGCATCGCCGGCAGGCCATCTCGTGATCGCTCGGTCATCGGCCGTGATCCGGGCCCGATCACCGGCTGGACAGGTCGCGGACGGTGGCCCTCGGACCCCCCAACCCCCACCCCCCGGCCGCGTCTCCCGTGGGTGCATCACGTGCCACCAGGTGCGTCAGCCACGCGGGCTAGAATTGGAGATCGGTCCGCGCTGTGCGCGACGGCGGACCTACCAGGTCTTCGACAACGGGCCCGCGGCGGCATTCCTGCTGCGTGATGGCCTCCACGACGACTTCGGTGACGATTCGTGACCAAGGAGCAGTGTGAGCGACGCCCAGCCCGGTCCTGCGACCGGCGACACTCCGGCCTACGACGCCGCGGCCATCACCGTCCTCGAGGGACTCGAGGCCGTCCGCAAGCGGCCCGGCATGTATATCGGGTCCACCGGCGAGCGGGGCCTGCACCACCTGGTGTGGGAGATCGTCGACAACGCCGTCGATGAGTCACTCGCGGGGTATGCCGACACGATCGACGTCACGCTGATGGCCGACGGGGCCGTGCGGGTCAAGGACAACGGCCGCGGCATTCCGACCGATATCCACCCCACCGAGGGGGTCAGTGCGGTCGAGCTCGTCCTCACCCAGCTCCACGCCGGCGGCAAGTTCGGCGGCGGCGGCTACAAGGTCTCCGGTGGTTTGCACGGCGTGGGGTCGAGCGTCGTCAATGCCCTGTCGACCCGGCTCGACGTGTGTGTCCGGCAAAAGGGCCACGCCTTCCGGATGTCCTTCGACCAGGGCGTTGCCACCGGTCCCCTCACCAAGGAGGAGGAGACCGACCGCACCGGGACGACCGTCACCTTCTGGGCCAATCCGGACATCTTCGAGACCACGCACTATGACTACGAGACGATCCGTGCGCGCTTCCAGCAGATGGCATTCCTCAACAAGGGCCTGACGATCAACCTCGTCGACGAGCGGGTCCCCGAGACCGTGGACGACGACCCCGACCTCGACGCGCTCGACGCGGACGTCACCGAGGTCGTCAAGGGCAACGGCGACGACGACCACGCGGGCGAGGCCGCGACCGACACCACACCGCCGGACAAGCGGACCAAGGCCAAGAAGGTCACCTACCGTTACGACGGTGGCCTGGTCGACTACGTCCACCACCTCGTGGGCTCCAAGCGGACCGACCCGGTCAACCCCGAGGTCATCGCCATTGAGGTCGAGGACGAGGGCAAGGCGCTCTCGCTCGAGCTGGCAATGCAGTGGACGACGGCCTACTCCGAGTCAGTGCACACCTATGCCAACACGATCAACACCCACGAGGGCGGCACCCACGAGGAGGGCTTCCGCGCGGCGCTGACCAAGTTGATCAACGACTTTGCCCGCAAGCAGAACCTCCTCAAGGACAAGGACGACAACCTGACCGGTGACGACGTCCGCGAGGGGCTGGTCGCCGTCATCTCCGTCAAGCTCGCCGAGCCCCAATTCGAGGGCCAGACCAAGACCAAGCTCGGCAACTCCGAGGTCAAGGGCTTCGTCCAGCGCGCCATGACCGACTCGTTCGGGGACTGGCTCGAGCGTCACCCGGGTGAGGGCAAGGAGGTCGTCCGCAAGTCCATCCAGGCGGCCGCGGCCCGGATGGCGGCCCGCAAGGCGCGGGAGGCCACTCGCAAGCGGGTGCTCGAGTCGGGCGGCCTGCCCGGCAAGCTGCGCGACTGTCAGTCCAAGGACCCGGCCCTGTCCGAGGTCTTCATCGTCGAGGGTGACTCGGCCGGCGGCTCCGCGGTGCGCGGCCGCAACCCGTTCACCCAGGCGATCCTGCCGATCCGCGGCAAGATCCTCAATGTCGAGAAGGCCCGGATCGACAAGGTCCTGGCCAACACCGAGGTCCAGGCCCTGATCTCCGCTTTCGGGACGGGTATCGGCGAGGACTTCGACCTGGACAAGGCGCGCTATCACAAGATCGTGCTGATGGCCGATGCCGACGTCGACGGCATGCACATCCGCACGCTGCTGCTGACCTTGCTCTTCCGGTTCATGAAGCCGCTCATCGAGGCCGGCTACGTCTATCTGGCGCAGCCGCCGCTGTACCGCCTGAAGTGGGCGAATGCCGCACACGAGTTCGCGTTCACCGACCGTGAGCGGGACGCACTGATCGCCGAGGGCCAGTCGCACGGCCGCCGCCTCCCCAAGGAGAACGGCATTCAGCGCTACAAGGGTCTGGGCGAGATGGACTACCAGGAGCTGTGGGAGACCACGATGGACCCAGAGCACCGGGTCCTGCTCCAGGTCACGCTCGAGGACGCCGCCGCCGCGGATGAGATCTTCGCGATCCTCATGGGTGAGGACGTGGAGTCGCGCCGGTCCTTCATCCAGCGCAACGCGCGCGACGTCCGCTTCCTCGACATCTAGCGCAGTGGTGACCGGTGCGGGCCGTCGACCTCAATGCTGACCTCGGCGAGGGGTTCGGTCGCTGGTCGCTGACCGACGACACGGGCTTGCTCAGCGTCGTCACCAGTGCCAACGTCGCCTGTGGCTACCACGCCGGGGACGCCTCAACCATGCGGGCGGTCTGCCGGGCCGCCGCCGCCGCGGGCGTACGGATCGGGGCCCAGGTCGCCTACCCCGACCTGCAGGGCTTCGGGCGACGCGTCATGGACATCGCGCCCGACGAGCTCGCCGATCAGGTGCTCCACCAGCTCGCCGGCCTCGACGGCATCGCCCGCGCCGAGGGCACTCGCGTCGCCTACCTCAAGCCCCACGGCGCGCTCTACAACCGGATCGTCACCGACGCCGAGCAGGGAGCGGCCGTGGTCGCCGGGACCACGGCATTCGACCCGTCGTTGCCGGTGCTCGGACTCCCGAATGCCGTGTGGCTGACCCTCGCTGCCACCGCCGGGCACCCGGTGTGGCACGAGGCCTTCGCCGACCGGGCCTACGAGTCCGATGGCACGCTGGTCCCGCGCAGTGCCCCGAATGCCGTGCTCCACGATCCTGCAGTCATCGCCGACCGGGCCGTGCGGATGGTCCGGGACGGTGAGGTGGTGGCCCGCGACGGCACTGTCGTGACGTTGCGCGCCGACTCGATCTGCGTCCATGGCGACACCCCGGATGCGGTGGCCGTGGCTGAGGCCGTCCGCGCCGCCCTCGTCGAGGCCGGCATCACGATCGCCCCCGTCAGGAGTCCCGCATGAGCGGCCGTCGCACCGCCGTCGTCACCGGAGCTAGCTCAGGGATCGGTGCGGCGACCGCGCGAGGGCTGGCCGCCGCGGGCTACCGCGTGATCATCGCGGCCCGGCGCGCCGACCGGCTCCACGCATTGGCTGCCGAGATCGACGGGGTCGCTGTCGAGTGCGATGTCACCAGTGACGCCGACGTGGCCCGGCTCGCCGACGCCGCCGGCCCGGTCGTGCACTGCCTGATCAACAACGCCGGCGGCGCCCACGGGGTCGAGCCGGTCGCCAGCGCTGACCTGGCCAAGTGGCAGACCATGTTCGACGTCAATGTCGCCGGGACGGTGCGCGTGACCATGGCGCTGCTGCCCGCCCTCCGGGTCGCCGACGACGAAGGCATCATCGTCAACGTCGGCTCCATCGCCGGCCACCTGGTCTACGAGGGGGGCGCCGGGTACGTCGCGGCCAAGCACGCCGTTGCGGTAATCACGCAGACATTGCGGCTCGAGCTGCTCGGCGAGCCGGTCCGGATCACCGAGATCGCTCCGGGCCTCGTGCAGACCGAGGGCTTCGCCCTCACCCGGTTCGGCGGGGACCAGGCCAAGGCCGACGCCGTCTATGCGGGCGTCCCCAACCCGCTCGTCGCGCAGGATGTTGCCGACGCCATCGTGTGGATGGCCACGCGCCCGGCCCACGTCAACATCGACCTGCTCGTCATCAAGCCGCGCTCTCAGGCCGCGCCGCACAAGCTCCTGCGGCAGCCGCCGGCGACATGATCGCGGATGGCGGACGCGCCTGGCGGGCCACCACGTTCGGGCAGCGCGCAATGACGCGGCATGGCTGAGCTCCTCCCCTACGGCGACGTGGCCGTCCTCGTCGCGTCGCCCGCCGAGGCGACGCCGGCACAGGTGGCGGAGGGGGTGCGGGCGCTGGGCCTTGTGGGGGTCGTCGATGTCGTGCCCGCCGCCGCCACCGTGCTCGTCACCTTCGCGGACGCGGGTTCACGGGCTGCGGCCCAGTCGCTGCTGGCGCGGGTCGTCCCGGCGCCGGCGGCGGCATTCACCGACGAGGTCGTCATCGTGCCGACGCGCTACGACGGCGCCGACCTCGCGGAGGTCGCCCGGCTGACCGGCCTCACTCCGGCGGACGTGGTCCGTCGGCATACAGAAGCGACGTGGCGGGTGGCCTTCGTGGGGTTCGCGCCCGGCTTCGCCTACGTGGGCGGCGACGACCCCGCCCTCACCGTGCCGCGCCGCAGCAGTCCTCGCGCGTCGGTCCCAGCGGGCTCGGTGGCGCTCGCGGACGGCTTCTCCGGGATCTACCCGCGGGCGTCGCCGGGCGGTTGGCAGCTGATCGGGACGACGGACCTGCCGGTCTGGGACCTGACCCGGCGACCCCCGGCCCTCTTGCGCGCCGGCGTGCGCGTGCAGTTTGTCGAGGTGACGTCATGAGTTCTGGCGCTGACGCGGCCGCGCCGACAGGTCGCCCGCCTGCTGCCGCGAGCGCGGCCCTTCCCCCGGCCCCGACGGTGCTCCCGGCCCTGACGGTGCTCCAGCCCGGACCCCTGACGACGATGCAGGACCTCGGTCGCCCCGGGCTCGCTGACCAGGGGGTGCCGCGCTCGGGCGCCGCCGACCGCCCCGCCCTCGCCCTGGCCAACCGCCTCGTCGGCTCCGCCGAGGCTGCACCGGCCCTGGAGGTGACGTTCGGGGGGCTGGTCGCCCGGGCCGAGCGTCGGCTGTGGCTCGCGACGGCGGGTGCTCCGGCACCAGTGTTCGTCGACGGGGTCGAGGTCGGGGCGCAGAGCAGTTTCGTCCTGCCGGCCGGGGCGGTGATCCGGATCGGTCGACCGCCGCGCGGCCTGCGGACGTACCTGGCGGTGCATGGTGGCTTCGCCGTCGATCGGATCCTCGGCTCGGCAAGTGAAGACACCCTCTCGGGGTTCGTGCCCCAACCGGTGCACGAGGGGACGGTCCTGCGGACGACGGCGGGTGCGGCGGGGACGGCGGGCGCGAGTGGGACGGCGGGTGCGGCGGGGACGGCGGGCGCGAGTGGGACGGCGGCATTCGGGGACTTCCCGGGAATCGACCACGTGCCGACCCGGGCTTGGCCGACGGAGCCGACCCTCGCGCTCACGCCGGGCCCCCGGGCCGACTGGGTGACTCCTGCCACGTACGCCGCTCTGGCCGATACTGCCTATACCGTCGGCGCCGACAGCAACCGGATCGGAGTGCGGCTCCACGGCCCCGCGCTGATGCGGGCCCGGACCGGTGAGCTCCCCCCGGAAGCCCTGGTGCCCGGGGCCGTGCAGCTCCCGCCGTCCGGTCAGCCGATCATCTTCCTCGCGGACGTCCCCACGACCGGCGGCTATCCCGTGATCGCCATGGTTCGCGCCGCGAGCCTGCCCGTTGTGGCCCAGCTCGTCCCCGGCGAACGCGTGCGGCTCACGCTGTCATCGGGCGGGAGTTGAGCACGCCGGCCGGTACACTGAGGGGTAGTTCGGGGGCCTGTCCGAGGGCCCTCCTCCCGGCCCCGCGCCTAGCCCGCCCGCCGCTCACGCTGGCGGGCGTTCCGTGTGACGAAGGACTTTCATGAGCGAGCAGCCGCCCGTCGAGGTGGACCGCACCGAACCCATCGATCTCAACACCGAGATGCAGCGGTCGTACATCGAGTACGCGATGTCGGTGATCGTGTCCCGGGCCCTGCCGGATGTGCGCGACGGCCTCAAGCCGGTCCACCGCCGGGTGCTCTACGCGATGTTCGACGGGGGCTACCGGCCCGACCGCGGCTTCAACAAGTGCAGCCGTGTCGTCGGTGACGTCATGGGTCAGTACCACCCCCACGGTGACTCGGCGATTTATGACGCGTTGGTCCGGCTCGTCCAGGACTGGTCCATGCGCTACCCGCTGGTCCAGGGTCAGGGCAACTTCGGCTCCCCCGGAGACGACCCGGCCGCCGCACCGCGATACACCGAATGCCGCATGGCGCCGCTGGCCATGGAGATGGTCCGCGACATCGACCAGAACACGGTCGACTTCAAGCCCAACTACGACGGCAAGACCAAGGAGCCCGAGGTTCTGCCCTCGCGCTTCCCCAACCTGCTCGTCAACGGCAGCTCCGGCATCGCCGTCGGCATGGCCACCCAGATCCCGCCGCACAACCTGCGCGAGGTTGCCGACGCCGCGCAGTGGGTGCTGGCCAACCCCGGCGCCCCCCGCGACGAGGTGCTCGAGGCCGTCATGGCCCGGATCAAGGGTCCGGACTTCCCGACCGCCGCCCTGATCATGGGTCATCGGGGGATCGAGGACGCCTACCGCACGGGCCGGGGCTCGATCATCATGCGGGCCGTGGTCGAGGTCGAGGAGATCCAGGGCCGCCAGTGCCTGGTGGTCACCGAGCTGCCCTACCAGGTCAACCCTGACAGCTTGGCCGCCAAGATCGGCGAGCTCGTCCGTGATGGCCGGGTGCAGGGCATCGCCGACATTCGGGATGAGACCTCCGGCCGCACCGGCCAGCGGCTCGTCATTGTCCTCAAGCGCGATGCCGTCGCCAAGGTCGTCCTGAACAACCTCTACAAGCACACGCAGTTGCAGACGACCTTCGGCGCCAACATGCTGGCTCTGGTCGACGCCGTGCCGCGCACGCTGCCGATCGACGCGTTCGTCAAGCACTGGGTCGAGTTCCAGATCGACGTCATCCAGCGGCGCACGGCCTATCGGCTGGACAAGGCCGAGGCCGAGATTCACATCTTGCGCGGCCTGCTCAAGGCGTTGGACCACCTCGACGAGGTCATCGCGCTCATTCGCGCCAGCCGCAGTGTCGAGGAGGCCCGCGAGGGCCTCATCGCGCTGCTCGACATCGACGACCTCCAGGCGCGCGCCATCCTCGACATGCAGCTGCGGCGCCTGGCGGCCCTGGAGCGGCAAAAGATCATCGACCTGCACGACGAGCTGCAGCGCTCGATCGATGACTACAAGGACATCCTGGCCAAGCCCGAGCGGCAGCGCTCGATCGTCTCCGAGGAGCTCGACGAGATCGTCTCGCGCTACGGCGACGACCGGCGCACCCAGATCGTCCCCTTCGACGGCGAGGTCTCCATGGAGGACCTTATCCCCCAGGAGGACGTCGTCGTGACGATCACCCGCGGCGGCTATGCCAAGCGCACCCGGGTCGATGCCTACCGGACCCAGAAGCCCGGCGGCAAGGGTGTGCGCGGCGCGCAGCTGCGCGGCGAGGACATGGTCGAGCACTTCTTTGCCACGACCTCCCACCACTGGCTGTTGTTCTTCACCAACCTCGGGCGCGTCTATCGGGCCAAGGCCTATGAGCTGCCCGACGCGGGTCGTGATGCCAAGGGCATGCATGTGGCCAACCTCCTGGCCTTCCAGCCGGGCGAGCAGATCGCCCAGGTGCTCGCGATCTCGACGTATGCCGACGGGGCGTACCTGGTCCTGGCGACCCGCGAGGGCCTGGTCAAGAAGACGCGCCTGACTGACTACGACAGCCCTCGCACCGGCGGGCTCATCGCGATCAACCTGCGCGACGACGACGAGCTCGTCGGGGTCAACCTCGTCGAGGCCACTGACGACCTGCTCCTGGTCTCCCGCAAGGGCATGTCGGTGCGGTTCCACGCCGACGACACCCAGCTGCGGCCGATGGGCCGCTCCACCTCGGGTGTCACCGGGATGAAGTTCCGTGGCGGCGACACGTTGCTGGCCATGGACGTGATCCGGGCCGGGTCTAACCCTGACGTGTTCGTCGTCTTCGAGAACGGCATGGCCAAGCGGTCGCCGTCCTCGGAGTGGAACGCCAAGGGTCGCGCGACGCTCGGCGTGGCGGTCGCCAAAATGACCGACCGCAACGGCGACCTCGTCGGCGCGCTCACGGTGACCGGAGACGACGAGCTGCTCGTGGTCTTCGAAAAGGGCAACCTCGTGCGGGCCTCGACCGCGACGATCGCCCCCAAGGGCCGCAACACCCAGGGGATCATCCTGGTCAAGCCGGGCGCGGGTGACCGGGTCGTGGCCGTGGCGCGTAACCCCGAGAAGGACGAAGAGGCGGTTGTCGAGGCCGTGCCTGAGGCCTCGCCTCAGGCCCCGCCTGAGGGCGCCGCTGAGGCCGGCGAATCGGCTGCTCGTGGCACGGACGCTGCCCCGGCACAGCCAGATGGCGTAGCGTCGGATCCTGAATCGGGCGCGACGCCCGACGCCGATACTGACGAAGTGGACGAGCCAGGAGGCGATCAGTGAGCACTTCGGACTCCACCGGGGGAAACGAGCCGAGCGCATCGCGGCCTGGGGCAACTCCGCAGTTCCCCAAGTACCCCGACGAGGCGCGCGCCGCCAAGCGTGAGTCCCGCTGGGGACGAGCCAGCACGGCCACCACCGGGTCCATCCCCGTGGTGCCCGGACCAGGCACGAGGCCAGCGGGCGCTGACTCCGGCGCGCCCACAGCACCGATCGCGGCGGTGGGTTCGCCAGCGTCGGCTGCGGCTGGCGTGGGTTCGGGCGCGGGCTCGAGCGCGCCGGTGATGCCGGCCTCGGGCGCGGTCAGGACCCCCGGGATCGTCACCGCGACGGCCCCGGCCACCGCGTCCGCTTCGGCTCCGACCGCTCCCAGCGTTCCCGTCTCCACGGGCGCGGGGTCGGGACCCGCAGGCGCGCCGACCGAAGCCCTCCCGCGGACCGAGGCGGGCGGCATACCGAGTTCGAATGGTCCAGGGACATCGGCGAATGCCGCCGCCGGTGCCGATTCTGCTGCTGCCGGCGCCCGGCCCGCCGCGGCGGGGACCGTCGTGCGCCGGCCGGCCACTGAGCGTCCGGCGAGCCGCCCGGCGGCAACCCGGCCTGGCGGTGGCCGGCGAGTCCGCCTGACGCTGTCACGGGTCGACCCGTGGTCGGCGCTGAAGATGTCGTTCCTGCTCTCGGTGGCCATCGGCATCGCCATGGTCGTGGCCGTCGCGACGCTGTGGATGATCCTCAACAGCATGGGCGTGTTCACCGAGGTCAATGCGCTCGCCGGCCGGATCATCCAGGACGGTGGCCAGCAGTTCGACATCCTCGACTACGTGGGC
Organism: Phycicoccus sp.; assembly: GCA_017993715.1. Lineage (GTDB taxonomy): Bacteria > Actinomycetota > Actinomycetes > Actinomycetales > Dermatophilaceae > JAGOME01. The sequence continues at coordinate 24,550 of JAGOME010000042.1, forward strand.
TTCACCCGGGTGGTGTCGCTGGCGATCGTCATCGCGGTCATCGATGTGTTCCTATGGACGGCTGTGGCCACGCTCGGCTCGTTCATCTACAACGTGTCCAGCTCCCTGGTTGGCGGGCTGCAGCTCACTCTGACCGACGACTGAGGCCCCGTGTGCGGGCCCGCGCGCCTGCATGGCGCAGGCTGCCGGCTGCGTGGCCACTCGTCGGGTCTCGCGATCCCCATGCCATCCCCCATCCCGCGGTGACGGGTCCCGACGGTGGCGAGCGGGCGGCATTCAGGGCGATCGGGGTGCGTCTGTGGACGGCTTCGGTCCCGTTTTGATCCGGGCCCGTGCGGTGGGGTAGCCTCGGTCCTCGGTTCGCCCTCCGCGGGCGGCCGTGCCGGATCGGCGACGGGCCTATAGCTCAGACGGTTAGAGCGCTTCCCTGATAAGGAAGAGGCCACAGGTTCAAGTCCTGTTAGGCCCACCATCCGTCGATCCTTACCAACCGTGGGTGGTGTGTTGTGAAGAAGGTCCTCGTTCTCGTCCTGGTGGCTGCTGGCGCGGTGTTGGTGCGCAACAAGCTCAAGGAGCAGGAGGCCGAGAATCGGCTGTGGGCCGAGGCCACGGCCGGCGCGGAGCCCCTGGGCTCGTGAGGGCTGGGCCGTCTGTCGGCCACACCCACCGCAGTACCAGTTTGACCCGTCCCGTCCGGTTGGCGGGATCCCTTCGGGGGCCATGGCGCAATTGGTAGCGCACCTGCTTTGCAAGCAGGGGGTTAGGGGTTCGAGTCCCCTTGGCTCCACCGCAGGTCAGAGGCCCTTTCCGCTCGTCGGTGAGGGCCTCTGTCGCGTCCGTAGTCCAGAAATGGACTGCAGTGACCAAGTGCTCTTACATTGCCGTCGAGGCGGTCCGGCTGTGTGCCGGCGCGAGGCAGGCCGAACCAGAGATCTCGAGCCGAAGTGTTCGATCTGCGGTAGTGGGTGCGCTTGGGTGGGCTCCGCTGCTTCGGGCATCGCACTGGAAGAGAACGCTGAACTGTGCAAGAATCGTGGCGTAGCCGGTTCCATTGAGGTGAGAACCGGAAGTGAGCTCCAGGACTTCCTGCCGGACGACAGGGCCTGGGGCTCGCGTCATTTTCCAGACTAGTTGATCTCGTGCAACGTGGTCGTTGAGGCGATCAGGTCGTAGTTGTCTTGGTTGCCACAGCGGAGCTCGACGATCGATCCACACACGGCGTCGGGCACCCACAGCATTGGCTCGAGCCTGCCACGGACATGGTTCATGTGGATGCGGCGCGGAAGCGTCTTGGCGCGACGCATGCTGTCAAGCATCGCTGCGTCGCGTCTGTCATCTGCCTTTCCGCGCGACTCGAACACCGCCTCGTCGACGCCCATTTGAGTCAACTCCCAAAGGAGCCGTTCGAAGCACTTCCTGCGCGCGCGCTCGGGGTCGTGGGGCAGCACGAGCGGCGTGCTGCGAACAACCACGAAGTTGTGGGCCGGAACGGTGGCCACGGTTGTCGCGATCTTGCGCCGGCGCCGCGCATCCTCGTCCCGCCAGTGCAGCTTCTCCTGGCCGGGCAGCCGCATTGAGCGCATAGTGTTGCGCACATCGTCCTCGAGGATGGTCTCGACAACGACGGCAGCGAGGATGTACGTGCCCGGGTCTTGCGCGCGGTCGGATCCGGATTCGTCGACCCACGCCCGAAAGGCCGGTGGCTCAGGTGCAGTCATGAGTCACGGCCTCTTCTTGGCCCGGCGCCGGCCGCGGGTTGCCTTCTTGCGCGTGAGAGCATGGGCGGCCTTGGCATCAGTGATGCTGTCGCGGTCGAAGGGGGGCTGGAGTCTGTAGATGTTGCGAGTCGACAACCCCGTGGGAGAGAGCGGGTTGGCGAATTGCTCCTGGACCACATCCAGCAGCCCCGCATCTCGCAAATCCTTGAAACCCCGCTCAGCGGTGTCCGCAGACCAGCCGTACCAAGCCGGCATGTGCTCGGTGGGCAGGGTGAACTCTGGCTTCTCCTTAAGTGCGACGAGAAGCATCGCGATCGCCGGAAGGGTCAAGTTCTGGTCCCAATCGCCGTTCCAGAACTCAGTGGTCAGCCGGAGGAACCTGTCTTCCGGAGATTTCCCCTGTGGTCGGGTGTAAGGGGTGTTGGTGCCGTCGCCCTTCAGCAGAGCGACGGTGACCGCTCGCTGGCGACCCGAGCGACGCCGCGTGACGAGTCCTCGGTCGACGAGGCGACCGAGGATCTTCGTGGCTGCCGACGATGCGGAGCCCGCTTCGGCGGTTTCCACCGTGCCAAGGGCCCGCGCCCAGAGTCGAAGGTCGAGCGTGGAAGACCAGCCGTCGTCGCGGTCGCCGCTGCTGATGATGGTGTGCAACAAGAGGAAGGCGAGCAGACCACGCTTGTCACCGTTGCGAACGAACTGGGCAAGAGGGCCGGGCTTCGACCCGTTCTTGCCCGGAGTCTGGACGAACACGTTAGGGACTGGGGCGAAAGGGCGCCCCGCCCGCAGGATCAGGTATTCACGTGTGTCGCGAGCGGTGGCGGGGACTGTCCCGCTACCGCTACTTGATGCCGCTTCGGTCTTGCTCACATGCCAGTTATAGCTCATTTAGTCCGCCCAACAAGAATCGGCGAACCGGCACTCAACTGCTGCCACAGCGGGTGTCTGACAGATCCTGCTATCTCACATGTAAGGCCAACTGCAAGACCACGTGCAAGGGCTACGGCCAACTGCCGGTGGGGGGAGCCAGGTCGCGCGCCAATTCTGCCCTTTACGGTCGGCCCTGAGTGTCCTGGCTGCCGATTACCCACTCAGTCTTTGCCGTGGATGGGCGCGGTCTCGAAGACCCGAGCGGCCGCCCCCACGAACCCAGCGCGCGGCTCGACCGTCAAGTTGGCGAGAGTTCGCCTCCGAAGCGCTTGAGCGCATCGCGCATCGAGGCCGACGAAACCTGGGAGTAGATCTCCATCGTTAGGGCGATGCGGCTGTGGCGGAGGGGGCCATAGCGACGCGCGGGTGAATATCGAGGGCGACGAGGCGGCTGGCGCAGGTCCTCCGAGTTGAGTGGATGGGGACAACCGGCACGCCAACCTTCGCGGCCCGGAGATGAAAGTCGCGGTGAAAGTTGCGTGGGTCGACCGGATCGCCGAGCCGGGTCGTGAAGACCAAGCCGCAGTCGCCCCACATGTCGCCGGCTGCAAGCTGTCCGTCTGGCCTCCCCGACCCGGTGTCGCTCGGGCGCCCGCACCGCTATCTCCGGCAGCAGCAGCGGCGCGTCAGAGGATGGTGTCCTAGTGTGGCGCCGGAGCAGCGAGTGGTCGACGCGTTGGATCTTTCACGCGATGAGCGCCTCGCCCTGCTCGAGGTCGACGTCCTCCCAGGCCAGCCCGAGCATCTCCCCCACGGCGCAGCCCGAGCGTGAGCAGCAGGACGTACCCGGCGTACATCGGGTCGTGGTCCTCTCGCGCCGACTCGAGGAACGTCCGAGCCTGCTCGACGGTCCACACCGCCTGCTTCTTCGCACGGGGCATCGGCACCCGCACAAGCGCAGCTACGTTGCGGACAATCAGCTCCACGCCATTGCCCAGGTCAGCGCCCTGCGCAGCACACGCCACACCTGGTGGACCGTCCAGTCCGAGGCGACCTCATGGCAGAAGGCACCCAACGCGCAGCACTGCGACTCGGGCAAGTCGCCCTGGTCTGTCTCAGCCCGCTTCCTTGACCCGATCGCAGGTCGGGGCGCTGCAGGATGGCAAGCTCGTAGCATGGCATCAAAGAGCGAGCTCATGGATTGGACGGAAGAGGCCCTCACTCAGCTGGGCGGGGAAGGCTCGGTCGTTGAGGTCTGCAGGGTTGTTTGGGATCGACATGAGGGTGACCTCAGGTCGTCCGATGACCTGTTCTATACCTGGCAGTACGACATCCGCTGGGCTGCAACGAAGCTGAGGAAGGCCGGCCGGCTGGAGGCGCATGATGTCAGTTCCGGAAACCGCGCACCCTGGAGGCTCGCAAGGCCCTGATCGGGACGATCTGGCGTGATGGTGGATGCCTCGCGAGGCAGGCCGTGGGCCAAAACGTCTCGTTTCCTGGACAGCCGCGGTGAGCGAGCAGATGACCGCGACGGTCTGTGTCGCCAGGTACGCGCGGGTGGCGGCCGGCTGATCGCCCGCACGCTGGACCACGGCGACTGATTGACTGGGCGGCATGCCCGAGCCCACCGAGGTCCAGCGCCTAGTCGCGCAGTTCATGGCCGGCGCCAGCCCGGAGCAGCACCGCGCCCTGCTCGACGCCGTGATGAACGGCCAGCTCACCAACAGGTTCGACCCCTTCCCCGCACCCGAGGAGCCGACCCTCCTCCCGATCCCCGAGCAGACCCGCGGCTTCCGCCTCCGCCTGGACCTCCTCGGCACCACACCGCCCGTCTGGCGGCGCCTCGAGCTGCCCGGCGACCTCACCCTGGACCGGCTGCACGACGTGATCCAGGCCGCGATGGGCTGGACCAACAGCCACCTTCATCGCTTCCGCACCGCGTCGGACCGTCGAATGCCCTACTTCGTCACGGCATTCGACATCGACGAAGGCGAGGAAGGCCTCCTCGAGGACGGCATTCGGCTCGACCAACTCGTCGCCACGAAAGGCGACGCCCTCTGGTACGAGTACGACTTCGGCGATGGCTGGGACCATCGGCTCACAATCGAAGCCGTCCTCGACGACCCCCCGGCACCCACCTGCACAGCCGGCCGGCTGGCCTGCCCGCCCGAGGACTGCGGCGGGATCGGCGGCTATCAGGTGATGGCGACCTGGGTCCGTGGTGGCCGCACCGACGAGCTCCTCCCCGACGTCTTCGACACCGCCGAACATGCCCTGGAGTGGCTTCCGCGCGACTGGGATCCGGACGCGTTCGACGTCGAGGAGACGAATGCCGCCGTCGTCGGCAGCGTCGCCGAGCCGGTGGCCGTGTCGGGCGAGCTGGCCCAGGTGAGCGAACAGTTCGACCGCCAGGGAATCCGGGTCCTGCGCCACCTCCTCGCTCGTCCGGAGTCCCATGGGACGACGCAGGTGACCGACGAGGAGGCGGCGCGGATCACCGAGCCCTACCGGCTGCTCCTCGAGATCATCGGCGACGGTGTCACGCTGACCTCGGCGGGGTACCTGCCGCCCGTCGTCGTGCGCGAACTCGCGGACCGCAGCGGCGTCTCGACCTGGTGGTACGGCCTGCTCAACCGCGAGGATCAGACCCGCCCCATCGCCGACCTGCGGGACGCGGCACGCGCGCTCGGGTTGATCACGCTGCGCAAGGGCCGGCTCACCCCGACGGCAGCTGGCCGTCGCGCACGCACCGACCCACAGGCGCTGTGGCGGCACATCGTCGGGCGGCTCCCTCTGGGTCGCGAGGGGGTCGAGCGGCTTGCTGGGTGGTTCGCCCTGGCGACCGTGGGCGGCGCGACCCCACGCCCGCAGCAGGAGCCCGACGTGAGCACGCTGCTCCTCCTCGCCGGGTGGCGCGATGGCAATGGCTATTCGCCGCCGGCCGGCTGGACCCTGACCCTGGCCGTCCTTGACCACCTCGACGGAGGCATCCGTGAGGGATACCGCCGCCCCGTTGAGGTGGATCCGGCGGTCGCGGCGACGGCACGCGCGGTGATCCACTGCGACGGACGTCGTGGGTGAACTGGCTGGGGCCATGACCCCACCTAGTTCACCCACGAGCCCGGTCAGACCAAGAAAGTCAGACGCGCGCCAGTAGCCGGGCACGCGCCATCGCCAGGGCATGAGCCCGAGCTCCGCGGAGGGACGCTTCGTGCGTGACCCGCGGCCCGTCGAGGATCACGCGGTGCGGCATTCGTTGCGACACAACGCCTCCCACGGCCGCCGTCAACGCAGGATCGGCGCCCCACGGCCCCGACAGCACGACCAACCCCGGGTCCAGCAGCGTCGCACACGTCATCACCACCCCCGCCACCGCGGCCACCACCTCGGGGTCGGTCAGCCGTGCGCGCACCCGCTCGGCATCGAGCGCACTGGTCCCCGGGACCGTCAGCCCGAATGCCGCCAGCGCCTCGAACAGCGTCATCGACCGCCCCCCCGGCCCGACGGTCAGCACCTGGGCGATCTCGCCCGCCAGCCCCCGCGCGCCCTGCACCGGCCGGCCGTTGTCGACCAGCGCCGCACCGAGACCGGCACCGAGATAGAGCTGGAGGAATGCCGTGCGCTCACCATCCGCGGCGCGCGCCGCGAGCTCGGCCATCGCGGCCCAGGCGACATCGTTGTCGATGACCCCCTGAGGGCCGACCACCTCGGCCAGCGACCCCCCATCAAGGACGAACGGCGACGGCTCGATCCGCACGATCTCGCTCGTGCGCACATCGATAGGCGCCGCCACGCTGAGCACCCGCGCGGGCACGGCATCCCCAGCTCGCTCCTGCGCTCTCGACATCAGTTCAGCGACAACGCTATTCAATGCAGCAGTGGTGGTCGTCAGTCCGATCGGCTCGGTCAGCCGGGCCACGAGCGGCGAGGCCCCCAGGGTCGCGTCGAGCAACTCGACGATGACCGCACCCGGGCCGGCGTGGACGGCCAATCCGAATGCCGCCCCGGGCGCCACCTGGCAGTAGGTCCCCGATCGCCCGCGCCCGCCCGTCTGGCGACCGGCCTCGACGACGAGCCCGAGCTCGGTAAGGCGGCGCACGCTCTCCGAGGCGGTCGGTCGAGAGATGCCCACCAGGCCAGCGATCTCCGCGCGGGTCAGCTGCCCCGCGCCCAGGAGTGCCGTGAGGACCGATTCATCGGTGGCGCGCCGGACGAGATCGACGTCCATGGTCGCTCCTTCGTCTCAAGCCCGACGGCATCACGCGTCGAGGTCAGCGCCCGGGACACATTTCTCAACCTGATCGGTGCGCGACGGACACGCCTGCCGGGGGCACACGGCATTCTAAATTAAGGTTCCTAACCAAAGCGGCGCGGGACCCCCCACCCGTGACCATCGTCGCGGCAGAGATCCCGGCACGGGGCTGCCGGATCCGACGCGTTAGGCGACCGTCCGCGTGGCCCGCTCGGCCTCCGCGGCCAGCACCAGCTCGACCAGCGCGTGGGGCTCGGTGACCGAGCGCCCGGTCAGCTCCTCGAGCCGCTTGAGGCGGTGGCGGACGGTGTTGGCATGGCAGTACAGAGCCCCGGCGGCGCGGCTGGCCGACCCGCCGTGCTCGACCCAGGTCAGCAGGGTGCCCAAGAGGCGGTCTCGCTCCCAGTCGGGCAGGGCCGTCACTCGCCCGAGCACCGTGGCCTGCAGGCGGCGCGCCACCGCCGGTGAGCCGATGGCGGCCACCGTCACGAGGCGCTCGTCGAGCACCGCGACGGGGCTATCCGGGCTTGCGGAGCGGGCCGCGATGCGGGCCAGACGCTGCGCATCTCGGGCCTCGGCCAGTCCGGAGTGCACCGGGCTGACCCCGATCGGCAGTCGACCTCGGCCACGCAACGCGGAGACCAGGACACCCATCTCCCGGTCATCACCGACATGGACCAGCCCAACTTGCTCGTCGTGGCGCAGCGCCCAGGCGGAGTGCAGGGAATGCCCCTCGAGCCACTCCCGTGCCCCCGTCAGGGCGTGTCGCCCCGGCTGCGGGAGGGCCGCGACGACCACGACGATCGGGCGGTTGGGGGACAGCCCAAGGATTGCCGCTGCCTCCCAGATGGACACCTGGTCGGACATGCTCCCATCGAGCACTGCGCCGACCAGCGCCGACCGCTCCGCCTCCCGCTCGGTGACCTTGCGGGTGAGGACTTCGCGGTAGGCGCTGGCCATGGCCTCGAGGAAGTCGGTCTGGGCGCGCCAGACTTCGGCGGCCGCGATGACGACCTCCTCGGCAGCCAGACCTCGGGTCAGAGCGAGGGCGGCGATCTGCTCCCACAGCCAGCGGGCCCCGGTCGTGTACGCCGCCATGAGGTCGGGCAGCGGCACCCCCTGGTCGGCGCGGACACGTCCGGTCTCGGCCGCCACCTCGGGGTTGAGCACGTCCGACTCCGCGAGCGACGTGGCGATGAAGTGGATGTGCTCGGTACACGACTGCGCCACGACGGTCGGGTCGATCACCCCTGTCCGGTAGGCCTCCACCGACGACGCGATGTGTCCGGCCATCGCCTGACCGAGCTGCGCCTTGCGGGTCAGGAGCTCCCGAGCGACGTCGGACAGGACGGGACGCTGCGGTGGGTCCACACTCATGTTCACGACATTAGTGGCGGGGACCAATCCTCCGGACCACCCGCGGGTTGGGCCACTGTGAGCAGGCATCAACGTTGTCCGGCAGAACAATGACACGCGACCATCCTGCCGCGAATCATGTCGCCCATGACGAACCTTGCCCAGCTGCTCGCCACCTCCGCCGAGGCTCACCCGACTCGCCCCGCCATCCGGATGGACGCCCACGTCCTGACGTATGCCGAGCTCGAGGCGGCGACCGGAGCTGTTGCAGCGATCCTGCACCAGCATGGCCTGACCACGGGCGATCGGGTCGGGGTCATGCTCCCCAACATCCCGGCATTCGCGGCCATCAGCTACGGAGTCCTGCGCATGGGTGGGGTCGTCGTCCCCATGAACCCCTTGCTCAAAGATCGCGAGGTCGCCTACTACCTGAGCGATTCCGGCGCCAAACTCATCTTCGCCTGGGCGGGCGTGCAGGACAGTGCGATCGCGGGCGCGCAGACAGCCGGAGCGACGTGCGAGATCGTCACTCCCGGCGAGTTCGAGGCCCGGCTGGCGGCGACGACCCCTGACCTAGAGCTGGTCGACCGCGCCGACGACGACACCGCCGTCATCCTCTACACCTCGGGCACGACCGGCCAGCCCAAGGGCGCCGAGCTGACGCACGCGGCCCTGAACAGCAACCGCGAGATCGCCGCCCGTACCCTGATCGCCCTTTCCCCGGACGACGTGGTCATGGGGTGCCTGCCGCTCTTCCACGTCTTCGGTTTCACGGCAGGACTGAATGCCACCCTGGGCGCCGGGGGCTGCCTCACGCTGATCCCGAGGTTCGATCCGATTGCCGCCCTCTCGGTCATCGAGCGTGACCGGGTCACCATCTTTGAGGGTGTCCCGACGATGTTCGCCGCCCTCAACCAGGCGGTGGCCGGGGGCGTCGTCGCCGACACCTCATCGATGCGGGTCAGCGTCAGCGGTGGCTCGGCGATGCCGCCAGCGGTGCTGCACGCCTTCGAGGAGACCTTTGGCTGCGTCGTCCTCGAGGGCTACGGCCTGTCCGAGACCTCGCCGGCGGTGTCGTTCAACCATCCCGACCGGGAGCGCAAGCCTGGGTCCATCGGCACGCCCATCGAGGGGGTACAGATGCGGCTCGTTGATGACGCCGGACTGGAAGTGAGCGACGGCGCCGTCGGGGAGATCCAGGTCAAGGGCCCCAACGTCATGAAGGGCTACTGGGGCCGCCCGACCGAGACCGCCGCCGCCCTGTCGGCCGACGGCTGGTTCAGCACCGGTGACCTCGCCGAGCGCGATGAGGACGGCTACTACACGATCGTCGACCGCAAGAAGGACCTCATCATCCGCGGCGGCTACAACGTCTACCCGCGCGAGATTGAGGACGTGCTGTATGAGCACCCGGGCATCGCCGAGGCCGCGGTGGTGGGCCTGCCGCACGACACGCTCGGTGAGGAGGTCGGCGCCGTGATCAGCCTCAAGCCCGGCGCGCAGGCCACCCCGGAGGAGATCATCGCCTTCGTGCGCGAACGGGTCGCCGCCTACAAGTACCCGCGGACGGTGTGGATCTGGGACGCCCTACCCAAGAGCGCCACCGGCAAGATCCTGCGGCGCGAAGTGCGCCCCAGCGCCACGTCGTGACCCGTCGCGCCCTGCCCTGGATGGACGCCCGGCCGCACCCCCGGAACATCCTGCGTCAAGAACCCTTCGCCTCGGCGTTGCATCGCTACGCCGCAGACCACGGCCAGTCGGACGCGGCCGTGCACGCCGAGGCGGAGTCCCTGCTTGACCAGATGTTGGCGTCCCATCGCCAACGGATCGTCGCGGCCTGGTCCGGCTTTGGCCGGTGGATGCTGCGGGCACACGACGTGGTCATCGACGAAGAGCAGATCGTCGCTCTGCGCGCCCTCGACCGCACGTCCAGTTTGGCGTTCGTCTTCTCCCACCGGTCCTATCTCGACGGGCTCGTCCTGCCGCTCGCCCTGGCCAGCCGCCGGTTCAGCGCCACCTACACGGTGGGTGGCGCCAACTTGGACCTCCCGGTGTTCGGGCAGCTCGCGAGTCAGAGCGGGATGATCTTCATCCGCCGGTCGGTGCGCGACTCCGCCCTCTATCGGATCATCCTGCGCAACTACATCGCGCTGCTGGCCCGCCGCGGTGAGAACCTCGCCTGGTCTATCGAGGGCGGGCGGACGCGCACCGGCAAGCTTCGTCCCCCGACGCATGGCCTGCTGCACTATCTCGCGTTGGCCGTCGACGACGCCCCCTCCACCTCGGTCCACGTCGTCCCCGTGTCCATCGTCTACGACCAGCTCCATGAGGTCCCGCGGATGACGGGCGAGGCTCGGGGGCTGGCCAAGCGCCCCGAGGATCTGGCGTGGCTGGTGTCTATGGCGCGCTCGCAACGCCGTCGGCTGGGCCGGGCCTATCTGAGTTTTGGGACGCCGATCCCGCTGCGGGAGAGGCTGACCGAGCTGCGATCCGAAGGCGTTGACGAGTCCCAGCTCGTCGAGCGGATCGCGTTGGACGCCAGTCACCGGATCAATCGGGTCACCGCGGTGACGGTGACGGCCGTCGTCTGCCTGGCGGTGCTCGGTGCCGATCGCGCGTTGACCTTCGACGAGGTGCTTCAGACTGTGTCGCCGCTCGCCGACTACATCGTCGCGCGCGGCTGGCCCGTTGCGGGCGGGGCCACCTTGACCGATCGCTCGACGATCCGGCGCGCGTTGCACGAGCTCGTGGACTCCGGTGTCGTCGACGTGTACGAAGGCGGCGCCGAGTCGGTCTGGCAGGTGGCGCAGGGCCAGCACCTCGTGGCGGCGTTCTATCGCAACACCCTCATCCACTTCCTCGTCGACCGGGCCATCTCCGAGGTGGCCCTGATCGAGGCCGAGCGCAGCGGCGAGGTGGCCGACCGGACGCCGTCCGAGAGGCTGCCGTCCGACCGGACGCCGTCCACCCTGGTGCCGTCCGCTCGAGCGTCGTCCACGCCGACGCTGCCCGATCTCGATCCCCTTGATATCGCGTGGAGACAGGCCCTCGCCCTGCGGGATCTGTTCAAGTTCGAGTTCTTCTTCCCGCGCCGACGGGACTTCGAGACCGACCTCCTGGACGAGCTGACAACCTTGGCCCCGGGTCGCACGGCCCAGCAAGCCACTGCCGAGGCGACCGCCGTCCTGGCAGAGTCCTCGCTCTTCGTCGGCCATCACGTGCTCCGCCCCTTTGTCGATGCCTACTCGCTGCTCGCCGATCGGCTCTGCCTGGCCGGTGGCGCGGATATCGTTGGCGCAGAGCGGGAGGAGCTGCTCCAGGAGTCGCTCCGACTCGGCGAGCAGTGGATCCGTCAACGCCGCATCGCCAGCGCAGAGTCCCTCTCGCTTGAGCTGCTACGGACCGGGCTCAAGCTCGTCGACCACCGCGGCCTGCTCACCGTGGACCAGAACGCAGACCTGGACCTGGCGCCGGCCGATGAGCCAGCCGCCCGGGCCGATCTGGCCGCGCGGCGCACGGCATTCCGAGATGAACTGGCCCGCCTCGATGGTGACCTGGCCACGCTTGCCGCTCTCGCACAACGCACATCGACGACCGGCGGGTCGGACACAGAGGTCCGCGATGGAGCTCGCTGAGGCGCTCTCCCGGATCCAGAGCGGCCCCCGGGGCGCGCGCGTCGGCGCCTTCTTCGACCTCGACGGGACCCTCGTCGAGGGGTTCACGGCGACGGCATTCTTCACGGAGGCCTTACGTGCGGGTTGGGTCTCTCCCCTGAATGCCGTGCGCACCCTGGCCGCCGCCGTCGACGGCACTCACCTGGGCGGGTCTGCCACCGATGCCGGGCTGCGGGCGGTGCGAGCGCTGGCGGGTCGCGAGGAGCGCGAGCTGGTTGCTTTGGGGGACCGGCTCTTTCGCGACGTGACGGCGGCGACCATCCGGCCCGAAGCGCGTGAGCTCGTGCAGGCGCATCTGCGGCGCGGCCACACGGTCGTGGTCTCATCGGCGGCGACCAGTTATCAGGTGGAGCCGATCGCGGCGGACCTCGGCATCGCGCACGTGGTCTGCACTCGCACCGAGGTGGCCGACGGCCGCCTGACCGGCGAGATCAACGGCCGGATGCTGTGGGGACCCCACAAGGCCCGGGCCGTGCGGGAGTTTGCCCAGTCCCGGCGGATCGACCTGACCCGCAGCTACGCCTACGGCAATGGCGCCGAGGACGTCGCGTTCCTGGCCACGGTCGGCGCCCCGACGGCCATCACCCCGGATCCGGGCCTGGCGCGGGCAGCCGAGCGCCTCGGCTGGCCGACGCTGGCCCTGGCTGCGCCCAGAGTGCCGGACTCTCTCGGCGTGCTGCGCACCATGGCCGGGCTCGCCGGGCTCAATGCCGGTGCCAGCCTGGGCGCGGCCCTCGGGCTGCTCCGACGCGACCGGCAGCTCGCCGTGCGCACCGGCGTCGGGCTGGGGTGCGACGCCCTGCTCACTCTCAGCGGGGTCCGGCTCGAGGTCACCGGACAGCACCATCTGGCCCTGGCCCGCCCGGCCATCGTCGTGGCCAACCACCAGAGCGCCATCGACCCGGTGGTCCTCGCCTCGTTGCTCCGCAGCGATTTCACCGTCATCGCCAAGCGAGAGGCGCGCTTTGACCCGCGAGCCCTCGTCGGCTCCGCGGTCCTTGACCCGGTCTATATCGACCGCTCCAACTCGGCGCAGGCACGCGCCTCCCTGGCCGCGGTCGGGGACCGGATCGCCTCCGGCACCTCGCTGCTCATCTTCCCGGAGGGGACCCGGTCGGCAACGCGGCGCCTGGCCCCCTTCCGCAAGGGGGCCTTCCACCTGGCGGTCGCGACCGGTGTCCCGATCGTCCCCATCGTGCTGCACAACACCGGTGACGTGCTGCCCAAGGGCGCCCGCGTCATTCGTCCCGGGGTGGTGCGCGTAGAGATCCTCCCGGCCCGCGTGGGATGGTCGACCTCAGGGTTGAGTGACCAGATCGAGGACCTGCGCTCGGCCTACCAAGACGCACTGGGCGTCGCCACCGGCTCAAGGAGGAGCTCATGAAGGCACCGAAGGTCACCGTGCTGGGAGGTGGCTCGTGGGGGACGGCCGTGGCCTCCATCGCCGCCCGCAACACCGACACCATGATCTGGGCGCGGGATGAGGCGACGGTCGAGGGCATCAACACCCAGCACCTCAACGAGCGCTATCTCTCCGGCCTGCCCCTGCATCCCAAGCTCCGGGCGACCGCGGATCTGGAGGAGGCGGTCACTCGCGCCGACGTCATCGTCCTCGGTGTGCCCTCCAAGGCCTGCCGTGCGGTCCTCGGCGAGGTGGCCGAGTATCTGCGCCCGTGGGTGCCCGTCGTCTCCCTCGTCAAGGGACTCGAAGCGGGCAGTCGACTGCGGATGACCCAGGTGGTCGCCGAGGTCCTCCCGGGCCATCCGGTCGGCGTGCTCGGCGGGCCCAACATTGCCCGCGAGGTGGTCCAGGGGTATGCCGCCGCGGCCACGTTGGCGATGCCGGACCAGCACCTGTCCGAGGCCTTGCAGCGGCTGCTGAGCAGTCGGGGGTTCCGGGTGTACACCTCGACCGATGTCGCGGGCGCCGAGCTCGGCGGTGCCCTGAAGAACGTTTTCGCGATCGCCACCGGCATCGGTGATGGCTTGGAGGCTGGTGACAACACCCGGTCGATGGTCATCACGCGATCGCTGCGCGAGCTGTCCCGGCTGGGCGAGGCGATGGGTGGTCAGGCGCTGACCTTCTCCGGATTGGCCGGCATGGGCGACCTGATCGTCACGTGCACGAGCCCGTTCAGCCGCAATCGCCGCACGGGGATGATGCTCGCGCGGGGGATGAGCCTGGACGAGATCGCCACGGAGCTGCGCCAGGTCGCCGAGGGTGTCGGCTCGGCCTCGGTCGTCATGGAGCTGGCTCGCGAGTACGAGGTGAACATGCCCATCGCGGCGGAGGTCGACGCGGTCCTCAATCATGGCCAGGTGGTGAGTCGGGCCTTCCGGGGCCTGCTGCGTCAGCCGCCGGAGCACGAGTTCGAGGGGAGTTCCTGGTAGCCGTGCCGCAGACCCCCACCGACGAGGAGCGCTGGAGCCAGGCCGCCGCCTGGAGCCGCTCGACCCACCTCAACGAGCTCGAGACCACGATGTGGCGGTCCGAGCGGCATCCGGAGCAGTCCTCGACCATTGCCGCCCTGCTCATTCTCGACCGCGCGCCGGAGGCCGAGCGGCTCGCCGCCGCCCACGCCTGGGCGGCGGAGCTCGTCCCGCGCGTGCGACAGCGGGTCGTCGAGCCCCTTCTGCCGACCGGGCCTCCGGCGTGGGTCAACGACAACGACTTCGACCTGGGCTACCACCTGCGACGTCAGCTGATCTGGCCCGGATCCGAGCGCAAGGCCCTGCTCGGCATGGTGCGCACTCTCCTGCTCACTCCGTTCGATCGCCGCCGGCCGCTTTGGGAAGCGACGCTGATCGAGGGTTTGGCCGGTGGGCGGGCGGCCTACCTGCTCAAGGCGCATCACTCCCTGGCCGATGGGGTGGGCATGATCCAGCTCCTCAGCGGTCTGAACAGTCGCACCCGCGGACACATCGCGGACAAGCCCGTCACGGCGGCGACGGACCCCGTGTGGCAACAGACGGTGAGCCCGTGGGAGGTGACCGTCGACGGTGTCAGCGCGTTCGTGCGCGCGGCCGTGGACGCGTCCCCGGACGTTCTTGGTGGCCTCGCGGGCGCGGTCCTCAACCCGGTCGCGGCCCTGTCGGCGAGCCAGCGGTACCTCGCCTCGTTCCGCCGCACGGTGATCCCGCCCGACGCCGGCACCCAGTCTCCGCTCCTGCGTCGTCGCACCGGTCGGTCCTGGTCGCTGCGTTATCTCGACTGTTCCCTGGCCGAGTTGCGCGCCGCGGGGAAGGCCGCTGGCGGCTCGATCAACGACGCCTACCTCGCGGCACTACTCGGGGGGCTGCGTCGCTACCACGAACGGCATGACGTCGTCGTGGACGACATCCCCATAACGGTCCCAGTTTCGCTGCGCGGCGCGTCGGATCCGTTGGGGGGCAACAAGTTTGCTGGCGCAGTCCTCCCGGGGCCGGTTGGCGTGGTGGACCCGGTTGAGCGCATCGCCCAGGTGCGGGGCTTGATGTTGGCCGCGACCACCGAGCCGGCCCTCGATGCGTTCTCGGTGATGGCGCCCCTCGTCAACCGGCTGCCGTCGGTGGTGGGCTCGACGGCCATGCGGCTCGGCGCTCGGAACGACCTCGCCGCCTCCAACGTGCCGGGCATTCGCGAGCAGGTCTATCTCGCCGGGGCGCGGGTCGAGCAGACGATCCCCTTCGGGCCGCTGCCGGGCGTGGCGATGATGGCCGTCATGACCTCCTATGTCGAACGGTGCAGCATCGGGCTCACCCTGGACTCGGCGGCCTTCCCCGACGCGGATGTGTTGGAGTCGTGCTGCGCCGAGGGGCTCGAGGAAGTGCTGGCCGTCGGACGTCCGCTCTGACGCGCTACCCGCGGCAGGGGTAGCGCCGGGAGTGGTCTGCCAGTGATTGGCGAAGGTCCGACTGGAGTCGGGTTCTGTGGGCCCGTCGGCAGTGTGGTTCGGAAAGTGGGCCAGGTCGGGCGTTGTCAACCTGTGTGGAGTCGTTCGAGCTCGAGTTTTCGTTCGTCGGGGAGGTTGATGCCGGCGTAGTAGCCGGGGACTGTCCGAGGAACGGTGTTTCTGGCCGACACGCCGGCAAGAGTCGGCGAGGAAGGCTGGTCACCGATGACCGAGAAGATCCAGGGCATGAGCACAATGCCCAAGACAGCAGTGAAGTCCCGTA
>JAGOME010000083.1 GCA_017993715.1 Phycicoccus sp.
AGCGACCGGACTCTCAACCTAGACCGGATCGAGGTCGGCCGCCCCCGGAGAGGTGGGGCCGAGGCCGCAGAGTCACGGTGCGTTTGGTGAATCAGCGCGTCAGATGGGCAGCGCCTGGCCGACGAAGGCCCGCAGCTGGGCGACGTCACGGCATTCGTGCATGTCGACGATCTGGGCATAGTGCGGCGCAACCGAGTCGCCAGATCCCCACTGCCGCACCGGTTCCGGGTTGAGCCAGTGCACGCTGCGGGCTCGTTCGGCGATCTCGCGTAGGGCCTCATAACCGGGGTCCGTCGCGTTGGTGCGGGCATCGCCGAGGATGAGGACCGTGGTGCGTGGCCCGATGACGTCGAGATGGTGGCCGACGAAGTCCTGCAAGGCCGCGCCGTAGTCGCTGTTCTTGTGCCACCGAGTCAGGTGGGCGTGCTGCGCGATGTCCTGGGTCAGGTCGCTGCCTGGCGGCGCGTCGAGGACGAGGGCCGTGAGCTCGTCGACGACGTTGACGAACCCGAAGATCCGCACCCGCCGAAATTGTTGTGCCAGAGCCTGAACGAGCAGGATCGTGAACCGGGAGAAGCCGGCCACGCTCGAGGACAGGTCGCACAGCAGCACGAGGTCAGGGCGATGGGGGCGGGGCGGCCGGTGGGCTGGTCGGATCGGAACACCGCCTGTTGCCAGCGATCGGCGCAAGGTCCGGCGCAGGTCGAGCGGTCCTCGCCGGCCGCGGCGTCGACGCGCCGCGAGCCGGGTGGCCAGCTTGCGGGCGAGCGGCCCCACGGTGCGGCGCAGCTCCTCGACGTCCTGGCGGGATCCGAGGACAAAGGCCACGCGATCGCTCGGCGGGCGCACGGCATACCGGGAAATCCGTTGCGCGCCACGGGATTCCGCATTGCGTCGTCGCGTCTCAACCGCGATCCGCCGCTCGAATGCCGCCACCTCGCCACGCAACTCGTCGCGGGTGAAGCGTGGGGTGAGCCCACCGCCGCCGGAGTTGCCCAACAGGGACTCGGCGCCGGCGATAGCGACCTGGGGGCTGAGGGCATCCAACGTCTGCGCGGCAGACCAGCTGCCGATGACGCCGTCATTGGGGAGTCTCCCGAGGGCCGCCACCGCCCGTGCAGCGACCTGATCGAGGGCGCGCCCATCACCGCCTGCCAGGGCCGCTGACAGCTCGGCACGTAGCTCCACGGCTCGCTGCCGACGCTCATGCTCGGACTCTGGTGGCGCGAGATCCACGATCCCGGACCGTGAGCCCAAGGCGGCGGGGAACCACACGTCAAAGAGGTCGTCGAAGAGCTCGCGCTCTCCCGCCCGTCGCAGCAGCGCCGAGGCGAACCCTTCGCGCAACCGTTCGCGGTCCTCCCACCCCAGGACCTCGGCAATGCGCGCGGCGTCGACCACGTCGGACGGGCCGGCGACCACGCCGTGGTCGCGCAGCGCACGGGCGAACCCGACGAGCCGGTCGTCCAGGGCGCTCACGCGGCGGCCTTCACAGCCTCAGGCCGATGATGGCGCGGTCGATGTCGTCCTGGTGTTTGAGGAGGACTCCGAGGTTGGGGCGCAGCACCTCTTCGGAGAGCTCGTCGGCACCCAGCGCGACCAGTGTGCGGGCCCAGTCGACGGTCTCGGCGACCGAGGGCGACTTGCGCAAGCGCAGGTCGCGCAGCCGTCCTACCAGGCGCACGATCGACTCAGCAAGGCCATCTGCGAGGTCCGGGACGTGGCGCCGCACGATGGCGACCTCCAACTCCAGGTTGGGGTAGTCGATGTGGAGGAAGAGGCAGCGCCGACGCAGGGCTTCGGACAGATCGCGCGTCGCGTTGGACGTCAGCACGACGAACGGTTGTTGTGCTGCGGTGATCGTGCCGAGCTCGGGGACGGTGATGGCGTTGTCAGAGAGGATCTCCAGGAGAAGTCCCTCGATCTCGACGTCGGCCTTGTCCAGCTCGTCGACGAGCAGGACGACCGGCTCCGGGCTGCGGATGGCGGCGAGGAGGGGGCGGGGGAGGAGGAACTCCTCTGTGAAGATGTCGTGCTTGAGCCCGTCCCAGCCGTTGTCGTCGCGCTCCGCGGTGATGCGCAGCAGCTGCTTGGCGTGATTCCACTCGTAGAGGGCGCGCGCCTCATCGACGCCCTCGTAGCACTGGAGCCGGATCAGCCGCGCGCCTGTCGCCCGTGCGACGGCCTTGGCCAGCTCGGTCTTGCCGACCCCTGCTGGGCCCTCGACGAGGAGTGGCTTGCCCAGGCGATCAGCGAGAAACGTCGTCGTCGCAATGGCCGGACTGGACAGGTAGTCACTCTCCTCAAGGCGGATGCGCACCTCGTCCACGCTGGCGAAGCGGTGGCTCAGGCGCGGCGTGGTGGAGGCTGGCGGCATACCGGTCATCCTCGCATCGGGCAGCGATGGGGTGGCCCGGGCGTGAGGTCCCCCACGAGGCGTCGGCTGCCCGTCCGGGACCGACCTACGACGATCCCCAAGAGCGTCTCAGGCGGGCCCAGGCGCCCTTGAACGGTCCGCCGACCAGAGCGAGGAACTCCTCGTTAGCCGCCTTGCGCTGGCGGTCCGTGAGCAGCTTCGAGCCCTCCCCGAGGCACCATTCGTAGGCGAGCCGGGCCCCCTCGTTATCCCCAGCGGCCTGACACGCCCGCGCCAGGGCGAGCTGGGCCTTTCCGACTTGGCTGCCGGCCGCGCCGTCTTCGCTGTCTCCCAACACCTCGATGACCCGGCCCGCGACCGCTGCGGCCTCAGGAGCCTGATTGCGGGTGCGCAGGAAGGTCGAGAGGTTCACCGCGGCTTTGGCGCCCTCCACCTGGGTGTCGGTCCTCTCAGCGTGCAAGTACCGGGCGCCGCGGGTGTAGCTGTCGTGCGCGTCCTGCGTCCGGCCGAGCTGCTCCTCGTGGTAGCCCTTCTTCCAGGCTGCGCGGGCACACTGATGAATGAGGTAGGGAACGCTGCTGGAGGCCCACCGGCGCAGGATCTGGGCGTAGGCATCGACGACCTCTTCGGGCCGGTCGAGGTGGTCCAGGGCGAAGGCCCGGTTGCCCATGCCGAGGGCGAGGTCCTTTTCGATGGTCGTGCTGACGTCGCCGCCGAACTCGGCGAGAAACAGGTCGTGATGACGCAGGGATCCATGCCAGTCCTCGACCTGCCCGAGGCAGTAACCCTTGCGGACCATGGCGTCACAGACCCGCATGCGCAGATCTGGACCTCGCGGCACGGGATGGGCGTTGATGACCTCGTCGTAGGTTGCGATGGCCTGGGCATACTGCCGGTCATCGGTGAGGGCGTTGGCCCGCTTGAGGGTCGTCCGGATCCGCTCGCGCTCCTGCGCCCCGAGCGTATCGACGTCGATCCCGGCCGGGGTCAGTCCTCGGTCATAGAGCAAGGTCAGCGCGGCACTGCGGGACGCGTGGACCTTGGCGGTGGTGTCGCGCAGGGCTGACGAGGTGGAGTCGCCGAAGCGAGCCAGGAAGGCGTCATAGACCTCGATTGCGTCAGCCGGGCGATCGGTCAGGGTCAACAGCAGGAAGCCGAGGTTGAGCATCCCTGGGGCAATGCTCTGCTCCAGAATGCCGGGTGAGGTCTCGCCCGCGAATGCCGTGAGGAGCCTGCGGTATGCCGTCTCGGCGGCATCCAGGTGACCCCGCATCCGCAGCTCGTGACCGAGCTCGAAAAGCTCGGTCGCTGCCCCGGCCCGGTGGCCGTCATGTGGGTCTGCGGCGTAGAGCGCGACCAGGTCGCCGACCGCGCTGACATAGCCGGCCGCGGCGGTCGTGAGCGGTACTGAGGCAGTCGCGGGGGAGTCGTGGACGGCGACTCCGCCGACGCCGCTGTCGGACGTTACGGGGTCCTCAAGGCGCCCGCGCCACAGCCTGACCCGGGTCGTCAATGCCTGCCTCAGCGACCCGCGGGCGTCCGCGCGCTCCATCAACTCAGCGTCCGCGATGGCCCACGCCTGCAGCGCGTCGATCGTCGCCAGGGCATCCTGATGCCGGTGGCCGAAGGACAACAGCATGGCCGAGTGAGCCCACGCAGCGGTGACGATGGCGCGCACGGCTGCTGAGGCCGATCCGCGGTGCGCGCTCATCATGGACTCCAGGGTCCGGAGTGCTTCGTCGTCCCGGTCGCGCTGGCTCAGAGCCCACCCGCGATGGTGGGCGGCCCTGGCGAAGAACTCCTCGGGGACACCATCCCAGGGCGCTGCCAGAGCGAGGGCCCGCTCTGTGAGGACGAGCGTTTCGTGCGGATCGGCGGTGGCGGCGTCCGCCTGGCCTTCGCTCTCGGCGACCCAGAGGCGGATCTGTGCATCGGTGCTGGCGGCACAGCGCGCGAAGAGGATGTCGGCCACGGATCGGGCCTGCGCCAACATTTCGGTAGATTCGAGGTCGTCCTCATCGATGTGCCGTGCGAGTGACCTGAGCGCGTTGGCTTTCCGGAGCAGGGCGCGCGCGACGGCACGGTCCGCGCTCACCTCGGCGTCGTCGGCGTGGTTGACGATGATCGCGTCGCAGGCGTGGACCACCCGCTCCCAGCCGCCGCTGTCCTCGTCATCGCGCAGGGACTCGTTGACCAGCCAGGCCAGGCGGAAGTCCCGGCCGGCGCACAGCGCTTCTCGGGCCATCGGGTCGCTGGACGGGCCGAACACGTCCACGAGCCGCCCCAGGTCTGCCAGGGCGGCGTCATCGTCGCCGAGCCAGCGGTGGGTGCGGATCCGGGCCGCTAATGCGGCGGCGCCCACGGGGGCGTTGCCGAAGGCGTCGACGACCTGGGTCAGCTCCGCGAGGGCTTCGGTGTCGTGATCGAGCGCAGACAGGGCCACGGCCCGTTCGACCCGAATGCGCGCCACGGCCACCGCGGCCGCGGGATCTCCCGCAGATGCGGCGATCAGCGACTCGCCCAAGCGAATGGCATCCGCTCGGGCGAGGGGATCCTCGGTCGCCGCCAGTTCACGGATCCGTGCCAACCCCTGGGCCAGGTCATCGTGCATGACATCCCCCTCTCTGCTCGTCATGGTGGAGGCTAACCAAGGTCGGCGAGCGTGCCACGGTGACCCCGTGTGTGGGGAGCGGGCAGACGGCATTCCCCCGTAAAAAGCACAGCATGCGATGGACAAAATCGGACCCGAATGGCCTGGGAGGCGAGCCCGTCGGCCACAATGGCCGGTATGACAACGTCGTCAGATCACAGTGAGCGGGCGCTCGAACAGGGCATTCAGACCGATTTCGGCGCGGCTATGTCGTATGGCGACTACCTCGACCTGGACACGCTGCTCTCCGCGCAACGTCCCCGCAGTGTGCCCCCGCAACACGACGAACTCCTGTTCATCATCCAACACCAGACCAGCGAGCTGTGGCTCAAACTGCTCCTGCACGAACTGCGTTCGGCACGGTCCCTCATCGCCGCCGATGAGTTGCAGCCGGCGCTCAAGCGACTCGCCCGGGTCAAGCACGTGCAGCGCATGCTTGCCGAGCAGTGGGATGTCCTGGCGACCCTGACGCCCAGTGAGTACGCGACGATCCGGCCGTTTCTGGCCACGTCCTCCGGGTTCCAGAGCTACCAGTACCGGGAGGTGGAGTTCCTCCTGGGCAACAAGAACGCCGACATGGTCGCCGTCTTCGAGCATGACGAGGTGGCCAGGACTGACCTGACCACGCTCCTGCACGAACCCACCATCTATGACGAGTTCCTGCGCTACCTCGCTCGTCGTGGCTATCCGATCCCCGCTGACGTGCTCGATCGTGATGTCTCCCAGCCCTATCGGGAGGTTGAGGCGCTGGTCCCGGTCATTTCAGCGGTGTATGCCGCGCCGTCGGAGCACTGGGGCGTGTATGAGACCTGTGAGGAGCTGATCGACATCGAGGACCTGTTCCAACTGTGGCGCTTCCGGCATCTGCAGGTCGTCACCCGCACTATCGGTGGCAAGTCGGGGACAGGTGGCTCGACCGGGATCGCTTTCCTGCGGCGGGCCCTGGACCTGACGTTCTTCCCCGAGCTCTACAGCGTGCGCGGCCAGATCGGCTGACGGGCGCTCACCAGTCGCGGGGTCCTGACGACCCGGCGCGGTAGGTGTCCAGGGGCACCCGGTCGTCGGCGAAGGCCGCGAGCACGGGGTCGACGATCCGCCAGCACTGCTCCGCGGCATCGCCGCGGACGGTGAGCAACTGCTCGCCGTCGAAAATCATGCCCAGGACCTCGCCATAGGGCCGCATCCGCGGGGGGGCCAGGCTGGCCGCGAGTTCCTTCTGTTCCAGGTCGAGTGGGTCGCCCTCGGCATTCATCGTCAGGCTGAGCCGGACATCGCCGGGCTTGAGGCCGATGACCAGCCGGTCATGGTGGGCGGGGCCGCCAAACCCTGTGGGCAGGTGGGGGACGCCGCGGAAGGTGATCACGATCTCCTTGCGCGGCGCGCCCATCGCCTTGCCGCTGCGCAGGACGAACGGGACCCCGGCCCACCGGTTGTTCTGCACGCCAACGGTCAACTCGGCGAGGGTCTCGGTGCCACGCGTGGGGTCGACACCGGGCTCTTTGACGTAGGACGGGATGCGGCGCTCGCCGATCTTCCCAGCCTGATAGCGCGCCCTCCGAGAGGCCGTCACGGGGTCGCCGTCCCACAGCTGGACCGACCGCAGCACCTGAGCCTTGAGGTCCTGCAACTCCTCGGCGTCCAGGACCGCGATCGGCTCCATCGCCACGAGGGCGAGGACCTGCAGCAGATGGCTCTGGATCATGTCCCGCAGGGCACCGGCCCGGTCGTAGTATCCGGCGCGTCCCTCGAGAGCGAGGTCTTCGTCATAGACGATCTCGACCTTGGCGATGTGCTCGCTGCTCCAGATCGGCTGCAGCAGACGGTTGGCGAAGCGGAGGCCGATGACATTGAGGACGCTGTTGACGCCGAGGAAGTGGTCGATGCGGTAGATGTCCTTCTCGGGGACGACTCGGGCGAGCAGCCGATTGAAGCGGCGCGCCGAGTCCAGGTCCGTCCCGAACGGCTTCTCCAATGCGAGCCGGGTCACCTCGGGCAGGGAGAGGTGGCGCAGCAGCTCGCAGACCTTGACCGAGACAGCCGGTGGGAGCGCGAAGAAGATGACGAGGGGGCCATCGCCGCAGGTCGCGATGAGGGCCTCGAGCGCGGCGAGGTCCAAGAGATCTGTCTTGACGTAAGCGGTCGTGCGTAGCACGGCATTCGTCGTCGTCTTGGTCGCCCCCGCCTCCGTGAACGCCTCCTGGACCCGACCGGTCCACTCCTGCGGAGTCAGGTCGACGCGGTCGGCGCCGATGACCCTGACCCGACGCTGCTTCTCAATGGTGAGCAAGGTCGCCAGCCCGGGGAGCAGCAACCGGTGCGTGAGGTCGCCACCCGAGCCGAGGATGAGCAGGGTGGGTGTGTCGTCCGATGCGGAGGCCATGCGAGAGAGCATGGCAGAGGTGCCGGACTTCGTCGGAACCCTGCGGCGCGGCGGGGTCGGCACGGCATACTCCCTCGACATGGGACAGGGACGCACACGGGTCATCCACACGGCTCAAGCCCTCGTCGACGAAGTCGTCCAGATCCCCGGACTCCCGCACCGTGGCCAGAACGCGATGGCCAGCAGCTTTCACCGGTATGCCGGGGGCGCCGTCAACATCCTGGTCGCCGCCGCCCGGCAGGGAGCATGGGCAGTCCACGCGGGAGCGCATGGGACGGGGCCCAACGGTGATCTCGTGCGCAGTGCGCTCGCCGACGTCGGGGTGCCCTGCTCCGCGCCAGTCGTGCCGGATGTCGACACCGGCATCTGTTTCGTCATGATCGAGCCCAATGCCGAACGCACCTTCGTCACTACGCTCGGGGCCGAACGCCTCATCACAGTCGCGTCGCTGGCGACTTCGGATCCCGTTGCGGGAGATCTGATCTGCATCTCGGGGTACAGCTTTGTGGGCACGACCCGCGATCCACTGTTGACCTGGTTGGAGAGCCTCCCGGCGGGCGTCGAGGTCGTCCTGGATCCGGGGGCAATCTTCGCGGGGCTGCCGGCGCCGCTGCGTGAACGCGTCCTCGCCTTGATCACAGTGTGGACCTCGAATGCCGAGGAGGCCACGCAACTTACGGGGTGGACGGGGATCGTGGAGACGGCCGGGGCCATCGCGGGGCGGTTGGGTCCGGACCGAGTTGTCATCGTCCGGGATGGTCCCGCGGGTTGTGTGGTTCACGTTGGGGGAGAGGGGAATTACCTGCCGGGCTACCCCCAAGTGCCCGTGGACACCAACGGCGCGGGCGATGCGCACACTGGGATCCTCGTGGCCGAACGCAGCCTGGGAGCATCCTGGGCGGCGGCGGCGACCCGGGCCAACGCTGGTGCCGCCATCAAGGTGACGCGACAGGGGCCGGCGAGCGCCCCTGTCCGGGCAGAGATTGACGCCTTCGTGGCGTCAAATCCCCGCCGCTCGTCCATGCCGGCGTAGGCGCGGCTTTCCGCAAGAACCGTTGTCTCTCAATGGTTTCCTTCGCCCGACCTCTTGACATTCGGACTCCTGTTCTGCATATCTGCTTAAGTGAAGTACGATTGGTGCGTGGTGGCGAATCCTGTTCGGGGAGTGGACTATCCGGCTACGTACCAGCAGTTGCTGGCGTGGTTCCCGGACAACGGGGCCTGCTTGGA
>JAGOME010000084.1 GCA_017993715.1 Phycicoccus sp.
ACTGCTCGCCCAACGCGACGACGCCTGCGCCAAAGGCCAAACCCGACGAGCCGAGATCTACGACGAACTCATCACCAGCCTCGACACCACCGAAGCCTCTTGACAACCGATACCTACATAATGCCGAGTTGCGGACGTTCGCAGAGCGCGCCGTCAGACATGCAATGGCACCCGTACCGCGCGCTGCTCAGCGTGTGGCCAGCGGAAGGCGCGCCCCTTTGCATGTCTGACGGAGCACTTGTCCGGATCCGCCGCGATCCGCTACTCGCTGGGCCGGGTCACCGACTCTTCAGTGGGGTCCCAACCCATGATGCGCCGGAACACCCGGTACTCGTCTCGCTGCTCGTCCGAGATGCGGCACTCGGGGTCTGAGCACCAGCCCGAATCCTCGGGCACGAACCATCGACTCCGGTCGCGACGAGGGGACTGCCGCCCCGGCCTTCGCGGCCAGACATGCGGCACCTTCCAGTCCGCACCACAAACGGGGCACGGGTGCTCGTCGTCGGGATAGATCACGATCCGCACGTTACGCGCGAGGCTAGCGACCTCGCACGCACATGCCGCAGACAGTGCGCTGTTTACGGTCCTGCCGCTGAGGGCGCGGTCGCCTAGAGTGCCTGCTCCCAAGCGTGTGCCGTCTTGGCGTCGAAATACCGAGTGAAGCCGCATCCCCATGCAATGGCGTCGGCCAAGTCTGGCTTGCCCCAGCGGGATTCGCCGCTCACCAGCAGTCGGGAGCCGACACCAAATGAGCCCCTTGGCGCCTGAAGGTCCACCTTGAACGTGCGGTCTTCGCCGCCGGAGAACCATTGATACACCCGGAAGGTGACGCCGGGAAGCCCGAGGTCGCCTTCACCACCTTGGTCGGAGACAGAGCCGCCTATATCCGTGACCACGCCGTCGAAGGCGAACGCGCGGTTCGTCAGTGCCGCGGGGGTGTACTCCTCCGCGCAGGACATAGCACCACTACCTTCGAGTGCTCCCGTGCGTCCTGCCGTGGGGTCCGGCAGTTCGGAATCGCTGGAAGAGGCAGCCGGATCCGCACGCACAGGCCCCTCGGCCCCGCAGGCGCTCACTGCCATCGCCAGCATGACGCACATCGCTGCCACCCTTGAGCTCATCGCTACTCCCGTCTGAAAGGACTTGTCGGTAGGACGCAGGCGCCACTGATGAGTTCCGCAGACGACGCCCAAGATAAGCCCCCGAGGCATGTATGGCGATAGGTGCACGGCTAGGCCCAGCCCACGCAGGGCCAAGAGACAACCGCCCGGATCTGCCGCAGATGGCGCTACCCGTAGTGGTAGCGGCAGGCGGCAATACGAACTTCTTGGCCGACGATTTTGTATACCAGGCGGTGCTCGTCGGTGATGCGTCTGGACCAGTAGCCGGCGAAGTCGTGCTTGAGCGCCTCCGGCTTGCCGATGCCCTCGTTGCCGTTTCGCTCGATGTCTGCCAAGAGTGTGTTGATCCGCTTCAGGACCCTGCGGTCCTGGGCCTGCCACCAGAGGTAGTCCTGCCAGGCGTTCTCGTCCCAGACGAGGAGCACCTCAGTCGGCGTCGATCATGTCGTGCGGCTTGCCGCGGCCCGTCTCGAGACGCTCCATGGCATCCAATAGGCGACGAGCATTGGCCGGTGAGCGCATCAGGTACGCCGTCTCGCGCAGAGACTCGTAGTCCTCGAGGGAGACGATGACCACGGGGTCGTGCCCGGCCCGGGTGATGATGACTTCCTCCCGGTCGTTGGCAACGCCGTCGAGCACCTCGGCGTAGCGAGCACGGGACTCGGTGTAGCTCATCGTCTTCATGGTGACCTCCTGTACGGAAAACTGTACGTCAGTTCGGCGAGTGGCGCTACCCCGTCCCGACGTCGTTTCACGCTCATCAGCGTGAGGTGTTTAGCGTCAAGGGGTGGGCGGGTGCCCGTGTCTCGTCGGTCCCTGCATAGCGGTAATCGAGGTGTGCTCGGCAGCGTGTGATCGGGTTGTGTCGACGACGGGACGGGGCGGCCTGTGATGAGCGACGAGATACCGGTGGGGTTCTCAATGCCGCGGAAGGCTCGCCCCGCCCCAGCCCTGGGGACGCCTCAGCCTGATGCCGATGCGTGGATCGGGTTACGCCGCAGTCACCTCCACAGTTCGGATGCCGTGGGCGGCGATGCCGGGATCCCACGCCTCGCGGTGGGTGATCACGAAGTGCAGCTGGCGCAGGATCGCCGCGGCGACAGCGGTCTGTGCCTGGGTGGGCTTGAGCTTGTTGGTGTCCCGGGTGGTCAGGTGCCGGTAGCGGGCGGCGTACACCCGGTTGGTCTGCAGGCACCCCCACACGGCCCGCCACGCGGCGGCTCGCAGCAACGGCCGTCCGGCACCGGTGACGCGGGCGCGGCCGGTGAAGGTGCCCGACTTCCGCTCGCGCGGGGCGAGGCCGGCGTGTTTGACCACGGCCCGGGCAGAGGTGAACCTGTTCAGGTCGCCGGTCTCGGCCAGGATCGCGGCAGCCCCGACCGGGGGCAGCCCCTTGATGGACGTGGCCAGCTCGGTCAGGCCCAGCTCGTCCAGCACGGCCACCATGCGCGCCTCGGTGTCGACCAAGCCGCTCTTGGCGTGGTCCCAGTCATCAATGACCCAGGTGATCCGCTCGAACGCGGCCGGCCGGTGCGCCAGCACCCCGGCGGGCTCGGACAGGGCGGCGAAGAGACGGCGCGCGATCCGCAGGCACGGCCGTTGCCCGCCGCGGCGGGTGACCTCCTTGCGCACCGCGCGTTCGAACCGGGCCGCCCCCAAGCGGCGGGTGCGCTACAGGTCCCCGCCATCACGGTTCACGACCACCGCCAGGGCGGCGACCCAAGTGGCGGAGCGGAACGGCCAGTTCGCTGCCTCCTGCGCGGCGGGCCACACGCACTCGAGCAGGTCGCGGATCTGCTGCACGCACGCCACGTGCTCACCCAGGAGCTGTTCACGCCGGTTCCCCAGGTGCCGCAGCCGTCCCCACGTCTCATCCACCGGTTCGGGCAGGTAGCAGCGCAGCTGCCCGACCAGGCGGGCGATCAGGACCGCGTCCTTGTCGCTGGTCAGGTCCTCGGTCTTGCGCACCCACGCCGAGATCGCCGGCTGCACACACACGAACGGCATGCCGCGCGCTTCGGCGAGCTGGCCCAGGACCCGCCACCGGTGCCCGGTCGGCTCGCACGCGACCGTGACCCCGGCGAACCCGGCCGCGGTGGCGCGCTCGGCGGCCCAGTCCAACGCGGCGCCAAGGTCCCAGGCCTTGACCCGGAACGTGCGCCGCGCCAGGACCTTGGAGTCGTGGTCGGTGACCACCACCATCTGCTTGCGATCGGCCAGGTCGATCCCGACGATCGCGTTCCTGACCGGGACCGCGCCCCGCAGCAGGGACAGGCGTGCGTTGCGGTTCCGATCCCCACGAGAGACACCACTACCGTTGTTCATGAACGTCGGGACTGCTGCACGGATAGGTGACAGGTTGGTCACGCGGCCTGTGTGGCCGGTGTGGTCATGATGGTCTCGTACTCGATGGGGGTCAACTTGCCGAGTCGGGCTTGGCGTCGTCGGCGGTGGTGGGTGCGTTCGGTCCAGGTCACGATCGCGATGCGGAGTTGGTCGCGGGTGTGCCAGGTTTGGCGGTCCAGGACGTTCTTCTGCAGCAGGGCGAACCAGCTCTCCATGGCGGCGTTGTCCGCGCTCGAGCCGACCTGGCCCATGGATCCGAGCAGGTTGTGCCGGGACAGCGCGCGCAGGTACTTCCTCGATCGGAATTGGGACCCTCTGTCGCTGTGGACGATGCACCCGGCCACGTCGACGCCTTGACGGGCTCTGGTGTCCACGGCGTGTTCCAACGCTTGCACGGCCAGGCGGGCCTTCATCCGCGAGCTGATCGAGTACCCGACGAGCCGGTTGGACCACACGTCTTTGACGGCGCACATGTACACCTTGCCCTCACGGGTGCGGTGCTCCGTGATGTCGGTCAGCCACAGCTGGTTCGGCCCGGTCGCGGTGAAGTCCCGTTGGACGCGGTCATCGTGCGCCGGCGGGCCCGGACGATTCTTCGTCGAGCGTTTCTTGCCGAACACGCTCCACCACTGGTTGGACGAGCACAAGCGCCACGCCGTCCGGTCAGCCATCGGTTGTCCGGCGTCGCGGGCCTCATCGACCAGAAGGCGGTACCCGAACTCCGGGTCGTCACGGTGCGCGTCGAACAACGCGTTCGCGCGGTGCGCCGCGACCCACTCGGCGTCGGTCACCGGGTTGGCCAACCACCGGTAGTACGGCGCTCTGGCAAGGTTCAGCACCCGGCACGTCACCGCCACAGGAACCCTGATCGGGGTCTCCTGGGCGGCCAACTCACGGACGAGCGGGTACATCATTTTCCCGGCAGGTTCGCCTGCGAGAGGTACGCCGCTGCGCGGCGCAACACCTCGTTCTCCTGCTCGAGCAACCGGATCCGACGACGAGCGTCACGCAGCTCACCGGAGTCGCTCACGGCCGCGGCAGGCTTGGACCCGTCCTGGCGGTCAGCGATCGCGATCCAGTTCGTCAGACACGACTGCGAGATCCCGAAATCCTTCGCGATCTCCTTCAACGTCGTCCCTGCCTCACGAGCGCGAGCGACCTCGATCACGTTCTGTCGGAACTCCTTCGGGTACGGCTTGGGCATGGTGCACATCCTCTCCTGCGGCACCCCACGGCACCACAGAGTCGTTGTCACCTATCCGTGCAGCAGTCCCCTTCTGGGCGGTGAGCGATGAGGGGACGCTGGCGATGATCACGAGATCCTCACCAAGCTCGTGATGGTCTTCGAGCAGGCCCCCAAGACCGGCCAGGACAGACGCGGTCAGTTCCGTGACGTCATCAGCCTTGGCGAGCCAAGCGGGACGGCTGCCAGCGTTCGGTCTGATCGTCACGTCCTGCAGCGCGGGCACGTCAATGTCGGGGTCCTGCTGGGGCGGCCACGGCAACGACTCCTGCCCAGACATGATGCGCTGACGCACCGCGTCTGTTGTTCGGTCGTGCTCGTCTGCCGCCGCGGCGTGGGCAGCCGCGGCGTCCCCGAAGGTGGGTTGCCGTAGAGCCTCGGCCATGAGGTCTTCCTCGGTCAGCCAGAGTGGGTCGGGTGTGATGCCACCTGCTGTTGACTCCCTAGTGGCGGCTGCGATTCCTCGCACGTCCTCATCGGGGTCCACGTCCAGTGCCCGTCGCACCTGCGGGAGCAGGAACAGCGACCCCGCAAGCGCGGCCCGCACCTGGTGCGCGGGCTCGCGACTCAGCTGTGCCAGGGCAGACAGCCACGGCGTGCTGAAGGCCAACTGCTCCCGGACCGAGACGTTCCGATGGCGGGCCAGGCGCAAGGCCCACCCCTCGGTCAGCTCACCGCACATCGGCGGTCAGGGCGAGTGGCGCGTGCGCACCGGCGACTACCGCATCGTCTACGAGGTCAACGACGACGTGCTGGTCGTCCTGGTGGTCGCCGTTGGCCACCGGGGCGAGATCAACCAACGTCGCTGACGAACGCCCTGTCCTGTCGCGGGCGGGGTGATCGATCCTGCCGACAGTCGGACCTCAGCCGGACCGCGCCGCTGGACGTGCAAAAGGCACTTGGACCCAGCTGGTCGAATGGATCGCTGAGGCGCTACCACGTCCGATGGAGTGAAACGGACGCAATCCAACTCTGCTCTGACTTCACCCGCCTACCGGCCGTCAACGAGGACGACGTCGTACTCGGTGTCGGGGGTGGGGGGAGTGGTGAAGCGGGCGTTGACGGCATACAGCCGCGACCCCTGGAGCGCGACCGTCGTCGGCACGTCGAAGTCGGGGTCGGTGATCGTTGCGACCGGGGTCGCGGACTGCCAGTCGGGGGCCATCTGCAGTTCGACGATCTCGTTGGACCGGTTGCGCACCACCCACAGCGTCGTGCCCCGGAGCAGGATGCCGTCGCCCTGGGTCAGCAGCGCGCCGCCGGCATCCACCGCGGTCGCCTCTCCGGTAGCCGCGTCGACGGCGTACAGGATGCCGGTCGTGCTGTTGATGACGAGCAGCGTCTGCCCGTCGGGCGTGGCCGCGATCCCGTTCGCGTTGAAGCCGGCCACCTGCTGCCAGTCCCCGGTCAGGGGGATCGTCTGCACGGCGCCGGTCGGAACACCTCCGGCGCCCAGGGCGACCCGGTAGAGCTCGGCCGCCTGGGAGTTGGTGAACCAGGCCACGTCCCGCGTCACCGTCACGTCGTTGATGAAGGCCGGCCCGTCCGTGAGGTCGAACGCCGCGACCTCGGCACCCGAGTCCGCGTCGTACACGTAGGCGGCTCCCGTCGCGCCACCGGAGACGAACAACAGCCCGCGGTCGACCTTGATCCCGACGGCCGCGCGGCCGTCGACGTCGACGAGCACCTCGCCCTCACCGGTGCGCAGGTCGGCCTTCCACACCGAGCCGTCAGTGCGCGAACCCGAGTAGATCGACGTCCCCGCGCCGGTGGCGATGCCCTCGGGGAGCCACCCGTTGGGTAGGGCCAGGGTGTCGGGGAAGGGGGCGGCGGAGGCCGAACCCGTCGGGGCCAGCGCGAAGGCGGCGGCCAGGGCCGTGGTCAGCAGCACTCCTGAGGTCCTCATTGCGCTACGCTACGACGCGATTATTGACGATTCAATGACAGGCCTGGTGCTGTCGAACCTTGTCGTGCCCGCGCAGACCGTGCCAACGGCCCACGCGCCACCGTTCAGGGCTGCAAGACTCGGAGGATGACCACGTCGGCCATGACCGTGGAGCGGTGGGAGCGGCGCGCGGAGGTGCCACTCATCCTGCTGGCGCTGGCCTTCCTCGTCGCCTACGCGTGGCCCGTGCTCGACCCCCGGCTCGATCCCGATGCCCGCACCGTGCTCAACGCGGTGTCCTGGACGGTCTGGGCGGCCTTCGCCGTCGACCTGCTGATCCGCCTCGCCCTCGCCGAGGACCGGTGGCGCTACGCCCTCAGCCACTGGTACGACGTAGCCCTCGTCGCGCTGCCCCTGCTGCGACCGTTGCGGCTTCTGCGTCTGCTGGCCCTCGTGCGCATCCTCGACAGGTCCGCCTCGGCCAACCTGGCCGGGCGGGTGCTGGTCTACGTCGGGGGAGCCGCCGGACGGCCGTCGGCCTGGGCGCCCTGGCCGTGCTCGATGCCGAACGCGATGCCCCCGAGGCCAACATCACGACCTCCGGTGACGCACTGTGGTGGGCCTGCACGACGGTCACGACGGTCGGCTACGGCGTCCACTGCCCCGTGAGCGGCGAAGGCAGGGTCGTCGCCGTCGTGCTCATGGTCGTCGGTATCGGGGTCGTCGGGGCGGTGACCGCGTCGGTCGCGACGTGGATCCTCGGACGGGTCGAGGCCGAGCGTGCCGAGCGCCAGGTCCAGCCCTCAGACGGTGTGTCTCCAGACATGCCGTGAGGCCAGATCGCTGCCACTCTGGGGTTCAGTCCGGCACAGACCGGACATTCGGAAGTAAAACAACACAAACGGGTGCCCGAATCTCTTTACATTGGTGCCCGAGTAATGGTTGGATACCTCCAATGGCCCACAACGGGCCACCCGGTGGACGAAGGAGTCCGATGGACGCAGCGCAGTGTCACCACCGCTCGGACGAGCGCGGGACGGTGTCCCGATGATCGTCAGCCTCACCCCCAACCCGAGCATCGACCGCGCCATCGTCATCGATGCCCTCCTGCGCGGAGAGGTCCACCGCGCGACCTCGAGCCGCATCGACCCGGGCGGCAAGGGCGTCAACGTCAGCCGGGCGCTCGCGGCCCAGGGCACCGCCACCATCGCGGTCCTGCCCTCCGGTGGCCCGGAGGGCCACCTCATGGATGAGCTCCTCGACACCGCCGGCGTCGCGCGCCGCAGCGTTCCCGTCTCGGGGAGCCTGCGGATGAACATCAGCGTCCTCGAGCCCGACGGCACGACGACCAAGCTCAACGAGCCCGGCCCGCAGCTCTCGCCCGCCGAGGTCGACGCACTCCTCACGGCGACGTTGGATGCCGCGGACGGCGCCTCCTGGGTCGTCGCGTGCGGCAGCCTCCCGCCTGGTGCGCCGACCACGTTCTATGCCGACCTCGTCACGCGGGTGCGTGAACGCGGCATCCGGGTCGCCGTCGACTCCTCGGGCGCCCCGATGCCGCTCGCGGTCGCCGCTCGCCCGAACCTCATCAAGCCCAACCACGAAGAGCTCGCCGAGCTCGTCGGTCACGACCTGCCCACCCTGGGCGACGTCCGCGCCGCCGCCCGCGACCTCGTTGCCGACGGGATCGAGGTCGTCGCCGTCAGCCTGGGCAGTGACGGCGCCCTCCTCGTCACCGCCGACGAGGCCGTCCACGCGGGAGCCGCCATCACGGTCCCCCTGTCCACCGTGGGCGCCGGCGACTGCATGCTCGCCGGCCTGCTCCACGGCTTGTCGACGGGCAAGCGCCCCGCCGACGCCCTCGCCACCGCCGTCACGTGGGGTTCAGCCGCCGTCACCCTCCCCGGTAGCCGAGTCCCCGCCCCCAACGGACCCGTCGGCATCCACGCCGACGCCACCCACACCCCCGACCCCTCGCCCGCCCTTCGCTCACCCCAACGGCAACACCCCCCCACGGCCC
>JAGOME010000043.1 GCA_017993715.1 Phycicoccus sp.
CGTTCAGTGAAGTCCATTCGCCGTTGCTCTGAGCCGCTAAGGCCTCGATTCGCCTCCGAGCATGAGGTCGACCAGGATCGGCATCGCCGAGGAAGGATTCGGGCCTTTGCGACCGGACTCCATCTGGGGGTCTGCTAGCCTCGCGACGCGACAGGCCTCCTCGACGGCGCCAAAAGGAAAGTGCAGCGCGAGCAACTTGTTCGTGATGAGCTTTAGCTTCTCGGTCCGGTCGTCGAGCTGGGAGGATGTGAGGGCTGACCGTTGGTCTTCTGCGTGCCACCGCAACCACACCTCGAACTTCACGTTTGAGATCAGCAGAATGATCCCCTCGCGACTCGCGAGTCTAGCGGCGCCCTCGAGGGTGGAGTGCTGATCCACGTCCACGAGACACACGCAGTCGTCGTAGGCCTTCTCGCCGCCCGCTGCTGCATCGCGCAGCTCGACACACCTTTCGACGACCCTCAGCGGGTCCTTTCCCACTCCTATGGGCTTGACGATCGTTGTCGACGCTTTGCTTCGCAGGTAGGTATTCAGACGCTCAACGTACTGGGGTTCGGTTCGCGTTCCTTCTGCCACCACGAGTATGCGGCGCGCCGTTTGACGTTTGGGTCTACTCCTGCGCGCCCGCCCACGCTCCTTGGCCACGCCTTAGTTCTCCTCAGCCCGAACCAACGCCGCGAGGGAACTGGGCGACAGGCGCGGGGTCCCCCCGTAGCGCCCCATGAGATAGCGCCGTGAGACATTTGCATCGGGGTGCTTGGGGAAGTCGGCGAGGCAGGCCAGCTCGGTGACCCCTTCGTAAGACTTGTCCGTAAACCAGATCTGCTCCGGGTCAAGTTTGACATCACTCAGTGGCGACAAGACATACGACTCGTGGCTCGTGAAGATCAACTGCGCATGTTTGACGTTGACGTCTGGATCAGCGAACGCCCCAAGGAGGACTTCGAGCAAGTGTGGGTGCAGGCTGGCATCTATTTCGTCAACAACGAGCAGCCCGCCACGTCGAAGTGTCTCAAGTGCGGGGACTGCGGTTGCCAGCCACGCAATCGTCCCGTCGCTCTCATCCTGGATCGAGAACGTCGGGCATTCCGCGGCCGTTCCCCGGTGCGTAAAGACGAGGTGCCGAATCACCAGCTCGAGCAGCGCAGGATCGAGTTCATCTGCATCTTCACCTTCTTCGATGTCCGCCGCCGCCTCTGCATTGTTGCCAGCGCGAAGGTCCCGTTGAAACCGGACGAAGGGACGACGAATGGGCTGCGGGATGTCCGTCTCCTGAATGTCCACCTTCACCACACCGATGTCGGCGACTTGGAGCAGTGCCTCCAAATCAGCGAACGTGATCGTCTGGTCTGCCAGCGAATCTGCAATCTCCATCAGACGTGCTTCGCGATGGGAGTCCTTGACGAGCACGACGTCGAAATGCGATACCAGGTCATCAGCGATCGCATGCAGACGCGTGTCCCCCAATAGGAGTGCACGGCCCAGGACGAGCTCGCGGGGAGTGACCTCAATCTTCCCGCGCAGTGCCGCGTGGAACTTGATCTTGGGCTCGTCGCGGTCGCGGTCCAACAAGGTGCGCCAGCGCGACCCAGGCACATCGTGCATCCACTCGCGCTTAATGCCCTCTGAATCGACCTCAAAGCCGTACATGTGCCGGCGTCCATCATGAACAAAATCCAGCTCATAGGTGCTCGATGACGTCCGGGCAGTCCCATCAAGTTTGAAGGGTGCACGGTGCACGGACTTCGATGCCTGCCAGGTCGTGGAGGAGAGTCGGATCGCCGTGAAGACGTAGCGAAGAGCGTCGAGGACCGCTGACTTGCCTGTTGCGTTGCCGCCAAAGATGCCTACGAGTGGGTAGGTCACGCGTGCCCAATCCATGTCCTTTGGCTGCAGCGTCCGCAGCGACGGCCGAACGAGGTCGACGGTGATCTCATCACGAATGCTCAGGTGGTTGCGCACAGTGAAGCTCAACAGGATCATGCGCGAAGTCTACATGCGGACAGCAGCAAATTTCGCGGTTTTCGTGAAGATCGAGCCACTTAGGCAGCGCTTGTCGCTTGAGATGGTCAGATCGACGTCTGAGCATTGGCTCAGCCTGGAAGGGGATCTACAGCAGCAACTCGACGATCACCGTGGTCCCCCGGCCGGGCATGGACTCGATCCGCAGGGCCGCCCCAATGAGGGCGCACCGCTCGGCCAGGGAGGACAGCCCGAAATGGCCGACGTCCGTGGGGTCGTCGCGCACCCCGACCCGGTCCCCGAGTTGTGCCCGGACGTCGAACCCATGCCCGTCGTCACTGGTGCCCAGCACCACCGAATCCTCGGTGCGGCGCAGCGAGACGGTGATCTGGTCCGCCTGAGCGTGCTTGACGGCATTGGACACGCTCTCCTGCGCCATCCGGAACAGCGCCGTCGCCACATGGTCCGGCAGGTCCGCGAATGCCTCCGGCGCGTCGGCCTGCAGCTCGACCGGCACGGGCGCGGTCTCGGCGAGTGACTCCAGGGCAGCCACGAGCCCGAGGTCGTCGAGGACGAGCGAATGCAGGCCGGTGATCGCGGCTCGCGTCTGGTGATAGGCCAGGTCGGCCAGCTGACGCGCCGTGGCGAGTTGGGCGCGGGCCCGATCCTCCTGGGCGCCCTCCGGCAGGGTCAGTTCGGCGGCGTTGAGATGGAACGACATCGAGGCCAACGCGGTGGAGACTCCGTCGTGCAGATCGAACGCGATCCGGCGTCTCTCGGCCTCCTGCGCCGAGATGGCCTGGGCCAGCAGCCGATCGCGGTCATGCCGGTGCGCATCGGCGGCTCCCCGTAGCGCGGTGGCCTGCAGGCGCAGTCCGAGCGCATCGGCATACGGCTGGAATGCCGTGAGGTCACCATCGCTGAACGGCTCCGATGTCGCTCGATGGACCGCGACGACCGCGAGGATCTGGCCGTCCACGCCCCGCGACGGCAGGCACATGCGGGCGACGAAGCCCTCATCGCCGATGCCGAGGAGCTGGCGGTGCACGCTGTTGCGCGGCCGATCCTCGCCGAGGCGCACGGCGTGCCCGTTGCGGGCGACGAGGCCGACGACGCCGTGACCGACAGGGATCCGCAGGGCCGCTTGGGCCAGCGGCTGCGACGGCCACGCTCCCCCGACCCGCAGGTCGCGACCATCGGAGAGATGGACGACCCCACCGGCGGCGTCACAGGCCAGAGCGAACGCACGCGCCACGTCACCCAGGTCCGGGTCACCCTGGCCGGTGAGCAGCGCCAGCAGCGTCATCCTCACCGGAACAGTCCCTCACGCAGCGCCACCGCGGTCGCCGCGGCCCGATCCCCGACCTCCAGCTTGCGATAGAGGCCACGCAGGTGCGTTTTGACCGTGTCCTCGCTGACCACGAGCTGCGCGGCGATCGCCTTGTTGGAGTGACCGGCGACGAGCAACGCGAGCACCTCGGACTCGCGCTGGGTCAGTCCGAGGTTGGCCCCTGGCCAGTAGTCCCCGGTCCCGGCCCGCGCGGCCGACATCGCCACCCGTCCCGCGAGTGCGGGGTCGATGACCACATCACCCTCCGCCACCCGGCGCAGATGGTCGACGAGTTGGTGGCCGTCAATGCGCTTGAGGATGTACCCGCGAGCCCCCGCCCGCAGCGCCTGGAAGAGGTAGTGCTCGTC
This sequence comes from Phycicoccus sp., assembly GCA_017993715.1. Taxonomy (GTDB): domain Bacteria; phylum Actinomycetota; class Actinomycetes; order Actinomycetales; family Dermatophilaceae; genus JAGOME01. The sequence continues at coordinate 3,661 of JAGOME010000043.1, forward strand.
CTCATAGACCGTGAGCAGCACGACCTTGCTGTCGGGGTGACTGGTCGCCAACGCGCTGACGAGATCGATGCCGCTGTCCCGACCGATCCGCACGTCCGAGAGCACAATGTCGGGCCGTTGCTCCTCAACGAGGCGTCGCGCCGGACCGGCAGCCGTGGCCGTCCCGACCACCTCGACGTCGGCGGTGAAGTGGCCAAGCATGGCCATGAGTCCGTGCAGGACCATCTCATGGTCGTCCACGAGGACCAGGCGGAGCGGGCGGGGCAGGGGCATGCGCGTCACCCTAGAAGCCGCGGCAGCCCGCGGGCGAGGGAACCGCCTCAGGTTCACCCCCGGGTCCACCCGCGCGGGTGATCAGCCCGAGGCCGGGCACCGGTGCACTGGTCCCATGGCCCGCGAACCCCTGATCGTCCCCTCCGTGCTCCCTGCCGACTTCGCCCGCATCGGCGACGAGGTGGCCGCCCTGTGCGCTGCCGGCGTCGACCGAATCCAGTGGGATGTCATGGATGGCGTCTTCGTCCCCAACCTCACGTTCGGACCTGATGTCATCGCTGCCGCCCATCCGCACAGCACGGTCCCCTTCGAGGCCCACCTCATGGTGGTCAACCCCGATGAGCTGATCCCGCGCTACATCGACGCTGGCTGCGCGTTGATCATCGTGCACGCCGAGGCCTGCACTCACCTGCACCGGACGCTGCGCCGGATCCGCGACCTCGGGGCCCGATCAGGGGTCGCCCTCAACCCCCACACCCCTGGGGCGCAGGTCGCCCACGTGCTCGATGAGGTCGACCTGCTGCTGCCGATGACGGTCAACCCCGGCTTCGGAGGCCAGTCCTACATCGCCGCGGTCGAGCGCAAGGTCGCCGAGCTGCGGGCGATGATCGACGCCGCTGGTCTGGACATCGAGCTCGAGGTCGACGGTGGCATCACCGACGCCACGATCGGCGGCGCCGCCGCGGCGGGGGCCGATGTCTTCATCTCCGGCAGTTGGATGTACGCCTACGCCGGGGGCCAGGCCGCCGCCGTCGACCTGCTGCGCGACCGCGCCCGCGCCGCGCAGGCCCTCACTCGCACCGACGACCTCCTGGAGACGGCCCGATGAGCCCGCACACGGCATTCCCGCCGGTCACTGACGCCCCGACGACAGACCCTGACACCGACGCCCTCGCCGTGTCGACTCTGCGGTTTCTCGCGGCCGACATGGTCCAGGCCGCCCAGTCCGGACACCCGGGAATGCCGCTCGGCGCCGCTCCCATGGCCTGGGCCCTGTGGAGTCGGCACCTGCGGCATGACCCGCGCGACCCGGCGTGGGCCGACCGCGACCGGTTCGTGCTCTCGGCCGGTCACGGGTCGGCCCTGCTCTACGGACTCCTGCACGTGTTCGGCTACGACCTGCCTGCCGACGAGCTGCGACAATTCCGGCAGCTGAATTCCGCGACGCCCGGTCATCCCGAGTACGGCCATACTGTCGGGGTCGAGACGACGACCGGGCCGCTCGGTCAGGGTCTGGCCATGGCTGTGGGTTTGGCTCTGGCAGAGCGGATGCAGGCCGCCCGCTACCCCGAGATCACCGCGCACCACACCTACGTGATCGCCGGCGATGGGTGCCTCATGGAGGGCATCAGTCACGAGGCGGCCTCCCTGGCCGGCCAACTGGGGCTCGGGCGACTCATCGTCCTCTGGGACGACAACGACGTGACGATCGACGGCCCCGTCACGCAGTCCTGCAACGACGACCAGCTGGCCCGGTTCGCCGCGTACGGCTGGCACGTGTCCCAGGTCGTCGACGGCACCGATATCGACGCCATCGATGCCGCGCTGAGCGCCGCCAAGGCCGACCCACGGCCCAGTTTCCTCGCCGTCCGGACGGTCATCGGCGCCGGAGCCCCCGGTGTGGAGGGCACGAGTGCAGTGCACGGATCACCCTTGGGCGCCGAGGTCCTGGCCGCGGCTCACGCCCGCGTCGGCTGGACCCATCCCCCGTTCACGGTCCCGGCCGAGGTCGCGGACCACACCGCGCAGTTGGCGGACCAGGGCGCCGCGCAGCGCGCGGAATGGCTCCAGACCTGGGCGGCCTTCGCAGCTGCCGATCCGGCGCGCGCCACGACCTGGGAGCGGACGCAGTGCGGCCAACTCCCGACCGAGCTGAATGGGCTGTTCGCGGCGATGGCGACCGGAGCCGATCGGGCCACTCGGCAGTCCTCGCAGGCCGTCCTGCAGGCCCTCACCGAAGCGCTGCCCGAGCTGGTCGGTGGCTCTGCGGATCTGGCGGGGTCGACCGGGACGGTGACGGCGCAGGGCGTGGTCACGGCGCAGGACGCCTCCGGCGCCCGGATCCACTTCGGCATCCGCGAGTTCGCGATGGCCTGTGTCCTCAACGGGCTCAGCCTGCATGGCGGGTTCCGGCCCTACGGCAGTACGTTCCTGGTCTTCAGTGACTACCTCCGGCCGGCGCTGCGACTCTCGGCGCTCATGGGTCAGCCCGTCATCTACCTCCTCACCCACGATTCGGTCGCGGTCGGCGAGGACGGCCCGACCCACCAGCCGGTCGAGCACGTCGAGTCGCTCCGGCTCATCCCGGGCGTCACCGTGCTGCGGCCGGCCGATGACACCGAGACGGCGTGGGCATGGCGCACTGCCCTGGAGAACCTCGATGGTCCCACCGTGCTCGTCCTGTCCCGACAGAGCCTGCCCTCACTGCCCACGCCGGATCCCGAGCACGCGGCGACATCGCTGCGGGACAACGGTTCTCGGGTCGTTCTCGAGGCCCAGCATCCGCACGTCGAGCTCGTGGCTAGCGGCTCTGAGGTCGCGCTGGCGCTGGACGCCGCTGAGGTCCTAACCGCCGACGGCATTGATGCCCGGGTGGTGTCCGTGCCGTGGCGCGAGCGCTGGGCGACGACGCGCCCGGCCCGCCGCCCCTGCCCCAGTGTCAGCATCGAGGCCGGCAGCACCGCCGGATGGCGCGGCCTGGCCGACGCCTGCGTGGGCGTTGACCGCTTCGGCGCCTCCGGCCCGGCCGGCGAGGTGCTGGCCGCGCTCGGCCTCACCCCTGCGGCGGTGGCACAGACCGCCCGCGCCCTGCGGCATTCCGTCGACGACTCAGAGAGCCCCTCATGCTGACCAACCGGACCACCTTGACCCAGTACCTCATCGAGGAGCGCCGAGCCCACCCGAGCTCGACCGGGGACTTCAACGGGCTGATCCTCGACGTCGCGCTCGCCTGCCGAACGATCTCGCTCCTGGTCCGCCAGGGTGCGCTCGCGGGAGTGCAGGGCGCGTCCGGGGAGGTCAACGTCCAGGGCGAGGAGCAAAAGGTGCTCGACGTCCTGGCCAACGACGCCTTCCTGCGCGCCACCGAGTGGGGCGGCCACGTGGCGGGGCTCGTGAGCGAGGAGTTGGACGAGCCGTATGCCGTGCCGGCGCCGTTCCCGTGCGGCAAGTACCTGCTGGTCTTCGATCCGCTCGACGGGTCCAGCAATAGCGATGTCAACGTCACCGTCGGCAGCCTCTTTTCGATCCTGCGCGCGCCCCGCGCCGGCGAGGCGGCCGAACCCGGGGACTTCCTCCAGCCCGGTTCACAGCAGGTCGCGGCGGGCTATGCCGTCTACGGCCCGGCCACCATGCTCGTCCTCACGGTCGGGCGGGGCGTCCACGGCTTCACCCTCGACCCGGCCCTGGGCGAGTTCTTCCTCACCCATCCCGACCTGCGCGTGCCTCGGGAGTGCGAGGAGTTCGCGATCAATGCCTCCAACAGTCGGTTCTGGGAGCCGGCGGTGCAGCGGTACGTCCAGGAGTGCCTGGCCGGCACGTCCGGTCCGCGGGGCAAGGACTTCAACATGCGCTGGGTGGCCTCGATGGTCGCCGATGTGCACCGGATCCTCACGCGCGGCGGGGTCTACCTGTACCCGTGGGACACCAAAGACCCCGACCGGGCCGGGCGCCTGCGCCTGCTCTATGAGGGATCACCCGTGGCGATGATCATGGAGCAGGCCGGCGGTCTGGCCACGACCGGACGCACTCGAGTCCTGGACGTCGAGCCCACCGACATCCACCAACGCGTCCCGTTGATATTCGGTTCAGCGGCCGAGATCGAGCGCATCGAGACGTACCACGCGCAGCAGCCCGCGGCATTCGACGCCGATCCCGCCTCGGGAGGCGAGGCGGCATTCCCGGTCCTCGACCTCCCCTTGTACGGCACCCGCAGCCTGTTCCGTTCCCACCACTGATCCCTGCCAGGAGAGCCCGTGTCCACCAAGCATCCCGTCGTCGCCATCACCGGCTCCTCCGGCGCCGGCACGACCTCCGTGCGTCGCACGTTTGAGCAGATCTTCCGCCGGGAGAACGTCGACGCGGCGTGCGTGGAGGGGGACAGCTTCCACCGCTATGACCGACTCGAGATGCGCGCCCAGATGGCCGCGCAGGCCGACGGCGAACGGGGCCTGTCCCACTTCGGGCCCGAAGCCAACCTCCTGCCGGAGCTCGCGACGCTCTTCAAGACGTACGCCGAGACCGGGACCGGGCAGGTGCGCCGATACCTCCACGACGAGACCGAGGCCGCCCCCTATGGCCAGGATCCCGGGACCTTCACCGACTGGGAGGACCTGTCTGAGGGGACGGACCTGCTGTTCTACGAGGGACTGCACGGGGCGGCCGTCGGGGACGGCTATGACGTTGCGGCCCATACGGATCTGACGATCGGCGTCGTGCCGGTCATCAACCTCGAGTGGATCCAGAAGCTGCACCGGGACTCGAGCCAGCGCGGCTACTCCAGTGAGGCCGTCACCGACACGATCTTGCGCCGGATGCACGACTACGTGCACCACATCTGTCCGCAGTTCAGCCGGACCGACATCAACTTCCAGCGGGTGCCGGTCGTGGACACGAGCAACCCGTTCATCGCCCGGACGATCCCCACGGCCGACGAGTCGATGCTCGTCATCCGGTTCCGCGACCCGCAGGGGATCGACTTCCCCTATCTGCTGTCGATGCTGCACGACTCGTTCATGAGCCGCCCCAACACCATCGTCTGCCCCGGCGGCAAGATGGATCTGGCGATGCAGCTGATCTTCACGCCGATGCTGTGGCGCCTCATGGAGCGCAAGCGTCGGGCCGCCTAGCCCGGGTCACCGAGGCCTGGCCTTAGGGGACGACGACGAGGCGCCCGGTGATCGCGCGCTGGTCGATCGCGGCGTGAGCTCGTGCGGCGTCGGCCAGACCCATGGTCGTAAGGTACCGGGCGCGCAGCGTGCCCATGGTGAGTTCCGCGTTGATCACGCGAGCCGCCGCAGCCAGATCTGAGATTGACGCGTTGCTGATGGCGAACCCACGCACGCTGACATCCCGGGTGTAGAGCCGGCCCACGGGGAGCGTGACCGCTGACGCCAGGCCGGACATGACAACCACCCGGGCTCCCAGCGCGAGCAGCGGGAGGCACGCCTCCAGGTCGTTGCGCCCACTGGTGTCCCACCAGACATCCACGCCATCGGGGGCCGCGGCCTCGACCTGGACCAGCGCGTCCGGCGCGCGGTAGTCGACGACGGCATCTGCCCCACTAGCCACGCACCACGCATGGTCCTGCGCACTGGCCGTCGCGATCACGCGCGCTCCAGCGGCCTTGGCGAGCTGGACGACGGCGCTCCCGACGCCTCCCGCGCCGCCTTCCACGACGACCGTCTCCCCCAGGCGCACCTGCGCCTCGCGGAACAAGCCCAGGTGCGCAGTGCCGGTGTTGTGCAGGACCGCGATGGCTGCCATCGGATCGACCCCGCCCGGGAGGTGGTAGGCACGCTCGGCCGGGGCAAGGACGAACTCCGAGAAGGTTCCCTGTCGCCCTGCATGTCCCAGGCTGTTGGACCACACCCGGTCACCCATGGCGAACTCCGTGACTCCACGACCGAGGGCAACCACGACGCCCACCACATCCCGGCCCAGAATGAACGGAAACGGGGTGGGCGTGGCGTAAGCCCCTGAGCGGACGAAGGTGTCGACCGGGTTGACCGTGGTTGCCTCCATCCGGAGCAGGACGTCGGTCGGCCCGGGCGATGGCGTGGCGAGCTCGCCGACCCGGATCAGCTCCGGGCCACCCGTCGCCTCGATGAATGCCGCCCGCATCGTCGCCGGGAGCGTCATGGGCTCAACACCACCGTTCCACGATCGTCTCCAGGACCCTGAGCGTGCGGGCGGTCCCCTCGCCCAGCGCTCGAAACTCTCTGGAGCGCAACAGTGTTGAGTCACTCACCCCACGATCGAGCAACGCATGGGCCGCCCGCCCGTGCACGACGCTCCGCTCTCCGGGTGTCTCCAGCGCCGTCAGTGCGCGGACCAGGGCTGCAGTCGGTTCGCCGGTGTACAGCGTGACGTAGTGGCTGCCACTCGGCCCGTGCTCGTCTTCCAGCTCACGCCCGCGCGCGGCGATCTCGCGCACCTCAGGGCGGGTGAAGACGACGGTGGGGACCGCGAAACCCCGGTCTTGCGCATACGCGGCCTCGAGGTCCCGCTGCAGCAGCGACGCCGACCTGCGCGCCGAGTCCAGGCGCACATTGCCCGTGTTCAGGTAGGTAACGACCTCCCGCCCACCGGCCGCCTCGGTGGCTGCGCGCACGGCATTCGCGGGGAACTTCCGCGTAGGCCCGAGGTTGATCGCGCGCAAGAAGGCGAGGTAGGTCGGCACGTTTGCCACCCTAGGGCGCGCCGGCTGGAGCCGTCGGCCCAAGCGGCACGCGCAACGGCCCGGTGGCACTAAAGAGGTGTGCCACCGGGCCGTTGCGTGCCAACTCCCTCAACAGGGGTCTGGCCGGGGGAATCAGTTGACGAGCGAGCGCAGCACGTACTGCAGAATGCCGCCGTTGCGGTAGTAGTCCGCCTCCCCGGGGGTGTCGATCCGGACCACCGCGTCGAACGACGAGGTCGAGCCGTCCTCCGCCGTCACCGTGACCGCCACCGTGCCAGGGATCGTGCCGTCGTTCAGGCCCGTCACGCCGGCGAACGAGAACGTCTCGCGCCCGGTCAGACCCAGCGACTCGGCATTCTGGCCGGCCGGGTACTGCAGCGGCAGAACACCCATCCCGATGAGGTTGGAGCGGTGGATGCGCTCGTAGGACTCGGCGATGACGGCCTTGACTCCGAGCAGCGCGGTGCCCTTGGCCGCCCAGTCGCGCGACGAGCCGGAGCCGTATTCCTTGCCCGCGAGGATCACCAGCGGCGTCCCGGCGGCGGCATACGCCTGGGCGGCGTCATAGATCGTCGTCTGCGGCGCGCCCTCGACGGTGAAGTCGCGGGTGAACCCGCCCTCGACATTGTCGAGCAGCTGGTTGCGCAAGCGGATGTTGGCGAACGTGCCGCGGATCATGACCTCGTGGTTGCCACGGCGCGAGCCGTAGGAATTGAAGTCGCGCGGACCCACACCGTGATCGGCGAGGTAGCGGCCCGCGGGCGAGTCGGCCTTGATCGAGCCGGCCGGGGAGATGTGGTCGGTCGTGACCGAGTCACCCAGCTTGGCCAGCACGCGCGCCCCGGCGATGTCCGACACCGGCGACGGCGTCGCAGCCATGCCGTCGAAGTACGGGGGCTTGCGCACATAAGTCGAGTCGGCATCCCAGGCGAAGGTCGCCCCGGTCGGGGTGTCCAGGCCCTGCCAGCGGGCGTCGCCGGCGAACACGTCGGCGTAGTCCTTCTCGAACAGATCCCGGGTCAGCGCCGAGGCGATGGTGGCCTCGACGTCGGTCGGGGCGGGCCAGATGTCGGCGAGGAAAACTGGCTGACGCGAGGAGTCCGTGCCCAGCGGCTGGCTGTCGAAGTCGAAGTCCATCGTCCCGGCCAGCGCGTAGGCAATGACGAGCGGCGGGGAGGCGAGGTAGTTCATCTTCACGTCCGGGTTGATCCGGCCCTCGAAGTTGCGGTTACCCGACAGGACTGCCGTGACGGCGAGGTCACCGGCCTGCACACCCGCAGAGACCTCTTCAGGCAGCGGGCCCGAGTTGCCGATGCAGGTCGCGCAGCCATAGCCGACGAGGTTGAAGCCGAGCTTGTCGAGGTAGGGCCACAGGCCGGCCGCCTCGTAGTAGCCCGTCACGACCTTGGAGCCCGGCGCCATCGACGTCTTGACCCACGGCTGGACCGTGAGCCCACGCTCCACGGCATTCTTGGCCAGCATCGCGGCGGCCATCATGACCGAGGGGTTGGACGTGTTGGTGCACGACGTGATCGAGGCGATGACGACGGCGCCGTCCGTGAGCGCGAAGGTCTGGCCCTCGCGGGTGACCTCGACCGAGCGCAGCCCGTCGGTCGCGCCGTAGCCGACGACGTCGGCAGCGAACTGCTCCTTGGCCTGGGTCAGGACAATCCGGTCCTGGGGACGCTTGGGCCCGGCGATGGAGGGGACGACCGTCGACAGGTCGAGCTCAAGGCGCTCGGAGAACCGCGGCTCGGCGGCCGGGTCGAGCCACATGCCCTGTTCCTTGGCGTAGGCCTCGACCAGGGCGACGTTCTCGTCGGAACGGCCGGTGAGGCGCAGGTAGTCCAGGGTGATGTCATCGATCGGGAAGATCGCGCACGTCGAGCCGAACTCGGGGCTCATGTTGCCGATCGTCGCGCGGTTGGCCAGCGGCAGGGCCGCGACCCCGGCGCCATAGAACTCGACGAACTTGCCGACGACGCCGTGCTTGCGCAGCAGGTCGGTGATCGTCAGCACGACATCGGTCGCCGTCACACCCGGGTTCATCGCGCCGGTGAGCTTGAAGCCGACGACACGTGGGATGAGCATCGACACGGGCTGGCCGAGCATGGCCGCCTCGGCCTCGATGCCGCCCACGCCCCAGCCGAGCACACCCAGGCCGTTGACCATCGTCGTGTGGCTGTCCGTGCCCACGCACGTGTCGGGGTAGGCGACGCCGTCGCGGACCATGGTCACCCGAGCGAGGCGCTCGATGTTGACCTGGTGGACGATGCCGGTGCCCGGGGGGACGACCTTGAAGTCATCGAATGCCGTCTGGCCCCACCGCAGGAACTTGTAGCGCTCGCCGTTGCGCTCGTACTCGATCTCGACGTTGCGCTCGAACGCGTCGGCGCGGCCGAAGACGTCGATCTGGACCGAGTGGTCGATGACGAGCTCGGCGGGGCTGAGCGGGTTGATCTTGGTCGGGTCGCCGCCGAGGTCGGCCACGGCCTCGCGCATCGTGGCGAGGTCGACGATGCACGGCACTCCGGTGAAGTCCTGCATGATCACGCGGGCCGGCGTGAACTGGATCTCGGTGTCGGGCTGGGCATTCTCGTCCCAGGCCCCGAGGGCGCGGATCTGCTCGGCCGTGATGTTGGCACCGTCCTCGGTGCGCAGGAGGTTCTCCAGGAGCACCTTGAGGCTGTACGGCAGGGACTCATGCCCCTCCACAGCTGCGATCCGATAGATCTCGTAGCTGTCGTCACCAACCTGCAGTGATCCGTGGGCTCCGAAGCTGTTCGTACTGGCCACCATTGGCTCCTTCCGAAATTATCTTGATATCAAGATATCTAACCACAGTCACCTGCGTCCGTCGAGCCCCCGTCCAGGACCGAAGACGCGTTGCGGCCGACCGTGAGGGCCCGTGGAGAGGGCTGGCCGCAAGGAGGGTTTGCGGGGACAGGACTCGTGCGAACCCTCACGAACGCGCGTCAGGCGGGGTGGTTGGAGTCGCGGGTGAAGTGGGCGACACACTCGACGTGGTGGGTCATCGGGAACGCGTCGAAGGCGCGCAGCTCCTGCGGCCGGTACCCCGCCTGGGTCAAGTAGGCCGTGTCCCGGGCCAACGCGGCCGGGTCGCAGGCCACATAGACCAGGGCCCGGGGGCGCAGGTCGGCGACGGCCTGGCACACCCCACGCCCGGCACCGGTGCGCGGCGGATCCAGGACGACGAGGTCGGCCCGGGTCGGCAGCTGCGGCGATCGGCTCACCTTGCGCGGCCGACTCCCCCGCCTGCGTTGCGGCCCACGCCCCGCGGCCCGCGGCACCCCGAAGGCGTCGTCGACCCTCTGGGTCAGAACCAAAGCCTGCCGGAATGCCGCGAGGTTGGCCTTGGCCTGCGCCGTCGCCTGGGCGTCGGACTCCACGGCGATGACCTGACCGGTCGGGCCCACCGCATCGGCGAGCGCGAGCGAGAACAGCCCGACCCCGGCATACAGATCCAGCGCCCGCTCCCCCGGCATCGGGTCAAGACGCGAGAGGACCATCTCGGTGAACGTCGACGCCGCCGCAGGATGCACCTGCCAAAAGCCGCGAGCCGACACCGCGAAGTCGGCGGTCAGGGCATGGCGCGACGTCCGGTTCGCATACTCGATGTCGATCCGCTCCGTGACATCTGGGACCGCGCGCTCCCCCACGGGTAGCGGCACGACAACCGGGTCGCCGACCGAGGGCACGACCACGTCGACGCCGCCGTAACCGGACCAGTCGGCACCGATCACCCTGTCCTGCACGGGATCTGGCGCGGCCAAGAGGCACCGGTCAATCTCGACCACGTCATGCGAGCGATGCGTGCGCAGCCCCACGTGACCGGCCGCGTCCACGGCGTACTCGACCCGCGTGCGCCAGCCCAGGCCCGTGGCATCGCCGGGCATGGGCTCGACCTGAACCTCCACGTCCAGCCGGGCCAGATGCGCCAGCTGCTCCCGCACGACCGCCGCCTTGAGGGCGCGTTGCGCGGGCAGTGCCACGTGCTGGAAGTCGCAGCCGCCACACAGTCCGGGCCCCGCGTACGCACACGCCGGCTCCACGCGGTCGGGCGAGGCGTCCAGCACCTCGATGGCGTCGGCGCGCAGGAACCGGTCCCCGTCGCCGCCCTCCGTGACCCGCACCCGCACCGATTCCCCGGGCAAGGCGTGCCGCACGAACAGGACACGGCCCTCGTGCCGGGCCACGACGTGCCCTCCGTGGGCGATCGGCCCGGCCGTGACGACGACCTCGTCGCCGACGGTCAGCGCGGCCGAGCTCACGGCATGTTGCCCATGCGGACATCGCCGACGACGGGCCGGTCGTCGAGGCGCTCCTCGGCGCCCTCGGAGGAGGCCAGCTGCCACGGAACGCTGGACACCATGACCCCGGGGGTGAACAGCAGTCGGCTGCGCAGCCGCAGGGCACTTTGGTTGTGCAGAATCTGTTCCCACCAGTGCCCGAGGACGTATTGGGGGATGTAGACGACGACAAGGTCACGCGGGTTGCCACTGCGGATCGACTTGACGTAGTCGACGACGGGTCGGGTGATCTCCCGGTAGGGGCTGTCCAGAGCCTTGAGCGGCACGGGAATCGCGCGGCGGTCCCACTCGGCCTGCAGCGACTTGGTCTCGTCCGGGTCGACGTTGACCGTGAGCGCCTCGAGCCGCTGGGGCCGGGTGGCCCGCGCGTAGGCCAGCGCCCGCAGCGTCGGCTTGTGGATCTTGCTCACCAGGACGATCGCGTGCACCCGCGAGGGCAGCAGCTGGGACTTGGTGTCGCCCTCGCTGACCGACAACTCGTCGCGCACGTGGTCGTAGTGCTTGCGGATGCCGAGCATGATGACAAACAGCACGGCCATCGCGGCGATCGCATAGCCCGCGCCGTGGGTGAACTTGGTGATCAGGACGACGATCAGGACAGTGCCGGACATGATGGCGCCGACGCTGTTGATGATCCGGGAGCGCATCATGTGGCGGCGGACCTGCGGGTTGCGTTCGGTGCGCAGGTGACGGGTCCAGTGGCGGATCATGCCCGTCTGGCTCAACGTGAAACTGACGAAGACCCCGACGATGTACAGCTGGATGAGCCGAGTGACCTCGGCGTTGTACGCAACGATGAGCGCAATGGCCGCACCGGCGAGGATGAGAATGCCGTTGGAGAAGGCCAGCCGGTCTCCGCGGGTGTGCAGCTGACGCGGCAGCCAGCCGTCCTTGGCCAGGATCGAGCCGAGCACCGGGAAGCCATTGAATGCCGTGTTGGCGGCCAGGAAGAGGATCAGGCCGGTGACGATCGAGATGAGGACGACGCCCGCGTGGAAGTCGGAGAAGACCGACTTGGCGACCTGGCCCATGATCGTGTCCTGGACGTAGTCCTCGCCCACGGGCACCCCGTCGCGCAGCAGCTGCACGTGAGGGTCCTCGGCGTAGTGGATGTTGGTCATCCGGGCCAAAGCGACCATGGAGAGCAGCATGGTGATGGCGATCGTGCCCATGAGGAGCAAGGTCGTCGCGGCATTCTTGCTCTTGGGCTTACGGAAGGCGGGCACCCCGTTGCTGATCGCCTCGACCCCGGTCAGCGCGGCGCAGCCGGAGGAGAAGGCGCGCAGCAGCAGGAAGGCCATCGCTGCGGCGCCAAGCGTCTCGTAGCCGGTTTCGGGGGCCAACGTCAGACTCGAACTCTCCGCGGGCGGCAGTGTCCCCGTGGCTTGTCGGTAGAACCCGAATGCCGCCATGCCGATGACCGAGAACATGAACAGGTACGTCGGGATCGCGAAGGCGGTCCCGGACTCGCGCACCCCGCGCAGGTTCATCGCCGTCAAGGCGATGACGATGACGGTGGCGACGATGGCCTCGTGGCCGCGAACAAAACTGAATGCCGCGGCGGCATTCTGGACTCCCGAGCTCACCGACACCGCGACCGTCAGGACGTAGTCGACGAGCAGCGCGGAGGCGACAGTGAGTCCGGCCCTGGGCCCAAGGTTGACCGTAGCCACCTCGTAGTCCCCACCCCCGGAGGGATAGGCGTGCACGTTCTGGCGATAGGACAGCACGACGATCACCATGACGAAGGCGACCGCCAGCGCGATCTTCCAGGACTGGGTCAGGGCGAGAGCCCCGCCGGCCAGTCCGAGCGTCAGGAAGATCTCGTCCGGGGCGTAGGCCACCGAGGACAGCGCGTCACTGGCGAAAACGGGCAATGCGAGTCGCTTGGGGAGGAGCGTCTCGCCGAGTTTGTCACTGCGCATCGCCCGGCCCACGAGGACCCGTTTGACGATCCGGCCACTGGAGGTCACCGGACAAGAGTAGGGGCCGCGGGGGTACGGGCCGACCGGTGTAGCGTTCAGGCGTGCATTTCGTCATCATGGGATGCGGCCGCGTCGGAGCCAGCTTGGCTCTGTCCCTGGAACGCTCGGGGCACCACGTCGCCGTCATCGACCAGGAAGAGACCTCCTTCGGGCGGCTCGGTGCCACCTTCGAGGGTGAACGCGTCCTCGGTGTCGGTTTCGACCGCGACACCCTTAAGGCAGCGCGCGTGTCCGAGGCCTACGCCTTCGCCGCCGTGTCCAGCGGTGACAACTCCAATATCCTGGCTGCCCGCGTGGCGCGTGAGATGTTCGGCGTCGAGAATGTCGTGGCCCGGATCTATGACCCCGGTCGCGCCGAGATCTACCAGCGCCTCGGCATTCCCACCGTGGCCACCGTGAAATGGACCACTGACCAGATGATGCGTCGGCTGCTCCCTCAGGGTCACGTCCCGGAGTACGTCGATCCCTCCGGATCGGTGGTCATCGCCGAGATGCCAGTCGCCACGTCGTGGGTGGGCCGGCGCTACAGCGAGCTCGAGGCGGCCACGAATGGGCGGGTCGCCTTTGTCACCCGACTCGGCACGGCCCTGTTGCCAACAGCCCAGACCGTCTATCAGGACGGCGACCTGGTCCACCTGGTCGTCGCCAAGGGCGAGCTAGCATCCGCCGAGAAGGTCATCGACAACCCGCCCCCTGCCCACTGATCGCGGAGTCGAGGAACCCACATGCGCGTCGTCATCGCCGGAGCCGGAAGCGTCGGCCGGTCCATTGCCCGCGAATTGCTTCGCAACGGCCACCAGGTCCTGCTCATTGACCGGGACGCCAACGTCGACCGGGTCGCCAAGGTGCCCGATGCGAGCTGGCTGCAGGCTGATGCCTGCGAGATCGCCTCGCTCACCGAGGCCGGACTGGCTGACTGTGACGTCGTCGTCGCGGCGACCGGCGACGACAAGGTCAACCTGGTCCTCTCGCTCCTGGCCAAGACCGAGTTTGCGGTGCCGCGCACCGTCGCCCGAGTCAACAACCCCAAGAACGAGTGGATGTTTGACGAGGCGTGGGGGGTCGACGTTGCGGTCTCGACACCCCGCCTGATGACCGCCCTGGTCGAAGAGGCCGTGTCTGTCGGCGACCTCGTGCGGATCTTCGAGTTCCAGCAAGGCCACGCCTCCATGGTCGAGATGACGCTGCCGGCCGACTCCGGCTATGCCGGGACCCGGGTCGGGGACATCACCTTCCCCGTCGACACCGTCCTCACGGGCATCATCCGCAGTGGGCGGCCCATTGCTCCGTCGGCCGACGACGCGCTGGAACCGCTTGACGAGTTGCTCTTCATCACCACCAGCGAGGGCGAGGAACTGCTCGAGGAGCTGCTCAGCCCGGGACACCGCACGCCGCGCGAACGCGAGTAACCCGCACCCCTCGCGGGAACTTCACGTCAACGCCGGCTATAGCCCCCGCGCGTGTGAAGAATCCGCGCCCCCGAGGTCAGCGGCGGCCTGGTCGAGCGGGGTGCGGCCATGAGCGAGCAGCCAGGCCATGACCGAGAGTCCCCCGACCCACAAAGGCCAGCCCAGGACAATCTTGGCGATGCCCAGGAGCGCGACGTCGCCCTTGAGGTAGAGCGGGAGCATGATCAGCGGCCGGATGAGGTACGTCGCGATCAGCACCCAGGTCAGCCGCTGACACACCCGCACCACGGCGGCGCTGCGTCGCCAGGCCACCGGATCCTCGCCGGACCTCGGGTCGGCGGCGGCCAGGAGGAAGCCGACGACGGGCCAGCGCGCGAGGTTCAAGGCGGTGACAATGACGGCGGAGCCGAGGTTCCACAGAATCCCGGGCAGGAACGCATCCTGCGCGCGGCCGCTGCGCATAGCAAACCAGGCGGCGATGGCCGTCGCGATGGCGGCCGTGAAGACGTGACGCAGCGTGGAGCGGTGGATCAGTCGCAGGACGGCAACGACAGCGACGACGAGGCCGGCAGCAATGACCGCCTCGCGCAGATCTTGGCGGACCGTCCACACGCCGACGAACGCCACGACGGGCAGGGCGGTCTCGAGCGACCCGCGCCAGCCGCCGACGGCCTCGGTGAGCCGCTCGCGGATGAGGTGCTCGACCGTCGCCGTGGCGTCCGGCTCCGTGATCGACGCCTCGAGATCCGTGCTGGGCGCCTCCAGAGCCGGCGAATGGCCAGGGGGGTCCCCCGTGTCGGCGTCCTCTGACGGCGGCGGCTGGCTCGGCATTCCGGACGTCGTCATCGCTTGGGCACGATCTCGTAGACCGGGTTACGGATGGTGGCCACGCCGTCGCTCAGACAGACCCGACCCTCCGCCCGCAAGAAGATCCCGGGCTCGATCCCCGGAATCTGCCGTCGCCCGATCCACACCAGACGCACCGGCGTGCGCCCGTCATAGACCTCGGCTTCCAGAACCGGGACGCTGGTCACCGGTGGCAGAGTGACCGACCGCACCGATCCGTACACGCACGCCCATTGACGGTCGGTCAACGGAAGGTTCTCCGGCGCCCCGAGCGACGCATGCTCCGCTCGGATCTCGTCGGCCTCGTGTTCGGCGGCCGACTTGCCCAGATCTCGGATCCGGTCGCGCAGACCCATCAGCCGACCTGCGTGATTTCCGGTCCGCGTTCGAACGGGTCGAGGGAGCCGCCAGCGTCGGGCTCCGGGGTCTCCTCTGCGTCCGACGCGGCTGTCGCTTCGGATGTCGCAGGACTGGGCGGCAGGACCAGCGGCAGCATCTCGCGGGGGCCCATCGGATCGGCGCCGCGCACGACCACGGTGCGGCGATAGACGTCGAGCAGTGGAGCCGCCGCCGCCTCGTCGATGGCGGCCCGGCCGCCCAGCACCCCGCGCAGGAACCAGCGCGGTCCGTCGACCCCGATGAAGCGCGACGGGGCAAAAACGGTGCGGCCCCCGGGGCCCTGCGCGGGGCGCCGAACGCGCAGTTCGCGCCCGAGCGGCCCGTCGACGACCTCTGCCGTCCCGTCGCCCTTGGTCACGGCGGTCGCGATCTCCTCGCGGATCTCGTCCCACAGGCCACCGCTGCGCGGTGCCGCGAACGCCGTCAGTTGCAGCTCGCTGTCCTTGATGATCGCGGTGATCGCCATGATGACCGAGGTGGCCTTGTTGACCTCGACCCGCACCTCCATGCCAGGGGCGGTCGGGAGCCGGAGAGCGCCAAGGTCCAGGCGCGCCTCGTCGTCGGCCGAGACCTCGGACTCGTCGAAGGGACCGTTGGAGCGATCGAAGGGCGGTGCGGCCGCGCCGGCTGAGCTCTGCGAGCCGTCCTCATCGATCTCGTCGGCGGCAGCCTTGAGCCCACCCGCCTCGTCAGACACCTCGTCAACGACGACGCCGTCGACCTCTGCACTGCTCTCCGCGGCCTTGCGGCGCCGGAACAAAGCCACGTCCTGCTCACTTCCTCATCGGGCTAAAAGCCACCGGTCGATCCATGTCCAGTGTCCCCCCTGGCGCTCTCCGCCAGCGATTCCACCTCATGGAAGTCCCCCAGCTCGTACTGCTGGATGACCAGTTGGGCGATCCGGTCGCCCGGTTGCACCGTGAAGGCGGTGTGGGCGTCGAGGTTGATCAGGTTGACCAGAATCTCGCCGCGATAGCCGGAATCGACCGTGCCGGGTGCGTTGACGACCGTCACGCCATGCCGGGCCGCCAGCCCTGAACGCGGATGCACCAGGCCCACCGTGCCCGCCGGCAGCGCCAGCGCGATCCCGGTCGGGATGAGCGCCCGCTCCCCTGGCGCCAAGGTCACCTGTGCCACCGCGCTGAGGTCGGCGCCGGCATCCCCCGCCTGTGCGTATGCCGGCAGCACCGCGTCAGGGTGCAGCCGGCATACCGGCACGGGCACGTTCAAGGCGGATCCGCGATCAGGCCGCGCACTCACGGCAGATCATCGCTCCGCCCTTCTCGGCGGCGAGCTGGCTGCGGTGATGCACGAGGAAGCAGCGCGAGCAGGTGAACTCGTCTGCCTGCCGCGGCAAGACCCGCACCGACAGCTCTTCTCCGGAGAGGTCAGCTCCGGGGAGCTCGAACCCTTCGGCCTGCTCCGTCTCGTCGACATCGACGCTCGATGAGCGCTTGTCGACACGACGGCTCTTGAGCTCCTCGATCGAGTCCTCGGATAGTTCGTCGTCCGTTTTACGCGGCGCGTCGTAGTCGGTAGCCATGTAAGGCTCCTTTCGCTGTTCGTCCACTCGGCGACCCAAACGTCGCAAGGCTCGAGTTTGTGCCCACCTGCGGTCGGAGATTGTGCACCATCGGCGCTACCCACGTCCTCCCCGGGGTCCGATCGTCCGCCTGACGGTCGGGAAATCAGGTCCCGATCACGCAGAAATCCCGTGTTTGCGGCTCAGCTCGGCGACCAAGGGGGCCAGCGCCGGGGCGAGATCCGCGCCAGCAACCCACATGAGCTGCCCGGTCGGAACGGCGTCATGCAGGCCGCCGGGACCGCCGGTCAGCACTCCCGCCTCTCGGCAGACGAGCCAGCCGGCGGCCAGGTCCCACGGGTTGAGGGCCGTCTCGTAGTAGCCGTCGACCTCGCCGGCGGCGACTCGGCACAGATCCAGTGCGGCGCTGCCGAGGCGGCGGATATCGCGCACCTGGGGCAGCAGATCGACCAGGAGCCGCGCCTGACGCTCCCGCGTGTGCGCGGCATACGAGAACCCCGTCGCCAGCAGTGCGGTCGCCAGAGCGGTCGGCGCGGGCCCGTGAAGCCCCACCTGGGTGCCCTCCGTGTCGACGCGGCGCGCCCCGAGGCCCCGCCCGGCCCGGTAGACCGTGCCGCTGGCCGCGTCGACCACAGCGCCCGCCACGGGCGTCCACGCGCCCGCGGCGGTGGGGTCGCCGACGACGGCAGCGATCGACACGGCATACGCCGGCAGGTTGTAGACGTAGTTCGTGGTCCCGTCGATGGGGTCCACGACCCAGGTGATGCCGGAGGTCCCGCTGCGCCCGCCGGACTCCTCGCCGAGGACGGCATCCTGCGGCCGCAGCCGCCCCAGCGTGTCCAGGATGCGCTCCTGGGCCGCCTGGTCCATGACGGTCACCAGGTCGGTCGCTGAGGATTTGGTGGCTGCGGCGAGGTCGTGGGGGCGTTCTTGGACGATGAATGCCGCCGCGTCGACGGCGACGACCGCAGCGATCTGTTCCAAGGTGGTGATCAGGTCGATGTCGGGCACGTCTGGTTCACCGGCGACGGCGGGGTGAATCATGGGGTTTAGTCCTTTCCACACAGAGCGGGGAGGGCGACCCGCAGATTGGGGCAACAGCCCGCGTCACAGACCGCAGGGCGCAGGTCGCCGCCGATGGCATCGGCCGGCATCACCGGGACGCCGCGGGCCTGCGCCGCGCGTTCGAGGAGGAGATCGACCAGACCCTCGACGAAGGCCGGGTGCGTCCCGACGGTCCGGACCCGGACGACAGGAATCCCCGCCGCGCGCCCCGCGTCGACGGCGTCAAGGTCGAGGTCGCTGATGACCTCCATGTGGTCGCTGATGAAGCCGATGGGCACCACCGTGACCGACGCAACACCCTGGGCGGCGAGCTCCTGGATCCGGTGCACCACGTCCGGCTCGAGCCAGGGTTGCTGTGGCGGGCCGGAGCGGGAGCAGAAGACGAGCTCCCCCTCGACGGCGATGCCCAGCTCCTGGCTGGCTGCTCGCTCGATCGCGGCCGCGAGGCGTTGGTGCTGGTCAACGTAGAGATCGGCATCCGCATCGCCTGGC
This sequence comes from Phycicoccus sp., assembly GCA_017993715.1. Lineage (GTDB taxonomy): Bacteria > Actinomycetota > Actinomycetes > Actinomycetales > Dermatophilaceae > JAGOME01. The sequence continues at coordinate 22,404 of JAGOME010000043.1, forward strand.
CCACTCGTCAAGGCCATCGACTCCGGGATCGAGTGGGTCACCCAGAGCAGCTGCCCGTTGCGCAGGTCGGCGCCCGCTTGCACGGCTTCAGTCAGCCGGGCCACCTGCGCGGCGACGAAGCCGGGGTGCCCGGCATACGGCCGAACCTTGTCGACCACGGCCGTGCTGCCGGTGCGTTCCTGAGCCAGCGTGAGCGCCTCAGCGAGGTTCTCCCGATACTGGCGGCACCCCGAGTACGAGCTGTAGGCGCTGGTCGTGACGACGAGCAGGCGAGCGTGCCCCACATCGAGCAGCTCGGTCAGGGTGTCGACGAGGAACGGTGCGCTGTTGCGGTTGCCCAGGACGACCGGGACGGCGATCCCGCGATCGCGCAGGGCGCTGTCCAGCCGCTCGATGAGGGCCCGGTTCTGATCGTTGATCGGCGACCGCCCCCCGAACCGGTCATAGTGCGCGGCCACCTCGACCAGTCGCTCCTCCGGCACATCCCGCCCCGCCGTGACCCGTCGCAGGAACGGCAGAACCTCGTCGGCGTTCTCGGGGCCACCGAACGAGAGGACCACGATCGCGTCATAGGGGGCCAGGAGTGAGTCCGGTGGGGTGGATGGGATGGATGAGGATGACGAGAGGGGATCGGGCAGCACGCCCCAAACGTAGACGTCGAGAGCCCGGCGTGCCGAACCACCACGAGCCACCAGAAATGGCACAGTCGGGCAGAACCCTGACACAGCGGCAAGGCGGACCGACACATGCACGATCTACGACTGGTCGCAGTCGCGGACGACGGCGCCCACGTCCTGATGGTCAACGGCGACGGGACCCGGTTCCGGCTCCCCCTCGACGAGGCACTGCGCGCCGCTGTCCGACAGGACCGACCCCGGCTGGGCCAGTTGCAGATCGAAGTGGGCGGTCTGCGGCCGCGCGAGGTCCAGGCCCTCATCCGCTCTGGACTGTCTACCCAGGAGGTGGCCGATCGCAGTGGCTGGACCGTGGAGAAGGTCCGCAAGTTCGAGGTCCCGGTCCTGGCCGAGCGTGAGTATGTCGCCAACCTGGCCCGAGGTGCCAACCCCGGGCGCGACGGTCGCACCCCCACCACCTTGGAGGGTCGCGCCCGAGAGCGGCTGCGTCAGCGCGGGGTGTCGCTCGAGCACCTCGCGTGGGACTCGGCGCGCGCGGAGGCAGGGGTCTGGACCGTGCAGTTGGTCTTCCCGGCGGGAGGTCGAGAGCGCACGGCCCAGTGGCGTTTCGACCCCAAGGCGCGCTACCTTCGCGCGATCAACGACGATGCCCGATGGCTCAGCGAGGACGATGATCCCGAGCACGGCCTGCCGACGCCGCATCGTGCCGGGAGCCAGGACCCTCGCGACCAGGTCTTCGACATCGAGGCCGGCGAGCACCCCGGTCCGCCCAGCGTCGATGAGCTCGAGGACGACCTGACGGACTCTGTCCGCGCCCATTCGCATGCTGGGGGTCGGCGCAAGCGCCGACGCGCGGCGTCGACCGCGTGGTCCCAAGAAGTGCGGGTCGAGACGCTGCCGCTGGAGACCTTCGAGGCAGCGGGCGGGTCAACCCAGGAAGCCGACGGGGCGCTCGATCATGGTGCCGATGACCACGGCGCGGAGGACGACAGCGATGACGCCAATCAGGCAGGTGGCGCGAGGCGCGGTCGGGCCCGGGTGCCCAGTTGGGACGACATTGTCTTCGGCACCCGCACCCGAGGACAGGGCTGACCCAGCGCAGTCCCAAGGAAGTCTCCAGGTTCCCTCAGAGGTCCCCCCGAACCCGCAGAATCGGTGGCGGGCGACGGCCCCTTCGGGTTACGGTGCTGACGCGGGTTCGACAGTGACCTCTCCGAAGAGCCGGATCGGGGCTTAAGACCGGCCGCGCAGGACTTGATGCGCGCCCCATTGTCCTCTCGGGCCCGCCCAAACGTTGACGAATGCCGCCCCACCGGGGCGGCATTCGTGGGTTTCGAGGCCGGGCTCGATCCGGTCAGCTCGTCCGCGGTGGGGGCACGGCGCAGACGTCCAGGTCGAACGGGAGCACGTCGGGCGACAGGGCTCCGGCCCGGGCCGCGCGACTGTTCATTCGCCGCATGTAGTGCCGGCGGCACAGCACCTCATACTCGACCTCGCCGGGAGCGGTCACGGCCGTGTCGCCGACGACGACCTGTTCCCCCTCCACGACCATGGCCCCATCGATAATCCGGGCGTTATGCGTCGCCCGGCGGCCGCACCAGCACAGCGCCTCGACCTGCAGGACCGGCGACCGGTCGGCGAGCTCGACGAGCCGTTTGGACCCAGGAAACAGCTGGGTACGAAAGTCGGCCATGATGCCGAAGCAGTAGACGTCGACGTCCATCTCGTCGACGAGCCGGGCGAGCTGCTCGACTTGCTCGCCGCTGTAGAACTGAGCCTCGTCGCAGACGAGGTAGTCCACGCGCGCGCCGTGCGAGCGGGCCTGGACCACGACGTCCCAGAAATCCAAGCCCTCGGTGACCTCGTGGGCTGGCGTGGAGAGGCCGAGGCGAGAGGACAGGACAGCCTCGCCCATCCGGTCGAACTTGGTGAAGATGAGCCCGTCCAGGCCGCGAGCTCGATGATTGTGATCCATCTGGAGCGCCAGGGTGGACTTGCCACAGTCCATCGTCCCGGAGAAGAAGACCAGTTCAGCCACGTCCGGGGATCCTAGGCCACCGCGCGTGCGGCGAGGTGCAGCACGGGGATCGCGGTCTCATCAACGGTGGTGGACCCGTGCAGCCCGACCAGGGCCAGCAGCTGAGGCCGCATGGTTCGCGAGTCCACGACCGCCTTATCCGGGCCGAGGAGCACCGTCAGGTCACCGATCCGGGGCCGCAGCACGTCGCGGACCGGCCCGAACAGACCGGCGGCAATGGCCTCGTCCCTGCGCAGCAGAGTCGCGTCCGGACCGAGCCGCGCGGACCAGGCTGCCGCGACGTCATCGAGCGCCCCCGGCTGCACATGGAGATGGGGCGAGCGCGGCTCGCCGGCCACGTGCCGCAGGCCGGCCGCGAGCGCCGGCTCGTGGGCCAGATCGAGCCGGTCGGCGTGGGCGACATCGATCATCCCGTGGTCCGCGGTGATGGTCAGCGAACAGTCCTGCGGGAGCCGCTGTGCGAGACGCTGCAAATCACGGTCGATGGACTCGAGCTCGTCGCCCCATTGCCAAGAGGCACATCCGTGAACGTGGCCGACCTTATCCAGGTCACCCCAGTACAGGTAGGTCAGCGTCCGTGGACCTCGCGAGGCTGCGGTCACCGCCGCCTGGACCCGGGCCGCCAAACTGTCCGCGGCGATGAACCGCCCGCCCCGCAAGGCGGCTCGAGTAAGCCCGGACCCGTCGAAGAAACCCGGTCCGATCCGGGTCACGACGACATCATCGGCGGCCGCGATCTCGAAGACGGTGCGTTGGTCCTGCCAATGCTCGGGAACGGGCCCGTCCTCCCAGGACAGCTCGTTAAAGACCTGGTCCCGACTCGGGTCGAGCACCTCATAGCCGAGCAGGCCGTGCGCTCCGGAGGGCAGCCCGGTCCCGAAGGTGCCCATCGAGGTCGCCGTCGTCGTGGGGTAACCGCAGATGGCCTGGGGCATGGTCGCCAGGAGCTGGCGCAGGAACGGGGCGTGGCCCGCTCGCCGTCGCAGGAGGGCTGCGCCGAGTCCGTCGATGAGTACGACGACCGCACGACGAGCCGGGGTGGCTGTCCAGCCCCCGCCCCGCCCGGGGACCGCCGTCCCGAGGGAGCGCGCCAGGGCCGGCAGGACGTCGACCAAGCCGACCGCGCTCTGATCAGCCGTGAGGTCACTGTGGTCCAGGAGCGGGCTGCTCAATGGATCAAGGGCGAGCCAGCGCTGTGGACAGGGCGTGGGCGAAGTGCGTGGCCCGGTCCAGGGCCGCCCGACCATCGGCGTCCGCGGACACCCGCAGCGCGATGTCATCGGCGGTGATGGTGCCCTCGTAGCCGTGGTCGGCATCGCAGTTGGGGTCGGCACACGAGGCTGGCACCAGGTCGATCCGCGAGACAGCGCCCCAACCGAGGGTGAGCGTGAGCTCCCGTCCCAGCGATCCCGGCTGATAGTGCGCCGGGTCGGGCACGACGTGCGTCAGCATGATGCCGCGGACCGCGGAGAGCGGGATCGACTCGGTCGTGGCGGTGGCCGTCGCGGCGACGCCCGGCTCGCCCACGTGATCGTCGTCGTGGTGATCGTCGGCGTGAGCGATGACCAAGCGGCTCCCGGTGAGGACGAGCACGGTGATGTGCCGTCGCACGACGTCCCGGTCGAAGGTCGTTTCCAGGTGGACCAGGTGTGCCCGGACGGCGTCGCCAGCGAGCGCGGCTCCGACCACGTCACCAACCACGGCCGGGTAGTAGCCGGCCCGCTCGATGTCGGCGACCAGGTCACGCGGCAGGACGGACGTCACGTCAGGAGTCGATGGCACTCCAACATTCTGCCTCACACCCCTCACGCACCGACCCATCCCCTGTGGACGGGTCAGGTGAGCGAACGTCTGCCTGGATCGGCCCGGCGGGGCGCGGGGGCCACGGTGATCTCGGCCCCGAGGACCTCGATCCCCCCCGCGTGAGCGTTAACCGGGTTGAGCAGGAGCGAGGCGATCTCCGGCATGTCATCGGCGAGGACCGACACCCGGGCGATGACATCGGCGAGCGCCGCCCGGTCGACAGGGACCGCACCCCGGTGGCCGTGGAGAACTGGGGCCGCCTTGACCGAGTAGATGAGTTCGGCGGCGGTGGTGTCGGTGAGTGGGGGGATGCGGTGGCCGATGTCGCCGAGCAACTCGGTGGGCAGGCCAGCCACGCTGAACGAGATCACGGGCCCGAAGAGCGGGTCCTCGTCGGATGCGACGACGGTCGGGACACCGGGACCGGCCATCCGCTGCACGACGATGTCGCGTGCCCCGAGCGCTCCCAGACTCGCGGCAAGAGACTCCCAGGCTTCGCTGACGGCCTGGTCGGAGGCGAGGTCGACCCGGACCCATTGTGTGCCGCCCTGGTGTCGGACCCGGTCCGAGCGGGACTTCAGAACCACCGGGTAGCCGAGCTGACGGGCCGCCGATAAGGCCTCGTCACGGGTGTTCACGGGGAGCACCGGCCAGACATTGATCCCGTAGGCCGCGAGCAGTGCACCAGCCTCGTCGCGGCCGAGCGTGCGCCCCCCGGGAGTCACGGACAGGACCGTCTCGACGATGTCTTCGGCGATGCGTCGGTTGATGCCTGCGGGGGCTACGGGCACACCGGGGTCCGAGCCACGCCACGCGGCATACTCCGTGGCGGCGGCCAGGGCGCGGACGGCGTCCTCGGGCATCGCATAAACCGGGATCGCGCGCCGCTCCTCCGACCCGGTCCCCGCCACCGACGCATACCCATCAGAGACGCCCCGCATGCCGAGAAACGTTGCGCAACAAGGCTTGTCCGACTGGGCGGCGGCACCTGCGACAGCGTGGGCGACCGCCTCATCGACGGTGACCAAAGGGGGGACGAACACGGCCAAGACGGAGTCGACAGCCGCGTCGGCAAAGGCGGCGTCGAGCGCAATCCGGAACTCCGCCTGTCGGCCATCGGACGGCACGACGACCGGACCGTGGGCCACATCGAGCCCCGCAGCGACACAGGCCTCGGCGGTGAGTAGGGCCAGCGCGTCCGAGTTGGCCACCACGGCGACTCGCTTGCCACGCGGGAGCGGCTGGTTGACCACGAGTTGGGCGACGTCGAACATCTGGTGCACGTTGTCGCACCGGATGACGCCGGCCTGGCGCAGCATGGCGTCGAAGACCTCGGGCCGTGCTTTGGTCTGGCGCACGCGGTGACCGGGAGGGCTGCCGTAGCTCGACGCGCCTGGCTTGACGACCATGACCGGTTTGATCCGGGCGAGGTTGCGGGCGATGCGCGAGAACTTGCGGGGGTTGCCCATCGACTCGAGGTAGAGCCCAACCGCGCGCGTCTGCTCGTCATCGATCCAGTACTGCATGAAGTCGTTGCCGGAGACGTCGACGCGGTTGCCCGCCGAGGCGAAGGCCGACAGCCCCAGCTTGCGTCGGGCCGCTGAGGCGAGGACGGCGATGCTCAAGGCACCGCTCTGGGCGAACAACCCGAGGTGGCCCGCAGGGGGCAGGGTGGGCGCCAACGAGGCATTCAGGCGCACGGCCGGGTCGTTGTTGATCAGGCCGAACGAGTTGGGGCCGACGACGCGCATCCCGGCGCCGCGGGCCCGCCGCACCAGCTCGGCCTGGCGAGCCACGCCCTCCTCATCGGCCTCCGCGAAACCGGCCGACACAACGAGCAGATCCCGCACGCCCGCCTGGGCACACTCGTCGACCACATCGAGGACGAGGTCAGCCGGGACGGCGATGACGGCCAGATCGACGCGCGCAGGGACGTCCGAGAGCGTGGGATAGGTGGCAACCCCGAGGATCTCGTCGGCATGGGGATTGACTGCATACAGCGACCCGGTGAACCCTCCGGCAGCCAGGTTGGCCAGGAAGATGTGGCCGATGGTGTCGTCGGAGCGGCTCGCACCGATGACGGCCACGGCCTCGGGCCGCAGGAGCGTGTCCACGCTGATGGCTTCGGCACGATGCTCTCGCGACAACGCGACGGCCTGGGAGCGGTCGGTCGGCTCGATCGCGAACCGGACCGACACCACCCCATCCTCGAGGTGCCGCTGGACCTCATAGCCAGCGTCGGCGAAGACCTGGAGCATCTTGCGGTTCTGCGGGAGCACCTCGGCGGTGAACTCCGCCACGCCTTCGTCCCGCGCAATGGCGGCCAGGTGCTCCAGCAGCACCGAGCCGATCCCCTTGCCCTGGTAGTGGTCGCTGATGTTGAACGCCACTTCCGCGGAATGGGCCGACACCGTGTCGTACCGCCCGATGCCGACAATCTCCTCACGGATGGTGGCGACGAGGGCGACTCGGTCGACATAGTCGACATGCGTGAAGCGGTGGATGTCCCGATCGGAGAGTTGAGGCAGGGGCGCAAAGAAGCGGAGGTAGATCGACTCCTCGCTCTGGCCGGCGTGAAATCGTCGCAGCGCGTCCGCATCGCTGGGCCTGATGGGCCGCACATGAGCCACCGTGCCGTCTCGCAGGACGACATCAGCCTCCCAATGCACGGGATAACCCGGTGGCAGGTCCGGATCAGTCATGAACCCATCGTGACACGTTGCCCGGCCGTCGGCCGACGTCGCCAGGGTGGGAGCGGCAGGAGGGACAAGTCACACTGGGGTCATGGACTTGGATCGGGCCGTTCGCACACGCCGCATGGCCCGACGGTTCGCCTCCGAGCCACCCGTCGCCCTGTCCGTCATCGGCGAGCTGGTCGACCTCGCCTCCCGCGCCCCAAGCGCGGGGTTCACGCAGGGCTGGGATTTCCTCGCACTGCTGTCCTCTGAAGACCGGGACAGGTTCTGGAATGCCGCCCGCCCCGCCGAGGCCGACTCACCGTGGCTGGACGGCGTGCGGGCCGCTCCGGCCCTCCTGCTGTGTCTGTCGCACCCGCAGGCCTACCTAGATCGCTATGCCGAGCCTGACAAGGGGTGGACCGATCGGGCTGTGGATCGCTGGCCGATCCCGTACTGGGACACCGATACCGCCATGGCAGCCATGATCGTCCTGCTCGGGGCGACCGACCGGGGACTGGGCGCGTTGTTCTTCGGGATCGCGACCCCCCAGCACGACGCCGTGCGAGCCGCCCTGGGCATCCCTGCCGGCCGTCGCATCGTCGGGGTCATCGCTTTGGGTACGGAGGAGCAGCGAGTGCGCAGCCCCTCCCTGCGACGGGGTCGACGCGACGTCGACGCCATCCTGCACGTCGGCCGGTTCGGCGCGTCGGGTGAGGACGCACCCAGCCCGTGAGTGAAGATGGAGGGTCGACACTCCATCGTCGACCCCCGCGACCGTTCGTGCACCCCTAGGAGAGCCTGGCCCCCATGGCAGCTCGCTCGACCACCCCTCCCCCTGCGGACATTCCGGAACGCATCGTCGACATCGATGTCCGGGACGAGATGCGCAACGCGTTCCTCGAGTACAGCTACAGCGTCATCTATGCCCGCGCGCTGCCCGATGCGCGCGACGGCCTCAAGCCCGTGCAGCGGCGGATCCTCTATGGCATGAGCGAGCTCGGCCTGCGCCCCGACAAGAGCCATGTCAAGAGCAGCCGGGTCGTCGGTGAGGTCATGGGCAAGTACCACCCCCATGGCGACTCGGCCATCTATGACGCGCTGGTTCGGATGGCGCAGCCCTTCACGATGCGCCTCCCCCTCGTCGACGGGCACGGCAACTTCGGTTCGCTGGACGATGGCCCGGCGGCCTCGCGCTACACCGAGGCGCGCATGGCCAAGGCCGCGCTGCTCATGGTTGGCAGCCTGGACGAGGACACGGTCGACTACGTCCCCAACTACGACGACCAGTTGCTGCAGCCCTCGGTGATGCCGGCCGCCTACCCCAATCTCCTGGTCAACGGCGTGACCGGCATCGCCGTGGGCATGGCCACCAACATCCCCCCACACAACCTCGTGGAAGTCATCGGCGCAGCCCGGCATCTGCTGGCCCACCCCGACTGCTCCCTGGACGACCTGATGAAGTTCGTCCCCGGCCCCGACCTGCCCGGCGGCGGGCGGATCGTCGGGCTCGACGGCATTCGAGATGCGTATCTGAACGGTCGCGGGACCTTCCGGACCCGTGCCACCGCTCGCGTGGAAAAGCTCACGGCGCGCAAGCAGGGGATCATCGTCACCGAGCTGCCCTACCTTGTCGGACCCGAGAAGGTCATCGAACGCGTCAAGGTTCTGCACCAGCAGAAGAAGATCCAGGGCATCAGCGACATCCGCGACCTCACGGACCGCAAGAACGGCATGCGGCTGGTCATCGAGGTCAAGAACGGCTTCCATCCCGAGGCCGTGCTCGAGCAGCTTTACAAGCTGACGCCGATGGAGGAGTCGTTCGGCATCAACGCCGTCGCCCTCGTCGACGGCCGGCCGCGGACCATGGGACTCAAGGAGCTGCTCAAGGTCTATGTCGAGTTCCGGATCGAGGTCGTGCGGCGGCGGACGGCATTCCGGCTCGGCAAGCGCCAAGACCGACTGCACCTGGTCGAGGGGCTGCTCATCGCCATCGTCGACATCGACGAGGTCATCCAGCTCATCCGGACCAGTGACGACGCTGCCGCAGCTCGGGTCCGACTCATCGACGTCTTCGACCTCTCCGAGGTTCAGGCGACCTACATCCTCGACCTCCAACTGCGTCGGTTGACCAAGTTCAGCCGGATCGAGCTGGAGGCCGAGCGCGACGACCTGCAGCGACAGATCGAGGAGCTGCAGGCCCTCCTCGATGACGAGCGGCTGCTGCGCAAGACCGTGAGCACCGAGCTGGCCGAGGTAGCCAAGCTCCACGGGACCCCTCGCCGGACCGTGCTCCTGGAGTCCGCGGGGACGCCCGTCAGTGCGTCGACGCCGTTGGAGGTGCCGGACGACCCATGCTGGGTCCTGTTGTCCTCGACCGGTCTGCTGGCCCGCACCTCGAATGCCGACCCGATCCCTCCGGAGGGCCCGCGCGCCAAGCACGACACGATCATCGGGGCGGTGCGGACCACCGCGCGCGGCGAGTTCGCCCTGGTCACGTCTGCTGGACGGATGCTGCGACTCTCCGCGCTCGAGCTGCCCACGTTGCCCCCGCTCGGGGCGGCTCCCGCACTGTCCGGCGGGGCGCCGCTGGCTGCCTACGCCGATCTGCCCAAGGGTGAAGTCCCCCTGACCATCGTCTCGCTCTCCCCGGACTCGCCCGGCGTGGCACTCGGCACGGCTCAGGGCATCGTCAAGCGGGTGACCACCGACTACCCCAAGGCCGACGCCTGGGAGGCCATTGCCCTCAAGCCCAAGGACCGGGTCGTGGGGGCAGTCGAGCTGCGCAGTGCCGACGAGGATCTGGTGTTCGTCACCAGCGACGCTCAACTCCTGCATTTCCCGGCCTCGGCCGTGCGACCCCAGGGTCGCGCCGCGGGAGGCATGGCGGGGATCCGCCTGGGCGCCAACGATGCGGTCGTGTTCTTCGGTGCCGTCGATCCCGCCGCGGAGGCGGTCGTCGTGACCATCAGCGGCAACTCGGGCGCCCTGCCCGGCACCCACCCCGGCTCATGGAAGGTCAGCCCGTATGCGGGTTATCCCGCCAAGGGGCGTGCCACGGGCGGGGTGCGAGCCCATCGCTTCCTCAAGGGAGAGGACGGGCTTGTCGCGGCGTGGGTCGCGTCGACGCCGGCGCGCGCGGGGACGGCAGCGGGCGTCGCCGTCGAGTTGCCAGCTGTCGACGAGAGGCGCGACGGATCGGGGACGCCGGCCACGCAGGTCATCGCCTCGGTCGCCGGCCCGGTGCGCTGACCGAGGCCCTCAATTCGCGGTATTCGGCGCAGCTGTGGCATGTGCTGATTACCTCGAAGCACTGGTCTGCCAGCCCGGTTTTCCGTTTGCGTCCAAATGGTGACACGTTTCACTTGCCTCTCGTGACCTGCGCGTTACGCAATCGTGACCGCCATGTGTCGGCGATCCGTTGCGCCAACGCGTAAACGCTTTTACCGTTACTCCCGGTTCCCCTCAACGCCGAGGCACAGGTCTCGGCGCGACCATCAGAAACCAGGAGGCGGCCCATGGCCCTCAACTCAAAGCGTCGCGCAGCGGCGGTCTTCGCCGGCATCGCGGCGGTGACCCTCACTGCGGCGGCGTGCGGCGGCGGCTCGGACTCGAGCAGCAGCTCAGACGCTGCTGCCGCAGCCGACACCACGGACTACACCAAGTGGTGTGACATGAAGTCCGAACTGTCGGGCAAGACGGTGTCGATCTACACGTCGATCATCGCTCCCGAAGACACCCAGCAGAAGGACTCCTACAAGGCCTTCGAAGAGTGCACCGGCGTCACCATCGCCTACGAAGGTGACAAGGACTTCGAGAAGAACCTTCCGCAGCGCGCTCAGACGGGCAACCTGCCCGACGTCGCGTACATCCCGCAGCCGGGTCTGCTGACCACCATGGTCGACACCGGCCTGGCAATCCCGGCCTCGGACTCGGTGGCCAGCGAGGTCGACGAGTACTTCGGCGAGGACTGGAAGAAGTACGGCACGGTCGACGACACGTTCTACGCCGCCCCGCTCGGCGCGAACGTCAAGTCCTACGTGTGGTACTCGCCCAAGATGTTCGCCGACAAGGGCTACACGGTTCCCGAGACCTGGGATGACCTGATGAGCCTGACGTCCAAGATCGCAGCCGACGACGCGGCGGCCAAGCCGTGGTGTGCCGGTTTCGGTTCGGGTACGGCCACCGGTTGGCCGGGCACGGACTGGGTCGAGGACATGATGCTCCGCAGCGCGGGTGCTGACACCTACGACAAGTGGGTCTCCCACGAGATCCCGTTCAACGACCCGTCCGTGGTCAAGGCGCTCGGCGAGGCCGGTGCGATCCTCAAGGACGCCAAGTACACCAACGGTGGTTTCGGTGACCCGACGACCATCGCGACGACGACGTTCCAGGACGGCGGCCAGCCGATCCTCACGGGCAAGTGCTACATGCACCGCCAGGCGTCGTTCTACGGCACCATGTGGCCCGAGGGCACCAAGGTTGGACCTGACGGTGACGTCTGGGCCTTCTACCTGCCCTCCATGGACGACACCAAGCCCGTCCTCGGCGGTGGCGAGTTCGTCCTGACGTTCCGTGACGCACCCGAGGTCAAGGCGTTCGCCGCGTTCCTCGCGTCGCCGGACTGGGCCAACGCCAAGGCCAAGGCCACGCCGAACGGTGGGTGGATCAGCGCCAACAAGGGTCTCGACCCGGCCAACCTCACCTCCGAGCTCGACAAGCAGTCGGTCGCCATCCTGACGGACCCCGCGGCGGTCTTCCGCTTCGACGGTTCCGACATGATGCCGTCCGCGGTCGGCGCCGGCACCTTCTGGAAGGAAATGACCAACTGGGTCAACGGTCAGGACGACCAGACCACGTTGGACAACATCGAGAAGTCCTGGCCGACCAGCTGATCGCTGACCAGCTGATCTAGCAGTTCCGCTCCCTTGGAGCGTCAACGCCGGTGGGCGAGCAGTACACGCCGTACATCTCGCCCACCGGCGTCCCTTTTCCCACAAAGGAGGAAATGAAAGCCGTGATCGTTCCTCACGCCGTCGTCGCTGCGACGGAATCGGCCGGGACCAAGTTCCTGACCCTGTTTCTCGGGCTGGCAGTCTTTGCCGCCGTCTTCATCGGAATCCTGCTCCTGGCATCGGTCTTCAAGGGCCGCACCGGTGAGCGCGTCCAGGCCGCTGCCTTCGTCGGGCCGACCGTGGTGTTCATCGCCCTCGCGTTGATCTACCCGATGATTCTTACCGTTCGCCGCTCGTTCTACAGCGGCAAGTTCTTCGACCTCAACTTCGGGACCGAGCGCACGCGAGGCAAGTTCGTCGGCACGGAGAACTTCGAAAAGCTGTGGACGACCCCCGGTCTGCCCGAGGTCTTCCGCAACACCGCCCTCTGGGTCATCCTGGTGCCGATCGTCGCCACCGGCGTCGGCCTGCTCTACGCCATCCTCATCGACCGCGCCAAGGGCGAGGCCGTGGCTAAGGCGTTGATCTTCCTCCCGATGGCGATCTCCATGGTCGGTGCCACGCTGATCTGGAAGTTCGTCTACAACTTCAACGGTGCCGAGGGTGTGGACCAGATCGGTCTCATCAACGCCTTCCTCACCGGCATCGGGATGGATCCCGTCAACTTCCTCGGGGCTCCCAAGACTGCCTTCCCGCTCAACACGATCTGCCTGATCATCATCATGATCTGGATCCAGGCGGGCTTCGCGATGACCGTTCTCTCGGCCGCCATCAAGGCGATCCCCGACGAGATCCTCGAGGCGGCCAACATGGATGGGGTCAAGGGCCTGGAGATGTTCCGTTACATCACCCTGCCCAGCATCCGCTCCTCGGTCATCGTCGTGGTGACCACGATCGGTATCGGCACCTTGAAGGCCTTCGACATCGTTCAGGCCGCCGACGGTGGAACGCAACGGAACTCGGTGCTCGCCAACGAGTTCTACGTGCGCTCCTTCGTCACCCAGGAGCCGGGACTCGGCGCGGCGATCGCGATCGTCATCTTCCTCCTGGTGATGCCGATCATCATCTTCAACGTCATCCAGATGCGGAAGGATGCCTGATGAGCACTGAGACCACGGCGGCCGTTCAGGCCCCCAGCAAGGCTCCCGAGAAGAAGGGCAAGTCGGCGGCTGGCAATGCCGCCCGCGCTGTCACCTCTCCCTGGGCATCGGTCTTCGCCATCATCATGGCTCTGGCCTGGACGACCCCCACCCTGGGTCTGTTCGTGACGTCCTTCCGCAAGCAGGAGGACATCAACACCAGTGGCTGGTGGACGGCATTCTCGACGCCCTTCACCCTGGACAACTACGTCACGGCGTTCAGTGGTGGAAGTGACAACAGCTCGCCCTTGTCGAGCTTCTTCGTCAACTCCATCGTCATCGCGCTCCCGGCGGTGTTCCTGCCCTTGCTGCTCGCAGCATTGGCGGCTTATGCCTTCGCGTGGATCGACTTCCCGTTCCGCAACGCGTTGTTCGTGGGCGTGTTCGCGCTCCAGATCGTCCCGCTCCAGATCGCTCTGCTCCCGCTGGCCACGTTCTTCAAGGACGCCGGCCTGGGTGGCAGCTTCTGGTCGCTGTGGCTGTCGCACTCGGCCTTCGCCCTCCCGCTGGCGGTGTATCTCCTGCATAACTTCATGAAGGAGATCCCGGCCTCGCTGCTGGAGGCGGCCCGGGTCGACGGCGCTGGTCACGTCCGGACGTTCTTCCAGGTCCTGCTGCCGCTCATCACGCCCGCGCTGGCGTCGTTCGGCATCTTCCAGTTCCTGTGGGTTTGGAATGACCTTCTTGTGGCGTTGACCATGTTGGGCGGATCCCCGGACCGGGCACCGCTTACCATGGCGATTGCCCAGCTGAGCGGTACCTGGGGCGACAAGTGGTTCCTCACCTCGGCCGGTGCGTTCATCTCGATCGCAATCCCGGTCACGGTGTTCCTCTCCCTGCAGCGCTACTTCGTTCGCGGTCTGCTCGCAGGTGGCACGAAGGGCTGATATGGGCGATGTGGCCAAGCCATACCGGATGAGCACCATCACGGATGTGGCGCGCGAAGCTGGGGTCTCTGTGGCCACGGTTTCGCGCGCCCTCCGGGGGCTGGACCGGGTGAGCCCGAGAACCAGAGACAAGGTTCTCGAGGTGGCCGAACGCCTGCACTACGTCGCGTCCCCGACCGCTACCTCGCTCGCCTCAGGGCGAACGGGAGTGGTCGGGGTCGTGGCGCCTTTCCTTACCCGCTGGTTCTTCGCCAGTCTGGTGAGCGCGATCGAGAAGGAACTGCGCAGCGAGGGACACCACGTGCTGCTGTTCGACCTCGAGGACGACAGTTACGACTCCCGGCTCACCCTCTCGCAGGAGATGCTGTGGAAACGAGTCGACGGGGTCATCAGTTTGAACATCCCGATGACAACCGACGAGCTCGAGCTGCTCGACCGTCTGCATCTGCCCGTCGTCGCGATCGGCACCCCGGCCCCAAACTGGCCGCTGGTGTGCATCGATGATCGGGAAGTGATGCAGACCGCGACCGAGCACATCATCGGCCTGGGCCACACGAAGATCGCCTACATCGGCGTCGTGCCTCAGAATGTCGCGCACGTCCAGACGCCCGCGACGCGCCTGCAGGCGTTCCGCGAGACCCTCGCCGCCCATGGCCTGACCCCGAACGAGCAATGGATTCTCGGATCGGACTGGACCGCTGATGCCGCGCACGTGGACGCGGTGCACCTGCTGCGAGAACGTGATCGGCCGACCGCGATCGTCGCTGCCTCCGACGAGATGGCGATCGGCGTGCTGAGCGCGGCCACCGCCCTGGGCATCCGGGTCCCTGACGAGCTCAGTGTCATCGGCATCGATGACTTCTACCTGTCCCAGGTGATGGGGCTGACCACGGTCCGGCAAGAGGTCGGCATTCAGGGCCAGACAGCCGCGCGGGTGCTGCTCAAGACCCTGGTAGGCGGCCAGGAACTGGACCTGTCCACCCACACGATCCCCACCGAGCTCGTCGTCCGGTCCTCCACCGCGGCTCCCCCGTCCATCTGAGGCTCGAGGATCTGATCCGCTGCGGCTCCTGTCCGTTTGGGCGCCCTCACGCTCCGCCGACACCGGGTACCGGGTGAACCACTCCCCCGGTCCGCACGACCGCCTGGTGGGCCCCGCTGACCGGCGCCGTGACCCGGTGGGGAGGTGTTCAGGCGTCACGCGTGGACATGCTCAGGCGTCGATCCGATCGCGGTCCAACTGGGCCGCCGAGCCGATGATGAAGTCCTTGCGTGGCGCGACCTCTGAGCCCATGAGGAGCTCAACCACCCGCGTCGAGTCCTCGATGTC
>JAGOME010000044.1 GCA_017993715.1 Phycicoccus sp.
CGGTGACCACAAGCGCAAGGCCCTCGTCGATAGCGAAACCGGCGCCCTGCACCAGTCCCGTCACGACCTGGGCCAACACCGCGCCAATGAGATCCCCTCGGAAGCCGAGCCGGTGGATCGCGGAGGTCGCGTTGGGGCTCGCGAAGATCACCCGCCCGTCGAAGTCGAGCCGCACGACGCCATCGCCGACGCGCGGGGCGCCGCGGCGCAGCCCCGTCGGTGACGCTGGGATCGGGAACTCACCGGCGCCGATCATCCGCGTCAAGGCCGTCGCCAGTTCGCCGTACATGAGCTCGAGCCGGCTCGGTGTCCGGCCACTGGTCAAATTGGTGTGCCGGGTCACGACGGCCAGGCTGGCGCCCTTGCGGACCACTGGGATGGCCTCCTCGCGCACGGCCATCTCGTCACCAGCCCAGGGCCGCCGACCGTGCACGATCCGCTGCCGGGAGAACGCCTCGTCCAGCAACGTCCCCCGCGCGCGACTCGAAAAGCGCCCCACGACGTCTTCATAGAAGACCATGGGTCCGGTGTTGGGTCGCACATGCGCAGCCGCGATCCAGGAGCCGGTCTCGTCTCCGGGGGTCCACAGCACGAGGTCGGAGAAGGACAGGTCGGCGACGACCTGCCAGTCGCCGACGAGCTGCTGCAGCCACTCCACATCCTGCGCCTGCAGGGCACTGGAGCGGCTCAGTGTTTGGGCGAGGGTCGTCACGCGCCAGACCTTAACCCGGGAATCGGTCCGTTGCTGAGCGGCTGGGCACCGGTGTCGGGGCGGTCGGCGCCCCCGGGAAGGTCAGCGGGGTCGGGTGTGCCCGACCCCGCCGACCGGCGTCAGGACGTCGTGCGCACCACCGCGCGCAGCGTGCGCAGCGCCACCGAGAGGGCGGCGATGTTGGGCCGGTCCAGCCGCAGAATGCCGCGCGTGGAGATCTCGGAGCGTCGCACCGTGTCCTCGTTGAGCTCGAGCCAGCCCGCGAGCTGCTCCTCCGGCGTTTGCCTGCCCTCTTGCCCTGCGTTGTCCAAGACCGCGCGGGTCAGCGAGTCCAGCACGGCATACAGGTCGTCGCGCATGGCGCCGCGGGCCAGCGCATCCCACCGGTCGGTGCGCGGGAGCATGCTGACCTTGTTGAGCATGGAGTCGATGCCAAACCGCTCGGAGACCAAGTAATACAGCGGCGCCACGGCAGCGGGCTCGCGCCCGGTGTCCGCGGAAATGTCGACGATGTCGAGCAGGCAGTAGAGCTCGAGGAGCGTGACGGCATCGAGGGCGAGGTCCTCGGGGACTCCCTGGGCCGCCAACTCGGCCGCCCGCTCGTCGAGCCGCTGGCGTTCGCCGCCCTTGAGCAGGTCGGGTACCTGCCCGGCGAGTTGGGCCACGACCGGTCCGAAGCGGTCGATCTCCGCACCGATGTCGAGCTGCCCCGATCGGGCCTCCAGGAACCAGCGCACGGCACGGTCCAGGAGCCGGCGGAACTCCAGATAGAGCCGGGTCTGGGCCGCCGTCGACACGACGTTGTCCAGCGCCTCGATCCGCTGCACCCAGTCCGCGAGCCCGAAGATCTCACGACACACGACGAAGGCCCGAGTGACCTGTTCGACGGAGGCTCCGGTCTCCTCTCCCGCACGGTAGACGAAGGTGATCCCGCCACGGTTGACCATCGAGTTGGCCAGAGCGTTGGTGATGATCTCCCGGCGCAGCGGATGGTCAGCAAGCTCGGCTTCGTAACTGTCGCGCAGGGCCTGCGGGAAGTACTCGGCGAGGGTGTCGGCGAAGTAGGGGTCGTCGGGCAGCGTGCTCTCGAGGAGATCGTGCTTGAGGGCGAGCTTGGTGTAGGCAACCAGGACGGCGAACTCCGGGGACTTCAGCCCCAACCCGTCGGCGCTGCGCGCGGCCAACTCGGCGTCGCTGGGCAAGAACTCCAGGCCGCGGTCGAGATCCCCGCGATCCTCGAGCAGATGGATGAGCCGCTCGTGCACCGGGAGCATCTGGTGCTCCTGGGCTCGGGCATTGCCGAGCAGCACGTTCTGCTCGTAGTTGTCCCGCAACACATGGTCGGCAACCTCGTCGGTCATCGACGCGAGCAACACGTTGCGCTCGTCGAGGCTGAGGCGCCCGTCGCGCACGACCTCGCCGAGGAGAATCTTGATGTTGACCTCGTGGTCGGAGGTGTCAACGCCAGCGGAGTTGTCGATGGCGTCGGTGTTGACCCGAATGCCGTGCAGGGCCGCCTCGATCCGGCCCAACTGGGAGAGGCCGAGGTTGCCACCCTCGCCAACGACCTTGACCCGCAGGTCCTCGCCGTTGACCCGGATCGCGTCATTGGCCCGGTCGCCGATGGACAGGTTGTCCTCGGTGGTGGCCTTGACGTAGGTGCCGATCCCGCCATTCCAGAGCAGGTCCACCGGCGACAAGAGGATGGCGTGGATGAGCTCGGCCGGCGTCATCGCTCCGATGCCCTCGGGGAGGTCGAGGGCTGCGCGCATCTCCGGGGTGATGGGCACCGACTTCAAGGTGCGGGCAAACACGCCACCGCCGCGCGAGATCAGGTCGCGGTTGTAGTCGTCCCAGGACGAGCGCGGGAGGTCGAACAGGCGCCGACGCTCGGCGTACGAGGCGTCCGCGACCGGGTCGGGGTCGATGAAGATGTGTCGGTGGTCAAAGGCCGCGACGAGGCGGATGTGCTCGGACAGCAGCATGCCGTTGCCGAAGACGTCGCCGCTCATGTCGCCGACACCGGCAACCGTGAACTCCTGGGTCTGGGTGTCGATGCCCATCTCCCGGAAGTGGCGCTTGACCGACTCCCAGGCACCGCGGGCGGTGATGCCCATGGCCTTGTGGTCGTAGCCGGCCGAGCCACCGGACGCGAACGCGTCGTCGAGCCAGAAGCCGTAGGACTGCGCGACCCCGTTGGCCAAGTCGGAGAAGGTCGCCGTGCCCTTGTCCGCCGCAACGACCAGATAGGAGTCGTCGCCGTCATGGCGGACAACTCGCTGGGGCGCAACGATATCGGTGCCGACTCGGTTGTCGGTGAGGTCGAGCAGGCCGGAGATGAACATCCGGTAGGCCGCCTGCCCCTCCTCGAGCCAGGCGCCACGGTCGACCGTCGGGTCGGGGAGCTGCTTGGCAAAGAAGCCGCCCTTGGAGCCGGTCGGCACGATCACGGCATTCTTGACCATCTGGGCCTTGACCAGGCCGAGGATCTCGGTGCGGAAGTCCTCACGCCGGTCGCTCCAGCGCAGGCCGCCACGGGCGACCGGCCCGAACCGCAGGTGCACGCCCTCGACCCGAGGGCTGTAGACCCAGATCTCGAACATTGGCCGAGGCGCAGGCAGGTCGGGGATGAGCTTGGGCTCGAGCTTGATCGACAGATGGTGCTTGTACTCCGCACCATCGGGTCCGGGCTGGAAAGCGTTGGTGCGCAGCGCAGCCCGGACAACTGCGAGGATCGATCGAATGATCCGGTCGTGGTCAAGGGACGTCACCTCGTCCAGCGCCTCCGTGACCCGCGCGACGATGACGGCCTCGGCCGCAGCCCGCTCGTCACTGGCCACCCCGTCGAAGCGGTCGGGACGGAACCGGGTCTCGAACAGGGCGATGAGGTCCGCGGCGATCGCGGGGTTGGAGACGAGCGCGTCCTCGATGTACTCCTGGCTGAAGGTTGACCGAGTCTGGCGCAGATAGCGGGCCACGGCCCGCAGCATGACGACCTGACGCCACGACATCCGGGCCAACAGGATCAGCTTGTTGAGCCCGTCGGACTCCGCCCGCCCATCCCAGAAGGCCAGCACGGCCCCCTCGAACAGCTCCCTCAGCCGGTTGTGCGAGACCCCGGACCACAGCTGCTCGTCGGTGACGCGCAGCCCGAAGTCGTAGACATGGACCAACTCGCCGTCGGCGCGGGCGATCTCGAAGGGCTGCTCGTCGACGACCTCGACGCCCATGTGGGTGAAGATCGGCAGCACATCGGTCAGCGACAGCGGATCCCCGCGGAACAACTTGAAGCGACGCACCGTCTCCGGACCCTTGGCCGGGCGATACAGCGCGACGGACGTCCCTCGGGACTCGTCGAGCCCGTCGAGGTGGGCGAGGTCGGCGACCCCCTGGTTGACCGTGAACGACTCCTCGTAGGCAGTCGGGAAGCCGCCGGCGAACCGGTCGAGGAGGCGGTCGCCCTCGATCGGACCATGGGCCTCACGCAGGGCATCGCCGAGCCGGTCGGTCCACGTGCGGCTGACCTCGACGAGGCGATGCTCGAGGTCGGCCTCTTCCGCCTTGGACAACCGAGTGATCTTGTGGCCCTTGGCGGCCCGCACGACGATCTCGATCCTCGAGAGCGCCTGGTCCGAGACGCGCACGTCGAAATCGACGCTGGCTCCATGGAAGGTGTCCTTGAGGATCTGCGCCATCTTCAAGCGCACCGCGGTGTTGTAGCGGTCCCGGGGGATGAAGACCAGACAGGAGACGAAGCGCTCGAAGTCGTCTTCACGCAGGAAGAGCTTGGTCCGGCGCCGCTCCTGGAGCTGGGTCAGGGCGAATGCCGTCTCGCGCAACTCCTCGACCGAGGCCTGGATGAGCTCGTCGCGCGGGTAGGTCTCCAGAATCCCCATCAGGTCCTTGCCCGTGTGGGAGTCGTGCGCCACTCCTGAGGAGGTGATGATCGACCGGACCTTGTCGGCGACGAGGGGGATCCGGGTGACGGATTCGGTGTAGGCGGTCGAGGCGTAGAGACCGAGGAAACGCCGCTCGCCGGTGACCTCACCGCGCTCGTTGAAGACGCGGACTCCGACGTAGTCCAGGTACGCCGTCCGATGCACGGTGGAGCGCGAGTTCGCCTTGGTCAGGACCAGGACGGTCGGCTCGTGGGCCAGGGCGCTGGCCGACTCCGTTAACGGCGGCCGGGGCGCTTGCATGGAAGGGTCGGCCCGCAGCATTCCGAGTCCGGTGCCGGTGACCGGGTCGATGTGCTCCCCATCGTCCTCCCAGTGCAGCGTGTACTCGCGATAGCCCAAGAAGGTGAAGTGGTTGTCGGCCATCCAGCGCAGGAAGGACACCGCCTGCGCGATATCGGTCCCGTCCACCCCGGGGGGCGGCGAGCCCTCGAGCTCCGCCGCGACGACCAAACACTTGGTGCGCATCTTGGGCCAGTCCTCGACGGACTCGCGCACATCCTCGAGCACGGATCGGATCCGCGACTCCAGTTGGCTGCGCCGGCCCTCGTCGGACTGCCGGTCAATGGTGAGCATGATCCACGACTCGGGCAGGTCACCGACCGCGTGCTGCGGCCGGACATGGTCGGGCGAAGGATCGGCGTCGACGACGGCGTCGAGCTCACCTGAGGCGTTGCGGGAGGCGATGAACTGGGGGTGGACCAGCAGGTGGATGTCGATGTCCTCGCTGACGACGGCCCCCGTGATCGAGTCCACGAGGAAGGCCATGTCGTCGGTGACGATCTGGACGACGGTGCGGGGGCTCGACCATCCGGCGCTGGCAGCGTCGGGGTTGAAGACCTGGACCTTGGCCGTGCCGGGCTGACGCTGCTGCGCAAGCTGGCGATGGGTGAGGGCCGCGCCGGCCAGGGTCGAGGGCTCGCGCAGGGCGAGTTCTTCGGTGGCCACATGCCGGTAGTACCGGTCCAGGTAGGTGGGGTCGTCCGCCCCGCCGGGGAGGACCGCATACGCCTGCGCGATCCTGTCGAGAATGCTCGCGCGCGCCTGATCAGACTGGTCGGACATGCCGGTCGCTGCCTCCGTCGTTTCACCTGAGTCCCGTTTGCGGACCCCGGCACACACATCGTCGTGGTGCTCACTGCCGAGCCTAGCCATGTCGGTCCCGCGCGCGGCTGCCAACCTGTCTACTCGTGTGGCTGTGGGTAACCAGACCGGCCAATCATTGGGGATCACTACAGTGGGCGAGTGCCTTCCCCGCCCGAGCCGGCCTTCGTCGCCGGCCTCGACGCCGCCCTCCGGGCGCTAGGAGGCATCGCGCGGGACACCGAGGACGCGCTGTTCTCGTTGCTCCCCGTCCTCGGGGACCCCGACCTGCAACGCGCCGTGGACCAGTGGATCGACCAGGCCGTCGACACCACGCGCGCCCTCGCGGCCGCCGCGACCGAAGAGACGGGCCGGCTGGCCATCCTGCGCGATGAGGCGACTCAGTCGCTCGAGTCCGACGAACTGCGCGTAGGTCCGTGACCGGCCGCCTCCCCATCGTCGGTGACCCCGCCTCGGTCTCCCGCGCCGGATCGGTGACCGCGAATGGCGGCGCACGGCTCGCACAGGCCGCCGCCGATCTCGCCACCCAGGCCTCGTCCGGCGAGGGCGGGCGGGTCGGGCCGACTGCCCGGGCCACGCACCGAAGACTCACCGACCTCGGCCAGGTGACCCAGGCCTTGGCCGCCGAGCTGACCGCTGCGGGCTCCGCCCTGCAAGGACATGCCACGACCCTGGCCATCGTGCTCGCCGACCTGCGCGCGCTCGTCGCGCGGGCGGACAGTGCGGGATTGCGTATCGAGGACGGACAAGTGGTCCCCCGGCCCGGGTTGCGGGGGGAAGCCGATGCGACCGGCGAGGGCGAGCTGCGGCGCACCCAGCAGGCACTGGCCGCCGAACTCACCAGTGTGCTGCGCGACTTCCGGACCACCCGCACCCAGTTGCGGACCGGCCTGGGCCGATCACGCGAGCGGCTGACCGACATGTCGGGCGACGCCCGACGGGGGCCGGGCACCCGATAGATTCCCCCCGAAACGATCCGGTGGCTGCCCACATGGCTGCCCCCTTCCGACCAAGGAGTTGCCATGAGGTTCGACTCGACTGCCGACTACGACGCACCCGCCGACGCGGTCTTCGCCATCATGTCGCAGACGGCATTCCAGGATGAAAAGGTCGCGGTCACCTGCGACCTTGGGGGTCCCACGCAGGTCACTCAGCGGGGCGACCGGACGGTGATCCGCACGGAGCGCGCCTACTCGAGTTCGGTGCTGCCCGAGGTCGCGCGGCGCTTCGTGGGCGAGCGCTTCGTCATTGTTGAGGAGCAGAACTGGGGACCGGCCGACCAGGCCGGAAACCGGACGGGCCACCTGGAGATGCACATCTCCGGGCAGCCGCTGACCCTGGTCGCGGACCTCGCCCTGCGCAACACCGCAACCGGCAGCCACACCTCGGTCTCCGGTGAGCTCAAGGCGCGGATCCCGCTCATCGGCGGCAAGATCGAGTCCGCGGCGGCGCCCCTGATCAAGGACGGCGTCCAGGCTGAGGCCACCCAGATCCGCCGCTGGCTCGCGCGCTGACCAGCCCGGCATCCATCGGTTCGAGGTATATCGCGAGCCCGAGAGGCCCGCGACATACCTCGAACCGCAACGGGGTCCGTGCCGAGGATCAGCCCATGAACGGGTAGGTGTAGTCCTTCGGCGGGTCGAAGGTCTCCTTGATGGAGCGCGACGAGGTCCAGCGCAGGAGGTTCTGCGGCGCGCCGGCCTTGTCATTGGTGCCCGAAGCGCGCCCTCCGCCGAACGGCTGCTGGCCGACAACCGCACCCGTGGGCTTGTCGTTGATGTAGAAGTTGCCGGCGGCGAAACGCAGCGTGTGTGTCGCCTCGGCGATGACCTCACGGTCCTGGGACATGATCGAGCCGGTCAGGGCATAGGGGGCGAACGACTCCATCTGGGCCATCACCTTGCGCCACTGCCCATCGGGGTAGACGTGCACGGACAGGATCGGCCCGAAGTACTCGTCGGAGAACATCGCGTCCGTTGCGTCGGTGCTCTCGACGATGGTCGGGCGGACGAAGTAGCCAACCGAGTCGTCGTAGGTGCCTCCGGCGACAACCTTGAGGTGCGGCTCGGCGTGGGCCCGGTCGATGGCGTCCTTGTGCTTGGCGAAGGCCCGATCATCAATGACCGCGCCCATGAAATGGGACAGGTCCGTGACATTGCCGACCGAGATGCCATTGGTCAGGTCGGCCAGGTCGTCCTTGATCACCTTCCAGAGGCTGCGTGGGATGTAGGCGCGCGAGGCCGCCGAGCACTTCTGGCCCTGGAATTCGAAGGCTCCGCGGATCAGAGCGGTGCGCAGGACGTCCGGGTCGGCGCTGGGGTGGGCGAAGACGAAGTCCTTGCCGCCGGTCTCGCCGACGATGCGCGGGTAGTGCCGGTACTGCTGGATGTTGTCGCCCATCTGCTTCCACAGCGACTGGAACACGCGGGTCGAGCCCGTGAAGTGCAAGCCCGCGAAATCGGGGTGCGAGAGAGCGACATCGCTGATGTCTGGTCCGTCTCCGGCGACGAGGTTGATGACGCCGGGCGGCATTCCGGCCTCTTCGAGCAGCTCCATGGTGAGCTGCGCCGCGAACTGCTGGGTGTGGCTGGGCTTCCACAGCACGGTGTTGCCCATGAGGGCGGGTGCGGTCGGAAGGTTGCCGGCGATGGCGGTGAAGTTGAACGGCGTCACGGCATACACAAAGCCCTCGAGCGAGCGGTGATCCGTGCGGTTCCACACGCCGCGGGAGTTGGCCGGCGGCTGCTCGGCGAGGATCTGCCGCGCGAAGTGGACGTTGAAGCGCCAGAAGTCGATGAGCTCGCAGGCGCTGTCGATCTCGGCCTGATAGGCCGTCTTGGACTGGCCCAGCATCGTGGCGGCGTTGATCTTGGCGCGCCACGGCCCGGCGAGGAGGTCGGCGGCCTTGAGCAGCACGGCTGCGCGGTCGTCGAAGGCCAGGTCCCGCCAGGCGGGTGCCGCCGCGGTGGCCGCGTCGATGGCGGCGGCCGCATCGGCCTTGGTGCCGTTGCGCAGCGTCCCGAGGACCTGCTTGTGGGCGTGCGGCTGGACCACCTTGACCTTGCGGCCGCTACCAGTGACCCGCTTGCCGCCAATGGTGTGCGGCAGCTCGATCGGGCCCTGCGCCTGCAACTCAGCGAGCGCGGTCTCGAGCCGGGCGCGCTCGGGGCTGCCTGGGGCGTAGTCGAGCACCGGCTCGTTGACGGGTGCGGGGACGGAAGTCACTGCGTCCATCGGGGATCCCTCCTGTTCGGCGATGACGGCGACGGTGCCGTTCATCGTGGCATTGATTGAGCGTTCCGTGGCAGATACCGGGAGCGCGGGGGTGGTTACGGGAGCTGGGGCTCGCTGACGATGCGAGGCTCATGATGGACAGGGAAAGCCACAGACCGGGCGATGAAGCACATCTCGTGCGCGCGATCGTGCAGGCTGGCGGCCGCGACGGGGTCGCTCTCGGGCGTGATGGTCACCGTTGGCCGTAAGGTGACCTGGGTGAATTCGCCTGCGCCAGAGCGGTTTTCGGCCATCGACCCCAGGGCGTCGTCGGTGTAGGCGGTGACGATGACGCCGGCTTCGGCGGCGAGGTGGAGATACCAGAGGAGATGACACTGGGCCAGGGCGGCAACCAGGACCTGTTCGGGGTTCCAGCGCGCGGGATCCCCGCGAAAGGCCGGGTCGGCCGAGCCGAGCAGGACCGGCGCCTGGCCGGCAACGCTCTCGTGGTCCCGACCGTAGGTCCCGTATCCCGCGGTGCCGACTCCTCGGTTGCCGGTCCAGGTCACCAGGACGTCGTAGGCGTGGGTCCGGGCGGTCACGCGAGCGCTCCTCGAATGCCGTGCGCCGCCGACGCGGCCTCGGGCACCTCGTCGGCTGCCAGGTTTGTTGTGGTGTCGACGTGACGTTCGACTGCGGTGCGCGCCGGATCGGGTTGGCCCGCAGCGACGGCGGTCATGATCGCGACATGTTCGGCGTGGACGGTGTCCAGTCGCTCGGGCAGGTCCAGGCCCGCCCGGGTGGCGACGAGCAGCTGATCCCAGAGGCGACCGAGCTCCGCGTCCAGGCGCGAGTTGCCGGCCAGCGCGGCCAGGGCCAAGTGGAAGGCCCGATTGGCCAGCGCCCCCTCGGCGGCACCTCGCGTGCGCGTGATCTGGTCGCACTCAACGAGCAACTGCTCGACGCGCGTGAGATCGGCGGGCCGCAGGAGGCCGGCCGACTGCAGTCGGGCCGCCTGACCCGCGGCATACCCCTCCAAGGCCGCACGGCACTGCATGACCTCGACCATCTCGGCCGGTGTCAGCACCCGCAGTTGGACACCACGGCCCTTGCTCAGCACCAGGCCGTCCCCGTCGAGCCGGCTTAGCGCCTCGCGCACCGGCGTGCGCGAGAGCCCCATGGCCTTGGCGAGCTCCGCCTCGGCCATCCGCTGCCCCGGGAGCAGCTCACCGGATCGGATCGATCCTCGGAGCCATTCGTATGCATCCACAACCTAATTATTGCATACATTAATTCGAGTCTCCAGGGCGAGTTCCCAGCCATAAGAACGTTTCGTCACGAGTTTCGGCGCGCCTTCAGGCTCATGGCCGCGCCGAAACTCGTGACGAAACGTTGTCACTTCCCGGAGGGGTTAAAGGGCGAGCAAGGCCCGCACGTCGGCGAGCTCGGTGACGTCGTACCAGAGCAGATCGCCATCGTTGCCGCCAGGCTCCTCGTCGATATGGAATGCCACGAAGCGCCGGAGCGCGATGGGCCCGCCAATCTCGACCTGGACCGGCGCCCCGCCTCCAGCGACCGGCGCGACCTCCTCGAGGAGCGCGTTGTCGATGTCCGCAGAGCCGACGACACGTCGCCCCCCCGAGGCGAATGCCGTGGCCTCCTGCGCGGCCCGCAACCACGCGGCGTGCTCGGCCTCCTCGACCAGCGAGGGAGCCAGTCCCGCGGGGGCGACATAGCCGATGACCGGGGCCGGGCCGGCCTCACGGCCGGCTGCAAGTGCGTCGAGCTGGGTAGGGCTCAGGGGGACGTAGACGCGACGACGGGGCATAGTCGGTCGCCTCAGCCGCGCGTGCGGGGAGCTGGCGCGTCCAGGAGCTCGCGCAAGGACTCGACCACGGCCTGGCCGAGCACGTCGGCGTCAGGGATGGCATCCCGGTCGGTGTAGATGCCGTAGTACACCCCGCCGTCGTAGGAGGTCAGACCGATCGACAGCGCCTGCCCCGGACCGAACGGCATGACCGGATAGCTGGCCACCAGGCGGGAGCCGGCCACCCAGAGGGGCTTCTGGGGCCCAGGGACGTTGGTGACGGCCACATTGAACATGCGGCGCGACACCGCCGCGGCCACCCGGGCCCCCAGCGCGTGGATGGTCGACGGGGCGAAGCCGCCCATCCCCGACAGGGTCTCCGCCGGCACCGAACGGCCCTTGTCGACCTGTTGCTTCATGGCGAAAGCGATCTGGTGCAGGCGCATCCCGGGCGCGGGCTCGCCCACGGGGAGGTCGATGAAGGAGGCGATCAGCGTGTGCCCGGACTCGGAGTCGTCGCCCGCGACGCTGAGCGGGACCAACGTCCGGATGCTCGACCCGGACTGGACGGACTCGCCGCGCGTGAGCAACCATGCACGCATCGCGCCGGCGATCGTTGCCAGCATGACGTCGTGGATCGTGATGTCCTCACCGAAGTTGCCCTGGGCCAGGCGGGCACGGACCTTGCGGTAGTCGTCGAGGTCGGTCCCCACCATGACGAAGCGGCGGGCCCGACCGACGGGGGCGTTGAGCGGTGAGGTCGGGGCGGGGCGCGCCGACACCTTGGCGATGGCCGAGACCACGGAACCGGCGGCAGACAGGGCTCGGCCGGCGGTGGCTTTGATGTCGGTCAGGCCGTTCTGGAACGTCTCGATCACCTGGCTGGGGGTGCGGAACGCATCGGTGACGGCGCCGACGAGGAGCTCGGTGTTGGACGGGGAGCGACCCGGGCGCCAACTCGTCCCGGTGATCCGCGTGGTGGGGGTGTCATCGAGAATGATCTGTGTGAGGTCAACCGCGTGGACCCCGTCCACCAGGACCTGATGAGCCTTGGAAATGATTGCGAAACGGTCGTCGGCCAATCCCTCGACGACGTAGACCTCCCACAGGGGCCGCTCGCGATCCAACGGCCGCGGCATGATTCGGGCCACCAGCTCTTCGAGCTGTTCGTCGCTGCCGGGACGCGGGAGCGCCGACCGGCGCACGTGATACGTCACGTCGAAGCGTTCGTCGTCGACCCAGACCGGATTGGCAAACCCTCCAGGGACCGCGCGCAGCCGCTGCCGGTAGCGGGGAACGTAAGCAATCCGGTCAGCGATGTGCTGGACGAGAAGTCCGTAGTCCAGGCCCTGAGCAGGAACGTCGAAGACCATGACCGAGCCCACGTGCAGCGGAGTCACCTCGTCCTCGAGGGCGAGGAAGGTCGTGTCGAGTGTCGTCAATCGGTCGGCCACGCGGACCATGCTCGCACGCCCGAGGCTCCCCCGGCGTGTGGTGTCGGCGGACGCACCACGCGGACCTGCGCCTCGCACGGGCTTTCCGGCACCCCATCTCACACTGATCGCTGCCGGTGCTGGCTCTCGCGCGGGGAGGGGATCAGCGCCGGCGCCACCGGCGGCGCCGATCACGGCCCCTGGCCGAGATCGCGGCCGACTGGGGCAGGAGCCGATCCGCAACGCGCTCGAGGGCGTGAGCCACCGCGCCGCGCGGATGCAACTCGGAAACGGCCCGTCCTGCCAGGAGCGCTCCGTCGCACTCCTCGGGGGCCCAGGGGATGAAGAGCAGGTCGTCCAGGCCGGCGAAGCGGCCCAGGACATCGTTGATCGCCCGCTGCGGATGCGGGCCGGCGACCCCGGCGCGCACCTTGTTCACCACGACCACTGGGGGTGGCGATGGCACGGATCCGATGGCCGCCGAGGCACGGACCAAGCGCTGCAAGCCGATGGGGTCGGCCGCCCCAACGAGGAGGACCTCGTCGGACTCACTCAGGGCCGCCAGAGTCGCGGCATTGCGTCGCGGGGCAGCGGTGTCATAGCTCAGTTCTTCGTCGTCCTCGATCGCGAAGCCGCAGTCCAGGACGACCACCTGCGCGAGGCCACGCGCCAGGCCGATGATCTCCTCGACAGCCGCCGCGCGCGCCTCGGGCCAGCGATGCGCAGCGGGCAAGCCCGTGATGACCCGCAGTCGCGGGCTGACCTCGGGGCTGAGGCGGCTCAGCACCACCAGGTCCAACGTGCCGTGCTCGGCGGCGCGGGCGGCCGCGGCGAGGGCGGGTGCCTCATCCACGAGCCCGAGGACCTGAGCCACGCTGGCCCCCCACGTGTCAAGGTCAATGACGAGAGTGCTCACCCCTCGGGAGGCGAGGACGGAGGCGAGCGACGTAGCCACGGTGGTACGCCCGGGTGCGCCCGTCGGACCCCACACGGCGACGACCCGTCCTTGTCGGCCGCCGGGCAAGACCTGCAGGTCGCTGTCGGGGCCACCAAGAGCGACCGAGCGCGGCCGAGCATCAGTGAGGTCGTCGAGGTCAACGCCCTCGGGGAACCATCCCGGCGGACCGTTGCGACCCTCCCCGAGGGATTCCAAGTCCGTGACGCCCTCTCCACCCACCAGGACTGTCACGACCCCCAGCTGCCGAAGCCGCGCCTCTCCCTCCGCATCGCCCGCCGCGATCACTCCCGCGACCACCACACCGAGCCCAGCGAGCGCCCGCAGCGCCTCCTTGTCCACCCCGCGGAAGCCTGGCGACACCACAGCAAGGTCGGCGATCCCCGCCGCCGCGGTCGAGAGCAACTCGGCACTGTCCGCACAGCGCCGGACGACCTCCAGCGAGCGGGAAGCATCAATGGCCGTGACCATCTCAGCCTCGAGGTGGTGCTCGACGGCGACGATGACGCCGACGCTCACGAGGCAGGCCCTGCGGCGTGTCCCGGCGCGGGCACGAGGGTCACCTTGGCTCCAGCGTCGACAGCGGCCACCATCGGGCCCACCTGCGAGACCGGCACCAGGACACTGACCGTGGTCGTGGCGGAGCTGCTGCGCAGCATTCCGGACTCCTGAGCAGACAGCGTGACCACGACGCGCTCAAGGAGCTTTTCCGGGCCCGCATAGACCGGGCGCCCGGCATTCGTGCCCGGCTCGACCGGGTTGACCCACACGTCGACGACGGTCCCGGCGACGAGCCCTGCGGCCGAGGTCGCATCGACCTCCAACGCGACCGGCTGACTGGCCACGTCCGCCGCCGTGCCGACGGACTGGAGGGGGATGAGCTCACCGGCCTGGAACAACCGCAGGGCATGGGCGTCTGTCGGCAGCCCGCCGCTCGCCGGCAGATAGTCCGCCGCCCCCTCACCGAGCCGAGCGTCGACCACGATGAGATCGGCCATCGTGAGCGCCTGCCCGGGGATAAGCGTGCCCTTGGCGGCATAGACCGGCACGCGATCGTCGGCTCTGGCCACCACCCAGGCGCCGAGCGCAGTGGACACGAGGACAAGCAGCACGCCAACCAGCAGCCGGGAGTCACGCCATCCCGGCGG
This sequence comes from Phycicoccus sp., assembly GCA_017993715.1. Lineage (GTDB taxonomy): Bacteria > Actinomycetota > Actinomycetes > Actinomycetales > Dermatophilaceae > JAGOME01. The sequence goes on from JAGOME010000044.1 coordinate 14,329, forward strand.
GCTGAGACGGGCCGCTCGCGCGGCGGTGACCTCGGCCATCGCTTCACTCCCTTGATCCCCCGATGGCCAGGCCCCTCCCAGCCACCGCGGGAGAGTCTGGCACCTTCGACGGCCGACGGGAATCATCAACCTCCACCTGTGGACAGACGGCGCTCCCTCGCACAGCCTGGGGACGGTCGCCGCCTCCCGCCCGCCCGCCCTGGCAGACTGGCCCGCATGGCCCGGCGCTTCATCCCCCTGAGCGAGGTTTCCGAGATTCTCGACGTCTCGGCGGCGCAGGCGTATGCGCTCGTGCGCTCCGGCGAGCTCCCCGCCATCAAAGTCGGCGGCCGCGGGCAGTGGCGGGTGGAGACCAGCGAGTTAGAGGCCTACATCCAGCGCATGTACGCCCAGACCCAGGCGTTCGTCCAGGCCCAACAGGGACCGTCCGACCTCACCTGACGCCCAGCGACCCCGCCAGGTCGACCGACGTCAGGATGACTGGATCATCACGACGGCCGAGAAGGGCAGCGTCCGGCGACCCAGGACGTTGACCGTCCGACGGACCTCACCACTGGCATGCTCGGCCAGATCGAAGAAGTCCGCCCCCACGCGGTCGATCGTGCCCGTACGACGGGCACCGGAGAGGTCCGTGACCTGGACAGCGGCCCGGTCGCGAGCAAGCAGGCGGGCGGCATACCCGAATCCGAATCGTCGAGCCGTGCGATCCCCGCGAGCTCGCGTCCCGAGCTCGCTGAACCCGATGACCGCGCCCAACGGCACCAAGGCCTCACCCCGTCCACTCTCGAGCAGGAGCCAGTCGGCGCCAATATCGCGAAGGTCGCCTGACAGCACCGCTCCCGTGCGAATGGTGAGGGTCAGCGAGGATCCGACCTGGGCCGACAGCCGCGCCCCCAGGTCCACCTGGGCCAGCTCTCGACGGGTGCGATCGGCGACCTCGGCGTCGAGGTCCCGTCGCAGCTCACCCTCGAGCTGGGCTTCCAGGTCGGCGAAGAGCCGCTCCCATCTCATGCTGCCGAGCCTAGCCATCACCTGACCCTTGCACGGTCAAATTCGATCCTCTATGGTCAATCACGTGCAATCACCATCAAACAACATTAAACAGCCTCATACGCCATCTAAAAGCGGGGTTGAGGGATCACTGGGCCCGCGCCGCGTCCGCCTCAGCAGCGCGGGCATCGGCCTCAGCAGCGCGGGCATCGGCCTCAGCGGGGCGGGCATCGTCGCGGTCGGCGCTCTGGTGCTCTGGTGGGCTCGCGTCCTGCGGCCAGCACTGACCGATCTCGCCACCCCCGCCCCCACCCGGCCGGCGGACGCGCTCCTGCTCTGCGTGGCCGGGGCAGCCTTCCTGCTGGGATGCTGGCTCGTCCTCGGGCTCCTGTTGAGCCTGCTCTCCCACGTCCCCGGGCTCCTCGGGCGCGTCGGTGGGACATTGTCAGAGGCGATCACCCCCCGGCTGCTGCGCCAACTCGTTGCGGCCCTGCTCGGCATGGGCGCCACCACAGTCCTGTTACCCCCCGTCAGCCTGGCAGCCCCCGCGACGGCACCCGTCGTGGCATGCGCCTCGACCCACAACCCTGGTCCGGCCTGGACCGCTGATCTCGAGCCATCCGTACCTGCGCCCTCCCCGTCGCCCGCCAGCGCCCTCGATACCGCCACCCCAGCCGCGACGGCTGGGCTGTCAGCCTCTCGCGCTGACCTCAACCCACCCATCGACCCCGGGTGGGTCGCCCCGGCCCCGACCGTTCGCCCGGCACCAGACCACCGCGCCCTGACCGGCCCCGGCTGGAAGCCCACGGGGGACGGCGAGATCGTCGTGCACCGCGGAGATACCCTCTGGGACCTGGCCGCCCGCCACCTGGGCCACGACGCCACATCGGAGGAGATCGCCCGGGCCTGGCCGCAGTGGTATGCCGCCAACCGCGACCTGATCGGAAACAACCCGGATCTCCTCCTGCCTGGTCAGGTCCTGCGGATCCCCGACTCGGTGGGAGCACCCCGATGACCACCGCCTCCCGGGCCGTCCCGGCCGCCGTGACGCTGACTGAGGCACGTTCGCGCAGCGCGCAGGAGCGCCGCGTCACGCACTTCGTTCAGGGGGCGCTGGCGCTGGACCCTGACCAAGACGATGACCAGTTCTTCGGGCCTCAACCCACGTCGCGGTCCTGGCTGCCAGACCCTGCCGTCTGGGGCGGACACATCGCCCAAGCTCTCCTGGAGGCCATGGCGGGGGTGCGCAATCCGGCCCAGCTCGTGCGATGGGTCCACCCCGAGCCGTATGCCGCGGTCGCGACGGCCGCGAGCGCCGCGGTTCGCCGTCGGGAGCGCTCGCCCGACGTGCGGCGTCCGCGGCTGCTCGTCCGGCGGGTGGACGTCTGCGAGCCCGCCGACGGTGTGGCCGAGGTGTCGGTGGTCCTGCAGGACGGTCCACGGATCCGCGCGATGGCGCTTCGCCTGGTCGGTCAGGACGGCCGGTGGCGGGTGGCAGCTTTGCGGGTGGGCTGATCTCGGGGCTAGGGCGCTCAGGCCTGTCGGCCGTGGCACATCTTGAACTTCTTGCCCGAGCCACACGGGCACGGCGCGTTCTTAGGCGTGCCGTTCATCTGGGCGCGCGTGATGCCCTTGGACTTCCCAGAGGTCGTCTCGTCCCGCTCCGAAACGCCGCCGTCGTCGCTCGGCGCGGAGAAATGGAGGTTCCGCTCGCGCGGCTCCTCCAAACCAACGCCACTTACGGCCACCTGCGGACCGCCGGCGACCGGGCCGGCCTGCTCCCGCGCACCCACGGCGCCCGCGGCATTCCGGGGAGTCTCGGTGCCGACAGCACCCGCCGCTCCCCCCGCGGCGACCGCTGATCCCGCCAAGAGGTCTGTCACATGCATCGGCTCCACGGCCGGCGTGGGCTGCTGGACCTGGACCTCGGCGTGGAACGCGAGGCCGACCACGTCCTCCTTGACGCCCTCGTTCATGGCCTGCCACAGCTGGAAGCCCTCGCGCTGGTACTCCACCAACGGATCCCGCTGCGCCATGGCCCGCAGACCGATGCCTTCCTTGAGGTAGTCCATCTCGTAGAGGTGCTCACGCCATTTGCGGTCCAGGACGGAGAGCATGACGCGCCGCTCGACCTCACGCATCACCTCGGGAGTGAGCGCCTCCTCGCGCCCGTCGTAGGCGGTATGCGCGTCGGACATCAGCTCTTCCTTGAGGCGGTCCGAGGACAGTCCCGAGAGCCCGCCCGCGGCGTCCACCACCTGGTCGGGGGTGAGCGAGACCGGGTAGAGCGCCTTGAGCGCCGTCCAGAGCCGGTCGAGGTCCCAGTCCTCCGCGTAACCCTCACCGGTCTCGGCATCGATATAGCTCTCGACGACGTCGTTGATGAAGAAGCGCATCTGCTCGTGGAGATCCTCGCCCTCGAGCACGCGGCGGCGCTCCTCGTAGATGACGTGCCGCTGCCGGTTGAGCACGTCGTCGTACTTGAGGACGTTCTTGCGGATCTCGAAGTTCTGGGCCTCGACCTGCGACTGCGCGCTTTGGATCGAGCGGGTGACGATGCGGTGCTCGATCGGCACGTCGTCCTCGAGCCCGGCGCCACTCATCACCCGGTCGACCAAACCGGTGTTGAACATCCGCATGAGGTGGTCCTCGAGCGAGAGGTAGAAGCGGGACTCCCCCGGGTCGCCCTGCCGACCGGACCGACCGCGCAGCTGGTTATCGATGCGCCGGCTCTCGTGGCGCTCCGTGCCCAGGACATAGAGCCCACCGAGGTCCTTGACCTCGTCGTGCTCGGTCAGGACGGCCTTCTCGGCGGCCTCCAGGGCAGCGTCCCACGCCGCCTCGTAGTCCTCGGGCGTCTCGTGCGGGTCCAGCCCGCGCTGCTTGAGGGTGGCGACGGCGCGGAACTCGGAGTTGCCACCGAGCATGATGTCGGTGCCACGACCGGCCATGTTGGTCGCGACCGTGACCGCGCCCTTGCGCCCGGCCTCGGCGACGATGGCCGCCTCCCGCTCGTGGTGCTTGGCGTTGAGGACCTCGTGAGGAATGCCGCGGCGGCGCAACTGGTCGGAGAGGTACTCGGACTTCTCGACACTCACCGTGCCGACGAGGACCGGCTGGCCGCTCTCGTGACGCTCGGCGATGTCCTCGACGACCGCGTTGTACTTGGCCGCCTCGGTCCGGTAGATCAGGTCCGCCCGGTCCTCACGCACCATGGGGCGGTTGGTCGGGATCGTCACGACACCGAGCCCGTAGATCGAGTTCAGCTCCGCGGCCTCGGTCTGGGCGGTGCCGGTCATCCCGGACAACTTGTCGTACATGCGGAAGTAGTTCTGCAGGGTGACCGTCGCGAGCGTCTGGTTCTCGTTCTGGATCTTGACACCCTCTTTGGCCTCGATGGCCTGGTGCATGCCCTCGTTGTAGCGGCGGCCCGCAAGCATGCGACCGGTGTGCTCGTCGACGATGAGGACCTCGCCGTTCATCACGACGTAGTCCTTGTCTCGGTGGAACAGCTCCTTGGCCTTGATGGCGTTGTTGAGGTAGCCGATCAGGGGCGTGTTGCTGCTCTCGTAGAGGTTGTCGATCCCGAGGTAGTCCTCGACTTTTTCGATTCCCGGCTCCAGGACCCCGACAGTGCGCTTCTTCTCATCGACGGCGTAGTCACCCTTGGAGGGAATGCCGCGCATCCGGTCCCCCTCCTCGCCGCGCTCGAGGCGCTGGACGAGTTTGGCGAACTCGGTGTACCACTTCGTCGGTTGATCGGCCGGGCCGCTGATGATCAGCGGCGTGCGGGCCTCGTCGATGAGGATCGAGTCGACCTCGTCGACGATGGCGAAGTGGTGGCCGCGCTGGACCAGCTCATCGGTCGACCAGGCCATGTTGTCGCGCAGGTAGTCGAAGCCGAACTCATTGTTAGTCCCGTAGGTGATGTCCTTGGCGTACTCGGCGCGCCGCTGGTCCGGGGTCATCGACGACAGGATGCACCCGGTCTCCAGGCCGAGCATGCGGTGCACGCGCCCCATGAGCTCGGACTGGTACTCGGCGAGGTAGTCGTTGACGGTGACAACGTGAACACCCTTGCCGGTCAGGGCATTGAGATAGGACGGCAGCGTCGCCACGAGGGTCTTGCCCTCACCGGTGCGCATCTCGGCGACGTTGCCCAGATGCAGGGCGGCCCCACCCATGATCTGGACGTCGAAGTGCCGTTTGCCGATGGTGCGCCGGCTGGCCTCACGGACCGCGGCGAACGCCTCGGGGAGCAGGTCATCAAGAGTCTCACCGTCGGCCAGCCGCTTCTTGAAGATGTCGGTCTCGGCTCGCAGCTCGGCGTCCGTGAGTTTCTCGAAGTCCTCCTCGATCGCCGCCACCTGAGCGGCGATGTTCTCGAGCTTCTTCAGGATCCGACCTTCGCCGGCGCGCAGCAGCTTCTCGACAATCTTGACCACGGGTGGAGCACTCCTCACGGGAAAAAATGGCCGGGCGGCCCCAGGGCCTGGGTAGACGCTCGACCGGTCGCCCCCAGCCTAGTCGAGGGGCCATGGGCCCCAACGGTCCCGACGTCGGCCGGGTTCCCCCGCTCCTCGGCGCAGGCGCGCCGAGCAATAGGTTGGACGTCGGCGGGCGCGTCGGTGAGCATGGGGCCATGGCTTTCCCCGACATCGTTCCCGTGCTCACCGATGGTGTCATCGTGCTTCGTGCGCACACCCCCGCCGACCTCGACGCGATCACCCTGCAATCCAGCGATCCGCAGTCTCAGGCCTGGACGACCGTCCCCCGCAACTACGCCTTCTCCGATGCGCAGGCGTTCCTGGACCTGATCGAGCAGGCCTGGGACACCAGCGACGGCCATCGCTACTGGGCCATCGACTGGCGCGATGACCAAGGCGCCACCCGGTTCGCCGGCACGATCGACCTTCGGACCGACGGGCACGGCGCTGCGGAAGTGGGTTTCGGTCTGCACCCGCAGGCCCGGGGTCGTGGCCTCATGGCCCGGGCCGTGCGCCTCCTCGCGCAGTACTGGTTCGACGACGGCGGCATTCGGCTGCGCTGGCAGGCGAGCGCCGGCAACTTCGCGTCGTGGCGGGTTGCCTGGGCGTGTGGGTTCACGTTCCACGCCGTGCTGCCCGACTGGCTGCCGGCCCCCGAGGGTGGCCTGGAGGACGCTTGGGTCGCCTCGCTGGCCCGCGACGAGCCCCGGCAACCGCAAACCCCCTGGTTCGAGCCACCCGAGCGCGAGCTGCTCGGGATCCGGCTGCGGCCCTGGCGCGACAACGACCTGGCCCATGTGGAGTCCCCTGACGTCCCCGCCCACTTCATGCCACCGCTGTCAGTCCTCAATCCGGTCACCTTTCCCCAGTGGCTCCTGGAGCGGCGACGCCGGATGTCCGTGGGCCAGGCCATCGAATGGTGCATCGCGGCCTGTGACGACGACCGGGTCTTGGGCTCCGCCGTCCTGTTCGACCGAGACGGCGCCATCACCGGCGACACCGCCGAGCTCGGGTATCAGCTGCTCCCCAGCGCACGCGGCCAAGGCGTGACGCGCACGGCGGCGCGGATGGCCCTGGCCCACGCGTTCGCAGCCCCGTCAGCCGGGGGGCTCGGGTTGCGCCGAGTGACCGCCCAGACGTCAGCCGACAACGCCGCCAGCAATCGGGTCCTGGACAGCCTGGGCTTCACGGTCTGGGGAGTCGAACCAGCAGCCGATGTCCTGCCCGATGGACGGCACGCCGACGCGTTGCACTGGGCCTTGGATGCGCCGAGGCCCTAACCGCCGGTCCCCCGTCAGCGACCCGGCAGCTCCACCTCGCCGCCCTGGACATAGTTCAGGACCACATCAACGTCGGCCAAGCCGGCGGTGTTCAAATCGTCCCTGAGAGACTTGGCGTCCGCGTGCGAGGTGGAGTCGGTCGGATCGCCGATCACGAGCAAGTGCAGCGCGCCCTGCCGGAAGGCCACGTCACCCAAGCGCCACCCATCGGCGAGCGCCCACTTCTGGGCCAGCGGCCTGACCTGGGCGACGATCAACTGTTCGTGAACAACGCGGTAGCTGCCGGCCGCGAGCGGGACGGCGACGACCAGAACCATGCCGACAACGAGCGCGATGGTGGTCCCGCTCAGCTCGCCCATGGTGACGCCACTCTCGTGGGCGACCTTGCGCAGCCGGTAGCCCAGGAGAACCAGGGTGCCGGTGGCGATGATCGCCGTCACGTTAGTGGCAAAGAGCAGCAGCGCGCCCAGGGCCTCGTCCTGCGCTCCAGACTCCCAGGTGAGCCCCACGACGGCCAGGGGCGGCACGAGGCTGATGGCGATGGCCACGCCTGGCAGGGTGTCGGACACATCTGAACGCACCAGGGCGAACGATCCGACGCACCCGGTCGCCAGGGCTGCGATGAGGTCGATGAGGCGTGGCGCCACGCGGGCGGCGACCTGGCCGTTGGAGTCGCTGGTGATGGCCAGCGGACTGAGCATGCCGAACAGGTAACCGATGGCGATCACGGCGGCGGCCCCACCGATCACCAGTGCCACATTGACCATGAGCTGGCGGCGGTCGGCGAGGACGAGCGCGAGGGCCGTGCCCAAAATGGGCGTCATCAGCGGGGCGACGATCATCGCGCCGATCACCGTGGCGACCGAATCGGCGCTCACGCCGGCGCTCGCGATCACCCCGGCGAGGAGCAGCAACACCCAGAAGGCGCTCATCTTGCGGCCGGATTCCTTGCCCTGGGTGAGGAAGAGTCGATCAACCATGCGCTCAACGTCGCTGGGCGTCAGGCGCCCCAGATGCAGGTTCACGCTGCGCAGCGTATCGGCGAACGTGGCCGCGATTCAGGCCAAGACGAAGGCCTCAAGAAGCCTCAGCTCGGCATCTAGCTCGGCCCGGTCGTCGGCTCCCCCTCGGCCGGACTCCCAGGTCACCTGGCGCACCTGCAGGCTGCCGGCCCGCCGATCCGTCTTGAGGTCGACCCGCCCGACTAACTGGTCTCCGAGGAGGAACGGCAGCACGTAGTAGCCGTGGACCCGGCGGTCTGCGGGGAGGTAGATCTCGAGGCGGTAATCGAAACCGAAGAGGGCCCGGCCGCGGTCGCGAGTCCACACCAGGGAGTCGAAAGGTGAGAGCAACGCCCGGGCCACGCTGGTGCGCGGCCGGCGCGCCTCCCGGTGCAGGTAGGCCGGTCGGTTCCAGCCCGTCACGGCGGCCGGGATCAGCACGCCATCGGCAACGAGGGACTGGATTGCAGGCTCACACTGCGCCTTGCCGATCCGAAAGTAGTCGCGCAGGCACGGCTCGGTCGCGATGCCATGCGCCCGGGCCGCCATCTCGACCAACGCCCGGAATGCCGTCGCGTCGTCGGGGCGAACGGTCGGGTCCAACGCGGGTCGGTCGGCCGGGGGAAAGACCCGGCCGAGCGCGGCATACCGGCGCTCGAACTGCGCGGTGCGCCCCGCTGAGGTGATTGCGCCGGCCCAGAACAACTGCTCGAGGGCGTTCTTGACCAGCGACCAGTTCCAGCCCCAGTTGTCCCGCGCGCGGGGGACATCGTGGGTCAGGGCCGCCTCGACGGCGCGCGAGGTCATCGGACCTCGCCGCAGCACCTCTTGGAGCACCGCCTCGACCAGCGCCGGACGCTCACGCGCGACCCGCTGCATACCGCCCCAGGCATCCTGCTCGGCCCGGCGCATCCGGAAGGACAGCAACGGCCACGTCGCTGGAGCGATCAGACTGGCCTCGTGGGCCCAGTACTCCACGATCCGGCGCGGGGCCAGATCACGAGCCCGGTCGAGCAGGGTCGTGTCGTAGGGCCCCAACCGGCTGAAGAACGGCAGGTAATGGCTGCGGGCCACGACATTGACAGAGTCGATCTGCACCACACGCACGGTGTCGATGACCTGCTGGAGATGGCGCGTGGTCACCTGGTCAGGACGTGGCTTGGCCAGGCCTTGGGCAGCCAGGGCCACTCTGCGCGCTGCACCGGGGGTCAGCCGGACAACGGCCGACCCGCTCAGGTGGGATCCTGGATCAGGTGTGAGCGGACGGCGAACATGGCCGCCTCGACCCGCGAGTGCATCTGCAGCTTGTCGAGGATGTTCCGGACGTGGTTCTTGACGGTGTTCTCGGAGATGAACAACTCGCGTGCGATCTCCCGATTCTGTGCGCCGCGCGCGACGAACCGCAGGACCTCGAGCTCACGCTCGGTCAGTCGAGCGGCGGCCTCGGGCTGTCGGGGCCGTCCTCGGGACGAATCCCCGACGAACTCGGCGGCCATGCTCGGCGGGATCATCGCGTGACCGTTGTGGGCGGCGCGGACGGCGACCGCGACCTCATCGGCATTCAGGCTCTTGAGGAGATACCCCGAGGCGCCGGCCCGCAACGCCTCGAAGAGGTCGTCCTCGTCATCGGACATCGTGAGCATCAGCACCTTGACCGTGGGGACCTCGGCCAGCAGTTGCCGGCAGGTCTCGATGCCGTCCACACCGGGCATGCGCACATCCATGAGGATGATGTCGGGGGAGGTGGCCAAGGCGACCTTGACGGCCGCCGGTCCGCTGCTGGCCTCGCCGACGACGACGAGATCGGGCTGGGTCTCGACGACGGCGCAGAGCCCACGTCGGTAGAGGTCATGGTCGTCCACCACCATGACGCGGATCTGTTCCGGGGGTCCGGCCCATCCTCGTGTCATCGCCACGCTCCTCCCGCGGAACCCGAGCCGGCGGCTCAAGCTTCTTTGGAGTTTAGGGGAAGGCCTGGACCCCAGACTGTGTGCTACCCGACACCATGGGGGGCCGTGGCCCCGGTCAATCCCCCGGGGCCACGGCCACATGTCCCTAGGGAGTCACGAGGCCTCGGCGGCCGCGTCGTCCAGGTCCAAATGCAGCACGCCATAGCTCCACCCGTGGCGGCGATAGACCACGCTCGCCTTGTCGGTGTCGACGTCGTGGAAGAGGTAGAAGTCGTGACCCACGAGCTCCATCTCACGCAGCGCCTGGGAGAGGGTCATGGGTGCCGAGCGGTGGACCTTCTCGCGGACCTCGACCGGCGATCCGTCGAACTCACCGTCCGGCTCGGCCGGCTCGGGGGGCGCTGCCTGGTTGTCCGGGACGGCGATCCGGCCGGTGGCTGAGGCCACCGACTCCGGTGCGCGCCGACCTCGATGCACCTGGCGCTTGTCGTGAGCGCGGCGCAGTCGCTCCAGGAGCTTGTCCAAGGCCACGTCGAGGGCGGCGTACTTGTCGTCGCCGCACGCCTCAGCCCGGATCACCGGACCCTTGTCATGGCAGGTGATCTCGACACGCTCGCAGGCCTTGGCCTGCCGACGATTGGGCTCGTGGGCAATGACGACGTCGATTCGCCGGGCACGCGGAGCCAGTTGGCTGACTTTGCCCAACTTGTCCTCGATGTGACCCCGAAAACGGTCGGACACGCTGCGGTGCCGTCCGGTGATGACAATGTCCACGATGTAGGCCTCCTGGCTTTTGTGGTGTGCGAAACGTGCCGGCGGAGGGCAGGTCAGCCGCGGCACCACCACCTCACGGGGGGCTCCATAACCCGACGCTAGTCCGGCGGTGGTGACCGAGCAAGCCCCACGCCGGCGTGGTCTCGCGAACGTCTTAGATTTCCGAATGCCGCACAGGGCGACCCGTGCGCGCGGTGGCCGCAACGACCGCAGCGACCAGGTCCAGGTCGGGGCCGGCACCGGCCTGGAGGGCTCGCATCGACTCCACGAGCGTGGCGCCGGAGGTGACAATGTCGTCGACGACCACGATGAGACGGTGGGCGAGGAGGGGGCGAGCGCGCGCCGCCAACCCCCAGGCACCGACCAGGTTGTCGGCTCGTTGGTGCTCGCTCAGGTGGGCCTGGTCACGCGTGCGTCGCCCCGCGACGAGGACCTCGGCGACACGCAGGTCGTCAGGCCCCAGCAGGCGCACCGCCGTGCGCGCCAGCTCGGCCATCGGCGCATCCCCGCGTTGCCGTCGAGCGCTGGCCCGCGTCGGGACCGGCACGAGAAGGACCTGCCGCGAGGGGAGGCCGTCCGCTCGAGCCGCCCGGATCGATGCGGCCACCGCGGCGGCAAGGAGCGCGCCCAGGACCGGCGCGAGATCGCGACGACCCTCGTCCTTGTAGGCAGTGATTAGGCGACGCGTCGTGTCATCGAGCCGGCCAGCGGCCCAGGTCGCCGGGAAGCCCACGGGACAGGGGTCGGGGTGGACCTGACTGGGGACCGGCCGGGCGCGGGCACGCCGCAGGTCCCCGGCGCAGAGCCGACACACCGGACCATCGCGGCCCCGGCAACCGGCGCACCGGACCGGGAGCGCCAGATCAATGGCAGCAGCGACGACCTCGGGGATGGGCATGTCGCCAGCCTCGTCCGCCCGCAGCCATAGCGCGACAGAACTGGGTGATCTGTGGATATCGCCCAGCAGGGCCCAGGGCCTGTGGACGGCGCTGGGGTCCGCAAGTCCCTCGGCTCGGGCCCGCGTCGCTTTGGCGCCGTTCAGGCTGCGGCCGTCAGCCAGCAACAGTTCATCCGGGCGTGGCGCCGTCACGGTCACCACGATCGGGAGGACCGTCGGCCGCAGTAGCCCGCCACGTGGCGCTGGACGACGCATGCGCGAGGTAATAGGCCACCTCCGCGCCGACGTTGTCGCAGTCCTCGTACCAGGGCTCATGTCGGGCCACGAACCGACCTGCCGTGCGTAGGGAAGGGACCAGGGTGTAGGGGGTGCCAGCCCGATGCAGGGCGAACGTTGTGTCGATGGGGACGCGATACACGTTGCGCTCGACCGCTCGCTCAATCAGGCTGCTCTCCCAGGCGATGACCTCGTCGCGGCGGCAATAGTGCTCGGGGAGGTCATCGATCCGCAGGCCGAATCCCACCTTGACGTAGCCGGGGTAGTCGTTGAGGAGCCTGAAGAACTCCCGCACGGCACCGTGGGACCCCTCACACGGCACGACATCCGGATCGGTGACGATATACGGGGCGCCAGGGGGGATCAGTTCCTGCACTTCCGGTAGCCACGGACTGGTGTGGCCGACGTTCCTCCCGAGCCGAACGACCCGATACGCCGTGCGCTCGAAGTAGGCCAGGAGCGGCGGATACGTGGAGTCGTTGTCGACGAAGATGATGTTGCGCAGCCCCTCGGCTTCAAGCCATGCCACCAGGCGCGTCATAGGCTCCAGTCGATCGCGGCAGATGACAATCACGGGAACGTCCGGCGAGTACGGCACCCGCTTCTCTCCCCGCAGCAGCCGTCGAGCCACCGTCTTTATCCGACGTTCAAGGCGTGCGCGGTCCAGTCGGCCGGCATGCCACCTGCGCGGGATCACTGTCACGCAGCCAAAACTAACGTGGACACCGGCAGGCGGGGCGTCTCCCCCGGGGCCATGCTCAGTTCGGGTGCGCCAAGAGGTCGGTGCCGGTGCTGCTGACAATCCACTGCGCCCCGATCCGCGTCTGGATCTCTCCCGTGGAGGTGACGACCACCAACCCTCGCAGGCCGCCGGTGGTCGTGATGGACTCCCCCGTGGCGATCTCCGGCAGGGCGCTCTGGTCTCCTCCCAGGCCAAGCAGGAAGACTGACGTCGGCGACTCCTGCGTGAGCCGCCCGAGAGCGGCGAGTCGGGTGTCATCGACCCAGGTGACTCCGCGCAGGTCAACCAGCCCCGAACCCAGCCGGCGCGGGACGGCCAGGCCGGTGGGGGCGCCGACATCGCTGCGGACAATGCCCGCGACGTCGAGGCGTAGGTCCTCGTTGTCGGGAGTGTCGAGCTGAGAGAGGACGGCGATCCGTTCACCGTCCGGACTGACGAGAGAGCGGAGCACTCGGCGGCCCACAAGCCAATCTGCCTCGATCCCGACAGCAGTCTGAGGCGATGACGAAGACAGGTTGGCCTTGGTCGCGATGGTGAACAGGGAGGCCTGCGGAGCGGCACTCCCCGGCGCGGCCAACGCCCCGATCCACAGGGTCCCGCGCACGTCGTACGACGGCGCCCCCAATGCGGTGCCAAAGAACGGCACCTCCCGGCGGGCGTCGGCATACCACCGGGACAGCGTGGCGCGGTCCGCCGACACCGACGCGATCTCCCCCCCATCAGCGGAGAGCGCGAGGTCGACCTGATCGGCAGGAATGCGCGGCCGTCCACTAGCGACCGTGGCCGATGCCCCACCGGGGTCACTGCCGACGAGGGCGGCCTGGGTGTCGTAGACATACAGCCGATCGTCCCGACGCACCATGGGCGTCGGGAGCGTCGCCGGCGAAGGCAGGACAAATCCGACATCGCTCGGGGCTTGCACCGGTGATGGGCGCCCGACGAGCTCGACCGGGGCGCCAGCAATGGTGATCACGACCCCAGCGACCCTCGGGTCCTGAGTCAACGTGCCGACGAACTGAGCCCAGAGGTTCTCCCGCGTCACCTCGTCCGTGGGCGCCCGCGTCTCCAAGTCGACCATCGCCACCCCGTCGAGGACAGTCACAGAGTTGGCCGTCAGCCTGGTGTCACTCGGGATCGCAGACGTCGCCACCCCCGCCAGATAGTCCGGTACCGGCGACAACTGAGCCCGCGCCAGCCGCGAGGCGAGGTGGTCGATTGGGAGCCAGCGCACGTCGTTAATGAGGGCGCGCCGATCACGGGCCACATAGTGGACGCTGTACGGAGCGATGAGGGTCAATGCCGTGTTGGCCGGGAGCCAGCGACCAAAGTCCGTCGCGAGGCCGGAGACGCGCCACTCGTCATCGACCCGAGCCATAGAGAACTGCAGGGTGCGCTGGGTGCCCGCCGGCTGAGCCGTATACACGCCGTCGGCGGACACCGTGGCCGTCACCGTGCCGGACATGGTCACCTGGCCCTCCTCGGATGCGGTCACCGTCAGGGTCGAGTCCCCCGCGAAGAGCACGATCTCGCCATCGGGGACCCAGTCGCGGGCGGCTTCAGCGGTGAGGAACATCCGGGCGCTGTCGTAGTCGCCTTCGCTGGCTGAGCCGGCACGCACGAAGCCACGAACCACGTCCTCGGGGGTTGCCCCCGGTTCAGGCCCCGGGAAGACGACTCGGACGCGGTTCTCCTGACCGGTGGTCGTGTCCAGCCCTTCGCGCACTTCGCTTTGGGTCTGCACCCCCGCGCAGGCCGTCAGGACTGCGACGAGGACCGCCAACCCCAGGGCCCGAACCTGCTGCAGCCTGCGCATTATTGCCGGTCCTCGGGCGAGAGGGGCAGAGGGGAATCCACAATCGGGACGTCGGCGACGGCCGGCAGGGTGAGGCGGAACCGCGACCCCACTCCGGGCTCACCCCAGGCCTGGAGCCAGCCCTGATGGAGGCGGGCGTCCTCGAGCGAAATAGCCAGGCCCAGGCCGGTGCCGCCCGTCGTGCGAGCCCGCGCCGGATCGGCCCGCCAGAACCGGTTGAAGACCATCGAGGCTTCGCCGGGGCGCAGGCCCACACCCGAATCTGACACCACGACAGCGACGGCCTCGCCACCGGTCGCGGCCTCGATCCGCACCGGCCGGCCCTCGCTGTGCTCAAGGGCATTGACCACGAGATTGCGGATGATGCGTTCGACGCGACGCTCATCGATCTCGGCGACCGCCGGCTCAGCGGGCAGTGCGAGGTGGACCTCACAGCCGCGCCGCTGGGCGATCGGCGCCGTGGCCACGACGACTCGTTGGATGGTCGAGCGCAGATCGATCGGCTCGACATCCAGGGCCGCTGCGCCCGCGTCGAAGCGGCTGATCTCCAGGAGGTCCGCCAGGAGAGCCTCGAAGCGGTCGAGTTCGCCCTCGAGCAGCTCGGTCGATCGGGCGACGAGGGGCTCGAAGCCGCCGCGAGCATCGTGGATGACATCGCTGGCCATCCGGATCGTCGTCAGGGGAGTGCGCAGTTCGTGAGACACGTCAGAGACGAAGCGCTGCTGCACCCTGGACAGGCCCTCCAGCTGGCGGATCTGTCGCTGCAAGGAGTCGGCCATGGCGTTGAACGAGGTGCCCAGCTGCGCCAGCTCATCGGCACCCCGCGTTGACATCCGTTCGTTGAGCTTGCCGCTGGTCAAGCGTTGGGCCACAGCGGCCGCCCGACGGACCGGGGTGACCACTTGGGCGGTCACGGTCCACGCGATCAGCGCGACCAAGGCCACCAGGACAAAGCCAGCGATGACGAAGGCCTGGCTGATGATCCCCATCACCTGCAGTTCCTGGGTCATCGGGTAGATGACATACAGGTCGTAGTAGCCCGCAGTCGGCACGATGACCGCGCTGCCCACCATGACCGCGGGGACGACCTCGCCGTCCAGGGTGATCGGCGCGATCTGCGTCTGCTGGGTGGTCGGGTTCTGCGCGACCGCTGCCCGCAGCTCGGGTTGGATCGCCGACAGGCTCACATCACCGGACCGCACCGTCGCCAGGACTGTCTGGCTCTTGTTGATCGTCGAGCGCGCCATCACGACATAGCGGGTCGGCGTCGGCCCGGTCGCTGCCAGCCCTCGCACGATGTCGCTCGCGTTGAGGTCAAGCTCACCCACGGTGGTCGCCCCCGAGGCATAGAAGCGACGCTGCGCCTCGCTGACCAGGGTGCGCGCCTCGTACTGGCTGGTCGCGATCCGCTCGTTCTCCAGCCCGCGGGCGATCTCGTTGTGGAGGTAGGTACCGAGCAGAAGGATCACCGTGGTGGCCAGGAGCACGGTGGTGGTGACCACCCGGACCTGTAACGACTCACGCCACCGTCGCACGACCCACCGCGACCAGCGCGCGACGAAGCGTCGGGGGGTCGCGGTCCATGCCAGCAGGCTGGCGTGCACTCGGGACGCCCGCTCCCGCACGCTCGGCGTTGGCAGCGGGCCCCGGGGGAAGGTCCGGCCCATGGCCTGCGGCGGCATGGTCAGGCGGGGCCGGCCTTGTAGCCCACGCCCCGCACCGTGACGACGACCTGGGGGTTCTCGGGGTCCTTCTCGACCTTGCTCCGCAGTCGCTGGACGTGCACATTGACCAACCGGGTGTCACCGGCATGGCGGTAGCCCCAGACCTGCTCCAAGAGCACCTCCCGCGTGAACACCTGCCACGGTCGTCGAGCCAGGGCGACGAGCAGATCGAACTCGAGCGGGGTGAGCGCCAAGGCCTCCTCGCCGCGCCGGACAGCATGACCGGCGACATCGATGGCCAGATCGCCGATGGTGAGTTTCTCCGGTGCGGGCTCGTCGCCGCGGCGCAGCCGCGCACGCAGTCGGGCGATCAGCTCCTGCGGCTTGAACGGCTTGACGACATAGTCGTCGGCCCCGCTCTCCAGTCCCAGGACGACATCAACGGTGTCTGTGCGTGCGGTGAGCATGACGATGGGGACGCCAGACTCGGCGCGGATGCGGCGGCAGACTTCGAGACCGTCGATGCCTGGGAGCATGACGTCGAGCAGGACCACGTCGGGCCGGGTGTCGCGCAGTGCCGGCAGGGCGGCATTCCCGTCAGCCACATGGGTGACGTCGAGACCCTCCCCGGTCAGGACGATGCCGAGCATCTCGGCGAGGGCAAGGTCGTCATCGACGACGAGGACACGGCCCTTCACGTGCTTCCACACTCCCGAGGTCAAGGGGCGGCCGCGAGGCGCGCGGCCCTGTGGGGCCCATCATCACACAACCGCACGTGGGGGCGGCGCGCTCACAACCTGCGCAAGGCCCCGATCCTCGCGATGTCGACGGGGCATTGGGCCACTCGGTCCGCTTCCTGAAGATCACCCCAGGATGCGTCACGGGCCGAATGCCGTCCGCCTTCGGCGAAGGCGGACGGCATTCCGGGCGTGGTGGCGATGGGAGGAAAACGTCAGTAGCGGTAGTGCTCCGGCTTGTAAGGTCCGGCCACGTCGACGCCGAGGTACTCGGCCTGCTCCTTGGACAGCTCGGTCAGGTCCGCACCGAGCGCCTCAAGGTGCAAACGCGCAACCTTCTCGTCCAGGTGCTTGGGCAGCGTCTCGACCTGGGGGTTGCCGTCCTCGTCGCGGTAGTGCGTGGTGTTGGTGAACATCTCGACCTGCGCGATGGTCTGGTTCGAGAACGAGTTGCTCATCACGAAGCTCGGGTGGCCCGTCGCGTTGCCGAGGTTCATCAGGCGGCCCTCGGAGAGCACGATGATCGACGTGCCATCGGGGAACGTCCACTCGTGCACCTGCGGCTTGATCTCCGTCTTGGTGATGCCCGGGGTGCGCTCCAGGCCCGCCATGTCGATCTCGTTGTCGAAGTGCCCGATGTTGGACACGATGGCCTTGTTCTTCATGGCCGCCATGTGGTCGGCAGTGATGACGTCGAAGCAGCCGGTCGCCGTGACGAAGATATCGGCCTGGCCGACGACGTCGTCCATCCGGGCCACCTGGTAGCCGTCCATGGCCGCCTGCAGGGCGCAGATCGGGTCGATCTCGGTGACGATGACCCGGGCCCCCTGGCCACGCAGCGACTCCGCGCACCCCTTGCCCACATCGCCGTAGCCCGCAACCACGGCGACCTTGCCACCGATGAGGACGTCGGTGGCTCGGTTGAGCCCGTCGATGAGGCTGTGGCGGCAGCCGTACTTGTTGTCGAACTTGCTCTTGGTCACCGAGTCGTTGACGTTGATCGCGGGGAAGAGGAGCTCGCCGGCCTCGGCCAGTTGATAGAGCCGGTGGACCCCGGTTGTGGTCTCCTCGGTGACGCCCTTGATGTGGTCGCTGACGGTGGTCCAGCGGCGCGGGTCCGTCGCCATGGTGCGGCGGACGAGGGCCTTGAAGACACCAAACTCGTGGGAGTCCTCATCGGTCGTGGGGGGTACTTGGCCCGCGGTCTCCCACTCGCGGCCCTTGTGGACGAGCATCGTGGCGTCGCCACCGTCGTCGAGGATCATGTTGGCGAACTCGCCACCTGGCCAGGACAGGATCTGCTCGGTGCAGTCCCAGTACTCCTGGAGCGTCTCGCCCTTCCAGGCGAACACCGGGACGCCCTGGGGGTCCTCCGGCGTACCTTGCGGACCGACGACGACCGCGGCGGCCGCCTCGTCCTGAGTGGAGTAGATGTTGCACGAGGCCCAGCGGACGCGGGCGCCGAGGGCGACGAGGGTCTCGATGAGGACGGCGGTCTGGACGGTCATGTGCAACGAGCCCGCGATGAGCGCACCCGCGAGCGGCTGGCTCGCGGCATACTCGGCGCGCAGGGCCATCAGCCCGGGCATTTCGTGTTCGGCGAGGCGGATCTGGTGGCGCCCGGCCTGGGCCAAGGCAAGATCCTTGACCTGGTAGTCCAATGACATGCGGAATCTCCCGTAAAGATGATCGGTGACCCGGCGCCGCCCTTCAGGGCCGTCAGGTGGGTTATCGCCCACGCCGGCGACTGCCCATTCTACTGATGGGCGCGCCCTCAGTCCGGCCCCCGACGCCCGCTCGGTAGATTCCGACGTATGCCGTCTGCTCGCGGAACTCTGACCTGGCTGGCCGCCGTCGGGCGTCGTGATCTGTTGGCGCCGCCGGTGGCCGCCGCCATCGACGCGGTCCCCCACGCTGAGGTCACCGCGATCGACCCCGCTCTGGCGGACACAGCCGCCTTCTGTGAGGCCTACGACGTCGCACCGCAGGCGAGCGCCAACTGCGTCATCGTGGCCGGTCGTCGTGGTGACCGCACCACGTATGCCGCGGTCATGGTGCTCGCCATCCACCGCGCCGACGTCAACGGGGTGGTGCGCCGGCACCTGGACGTCCGCAAGATCTCGTTTGCCCCGTTCGAGACCGCGGTGCACCTCACCGGGATGGAGTTCGGCGGGATCACGCCGGTGGGGCTTCCGACGCCGTGGCCGATCCTGGTCGATGCTGCCGTTGTTGCTGCCGGTCCCGTCGTCATCGGCAGCGGCATTCGCGCCAGCAAACTCCTCGTCGACGGGCGGACGCTCCTGAGCCTCCCCCACGCAACGGAACTGGACCTGTCCGTCTCCAGCTGAGCCGCACGCACGTTCGCCGGCCAGGTCAGCGACTCCCGCGGCGCAACTGCGCAACGTGGGGGGTGATCGCCGGATCGATGCCGTGGGCCAGAGCCAGGTAGGTCGCGGCGAAGTCGGTGCGGGTCACCAGCGAGGCCCAGCGCTGCAACGGTGCGTCGCCATCGGCAACAACCTCGTGGACGCGGATCCTCGCATCCTGGGCCATGTCGCGCACCGAGTCGGCAAGAGGATCCCCGGCCTGGGCTCGCAGCAACACCAGGCTGAGAGCCGTGGCCGAGCCGCCGTCGAGGAAAGGGTCAGCGAACGGATCCACCGACGTCGGTGCACAGGGTCCGTCGAAGGTGGCGACGATCTGGGCAGCCGCGTCCGGGAGCACGCCATGCGTGGCCGGCACTCGGGCGCTGCGGGTGAGCATGGCGGCGGTCCGCAGGGCGGCGACGCCGGCCAGGGGCCCATCGCCGAGCACGACCGGCACGGTCCCCGCGACGTCCGAGGCGAGCAGTTTTGCGGGATTGACGAAGGCCTCCGACGACGGTCGCAGGTCCTGGGCGAGCCCATCGAGGAGGTCAGCGGTCGCCGTAAGACTGTCCTCGCTGACCCGGACGACACCGAGCCGGTCGGCGGCGACCAGCACGGGGGTGAGCAACGACCACAAGGAGGTGCGAGAGTTCGGCGCGTCATACCCCAAGGGGACGTGAATGCCGCGGCCGCGCGCGGACGCGTCGGCCAGGGGGCTGTCGGCGGCGCCGACCGTGACGACTTGAGCCCCTCGCCGCCCGGCCTCGGCGACCAGGTCGACCGGCCCCGCGGCGCGGCCTGACTGGGAGATCGCCACGACGAGATCGAGGGGACCCACCCACGCGGGGAGCGGCCCGCCGCGCCGACAGAGCAAGGGCACGGGTGAACCAGGCTCGGCCAGGAGATCCAGGACATCGCCGACGACCGCCGACTCACCCAGTGCGGCGACGAGCACGGCACGCGGCCGATCCTGCGGCTGAAGTCGATCGACGCCAGCCTCCTGGGCGGCCACCAGGGCCCGTCGAACCTGCGCGCCGGCGGTCGCCAGGGCCCGCAGGATCCCGCGGCTGTCGTGACGCTCCAGCGCCTCGGGGTCGTCGAGGATTGCCTCGTCGAACGTCATGGTCGGCTAGGGCCGACGCGCCTCGTCGACGAGCAGCACGGGCACCCCGTCGTCGATGCGGTAGGCCAGCGCGCAGGACGCGTTGGTGCACACGAGCTCAGGACCGGTCGGACCCTGCTCGTCGGTCAGGGCACTGCGGCACTGCGGGCACCGCAGGATCTCGCGCAACCACGGCTCGATCGTTGTCACAGGTATCGGTCCTCTCACGATCTCCAGCACGCCGTCGCGCACCCGGTGCATGGTCGCCTCGTCCTGGGCCTCGACGTTGAGGCGGAGCAAGGGCTCGGTGTTCGACGCACGCACGTTGAACCACCACATCGTGCCATCTCCATCGCCAGCATCGCGCCTGTGCGTCACCGTCAGCCCGTCGAGTTCGTCGACCGTGACTGCGTCGGAGACCCAGGCGTCCCGGACGGCAGCCACGGCCGCCGCCTGATCGGCGACCGTCGAATTGATCTCTCCAGAGGCGGCATACCGGTCGTACCTGGCCATGACACTCGAGAGCGGGGCATCCTGCTCCCCCAACGCGGCAAGCACGTGGAGCGCGGCGAGCATGCCGGTGTCAGCGAACCAGAACTCGCGGAAGTAGTAGTGCGCGCTGTGTTCACCGCCAAAGACCGCGCCTGCTCGCGCCATCTCACCCTTGATGTAGGAGTGGCCCACCCGAGTGCGCACCGCCCGGGCGCCCGACTCAGCGATGACTTCGGGGACGGCGTGGGAGGTGATGACGTTGTGCACCACGGAGATCTCGCGGGGATCGACGCCCTCGGCGACCTCAGCGGCGATCGCCCGATCAGCGATGAGCGCGGTGATCGCTGAGGCGCTGACCGGCTCGCCCCGTTCATCGACGACGAAGCAGCGATCGGCATCACCATCGAAGGCGAGGCCGAGATCGGCCCCGTGGGCGACGACCGCGGCCTGGAGGTCACGCAGGTTCTCCGGCTCCAACGGGTTGGCCTCGTGATTGGGGAAGGTGCCGTCGAGCTCGAAGTACAGCGGGGTCACGGTGAGCGGCAGCGCAGGCAGGCCGGCATGGGTCCCCAGCACTGCGGGCACCGTGTGTCCCGCCATGCCATTGCCGGCATCCACCACGACCGACAGAGACCTCTGGCCGCTCAGATCAACCAGGGCCCGCAGAAACGTCGCATAGTCGGGCAGGACATCCCGATCGTCGACCGAGCCGGCCACGGCGACCATCGGCAGCTCGCGACCCTCGAGCAGGTCGCCGGCCAAGTCCTTGATCTCCCGCAACCCGGTGTCCGCCCCGACCGGCCGGGCCCCCGCGCGACAGAGCTTGATGCCGTTGTAAGCAGCCGGATTGTGGCTGGCGGTAAACATCGCACCCGGGCGAGCGTCGCGCCCCGAGGCGAAGTACAGCTCATCGGTGCTGGCCAGCCCGATGAGGGTCACGTCGACCCCGCGACTGGTCACGCCGTCGGCGAAGGCCTGGGCAAGACCCGGCGAGGAGTCCCGCATGTCGTGGCCGACGACGATCGCGCCGGCGGCGTCGGGGATGGCCACCACCTCGGCGAATGCCGTGCCGATAGCCTGGGCAACCCGCGGGTCCAGCTGCTGGGGCACCAGACCTCGCACGTCGTAGGCCTTGATGATCTGGTCCAGGATCTCGCGCGTCACGCCAGGCAGGGTACTTCAGGACCGGACACGACCACGGGTCGAACGGGCCGGGGTAGCGCTCAGGCGCCGTCGCCGCCGGGGATGACCCTCAGGTGCCCTCGGCGACCGAACGCCGGGGCCGCCAGTGGTGCCGGCGCGGGAGCCGGCGGGACGCTGGGGGTGCGGTGCGGGCGCTCCCGCACCGCCTCGACGACGGCCAACAAATCATCGGTGTCATTGACGTCAACGGGGACGTAGCCGGCCGGGGACAGCCGCACGACATCCCAGCCGCGCGGCGCCGTCATCCGGGAGGCGTGCTCGGCGCACAGGTCATAGGCGTGGGGCTCGGCAAAAGTCGCCAGGGGGCCAACGACCATGGCCCGATCGGCATAGGCATAGGTCAGGGTCGCGACCGCGGGCCGACCACACCCTGTCTTCGTGCATTTCCGGGACACCACCACGCCGCCACTCTAGGTGCTGGAGCCGACGGTCCCGTTGGGGCACGCCGAGGACCGCCACACCCCTGCGGAGAGCCACCGCCACCTGGCGGCCGCGGGCTGCCTCCTGGGGCGTGGGGCCGCGCTCGCCACGGTCGCGGCGTTAGCATCACGGAACATGGTGCTCGGGGTTACCCGGGGAAGGAGCGCAGTCGTGGCAGAGCGCCGGGACCGTCATGGGCGCGGCCTGCGGGGCCCGACCGCGTGGCCTCCTGTGCCCGCCATGCTCACCCGCAGTGCCGAGTTCGACGAGGTCGTCCAGGCGGGCGCAGCCCGAGCATTGCGCTACCTCGGTCCACGCCACGCAGAGGTCGAGTTCGCCGTCGAGGATGTGCCCGAGAGCGATCCCACACCCTGGGAGGACCAAGTCGCCCCCCTTGGTCGCACGCTGGCCGCTGGCCGCACGGCCCGCCGGATCGTGCTCTACCGCAAGCCGATCCAGGCTCGCGCCGCCACCTCGACCGAGCTCGAGGCTCTCGTCAGGGAGGTCCTCGCCGAACAGGTCGCTGCCCTCCTCGGCGTGCCACCCGAGGAGATCGAGCTCTGAGCCGGACGACCAAGCGCGGTGGCCGGTCAGGGCAAGGGCACCGCTGACGTCGCCGCCGTGGTCAACGGGAGGTCGGCGAGGGTCAGGGCGGAGAGGAATGCCGTCGTATCCGCGCCGACTTGCGAGGCCACGCCCGCTCGCAGCTCGCCCGCTCCCCCGATGCGCACGACCCAGACCGCGCTGGGTGAGCCCAGGTCCGTCGTCACCGTGCTGTCGGCCGCCAGGGAGAGCTCTCTGGTCGTCACCGCGCCCGCCTCAAGCGTGGCGATCCGCGCCTGGACATCGCCGCCCGTGGCGACCAGGTTGATCTGCCGTGCGGGGCCATCGGCCACGAGCGCCGCGCCTGCAATGCCGGTGATCGGCGTCGCTGACGCAGACCAGGCGAAATCTCCGACGCCTCCCTCGGCCCGAGCCACGCTCACAGCGGCGGCCACCACCGGGACGTCCGAGGTCACCTCGACCCCGACGACGCCCTCGGTCCCGGCCTGCAGGGGCAACTCGAGAACGGTCCCGCCTTGGATCCGGGCGACCCCGCCATCATCGGTGCTCACGGGCACCGGACCCTGGGGCGTGAGCAGCCGGGCCGACACGACCGCCTGATCAGGGCCTGGGACAGCAATGCGCAAAGCGCCGGCCTGACGCAGCCAGACGACGGGGATGACCTGCGTC
>JAGOME010000045.1 GCA_017993715.1 Phycicoccus sp.
CCCGAATGCCGTGCGTGCAGGCCGAAGACGCCCTCGACCCAACGCTCGCCGCGGCCTCTCTCGACGGCCGTCGGCAGGTCGGCGATGACGGCCTCGAATCCCGTTAACGTGGCGGCGACGGCCTCGCGCATCTGCGCGACCTCGTGCTCGTCCTTGATCATCCGCAGCAGCGAAAGATCATGGGAGAGAACGTTGTCAACCTCTTCGAGGCTCTCGGCAGCAACCCCGGCCTCGACCCTGGCCTGATCGAGACTGGCGGTGAGGACGCGGTCGGCGTCCCGGACTACTCGCACCGTGACGACGCCCGCATCCTTGGCGACGGCCTCGGGGAACTCGTCGATGTGCCGCGCGGTGAGGCCGAGCTCGAGCTCGACATCCTCGATCGTCGGGCGGGCGCCGACCCAGAACTCGCCGTAGCGGGAGTCGGCGAAGAACTCGTCGGTGTCCCGCCCGGCGAGGGGTCGGAAGTACAGGATCGTCTCGTGTCCGCCGTCGGAGCTCGGCTCCATCACCAGGACGGCGTCGGGCTCGCGGTCGGCGCCGAGCCCGGTGAGGTGGGCGAAGGCGCTGTGCGGCCGGAACACGTAGTCGGTGTCGTTGGAGCGCACCTTGAGTCCGCCGGCGGGGATGACGAGCCGGTCGCCGGGGAACGTGGCGCTGATCGCGGCCCGGCGACGAGCGGCGAATGCCGCCGCGGGCGCCTGCTGCGTCACCGTCGGTTGCCGGGGCGCCCAGCCCTGGGAGATGAAGGCGCGCAACTCATCGGTGGTCGGTCGCGACCGGTTGCTGTCGCTCTTGGTCTGCTCCTCGCTCATCGGGTCATCGTCCCACGCCGATGGTTTGTCGGCGGCGGTCCGTCGCAGGACCTCGTGGCGGTGCCCTGCGGGCGGGCCGCCTGACCCCGCTCCGCCCTGCTTGGGTCAGGTTTGGGCGCGCGCCCCCGGTCAGGGCAGGGAGGTCTCTCGGACGCTGCTGCGGACCTGGTTGGACGACACATCGTCAGGCATCAGTTGACTGGTCATCTCGGCCGCCACCCGGCGCTGATAGAGCTCGATCTCCTCCTGGATCCGCGCTTCGTCCCAGCCGAGGATCGGCGCCATGAGGCGCGCCGCGGGCTCGGCGGCGGTCAGGCCCCGATCTCGCGCCTCGATCGAGATCCGGGTCCGCCGGGTGAGGGCGTCGGTGAGGTGCAGAGCGCCCTCGCTGCTTGCGGCATACACAATCTCGACCTTGAGATGCTCCTCCCCTCCTGGAAGTTGCTCTCCCAGAGAGGGATCCACCGCGATGAGGGCGAGCAGCTCGCCGACGAGGGTGCCGTAGCGCTCGAGGAGGTAGTCGATGGCCGGGCCGTCGAGGCCACTGCTCCGGCTGAGCAGCTCGGGCCGCTCATGCAGCCATTCCCAGCCGACGGCACCCGCGAGCCGGATCGTCTCGGTCGTGCTCTGCGGCATCTCCTTGCCGAGATCGGCGAGAGCGAGATCGACGGCATCCTTGGCCATGATCCGATACGTCGTGTACTTGCCGCCGGCGACGAGCACGATCCCCGGTGTCGGCGAAGCGACGACGTGCTCGCGAGAGATCTTCGTCGTGGCGTGGCCACCGGCCTCGCCATCGCCCTCGCCCTCGGTGACACTGGGTGAGATCAGGGGGCGCAGGCCGACATAGACCCCGTCGATGTCCTCACGCGAAATGGGTTGCACGAGAACGGCATTCACCGTATCGAGGAGATAGTCAATGTCAGCCGAGGTCGCCGCCGGATGGGACTTGTCGAGGTCCCAGGGCGTGTCCGTGGTGCCAATGATCCAGTGCTCGTCCCAGGGGATGAGGAAAAGGACGGACTTGTCCGTGCGCAGGATGACGCCGGTCTGGGAGTCGATGCGGTCGCGCGGGACGACGAGATGGACACCCTTGCTCGCCCGGACGTGCAGCGGCCCGTCGGCGTCCGGGTTGAGTAGGCGCTCGATCTCGTCGGTCCACACCCCGGTGGCGGCGATGACGCGCCGCGCCCTGATCTCGAACGACTCTCCGGTGACGTCATCGAGCGCCGCCACCCCGACCACCCGGCCGGAGTCGTCCCGCTGGATCCCGGTCACCTTGACTCGGTTGGCGGCATGGACCCCATGGCGGGCTCCCGTGCGCACGAGCTCGAGGACGAACCGCGCGTCGTCGACCTGGGCGTCGTAGTACTGAATCGCGCCCGTCAGGGCGTCGGGCCGCAGGCTCGGCATGAGGCGCAGCGCCGACTTCTTGCTGAGGTGTTTGTGACGGGGGACCTCGGCGCTCGGCCGCACGCCGAACGCCAGACCGTCGTAGAGGGCGATGCCTGAGCCGACGTAGAAGCGCTCCCAGGCCGGCTTGCGCAGTGGATACATGAAGGGCACAGGGCGCACGAGGTGCGGGGCGATGTGCGTGAGGAGGAGCCGACGCTCCTGCAGCGCCTCATGGACCAGACCAAAGTCGAGCATCTCCAGATAGCGCAGCCCGCCGTGGATGAGCTTGCTCGACCGCGAGCTCGTCCCGCTGGCCCAGTCGCGGGCCTCGACCAGGCCGGTGGAGAGTCCCCGGGTCACGGCATCGAGTGCGGCCCCGGCCCCGACGACGCCGCCGCCGACGACGAGGACATCGAGCTCTTCGCCGCTGCGCAGGCGCTCGATCGCGGCCGCGCGGGCGTGCGGAGTCAAGGTCATGAGCCCACCTCCACCCAGTTCAGCGTGCGCTCCACGGCCTTGCGCCACCCGGCATACCCGTCCT
Source organism: Phycicoccus sp. (assembly GCA_017993715.1). Taxonomy (GTDB): domain Bacteria; phylum Actinomycetota; class Actinomycetes; order Actinomycetales; family Dermatophilaceae; genus JAGOME01. The sequence continues at coordinate 2,752 of JAGOME010000045.1, forward strand.
GTCGTTGCTGGTCGGACCACTGCGGCGACCAGCGCCGATCCTCGGCCCAGTTGGCCCGCAACTCATCGGTGCTGCCCCAGAACCCGACCGCGAGGCCCGCGGCATACGCCGCCCCGAGGGCGGTGGTCTCGGCGACGACGGGGCGGCTCACCGGGACCCCGAGCACATCGGCCTGCAGCTGCATGCACAGGCCGTTGGCGGTGACCCCGCCGTCGACCTTGAGCGTGGTCAGGGCCACGCCGGAGTCGGCCGCCATGGCGTCGACGACGTCGCGGCTCTGGTAGCAGATCGCCTCGAGGGTCGCCCGGGCGATGTGGGCGTTGGTGTGGAATCGCGACAGTCCGACGATGGCGCCGCGGGCATCGCTGCGCCAGTACGGCGCGAACAGCCCCGAGAACGCCGGGACGAAGTAGCACCCCTGAGTGTCGTCGACCTGGCGGGCCAGCGTCTCGACCTCAGCGGCGCCGCTGATGATGCCGAGTTGATCGCGCAGCCACTGCACGGCGCTGCCGGTCACCGCGATCGACCCCTCCAGGGCATAGACCGCGGGAGCGTCCCCGAGCTGGTAGGCGACCGTGGTCAGCAGACCGTGCTCGCTGCGCACCATCTCCTCACCGGTGTTGAGCAGGAGGAAGTTGCCGGTGCCGTAGGTGTTTTTGGCCTCACCCGGCGCGAAGCAGACCTGCCCGACCATGGCGCCGTGCTGGTCGCCGAGGACGCCGGTGATCGGTGCGGTCCCGCCGTGCTTGCCCATGGCCTGGCCGAATGCCGTCGCGTGCGAACTGGCGTGGATCGTCGGCAACATGGCGCGTGGGACGCCGAAGAGGGCAAGCAGCTCGTCGTCCCAGTCCAGCGTGGCCAGGTCCATGAGCATCGTGCGGCTGGCGTTGGTGACGTCGGTGGCGTGGACGCCACCATGGGGTCCGCCGGTGAGGTTCCAGACGACCCAGGAGTCTGGTGTCCCGAATGCCGCGTGCCCCTGCTCGGCCAGCTCGCGCAGGCCCTCAACGTTGTCCAGCAGCCACTTCAGCTTGCCGCCCGAGAAGTAGGTGGCCGGGGGCAGGCCGGCCTTGTGGCGGATCAGGTCCCCGTGCCCGTCCCGTTCGAGGGCGGCGGCGATGCCGTCGGTGCGGGTGTCCTGCCACACAATCGCGTTGTGCAGCGGTCGCCCGGTGCGCCGATCCCACACGATGGTCGTCTCGCGCTGGTTGGTCACGCCGATGGCGGCCAGGTCACTCATCGACAGCCCGGCTTGGTTGAGCGCCGTCCCGATGACCGTGTCGGTGTTGGACCAGATCTCTAGTGGGTTGTGTTCGACCCAGCCAGCGCGCGGCAGGATCTGCTCGTGCTCGATCTGGTGTCGCCCGACCTCCCGACCGGCATGGTCGAAGATCATGAACCGCGTGCTCGTCGTGCCCTGGTCGACCGCCCCGATGAAGTCCGCCATGACCGGCAGCCTAGGTAATGCGGGAGAGGATGACGTCATGAGCCCCGACCTGCGCGACCGGATCCGTGGCTCTCTCCTGCTCGGAGCGGTCGGCGATGCCCTTGGTGCGCCAGTCGAGTTCTGGGACGTGGGCCAGATCAGATCGCGGTGCGGTCCCGCGGGTGTTGTGGACTATCTGCCGGCCTATGGGCGGGACGCAGGGGCGATCACCGACGACACCCAGATGACCCTGTTCACCGCGGAAGGGCTCATCCGCTACCTGATCAGGGGTCGGCATCGCGGCATTGCGTCGGCTCCAGGCATGTTCCACGAGGCATATCTGGTCTGGCTGTCCACCCAAGGGGTGCCGCCGCCCCCTCCCCACGGGGTGGGAGGGGGCTGGCTGCGCACGGTCCCCGGCCTGCATGCGCGGCGAGCCCCGGGCAATACCTGCCTGACGGCCCTTGCCTCGGGCCGGATCGGCACGATCGCGGAGCCGATCAACCAGTCCAAGGGTTGCGGCGGCGTGATGCGCGTCGGGCCGGTCGGCCTCGTCGGGCTGCGCGACACCTTCCTGGTGAGCGCGCAGGCTGCAGCGGTGACGCACGGCCACCCCAGTGGCTATCTGTCTGCGGGGTTCCTCGGCGAGCTGGTGGCGGCTCTCCTGCAGGGGGCGTCCCTCCGCGACGGGTTGGACCACGCCACTGCGCGACTGGTCGTCGAGGCCGGTCACGAGGAAACCCTCGCCGCCGTGCAGACCGCAAGCGCTCTCGCGCGAACGCACCGGCCCACCCCTGAGCTGCTGGAGATGCTGGGCGGTGCGTGGGTGGGCGAGGAGGCGCTGGCCATCGGGGTTGCGTGTGCGCTGCGGGCGGACGACCCGATCGACGGGGTGTTCCTCGCGGTCAACCACTCCGGCGACTCGGACTCGACCGGCGCCATCGCCGGCACCATCCTCGGCGTGCTGCACGGCGCGACCGCGATCCCGGAGACCTTCGTCCACCGGCTCGAGCTTGCGGACGTCGTCACTCAGGTGGCCGACGACCTGTTCGAAACCGGCTGGGGGCATGGGGTGGGGGGTGCCTATGAGGCTGCCGACCCGCAGGTCGATGCCTTCCTGGAGAGATACCGCGGCTGAGCGGCGTTCGGGTTTGGCCTGCGGCTCGCGCAGGCTGACCGACCCGGCACGGCATTCGGGTCGGTCAGCCGCGTCAGAACGGCCAGGCGCGCTGCATCGGTTGATCACCCAGGGCCGGCTCGATGAAGTGCTCGTACCCAAAGCCCTCGGTGAACGCCTCCATCGGGATCTGGAGCATCATCCCGACGTCGCTGGTCTGGCTCGCGTGGCACTGCAACGCGGCGCGTTTGCGCTCAATGACGCCCCGACCGTCGACCTGCCAGTGCAGCTCGCTCTCCGCCATGCCGATCTTGTGCCCGTCGGGCATCACCGTGTCGGGGTCCCAATCGCCCGGATCGATACCCATGGCCTTGGCTTCGTCGCGCTGGCGGCGCATGAGGTCACGGTTCATCGTCGTCTCGAGGTAGCGCGGTGTCGTGCCCGCCCCTGTGTTGTCCAACAACGCAATCGCGGCCTTGGTGACCTCATGGACCTTGACGTGGTCAGGGTGGCCGTAGTTGCCGTGGAAGTCATATCCGATGACGACATCCGGCTCGACCTCGCGCAGGATGTCAGCGAGCAGCGCCGCGGCTTGATGCGTGGGAGCGGCATGGAACGACCCGGCGTCGTCGTTCTCGACCCAGCCGGCCATGCCCGAGTCGGCATAGCCGAGCCAGCGGACCTCCGACCCGATGATGCGGGCGCTGTTCTCGGCTTCGACCCGGCGACGATCGACCACGGTCTCGCCGGGGGCGAGGTCGGTTGGGGCTTCGCCGTGGTCGCCATTGGTGGCATAGACCACGACGACGCGGTCGCCGCGGTCCGTGGCCAGACACATGGTCGCCGACGTGGACGAGGCTTCATCGTCCGGGTGCGCATGGACGAAAACTATCGTGGTCACGAGGCGGCATTCTTGCGTATGCCGTGCGCTCCTGGGGAATGCGGCTGACAGACGGGGGCCGGAGGCCGCCTGTGGATAAGCCGGCGGACTGGCGAGCGTCATCGGCCATGATGTCGCGATGGATGAACGTCTGGAGAGTCTGGCTGTCAGCGTGGGTGGTGTCCTGTGCTCGGCTGATCTGCGGCAGGTGGCCTATGGGGATCACGATCTTCGTCGGCTGGTCGCCGTGGGCGAGCTCATCCGCGTGCGCCAGGCCGCCTATGTGCTCGGGGAGCTGTGGCGCGATGCCACCCCAGAGGCGCGGCTCGCGCTACGAACTCGGGCAGTGCTCAGGGCGCGAGCCCACGACGACGATCGGGGTCGAGGTCCGCGCGCCACGAGCACCTCTTGCCGACGAGTGACTACGCCGTGGGGGCGAGCGCGGTGGTGCTGCATCGGCTGCCGCTGTTCGGGACGGATAGCGAGACCGTCGATCTCGCGGCCCAGGTATCGCGCGTGAGGCGGGTCAAGGGGCTCAGGCTCCACCCTCCGGCAGCGACCGACGCGGTCGTCGTTGCCGATGGGTACCTGACTCAAGGTATGGCTGCGGCCATCTTGACTCTCACCCGGCACGGCGGTGTGGTGACCGGTCTCGTGGCGCTCGATGCCGCCCTCCATGGCGGTCGAATCGATCTTGGTCAGGTGAGTGAGGCGATGGGGCTGGTGGCGCCGCGCACCCGTCCGGCCACCTGGGACCGCCTTGTCGCGGAGGCAGACCCGTTGTGTGAGTCCCCCGGGGAGACGCGCACCAGGGTGCTCCTCCGTGATCTGGGCATCGCAGATGTGCGCAGTCAGGTGGAGATTGTTGATGGCGGCCGTCTCGTCGCCAGAGTGGACTTCCTGGTGCAAGAGAGGGTGATTGTCGAGTTCGACGGAGCGGTCAAGTACGGGGGTGACGGGGGCCGAGCTGCGCTCATCGCCGAAAAGCGTCGTGAGGACGACCTGAGGCGCCTCGGGTACGTCATCGTGCGGCTCACGTGGGCCGATCTGGGGCAGCCCGGCCGGGTCGGACAGCTCGTGCGGCAGGCGTTGGCCCAGGCAGCCCGTCTCCTGGCCTGAGGTGTCGTCTCTTGCCCTGAGTTGCCGTGAGCTGCCGTGGCTTTCGAGAAATGACGCGGCGATCGCCATGCCATTTCCCGAAAGCCACGACAGGGTGCGGCGGCGAGCGTGAGGAAAGGCACGCGGCATTCCTCTGGGGTCGACGACGGCGTCACGGGAGGATGGCCCGCATGACGAGCGCGCCCGCCACCAAGACCGACCCCGGCAACTACTTCGAGGATTTCGCGATCGGGCAGGAGATCGTCCACACCAGCCCACGGACCGTCACCGACGGCGATGCCGCGCTGTACACCGCCCTCTACGGACCGCGCTTCGCTCTCACATCCGGGGCGACCTTCGCGGCGGCCATGGGCCTGGAACGCCCGCCGATGGACGCGCTGCTCGTTTTCCACACCGTCTTCGGCAAGACCGTGCCAGAGATCTCCCTGAATGCCGTCGCCAACCTCGGGTATGCCGCCTGCCGGTTCACCGCACCCGTTCACGCCGGAGATACCTTGGCCGCGCGCTCACGCATCGTCGGCCTCAAGGCCAACCGCGACGGCAAGACCGGCGTGGTCTATGTGCACTCCACGGGCACCAACCAGCACGGCGAGGTCGTCCTCGACTACGTGCGGTGGGTCATGGTGCGCAAGCGCGACGAAGCAAGTCCCGCACCGCAGACCGTCATCCCGGAGCTACCCGACGCGGTCGCGGCGACCGAGCTGATCGTGCCGTCCGGCATGACCGGAGTGGGTTATGACGTGGAGTTGGCTGGGAGTCCATATCTGTGGGACGACTACGAGATCGGCGAGCGGATCGACCACGTCGATGGATCGACGATCGAGGAGAGCGAGCACATGCTCGCGACTCGGTTGTGGCACAACACCGCCAAGGTGCATTTCAACCAGCATGTCGAGAGTCAGGGCCGCTTCGGTCGGCGCATCGTCTATGGCGGGCATGTCATCTCGATCGCGCGTGCCCTATCGTTCAACGGCCTCGCTAACGCCCAGACGGTGCTGGCCATCAACGCAGGGACGCACGCCAATCCGACCTTTGCGGGGGACACCATCTACGCGTGGTCCGAGGTACTCGACAAAGTTGAGCTCCCTGGTCGCACCGATCTCGGCGCGCTGCGGACGCGCCTTGTGGCCGTCAAGAACCTCACGGCCGCCAGTTTCCCCCTGCGTGGGGAGGACGGGAAGTACGTCCCCGAGGTGGTCCTGGACCTCGACCTGACGCTGCTCATTCCCCGCCGCTGAGCATCACCGCGGACGGCGACGACTGTGCCATCGCGGAACTAGGCTGACTCGCATGCGGATCGACCTGCACACCCACTCGTCGGTGAGCGATGGCACGGAGCCGCCCCGCGAGGTGCTGCTGTCAGCCGCGGCGGCGGGCCTGGATGTGGTCGCTCTGACCGATCACGACACGACGCTGGGCTGGGCCGAAGCCGAGAATGCCGTGTCGGACACCGGAGTTGCGCTCGTCCGGGGGATCGAGATCTCCACGGCACGCTATGGCCGCAGCGTGCATCTCCTCGGATACCTCGTCAATCCCGACGACCCCGAGCTGACCGCCGAGCTCGAGCAGGCCCGCGATTCGCGGTTGCGACGCATGGACCGGATGGTGGAGCGGTTGGAGGCGGACGGCATTCCCATCTCGATCGACGACGTCTATGCCCAGCTCGAGGAGGGGGCAACGTTGGGACGCCCGCACCTCGCCGACGCGCTGATCGCCGCGGGGGTGGTGCCGGACCGCGCGGTGGCCTTCCGCGACTACCTGCACAACGACAGCCCTTACTACGTGTCCCATTACGCGGTCGATCCGGTGCGGGCCGTCGAGTTGGTCAACGCGGCCGGCGGGGTGGCGGTCATCGCTCACCCGTTCACGCGGACCCGCGGCCGGACCACGACAGAGGGCCTGATCGAGGAGATGGCTGCTGCCGGCTTGGCGGGGGTCGAGGCCAACCATCGCGATCATGGCCCGCAGGAGGTGGCGCTCGCCCTCCAGGTGGCCGACCGGCTCGGGTTGGTCGTGACGGGCAGCAGCGACTATCACGGTGACGGCAAGGTCAATCGCCTAGGCGAGAACACCACCGACCCCCGGGTCCTGGAGCAGCTGGAGGAGCGGGCTCGGCTGCCGGTGATCCGGCCCTAGGCTGTGCAGGTGCCGTTCGACAGCCAGACCTTCCTGACAACGTTCGTCACGCTCATCGTCATCATGGATCCGCCGGGCGCGATCCCGATCTTCCTGGCGCTGACCGGGCCGCTGACAACCAAGCAGAAGCGTGCGGCAGCGCGTCGCGCGTCCATCGTCGCCCTCGTGGTCATCGCCTCGTTCGCCGTCTTTGGACAGCAGATCCTGGGCTACCTGCACATTTCTGTGCCGGCTCTACAGGGCGCCGGAGGGCTGCTGCTCCTTATCGTCGCGCTCCAGCTCCTCACGGGGGCCGAGTCCGAGCAGCACGCGGATGCGGGCGTCAACGTGGCGCTCGTGCCACTCGGGACACCGTTGCTCGCGGGACCCGGCGCCATCGTCGCGACGATGCTCGCTGTCCAGAATGCCGACGGCACGGCGCAAGTGGCGTCCGTCGGCCTCGGGTTGGTCGCGTGCATCGGGATCGTGTGGCTCACCTTCCGCTACTCGACCGTGCTGTCGAGAGTGCTGCGAGAGAGCGGCATCGTGCTGTTGACGAGGATTGCTGGCCTCCTGCTCTCCGCCATTGCGGTGCAGATGATCGCCAACTCCGTGACGGCATTCGTCAAGGCGGCAGCCTAACCACGGCCCGTCGAGTTCCCACCCGTCCCCAGCAGTCCCGAACCGTTGCGACTCCCCGACCCCGAATCCGAATCACTTTCCCGCCTGAAGTGGGTTGTTATGGGTTCGCAGGGGAAATTAACTCCTGCGAACCCGCAGCAACCCACTTCAGGCGGGAAAGTTGGGACCGAGAAGGGGGGGGCGGGTCAGCCGAGCTCGTTGAGGATCGCCGGGATGACCTCGTGCATGTCCCCAACGACGGCATAGGTCGCCTTGGTCATCATGGGGGCGTCCGGGTCGGTGTTGATCGCCAGGATCGTCTTGCTCGACGAGCAGCCCGCCCAATGCTGGATCGCACCCGAGATGCCACAGGGGATGTAGAGGTCTGGGCTGATCCGTGAACCGGTCTGGCCGACCTGCTCGTGATGCGGTCGCCAGCCCAACGAGGTGACCACTCGCGACACGCCCACCGCTCCGCCGAGCCGGCCGGCGAGGGCCACGACCCCATCGAAGCCGTCGGGACCCCCCGCGCCACGACCAGCACCGACGACCACCTTGGCCGCCGTGAGACCGGAGGTGTCCCCGCCCTCGCGCTGCTCGACGCGCGCCACCCGGGCCCGCAGATCTTCCGGTGCCAGCGGAGCGGCGAACTCGCGGACTTCGGCGGGACCGGCAGCGGCGGCGTCGACCGGCGCGACGGCGTGACCGGCCATCGTGAATAGCCGGATCCGGTCGCCGAGCGCCATCGTCTCTAGGGCATTGCCCTGGACGACCTGTCGTTCGACGACCAGCGGCTCAGTCGACTCGACGGTGACGACATTGGCGGCCATCGCCAGGTTCCGTCGGGCACCGATGTGGGCGAGGATCTCGTTGCCTCGACCGGTCCCGGCGGCGATCACCGTCGTGGAGCGGGTGGCCCGCCCGGCAGCCTCCACCGCGTTGGCCCAGGCGGCCGCGGCGTAGGCGGTGAGCTCCGGGTTGGTCGCGACATGCACCGCGGCCACTCCCTGGGCAGCGCAGTCGGCGACTACCTCCGGTGTGGCAGAACCGATCACGACCGCATGCAGCTCGCCGAGACCCATGGACCGGGCGAATGTCAGCGCTTCGCGGGATACGAGGGCGGCGCGCCCGTCCTCGACTTCGACGACGACGAGGGTGTTCATGAGGGCACGACTCCCAACTCGCGCAGAGTGGCGACGACGGCTGCTGCTGCGGCCGGTCCTTCGCCGAGGACCACGGCTTGGCTCGGCGGGGGCGGGGGCACGCGCAACCCGGTCCGACCCGGACCCTTGGTCGCGCCGACCGGCTCCCGGGTCTCCAGGGGAGCCTTCTTCGCCTTCATCCGGCCCATGACCGATGGGTAGCGCGGAGCGACCCCGCCCTCCATGACCGTTGCCACACAGGGCAACGCGACCTCGTAGACCTCCGTGCCGTCCGGGCCCTCGCCCTTGAGCGTGGCCGTGTCACCCTCGATGCCGATGGTCTGGATCCCCGCGACGACCGGGCGGCCGAGCAGGTAGGCAAGCCGGATCCCGACTTGGAAGTCACCGGTGTCTGCCGCGTCATTCCCGAGCAGGACGAGCCCGAATGCCGTGCCCGCTGCCTCCCGCTCGGCGACCACGGCAGCGATCTCAACGGCGACATCCGCCGGTCCGTATCCGGTCGTGTCGGCCTGGACAAGAACGGCATCCGTGGCGCCCACGGCTAGCGCAGTCCGGAGCTGCTCGACAGCATCCTCCGGGCCGACCGACAGCACGGTCACGGTGCCCCCGGCCGGCTCGGCGATCTGGGTGGCCAGCTCGACGGCGGCTTCCTCGTGGGCGCTCATCGTCCATCCGGCATAGCGGCCGTCGACGGCCGCGCCGTCTGCGGTGAGGACGACCTCCCCCGTGGGGTCGGGCACGCGCTTGATGCAGACCAGGACGTTGGTCACGCCAGGCCCCGGATGCGCTTGTTCTCCGGGTCGAACAGTGGCGTCGCGTCAACGGCGGCCACGACCACGGGGTAGAGCTCTTCCATGTAGGACACGGCCAACTCGTTGCCCAGTACGGCCTCGTCCGGCGGCAGGAACGCCATGAGGACGTGCTTGCGCAGGCTCGGGGCGCTGCCAGCTGTGGTGACGTAGGGATGCTTGCCGTGGCCGTCGGTCATCATCGAGCCGTCCCTCTTGAGGATCGGCTCGCCGCCCAGCATGTAGCGCTTGATGCCACTGGCGGAGGTGTGGTCCTCGACCGTGAGCGAGCACAGGACCGTCTTGGGTGCCTCATTGGCCTGGGCGACAACGGCATTCTTGCCCTCGAAGTCCTGGTCCTTCCACTTGGCGCGGGACATGCCCGTCTCCATGAGGGTGCGCTCGGAGTCGAGCTCGTAGCCGTAGGCCCGGTAGCCCTTCTCGATCCGACCGCTCGTGCCGTAGACACCGATGCCGACCGGGACCATGCCGAGCGGCGTGCCGGCATCGAGGAGCCGGGACCACAGCAGCGCGCCCTCCTCGATGGGGACGTAGAGCTCCCAGCCGTATTCACCGACGTAGGAGATCCGCGAGGCGAGGACGTTGAGGTTGTCGATCTCGATCATCCGGCAGGTCCCGAAGGGGAAGCCGGCATGCGAGACGTCGGCCGAGGTGAGTGACGCGAGGATCTCCTGGGCCTTGGGGCCCCAGATGCCGATTGTCGAGAACGAGGAGGTGACGTCGACGACGTAGGCCCCACCGTTGGCCGGCATCCGGTCGGCGAACCACTTCAGGTCCGCCATGCCGTGGGCGCCACCGGTGACCACGCGGAACCGGTCGTGCGCAAGGCGCATGACGGTCAGGTCGGACCGGAAGCCACCGCGCGAGTCGAGCACCGGGGTATAGACGACGCGGCCGATCTTGACGTCAGCCTGCGCGACGATGATGGCCTGGACGGCCTCCATGGCCTTGGGCCCGACGACGTCGAAGATCGCGAATGCCGTGAGGTCCACCAGGCCGGCCGTCTCACGCATCTGGAGGTGCTCGGCGTTGATGATGGGGGACCACCAGCGGGCGTCCCACTCGTGCTCCCGCGGCATCACGGCGTCGCCGAATTTCTCGACCAGGCCGGCGTTGCTCTCGTACCAGTGGGGGCGCTCCCAGCCAGCGGCCTCGTAGAAGACGGCACCGAGCGCCTTTTGCGACTCGTGCATCGGGGCCAAACGGACCCCCCGGCCGCTCAGGTATTGCTCCGACGGGTGCACGATGCCGTAGGTCTTGATGAACGACTCACCCGTGCGCGCCTTGACGTGGCCGCGCGTCTTCTGGTGTGGGTAGAACCGCGCGATGTCGCTGTGTCCCAGGTCGATCTCGGGGTTGCCGTGGGTCATCCACTCGGCCACGGCGCGGGCGGTCCCGGGGCCCTCTTTGATCCAGACCGCGGCCGCGGACCACAGGCCCTTGACCTCGGGGGTCTCGCCGAGGATGGGGTAGCCGTCGGGGGTCAGGGAGAGCAGGCCGTTGATGGCGTAGCGGATCTCCGCGCCATCGGCTCCGAGCAGGTCGGGCATGAGCTCGAAGGCCTGCTCCAACTGGGTGTCGAAGTCGTCCTGGGTGAACGGCAGCTCGGTGGGGGAGAGCTTGGCCTGCTCGATGGTCGGGATGTCCTCGGGGTCCCAGAGGATCGCCCGGTGCGCGTAGGAGCCCACCTCCATGTCCGAGCCGTGCTGGCGCTCGTAGCACAGGGTGTCCATGTCGCGGATGATCGGGAACGAGATCTCCCCAGGGATCTCCGCGAGCTGCGGGCAGGGGCCCACCGAGATCATCTGGTGGACCGCGGGCGTCAGCGGGATGTAGGCGCCGGCCATGCGGGCGACCTTGGGGCTCCAGACGCCACAGCAGATGACGACGGTGTCAGCCTCGATGGTGCCCTGGTTGGTCTCGACGGCCTTGATCCGGCCGCCCTCGACGACCATGCCGGTCACCTCGACGTTGGGGACTACGGTCAGGGCACCCTTGTCGATCGCGCGCTCCCGCATTATCGTGCCGGCCCGCAAGGAGTCGACGACGCCCACGGTCGGGAACCAGGCGGCGCCGATGATGACGTCCTCCTGGAGGAACGGCACCTTCTCCACGACATGTGCAGGGTCGACGATCTCGGCGGGGATGCCCCAGGCCTTGGCCGATGACATCCGCCGCCGCAGCTCCTCCATCCGCTCTTCGGTGCGGGCGACCTCGTAGCCCCCGGACTCGGTGAAGACGCCGAGCTCCTTGTACTGGCGCATCGAGTCCAGGGTGATGTCCGCGAACTCGCGACTGTGGTCGACCGGGAAGATGAAGTTGCTCGCGTGGCCGGTGGAACCCCCGGGGTTGGGCAGCGGCCCCTTGTCGAGTTGGACGATGTCGGTCCAGCCCAGCTCGGCCAGGTGAAAGGCCAGGGAGTTACCGACGATGCCGGCGCCGATGACGACGCACTTCGCGGAGGCGGGGAGGGCGGCCATGGAGGTCCTTTCGTGACCACTGTGGTGCGTAGTGCGCAACATGAAGCGCTATACGCACCACATTGTGACAGACGGCCGTATGCCGTGTCACGGGGTGTCTTGCGTGGTCCCAGGCTGTGGCGGGCTGCCTTCTCAGGCCTGCGCTCAGCTGTCTCTGAGCCGGACCGAGGGGGCCAGGGAGACGGTGGGGTTAGCCCGGGCCCAGCCGGGACCGTTGGCGCTGAGCAGGCCGGATAGGGGTATGGCATGGTCGGCCAGCAGGTCCGGAACGCCGGCCGCGATCCGCTCGTACATGAGGGTGCGGTTGTCGGGATTGAAGCCACGCATCATCGACCCCATCCGGACCCGATACCGGAAGAGCCGCTCGGGGATCGAGACACCATGCCACCCGGCCGCAACCATGCGCAGGACGCTGTCGTAGTCCTCCATGCCCGTGAACAGCTCGGGGTTGTTCTGACCATGAGCGCGAAAGACATCGCGGCGCATGACGACCCCGGCGGAGTTGATGGTGTTCTGGAAGAGGAGGTAAGGCAACTCGGTGTTCCAGGTCTCCCACCAACCCTGGGGGCCGTTGGACGAGAGCCAGCAGCCCACGAGCCCTACGTTGTCGTAGGCCCGCATGATCTCGATGGCACGCCCGAAGTAGGAGGGTTCCACCTCGTCGTCCGCATCCAGGAAGGCGAGAAACTCGCCATGGGCCCACTGTCCGCCGGTGTTGCGGGTGCGAGCCAGCCCCTGGTTCGTCGTGCGCACGACGCGGAGCTCCAGGTCGGCCTCGTCCGGAACCGTAAGGCCCTCAAGCGCGTCTCGGGTCGCGCTATCGGTGGAGCCGTCATCGACGACGAGGACCTCCATGGGGCGGTGATCGGAGGCGACCACTGAGTCGAGAGCCTCCTGGACGTAGGCGCCGAGGTTGTAGCACGGGATGACAACGGACAGCAGCCCTGGGCGTGCGCTGTCAGCACCCGGTTCGATCGTCGCGAGCCGCTCGCGGGACCGGACGACGGGAAAGGTGCGGCCAGGGCGTCGGGGTGTGAGGGCCGCGAGGGCCTGCCTGAGTTCGGTGACGGCATGATCGGGGTCGCACAGTCCCCGCGCGGTGATGGCGGCCCGTTCGCCCATCGCTGCGCGGCCCGGATCGTCCATCGCGATGGCGCGCTCCAGCGCATCGTCAATGGACGCCGGCGAGGTCGGGTCGCAGACGATGCCGCTGACGCCGTCGACCAGGTAGTCGCTGGGGGCGCCGTTATTGCCCGTGAGGACCACCCGACGAAGAGCCATGGCTTCGAGCACGGCGTAGCCGAACGACTCGAAGCGCGACGGCACGAATACCGCCCGAGCGGTCTCCACGGCCCGTAAGGCGCGTGAACGCGGCAGCTCGCCGCGCAACTGGACCAGGCCGTCGTCAATCAGGCGGGTGTGTCGTCGGGCCAGAAAGTCACGCATTGTGGAGCCGCGCACGCTGTACGCCGCGTCTCCGCCAATGATCGAGACGGTGTCTGAGTGTCCTGCTGCCGCCCGTCGCTCCAGCGCCTCCATCAGCTCCAGAATGCCCTTGATCGCCCCGAGTCGGCCGAAGTACACGAGATCGCCGTCGTAACGGGCCGACCCGGTCTGCTCCGGAAGCCGCATGGGATTGTGTGCCCGAGCGGGGCGGGCGCGGACACCCTCGGCGGCCAATCGTCGATCCATGGCCGGGCTAGGTGAGAGGACGAGATCGGCGGCTTCCAGGGCAAAGCGCTCCATCTCGCCGAACCAGTAACCCGGGAGGGCATAGCGAGCCAGGTCGACATACGGCCGCAGGGCGAAAGCGGGCCCGTGCAGGCGCACGACCACGGGGATCCGCGGGAATCCCGTGTCGAACGTCAACTGACGTTGCACGGTGAAGTAGGCAAGGGCGCCGTAGTCCTGGAACTCCAGGAAGTCGGGCGACCCCAACGAGCCAACAAGGAAACGAATGACGTTGGATGCGCCCAGGCTGGCCGCAGCAACGCCCCCCATGGTGGGAGTTCCCGTCCACGACGTGGGGTTGAACCGGACGACGCGGGTCGGCCCGTCCGTGATCTCCAAAGGGGTGGTCAACGTCCAGTCGACGGCGATGACGACGACGTCATCGCCGTTGGCTGTGAGGGCGGCGGACATCTCTTGGACGTACGTTCCGATTCCCCCGCCCTCCGCCGGGCTGGCTTCGGTGGTGACGATCCAGTAGCGCATCTCAGGTGGCACGCCGACCGGAGTGCGTTGGCAGCGCGCTCGCCCGCAGCAGTTGGCGGGAATCGTCGAGGTTGTCCGAGTACCCGAATGCCGCGAAGTCGTCTGCGTAGCGCTCGTGGATCATCGCCAGCGTCCGGTCCGGGACCTCGCCGACTCGTCGGCGCCACGAACTCGGGCGTTGGACGGTCAGGTCGGGGAGCCAGATGCTCGGCGAGGTTCGCCAGGCGACCTCGGCGCGGACCCGGTTCCAGTCCGCCCCCAACGTGCCCTGCTCGAGCAGGAGGTCGGGCACGATAGCGCCGTCATGCAGAAGATCGAAACTCAAGCTGCGAAAATGGGGTTCAGCATCCTCATCCGGAATCTGCGCCACCGCATCGACAAAATCGACAAACGACATATCGGGGATGAACTCATCGAAGGTCGTGAACTCGGCGTAGAAATGCGCACTCGGGATCTTGTCTGCCCAGCACGACGCCAACCTCAACAGTGGATGACGGGTCGACCCGACGACGAGATAGCCGTGATCCTCTTTGTGCGCAATGGCATCGTCCCGGTGGAAACCTTGAAACTCGCGCAACTCGTGGACGTTGTCGGTCGGGAGTCCCAGTGCAGCAGCCAAGGCCAGCCGGATCGACGTGGACGCCGTCTTCGGTGGAAGCATCCAGACGATGCGCCAATGGTGCACCGGGAAGATGTTCCACTTCGTGCGGCAATACCAAACGTCGAACAGGCCTTGTCTCATGCGGCCAGGTTGGGTATCTGAGCCTGGCCGCTCGGCGAGCCGAGCCCTAGACTCACGCGTAGCTGTCGGCCGCAGCGGGCGTGGGAGCCACGATGCTCCACACCCCGAGGGTGACCGCCGCGCCAGCGGCGACCTTGGCCAGTGAACGGCGGGCCAGTTCGGGTCCCGTGGATTCGGCCGTGACGAGCCCGGCGTCAGCGAGTTCGCCGAGATAGGCAGCCACCTCCGACTCCATGAGACCTGTGCGTGCCGCGATCTCAGCGACCGTGCTGCTGTCGACGGCGCCGAGCACAACTGTGGCTGGTCCGGTGAGGCAGTGCACCTGCTCGGTGGTGCTGTCATAGAGCACCATTCCCTCGGCCAGCTGCTCCCTCGTCACCGATGTGGGCAGCGCCCAGCGGACATCGCTCATCTTGGTTCCCTCCTGCGATTGTTCTTGGGATCCCTGTTTCCACAAGATGACGCAATGATTAGTCAGATTTGCGCAAGAAGCAAGCGCAAAGGGTTTCTCGATTTCCTCATCTCGGTGTGCATCACGTGGCAACTTCTCAGCCGGGGTCACCGCGGGCCCCGCAGGTGTTCCAGAACACCCTCGACCGCCTCCCCGGCCTCGCCCCGATGCCCGCGCAGGAAGTCGCAGTGACGGGCAAGCTCGGCTGTCGCCGCCAGGACCGCCTGGGGGCGGGTCCGAGCCGCGACAGTGTTGCTGATCAGGATCATCGTCGCCGCGTGCGCTCGGCCGGCGACCATCATGGCTGGGAGGTCCGTGCGTCGGGGAAGCGAGAGGATCGCGCGAGCGACAAGCGGGCGGGTGAGGGCTGTCCCGCCGAGCTGTTCCACCGGCACATGCTGGCGGGAGCCGTCGGGTTGGCGCAGGGATAGGGCTCGCGCATAGGGCACGATTAGGCCGTCCCTATCGATCACGGCGTACTCGTCCGACAGGTAGCCACAGCCGCGCTCGATGAAGGCGCGCACCAGCGTCGACTTCCCGCTCGTGGACCATCCCGGGATCACGACAGCGCTTCCGTCAACCTCGATCGCCCCCGCGTGAATGAACACGAGCCCGGGGGCGTGCAGGGCGATGTAGTGCCGGATTTCGCGCTCCAGGACATCTGCGAATGCCGCCGCGGATGTCGCGTGGTGGATGGCCCCCGTGGTGAGGTTCGTTAGGCACCAACCCGCATTGGACTCCTCGCCCTCGAGCCGGAGGTCGGCCTGCGTCTCGGTGAGCTCGCGCTGCTGAGGCGGCAGCACCCAGGCGAGATCGGCGTTGAGCGAGGGGTGATCCGGGAGATCTAGCTCCACGCCGATGCCGAAGCTGGAGAACCGGATCTGCTGTCTCATGGTCCGCCTACCCAATGCCTGACTGCCGACCTGGCTCGGCGCACTCGGTTGCTCCGCAGGGTCAGGACCCGCCAGGTGCGTCCGGCGTTCCAGCGCAGCCACATCTGGGCGACTCGGGCCGTTCTGCGGCGCCGCTCCTCCCAATGCACCGGGGAGCGCGCGAAGGCGACCCAGCCGAACTCGTGGGGGGCGTGCGGGGGCAGCCACGGATCCCCGAACGGCGCCGACCTGGACCCGACGTCGGCGTGCTGCATGGCCCAGGCCACGGCGGATCGGGCTCCCAGTTGTTCACTGAGGCGCAGAGCCTGGGCCAGGCATACGTCATCTGCGAGCTCGACGCCGCGGCGGAGGTCCGCGGAGGAGCGTGGGGTCCCGTCATGGGTCGCGTGGATGGCCAGATGGACCAGGTGGGCGGGCCGATCCAGGATGTCGATCGAGCCATCGTCGAGCTCCAACGACAGGCGATGCGGCTGCAGTGCCTGCCAGGCCCGCGATGCGCTCACGCTGATCCGCGGCAACGTGCGGTGCAGGTCAACCGGGGGACCGTCCGGGGACATCCAGTTGTCGGCGTGGACGCCGAGCTCACGGCGGTATCCAAGGCGACGCAGGATCCGCTGTGCGGCAGCCCGATCAGTCGGCGCGACCAGGAGGTCGATGTCGCCCGAGACTCGGTTGACAGTGGCCAACATGGCCCGCGTCGAGGCGCCCTTGAGCACGATCGGCCGGACTCCGCCGGCCTCCATGGATCGGACGAGCTCGGCGGTGAGTCGGTCGTTGCGTCGGGAGAGGTAGCGCGCCCGGCCCTCGCCGAGTGCCTTGAGGACGCCAGGAGGCGTCTCTGGAACCCCTGACTCCGCCATGGAGGGGATGATACGACCGTCCCGGGGCGACACCGATCCTGGCTCGCTCAGTCCCGACCCGGCAGACTCTGCAGACGTGAGCGATGTGGTGCCCGCCTTCTGTCCACCCCGAAGGGTGCGCGACGACCTGTCGCTGCTCCGGGCCGGGATGTTCGGCCCGCACGCAATGCCGCGCCCGATTGCGCTGCCTGATGAGTTGCGACACAACGCTATTGCTCAGGGTCGTCTGGTGCTGACGGATCCCGAGGGTGTCCACCTCGTTGAGCTCACGGCGGTGAAACCCGTGGGTGCGCAGGAGGTGACCGGCGAGATGACGTGGCTCGGCATTCCGTCCTCACGTCCGTTTGCCTCGTGGCACCTGGAGGCGCCGATCGACCTCACTGCTCGCAATGTCGTGGTGGTCACCGCTCCGGTGGATCTGGTCGCCGCGCCGCCGGGTGCCTATCTCCTCGTCGTGGCGGCGACGTCTGTCGAGGGCCGGATCGAGGGCAACGACCTGGTCCGGCTTGCTCTGCAGACGGCGCGCACGCACCACGCTGACGTCGCCGTCGTGCCCGTCGATCTCAGCGATCAGGGACGCTGCCGGGAACTGGCGGACACGCTCGGGCTTGATGCGACCGCCCGGCGCGCGCTGGTCCCACCCGGCCGGACATCAACGGGCCGGGGCTCGGGGCTCGTGGTGTTTCTCAGTGGCTTGTCGGGGTCGGGGAAGTCGACCCTGTCTCGGGCTGCTGCCCATCGGCTGATCGAGCGGGGAGAGCGGGTCACATTGCTCGACGGAGACCTCGTGCGGCGGCACCTCAGTGCAGGGCTCGGCTTCAGCCCGGCCGACCGGGATGCCAACATCAGGCGGATCGGTTGGGTGGCCGCCGAGCTGGCCTTCGCTGGGGGACTAGCGATCTGTGCAGCGATCGCCCCGTCGCAGGTGGTCCGCGCGCAGGTCGCGCAGCGCGTCCTCGACCGCGGGGGGCAATTCCTCCTCGTCCACGTGGCGACGCCGCTGAACGAATGCGAGCGACGTGATCGCAAGGGCCTGTATGCCGCTGCCCGCCGCGGCGAGCTCGTCGACTTCACCGGGGTGTCGGCGCCCTATGACATCCCGCATGAGCCTGACCTGAGGATCGACACGACCGGGCGCAGCGTGGGGGAATGCGTCAACGAGCTGTTGTCGCTGATCGAGTCTCGACGACGCGATCAGCAAGTGGGTGGAGTGCGCTCAGCGGTGCCGGGGCACCACTGAGCGCACTCCACCAGGACTGCCGACGACTATGACGTGGCGTCGTGCTGTCCGCTGGTGGCCGTGAGGTGGATCTCCTCCTCGTGGTGCAGCGCCCGGCGTAGTGGCGCGCGCAGCGTGGACTCGAAGGACTCCGCCCGCAGCGATTTCCACAACGAGACGCACAGTCCGATGAGGATGATGAGGAACGGGAACCCGATGATGATCACGGCCGTCTGCAGCGCCGACAGTCCGTTGGCGAAGAGCAGGACGGTGGCGATGGCTCCCGTCGCCACCCCCCAGAAGATGACAACCCAGCGCTGTGGCTCTTCCACGCCGCGTGACGACAGCATGCCCATGACGATCGAGGCCGAGTCGGCGCCTGTGACAAAGAAGATGGCGATGAGGAAGACCGCCAGTGCCACGGTGACCGACGACAGCGGGAAGGAGCGCAGCGTGCCAAACAGCGTCGTTTCCAACCCATCAGCGAGCATGGCGGGCATGTCGACCCCCTCGACCAACTGCAGGTCGAAGGCGGCCCCACCGAGGATCGAGAACCAGGCGAACGAGACCAGCGACGGGATCGCGATGACGAAAATGACGAACTGGCGGATGGTGCGGCCCTTGGAGATGCGCGCAATGAACATGCCGACGAACGGAGTCCAGGAGGCCCACCAGGCCCAGTAGAAGATCGTCCAGCCGTTGAGCCACGTCGCGTCGCCGAAGACTCCTGTGCGGAAGCTCATCGCCGGCAGTTGGGTGAGGTAGCCGCCGATCGACTCGGTGAACGTCCCGAGGATGAAGACGGTCGGGCCGACGACGAAAATGAAGAACACCAGGGCGGCGGCGGCGATGGCATTGGCGTTGGAGAGCCACTTGATGCCGCGGTCGATCCCCGACACCGCCGAAATGACGAAACAGACGGTGAGGAAGGCGATGACGCCTGCGGCCACGCCCGTGCCGTAGCCCTCGCTGCCAAAGACGTTGGCCAGGCCTCCGGTGATCTGCAGGGCGCCCAGGCCGAGCGACGTCGCCGAGCCGAACAGCGTGGCGAAGATGGCAACGATGTCGATCGCCCGGCCCAGGGGGCCGTCGACCCGCCCGCCGAGCAGTGGGCGGAATGCCGCACTGATCAGGTTGCCGGCATTCTTGCGGTATGCGAAGTAGGCGATCGCCAGGCCGATGACCGCATACATCGCCCAGGGGTGGAAACCCCAGTGGAAGAACGTGTACTGCATGGCGAGCTGGGCTGCCGCCTCCGAGCCGGGCTCGGCCATGTCCATGGGGGGCGCGTTCAGGTGCGTCAGCGGCTCGGCGACGCCATAGAACATCAGGCCGATGCCCATGCCGGTCGCGAACATCATCGACACCCACGAGAACGTGGAGAACTCAGGCACGGAGTCGTCCGGACCGAGCTTGATGTTGCCGTAGCGGGTGAAGGCCAAAACGGCGGCAAAGATGACGAAGCTGACGCTGGACAGCACGAAGAACCAGCCGAAGCTACTGGTGATCCACGTCAGGACTGCGCCGCTGGAATCGGCGAAACCCTCGGGGTCCAAGGCGCCGTAGAGCACGAAGAGGAGGGCCAGGGTCCCGGCGACTCCGAAGACGACCTTGTCGATGCCGTGGCGTTCATGACCCGGCGGGACGGTGGTGGTGGTGGGCGGAGCGTCGGTGACGGCCATGGATGAAACCCCCTGAGGTGGTTGCGAATCATGCAACTGTGCGCTCATGACGCAACTCAGTGTGGTCCGAGCCACACCCCGGGTCAACCATGAGTTTTTTCGTTCCGGCCCCGGATGCCGGAATGCCGTGAGCGCAAAGTGCGCTCACGGCATTCCGGTGGGATCTCGTCCCGATCAGTGAGACGGGCTTGGGCCATTACAGGCGGGGGCCCGAGTCACCGCATCAGCGCGGATCACTTCAGCCAGGCGTCGACCTTGTCCGGGTTGTCGGCGATCCACTTCTGGGCCGCTGCGGCCGGGTCCATCTTGTCCACCGCGATGTACTTGGCCACGGTGTTCTGGTCCTCGTTGCTCCACTCGAAGGCCTTGACCAACTTGACTCCAGAGTCGTCGGACTCGGCCCACTTGGTCGAGATGATCTTCTTCAGGACCGTCTCGGGGTAGTCGCAGGCAACGGTCGCCGGGTCGTCCTGGCAGCCGTCGGTGTAGGGCGGCAGCTTGACGGCGACGAGCGGCACCTCGGCGAACAAGTACTGCGGCTCCCAGAAGTAGCCGATGAGGAACTCCTTGTTCTCCTCAGCCTTCTTGAACGCCTCGAGCGACGCGGCCTCACCACCGGAGAACACGACCTTGAAGTTCAGGCCGAGGTTCTTGACGATTGCCTCGTCGAACTGGACGTAGGACGGGTCGGACCCGAGGAACTGCCCCAGGTCGCCGGACTCGGAGGTCTTGAACTGCTCGGCG
This sequence comes from Phycicoccus sp., assembly GCA_017993715.1. Lineage (GTDB taxonomy): Bacteria > Actinomycetota > Actinomycetes > Actinomycetales > Dermatophilaceae > JAGOME01. Next base: position 23,287 of record JAGOME010000045.1, read on the forward strand.
TACTTGTTGAGGTTGTTGTAGTCCGTGATGTCCGGGTGCTCTGCAGCCAGCCACGGTGGGACGTACCAGTGAATGATGCCCTTGTTGCCGTTGGGGCCGGCATCGGTGGCGGAGCCGTCGCCGCCCTGGGCGGCGATGAACTTCTTCTCCAGGTCTGGGTGGCCCCAGTCCTCGATGACGACGTCGACCTCGCCGGTGCCGAAGCCCTGCCAGGAGACGTCCTCCTTGAGGTCCTTGTAGGTGACCTCGCAGCCAAGTTTGTCCTTGGCGACCTCGCCGACCACATAGGCGCTTGCTTCGTAGCTGGCCCAGGGGTTGACGGCCATATTGAGGGTGCCGCAGGTGCCACCGGAGGCCGCGGCTGAGGCGTTTTGCGAGGTCTCGGTGGCGATGTCGCCGCCACCGCAGGCCGTGGCGCCGAGCGCGACGGCCGCCATGGCCGCCATGACCCCGAGGGGCTTCTTACTGTTCATCCGCATGTTGTGCGCTCCTTTGCGATGTGCGGGTGAGGGGCTTTGGGGGAGGGGACTCCCAGGCGCCGGGGCAGTGCCCGGCGGGCTTTGTTAGGCATCTCGCTGCGCCGCGTGGCGCGCGATGCGGTCGAGCATGATGCCGAGGAAGACGATGGTGATGCCGGCGGCGAAGCCCTTGCCCCACTCCTCGCTGCGCGAGAAGCCGAGCACGACGTCGTAGCCGAGGGCGCCGGCGCCGACCATGCCGCCGATGACGGCCATGGCGAGCACGTAGAGCAGGCACTGGTTTGTCGCCAGCACGAGGGAGGACTTGGCCATGGGGAGTTGGACTTGGGTGATTTGCTGCATGGGTGTCGCCCCGACGGAGCGGGCCGCCTCCATGGTGGAGGGGGAGACGCCCCGCACGCCGTCCGCGACAAGCTTGATCGCGGCCGGTGCGGCGTAAATGATGCCGGCGACGATCGCGGTGAAGCGGGTGGACTCGAACATCGCGAGGACAGGGATGAGGTAGACGAAGGGCGGGATGGTCTGCCCGGCATCGAGCAGGGGCCGCACGAGGGTGTCGACCCGTCGGCTGCGCGCCATCGCGACGCCGACGACGACGGCGAGGATCATGCCGAGGAGGGTGGCGACCAGGGTCATCGACATGGTGACCATCGCGTCGTTCCACAGGTCGAAGAACCGGATCCCGGCCAGGCACACGACGGTCGACAGGATCGCCTTGCGGCCACCCAGCACGATGGCGATCGCGAGGATGGCCAAGGCGGCGACATACCAAGGGGACTGCGCCAAGAGGGCCTGCAGCGGGTCCAGGACCCAGGCGCTGATGACGTTCTTCACGGCCGTGGTCACGGGGGAGACCCACGAGGTGAACCCGTCGACCGCGGCATCGGCGATGGCCGCTGCCTGCTTGCCGACACCGAGGTCGGGCCAGCGCGCGGCCCAGAAGAACTGCCGGGACAAGGCAATAGCGACCAGGGCCAGTCCCGCGCCAACACCGAGCAGGATCCGGTGGCGCTTGGACTCGCCGCCGGCGCGGGCCACGACCTCGGCGCGTTCGCTGGCCGCCGTCGTGGTCCGGTCGAGCATGATGGCCATGGCGACGATCAGGGCCCCGGGGATGAAGGCCGTGCCGACGTCGTTGATCTTCAGGCCGTCGAGCACCGGTTGCCCAAGTCCGGGCCCATCGACGAATGACGCGATCGTCGCCATCGACAGCGCCGCCATGGTCGTCTGGTTGAGGCCGACGATGATCGTCTTGCGTGCCAACGGCAAACGCACCTTGATCAACCGTTGCCAGGGTGTTTCGCCGAGAGAGTCGGTGACCTCGATCAGGGCGGGGTTGACGGACCGAATGCCGTGTCCGGCGATCCTGATCAGCGGTGGCAGGGCGTAAGCCAGGGTGCAGACGACGGCTCCGGAGACGCCGATCCCGAAGAAGAGGACGACGGGGATGAGGTAGACGAAGGTGGGCATCGTCTGCATGAGATCCAGGATCGTCTCGATGACCGCCGCGGCCCGCTTGTTGGTGCCGATGAGGACGGCGATCGGCAGGCCGATGAGGACGGCGATGGCCACGGAGATGCCGACGACGATGAGCAGATCGATCGAGTCCTGCCAGTAGCCGAAGATCCCGAACGAGAGGAAGGTGCCGGCAACCAGCAGGGCGATCCGCCAGTTGGCCACGGCATACCCGATCCACGTCGCGATGGCGGTGACGCCGAGCCAGCCGACCTGGGGGACGGGGCGGGGGCTGTCCGGCTTGGAGAACATCCGCTGGAGCCAGTCGACGCTGGCCCGGAACCATTCGGCGATCTGACCCGTGAAGTGCATGACCGGGTTGGTTGAGCGTCCCGCGATCATCCGGTCCCGGAATGCCGTGAGGCTCTCGTGCAGGGGGGTGTGGTCGCGGCCGGGCAGGACGAGGGTGTCGGTGCCCCGGGTGAAATACCAGACCACGATCCAGACGGCGATGATGAGCAGGACGTAGTGCCAGCGCGGTCGGGGCTCGGACACCAGCTCTGGAGCGTCCTCCGGCCGGGGGGCCCGGATGGGCGCCGGAGGCGCCGTGGTCACGCTCATGGGCTGTCCTCGGCGACGACCACCCGCAGGATGTCCTCGTCATCGACCACGCCGACAAACGAGCCAGCGGCGTCGACAACGCGGCACGGACCCTGATGAGCCAGCACTGCGCGGGCGGCGTCCCGGACGATCTGGTTGTCGCGCAACGTGGGTGACCCGACTCCCTCGTCTGCGCTCGACGGTTGGCGCATGACCCACTTGAGGGTGAGGACGTGGCTCTTGGGCACCTCGGAGACGAAGTCCTTGACGTAGTCGTCGGCGGGGGCGCCGACGACCTCGTCGGGCGCACCGATCTGGACGATCGCCCCGTCGCGCATGATGAGGATGCGGTCGCCGAGCTTGAGGGCTTCCTGCAGGTCGTGGGTGATGAAGACCATCGTCTTGCCGACCTCGTGATGCAGTCGAATGACCTCGTTCTGCATATCGCGCCGGATGAGCGGATCGAGGGCCGAGAACGGCTCGTCGAACATCAGAATCTGAGGATCGTTGGCCAGGGCGCGCGCCAGGCCCACCCGCTGCTGCATGCCGCCGGAGAGCTGGTCGGGGTAGTTCTTCTCGTAGCCGGTCAGGCCGACGAGGTCGATCATCTCCTGGGCTCGGTCCCGACGGTCCTTCTTGTCCTCGCCGCGGATTTCCAGGCCGAACGCGATGTTGTCAATGACCTTGCGGTGCGGGAGCAGCCCGAAGTTCTGGAAGACCATCGAGATCCGCTTGCGGCGAATCTCGCGCAGGCCCGTCTCGTCCAGTGCGGTGATGTCCTGACCATCCAGGAGGACCTCCCCGGCCGTCGGCTCGATCAGCCGGGTGAGGAGGCGTACGAGGGTCGACTTGCCCGAGCCGGACAGACCCATGACGACGAAGACCTCGCCGGGCGCGACGTCAAAGGAGACGTCGCGCACACCGATGACGTGGCCGTTCTTGGCTTGGAGCTCCTTGCGGGACAACTCGGCATCAGGGGTGCCGATGATCTTTGCAGCGTCTGGGCCGAAGATCTTCCAGAGGTGGTTAACGCTGAGGGCAGGTTGGGGCATCAGGGGACTCCTAGGCGAGGCGGAGGAACTCAAGATGGCGTTCGTATTGGTCGAGGCAGTCGTTGATGATCTGGGCACTGCTGTACCCCATGACGTCGTAGCCCTGGCCGCCCTCGGCGAGGTGCACCTCGAGGCGGGCGTAGCGGTCGTGGGCCTGGATCATCCGACCACCGAAGGTGGGGACCGGTGAGTCGCCGACCTCGACGCGATAGACGAACGGGTCGGCGGAGTCGGCGTCGGCGACGAGCACGACCGCGCGACCCAGGCCGCCGGGCTCCGGCGCGTCTGCAGCCCAGACCGAGGTCGGCACCCCGAGCTGCGAGAGCTCGACCGCGACTTCCTCCAGGGCCGGGGTGACGGTCGTGTCGAGGTAGGTGCCGGCAGCAGGGACGTCGACGAAGTTCGTGGCGCGCGCGAGCCGCGCCTTCCAGGATCCGGCCGGGTGCGGGTCGCTGCCCTGCCCACGCGCGGACAGCATGAGAGGGAGCGAGTGTGCCCCGCTGTCGGCGCGGCGACCCTCCACCCGCAACGCCTTGAGCAGCCCCAGCATGACCAGGACGAGGACGAACGCGAAGGGCAGCCCAAAGACGATGGTCGCGTACTGGAGGGCGACGATGCCGCCGACCACGAGCATGGCGATGGTGAGCAGGCCGGTGACCGCGGCCCAGACGATCCGCTGCCAGGCAGCGCCGTCGTCGGTGACACTGCGCAGCTCACTGCACAGGTTGGCCATCACCAGGGCGCCGGAGTCTGCCGAGGTGACATAGAACAGCAGGCCGACCGCGACGGCCACAAAGATCACGACGGGGGCCAGGGGCACCCCCTCCAACAGCCTGTAGAAGCCCAGGCCCGTGAAGTCCTGAGCCGCCTCTGCGAAGGCACTGTCGCCCGAACGGATGCGGTCCAGGGCGGCATTCCCGAAGATCCCGACCCACATGACCACGTAGCAGAAGGGGATGATCATCGTGCCGACGACGAACTGACGGATCGTGCGACCGCGGGAGATTCGGGCGAGGAACAGGCCGACGAACGAGGCCCAGGCGATCCACCATGCCCAGAAGAACAGCGTCCAGCCGTTCATCCAGGCCTGCGCCCCGTCGTAGGCGAAGGTCTCCAGGGTTTTGTCCAGGAAGCTGTTCGCGAAGTCACCCACGTTGGTGACCATCGCGTTGAGTATGAATGAGGTGTTGCCGGTGACGAGCACCCACAGACCCAGGGCTAGAGCGAGGAGCACGTTGAGGGTGGACAGGAAGCGAATGCCCTTGTCGACCCCCGTCGTCGCCGAGATCGCCGCCATGACGACGGCGAGGACGACCAGGGCGGACTGCGCGGCGATGCCCATCGGCACCCCGAAGATCAGGTTGAGGCCGACGTTGAGGAAGACCACGCCAATGCCGAGCGAGGTCGCCACGCCGAAGACGGTGCCGAGGACGGCTGCTGAGTCCACGGCATGCCCGATGCCGCCGTTGATCCGTCGCCCGAAGATCGGGTGCAGGGCGCTGCGCACCGCGAGTGGCAACCCCACCCGATAGGAGAAGAACGCCATGGCCATCCCCATGAGCGCGTACATGCCCCAGCCGTTAATGCCGTAGTGGAAGATTGTCCAGACCGTCGCCTGGCGAGCCGAGGTGACTGATTCGGGGTCACCGGTCGGCGGCGCGAAGTAGTGCGAGGCGGGTTCGAGCACCGAGTAGAACATGATGTCCGTGCCGATGCCGGCGGCGAACAGCATGCAGGCCCACGAGAATGTCGAGAACTCGGGTCGAGAGTGGTCTGGCCCCAGCCGGATCCGGCCGTAGCGCGAGAGCCCGAGGTAGAGCACGAACACGACGACGGCCGTGCCGATGAGGATGTAGAACCAGCCGAACCACTCCGTCACCCATCCGGTCACCGCCCCGAGGGCGCTCTCGGCCGACGCCGGAGCGAACAACGCCCACAGCGTCATCAGGACCGTCCCGATCAACGACACAGCCAGCACGGGTCTCCGGATCGGTGGACCGGACAGCCATGAGGGCAGCGTGGATCCCGGGGTGGGTGGTGCCTGTGAACTCATGTCGACTCCTTTGTCGAGAGTGAGGCGGACCGGCCGGGGACGTTGGCGCAGGCGTGGACGGGGTGAGGCGGAGGCCCTCAGGTCAGGTGGGAGGCTCCAGGGGGCTGCCGGCGCGGTAGTTGTACCAAGGTGCGTCGGAGGGGGTGAGTGGGGTGTTGCCGGCGATCAGGTCCGCCGCCTTCTCGGCGAGCATGACGACGGGGGCATAGATGTTGCCGTTGGTCACATAGGGCATGGAGGAGGCATCGACGACGCGCAGGTTCTGCGTGCCATGGACGCCCATGGTGGTGGGATCGAGCACGGACATGGTGTCGATGCCCATCCGGGCCGTGCAACTGGGATGCAGCGCAGTCTCGGCGTCCCGGCGGACCCAGTCCAGGATCTCCTCGTCGGTCTCGACGCTGGGTCCAGGGGAGATCTCGCCGCCGTTGTACGGGGCCAGGGCGGGCTGGTTCAAGATGGTGCGCGCCACGCGAATTGCCTCGATCCACTCACGGCGGTCCTGCTCCGTGGACAGATAGTTAAAGCGCAGCGCCGGCTTGCGGTGGGGGTCGGCGGCCGTGATCTTGCAGGTGCCTCGGGCATCGGAGTACATGGGGCCGATGTGCACCTGGTATCCGTGTCCCTCGACCGGGGATGACCCGTCGTAGCGGATCGCGATCGGCAGGAAGTGGAACATCAGGTTGGGGTAGTCGACGTCGTCGTTGCTGCGTGCGAAGCCGCCGCCCTCGAAGTGGTTGGTGGCCCCCAGCCCCTTGCGGAAGAAGAGCCAGTCGGCCGCGAGCTTGGGCCGGTTGCGCCATTGGAGGCCGGGGGCAATCGACACGGGCTGGGTGCTCGTGTACTGGATGTAGACCTCGAGGTGGTCCTGAAGGTGCTCTCCCACACCGGGAACGTGGGCGATCGGGTCGATCCCGAGACGCTCGAGCTCGCCGGCATTGCCGACGCCACTCAGTTGCAGCAACTGAGGGGAGTTGATCGCGCCGCCACACAGAATGACTTCACCGGCCCGGACCGAATGCCGCTGGCCGAGGGCTTCGTATTCGACGCCGACCGCGCGGTTGCCGTCGAACAGGATCTTGGTCGTGTACGCCAGGGTGCGCACATGCAGGTTGGGCCGGTCCATGACGGGGTGCAGGTAGGCGCGGGCCGCGGAGAGTCGGCGTCCCCGGTGGACATTGCGGTCGAAGGGTGCGAAGCCCTCCTGCCGGTAGCCATTGACGTCGGTGGTGCGTGGGTATCCGGCCTCGACGGTCGCGTCGAAGAATGCCGAGAACAACGGGTTGTTCGCCGGACCCCGTTCCAGGACAAGGGGTCCGTCGCCGCCGCGCCACGCGTCGGCCCCGGCCAGGCAGTTTTCCATGCGCTTGAAGTAGGGCAGACAGTGGGCGTAGTCCCACGACTCCATACCCTTGTCGGCGCCCCAACGCTCGTAGTCCATGGGATTGCCCCGTTGGAAGATCATCCCGTTGATCGAACTGCTGCCGCCGAGGACCTTGCCGCGGGCGTGATAGATCTTGCGCCCGTACATGAACGGCTCGGGCTCGGACTCGTACCGCCAGTCGTAGAGCTTGCTCCCGATGGGGAAGGGCAGCGCGGCGGGCATGTGGATGAACGGGTCGATCTTGAGGTCGGCCCGCCCGGCTTCGAGCACCAGGACGCTGGTGCCCGCGTCGGCCGACAGCCGGTTGGCCAGCACGCAACCGGCGCTGCCCCCACCGACGATGACAATGTCGACGGATTGGGGCGCCGGGCCGAGCGTGGTCTTGGCCAGAGCCTTCTCGGTGCCAGCCGGGAGGCGCGGCATTCGCAGGTTGAGCAAGGTCATGAGAACCATCCCGTGGGTGCGGGCGCCGGATGGCGCCGGAGGTGCGAGGTCGCCGAGGCCGGGCAGGTGGGATCACAACGCCCACCGCCGACGGCGGCATGCCAGCGCCCCTCGATGTCCAGCTCCGCCACCCAGCTCCTCATCCTGTGCGTTGCGACTTACGCAACAGCGCGTGGTCTACGCAACAAACCTTGGCGCGTGGCGCGGTGGGGGTCAACCCCCGGTTCTGGGTGAACGCTTGGGATCGACCCAGCCAAGGGCCAATGAAATCTCGTCAGCAGCCTGGATGACGGTGGGAATGAGGGTCGCGCGCCGCTCATGGTCAATCCGAAAGGTCGGTCCGGACACCGACACCGAGGCGACGATCTCGCCATGCGCGTTGTGGATGGGCGCGGCGACAGCGGTCAGCCCGACGTCGAGCTCGTCGGCGGCTATGGCATATCCCTGAGCGCGCACGGTGTTCAGTTCGTCGATGAGTCGGGCGCGGTCGGTGACGGTGGAGGGGGTGTAAGCCGTCAGGTCGCCCAGGATCGCGCTGAGTTCGGGGGCGGCGAGCTCGCTGAGCAGGACCTTGCCGTTACTCGTGGCGTGCAGCGGAATGTGTTGGCCCACCCAGTTGTAGGACGACAGTGTCGAGGGGCCGGCGATCTGGTCGATGTAGAGCGCCGCCCCGCCGGAAAGGATGACGACATTGACGGTCTCGCCGGTTTCGGCGGCCAGGCGACGGCAGACCGGGCGGGCCTCCTGCACGAGGTCGAGGCGGGCGTTGGTCGCGCCGGCGAGCCGCAGGATGCCGACGCCGAGGCGGTACCGGCCGCGCTCCTCGATCTGCTCGACCAATCCCCGCCGCTCGAGGGCGGCGACGAGGCGGCTGGCCGTGGACTTGTGGACGCCGAGCTCGGCGGCCATCGTCGTCACGCCGACGTCACCGCGTTGGGCCAGCAGCTCCAGGATCGTCACGGCCCGGTCGACGGACTGGACCGTGCCGGCCTTGTCGCCGTTGCTGTCCTTGGGCGGCGTACTCATCGGCCCGTGTGCCCGCAGGGAGTCGCGCTAGGCGCGTTCGTGTTGCGCATGGCGCGACAGTAGCCCCCGGATGCCCTCCTGGCGAGAGCCGGCTCCCCATCTGGGCCGCCGGTCCTGCTCTTCCGTTCCTCGCCCTGGGCGTACGACCTGCTGTGGCGCACCTTGTGCTTCGGGCGTGGTCACCGTCGTCGTGCAGCTCGCCCAATTGGGCCGGGACCGCGGTGGCTCGGCGGAGGCGGCCCAGCTCAGGTTGCGACGGCTCTAGAGGTCCAGGAGCACCGCGAGGGTCTCACGAATCTCGCCGAGGATCACTGGACCGACGTTGCCCATGCGTTCGTGGATCCGCGTGGTGGCCACGGAACGGAGGTGCTGGCATTGCACCGACGATCGTGTGCCAAGCCCGTTGCCCTGATCGGGCTCAATGATGACTTCGGTGCCGCTCTGTCGAACTGTCCGGGTCAAGGGTACGACCTGCACAACATTCGGCCCGCCCCGCAAAACTCGCGCGGCGGTGACCACGACGGCCGGTCGATGCATCCCAGCCTCACTCGCCGTCGGAGTCCCTAGGTCGAGTGCGACGAAATCACCCGGCGTCAGCATCGAGCCATGCGGACTCTTCGTCGGTCAGTTCGCGCACCAGGTCCGCAGCCATGGCGTCCTGACGAAGCGCGCGGATCGCCCGGCTCACCGTCTCATCGATGGTCTCGTGGCGCTCGGCCGCCAAGCGGGTCACCCGCGCGTGGGTGACCCGGCTGATGCGAATCGTCGTCGTGTCACCCATAGAAGACAAGATTGTCCCGTGTAGACGGATTCGTCTACACGCAGAGTCGGGTCAGCACTCGATGAGGTTGACGGCGAGGCCGCCGCGGGCGGTCTCCTTGTACTTGACCTTCATGTCACGGCCGGTGTCGCGCATCGTCTTGATGGCGGTGTCGAGCGAGACGATCTGGTCGCCGGCGCCCCGCAGCGCCATGCGGGCGGCGGTGATCGCCTTGACCGAGGCGATGGCGTTGCGCTCGATGCACGGGATCTGGACGAGTCCGCCGACGGGGTCGCAGGTGAGGCCGAGGTTGTGCTCGATGCCGATCTCCGCGGCATTCTCGACCTGTTTGGGGGTCCCGCCGAGGACCTCGGCGAGCGCCCCGGCCGCCATCGAGCAGGCCGAGCCGACCTCGCCCTGGCAGCCGACCTCGGCGCCGGAGATGGACGCGTTCTCCTTGTAGAGCGACCCGATGGCGGCTGCCGTCAGGAGGAACGCAACCACGCCGTCGTCATCGGCGCCGGGAACGAAGCGGGTGTAGTAATGCAGCACCGCCGGAATGATGCCCGCAGCGCCATTGGTCGGGGCGGTGACGATGCGTCCGCCGGAGGCGTTCTCCTCGTTGACCGCCAACGCATACAGGGTGACCCAGTCCATTGTTGCGAGCGGGTCGCCGCCCTGCTCGCGCTTGAGCTGTCGCCGTAGCCGGGGCGCCCGCCGCTGAACCTTGAGCCCGCCGGGGAGGACGCCCTCGGTGCGGCACCCGTTGTCGACACACTCCTGCATGACGTCCCAGAGGTGGAGCAGGCCCGCCCGCACCTCGGCTTCGGAGCGCCAGGACAGCTCGTTGGCCATCATCACGCCGCTGATCGGCAGGCCTGACTCGCGGCAGCGCTCGAGCAACTCGGCGCCACTCTTGAACGGGTAACGCACCGGGGTCGCGTCGGGCACGATGACGTCCTGGCCGACCTCGTCCTGGTCCAACACGAATCCGCCGCCAACCGAGTAGAACTCCCGGTTGAGCAGTGGCACACACGTGTCGTCGGGCTCCCCCTCCGCGAATGCCGTGAAGCGCATCCCGTTGGCGTGGAACGGCAACGTGGCTCGGCGATGGAGGATGACGTCCTCATCGACGGTGATTGCGACCTCATGGGAGCCGTTCAGCAGGAGGCGCCCCGAGGCCTTGATCTCCTCGAACGTCGCCTCTGCGGCGCGAGGGTCGACCGTCTCGGGATGCCGTCCAGCCAGGCCCAGAACGACCGCCTTGACCGAGCCGTGGCCGTGACCGGTCGCCCCGAGCGAGCCGAAGAGCTCGGCGCGCACGCGGCACGTTGCCTCCAGGTGGCCCTCCTCCCTCAGCCGCTGGGCGAAGGTTGCCGCCGCCCGCATGGGCCCGACGGTGTGCGAGCTCGACGGGCCGATGCCGACCGAGAACAGGTCGAAGGCACTGATCGCCATCGGGCCAGTCTCTCAGTCGCCGAGTTCGATGCGCCGTCGGTTGACGTAGTCCTCGAGCTCGGCGCGCACGGCGTCGTCCAGCGACGGCTGCTCGTAGGCCTCGAGCCACTTCTTCCAGGTGTTGCCGGCGCGGGCGCTGGTGTCCAGGGCGCCATTGCGCATCCAGCGCTCGTAGTTGTCCGAGGACGACAGGAACGGCCGGTAGAAGCACGTCCGGAAGCGCTCCATCGTGTGCATCGACCCGAGGAAGTGCCCGCCGTGCCCGACCTCGAGGTGGGCGTCGAAGCCCAGCGATGCGTCATCGATCTCCATCGGGGTGAACTCGTGCTGGAGCATCTCGGCGATCTGGCAGTCGACAATGAACTTCTCGAACGACGAGACCAGGCCGCCCTCGAGCCAGCCGGCGGTGTGCATGACCCAGTTGGTGCCCGCGAGGAACGTCGGCATGAGCGTCATGAGCGACTCGTAGCCGGCCTGGGCATCGGCCACCTGGCTCGACGTGAGCCCGCCGCCGGTGCGGAACGGCAGCCCGAAGTGGCGCGCGATCTGCCCGGTGCACAGCAGCCCGATGCCGGACTCCGGGGTGCCGAACGTCGGTGAGCCGGACTGCATGTCGATGTTGGACAGGAAGGAGCCGAAGATGACCGGGGTGCCAGGGCGGATGAGCTGGGCCAACGCAATCCCGGACAGGGCTTCGGCGATCTGCTGGACCAGGGCTGCCGGGATCGTCACCGGCGACATGGCGCCCATGAGGATGAACGGCGTCAGCACGACTGGCTGGGCGGCGGCGGCATACTCAAACAGCGCGTCGAGCATCCGGTCATCCCAGCGCAGCGGGGAGTTGCAGTTGATCAGGCTGATCGAGACCGGCGTCTTCTCGATCGCCTCGCGACCCCCGAAGAGGATCTCGCCCATGGCAATGGTGTCGGCGGCATTCGGGCCTGACACGACGTTGCCCATGTAGATCTTGTCGGTCAGCGTCATGAGTGCGAGGTTCATGTCGAGATGGCGGCTGTCCAGAGGCCGGTCGTTGGGCTCGCACACGACACCGCCGGCGGAGTCGAGCACAGAGGCGTGCTGCGCGAGGCGCAGGAAGTTCTGGTAGTCCTCCCATGTGCCGTCGCGGCGGACGTCGCCCTCGCGCACGAAAGGCGGGCCGTAGACGGCGCCGAAGGCCATGTGGTCGCCACCGATGTGGACCGAGCGGGCGGGGTTTCGCGCCTGCACGTCGAACTCGCGAGGGGCCTTGGCGACCTGGGCAAGGATGAACTCTGGGTCGAGGAAGACCGTGTTCTCCTCGACCCGCTGGCCGGCCTCGCGGAAGAGGTCCAGGGCGCGGTCACTCATGAACTCGACGCCGATCTCGGTGACCAGGCGGCGCCACGCGGCGTCGAGCTTGGCCATGGCATCCAGGCTGAGGATCTCGTAGCGGGGCATCCGGTTGACGAACACAGCACTCCCTGAAAGGTCGGCATTGACGGGGATGTGACGCAGATCCTAGCCTCATGGCGTGGAACTCGTGTTCCACATCATGGCGCTCTCAGTGAGGGTGCCGTCAAGACCCCGCGGACCCCCTGACCGCCCGGAAGGAGTGCCATGCCGACGAGCCCGAATGCCGCCGCCCCCACCACGGGGACGCAGGCGGTCGACCGGGCCCTGGACCTCCTGGCGCGGGTGGTCCAGGCGGGGGAGCCGGTGTCGTTCACCGAACTCAGCGACCGGACCGGACTGGCCCGTTCCACGACCTCGCGGTTGCTCTCGGCGCTGGAGCGCGGCGGTTTCGTTGTGCGCGATGGCGAGGGGACCTTCGTCCCCGGTGTCCTGTTCGAGATGTACGCAGCGAGCCGCGACGGCGACGCCCTCCTCATCCAGACCTGCCATCCGGAGCTCGTCGCCCTGGGCGAGGAGACCGGGGAGACCATCCACCTCGCGGTGGCACGAGCCGACACCGTTGTCCACCTCGACCAGGTCGACTCCACCTACTTCCTCGGCAGCCGCGACTGGATCGGCGTCGAGGTCCCGCCGCACACCTCGGCGCTGGGCAAAGTCCTTTACGCGTGGGATGCCCTCACTCTCCCGGCTGGTGAGCTCGAGGCGCCGACCCCACAGTCGATCGCGTCGGTCGCCGACCTCGCCCGCGAGCTCCCGGGGATCCGCCGACGGGGCTGGGCCCAAACCGTCGACGAGCTCGAGCTCGGCCTGACCGGTCTGGCCGCGCCCGTCCTCGTCGACGGCGTCATCGTGGCCGCCATCGGCCTGTCCGGCCCGACGAGCCGACTCGCCGACCAGATCTCGACGACGGGTGCTGTCGTCGCCGCCCATGCTCGGGCATTGTCAACCCGCTTGCGCCGCACTGGAATTGGTGCCGCCAGCCGTCCCAAGGAAGGTGCCGCATGACCCCGGAGGAGATCCTCAAGGGCCTCTATGACGAGACCCTGGCGGGCAACGCCCCCGCCGTCCTCGACCTCACCCACCAGGCCCTGACGGCCGGCATGGAGCCCGGGGCGCTGCGCTTCGAGGCGCTCATCCCGGCCCTCGCGGAGGTCGGCGCCCGCTTCGAGCGGGGTGACGTCTTTGGCCCGGGGGCGCCCATCGCCGGGCGCGCCAGGGCCGGCCCGATGGCGG
>JAGOME010000085.1 GCA_017993715.1 Phycicoccus sp.
GTACGTGTCTGGCAGCGGGCCGTCAGGGACGCCGTAGCGGTAGACCGCGCGGGCCGCGCCGACGACAGACTCGATCCGGGCGGCGACGGGCTCGACGACATCCTCAGCCAATGTCCTCAGCCACCTTGCCTAGCCATTCGGCCATAACCTCGGCCTCCTTGTCGGCGGCAAGCATCGGGTCGGGCAGGACTGGACCGGTCCGCGAGTTGCCGAGCCAGTAGAAGGCCAGCGAACCCGCGCCGCCCTTCGCGGGGCCAATGTCGGCCACGATCTCGTCACCGTCGAGCTCGACGTCGAACGTGATCGCCTGCGGCATGCGGGGGGCGTGCGGGTGACCGTCCGCCTCGCGCTGGAGTTGCTTCTTGACGTTGAGCGCGCCCTTCTTGACGACCTGGCGCTGCGCGAGAACCACCTTCGCGCCCTGGTCATCCAGGGCCTTGGCGAACGCCTCGACGTCGCCGAAGTCCAGGCTCACGCCCGCGCCACCTCGACACAGCGCAGGCGACGCGCGGTCGCCTGGGACTGTGCGTGCGGGGCGAGCACCGTGAACACTCGGCCAGTCAGGGTTGGGTCCATCTCGCAGCCCACGATCGTCACCGTCGCGCCGAGCAGATCGTCGGTCGTGCCGTCGACCGGGATCGAGACGACAGCGCCAGTCACGGTCCAGTCAGCCTCACCCGCGGAGGCCTCACGCTCGGACACGTTCGGGCGACGGACGCGGCACGGGCCTGCATAGAGCCGGGTGGGCGTGCCGCCAACGTATGCGCCCGCAGCGTCGTCCCAGGTCTGCGCGCCGGGGCGGGTAATGGTGCACTCGTCGCGCATCAGGGACACGGCAGCCAAGCGCCCCCGGTTGGTTACCCCGGTGATGCTCACGAGGTCACGACCGCCCCGCCACCGAAGCGCGTCCGAAGCGCGGCCTTGGTTCGTTCGGGCAGCTCGAACACCGACACCTGTGCGTCGTCCCGGAACGTCACCCGGTAGTCGTCGATTCCCTCTTGCGACACTCGCGGGTCGACGAGGTCACCGGCGGATGCCATCTGGACCATGTCACACACGAGGGCGACAATGTCGGCCGGAACTGTCGCTGACCCGAACGTCGCGGCCACCGTGACGACGGACCCGACATTGCCCCACCCGCACGCGCGGAACAGGCCGATCGGGAAGGCCGTCCACTCGGTGATCGCGTCGCCGTCGATTGTCACCGCCGTAACAGCAGAAACTGGACCCGGAAGCCGGAGCCACTGGTGGGGTCCGCCGAGCGCCCGGACGGTCCCCGTCACTTGGCTGATCGGCGACCCCGCAGCCTCCCGCACCGCGGCACTAGCGGCAGCCAGATCAGCCTCGATGCGGGAGGACTGGAGGTCCAACCCACGGCTGGAGAGGTCGTCGAGGGTCGCCAGTGGCTCCATGTCGGCATCTCCTTCCTTGGGCTACTTGCGGGTCGTGCGGGTCCTGCTCGGAGCCGGCTCGGGCTCGGTGACCGGCTCGGTGGGTGGCTCGAGTGGGGTCAGTTCGCCGGCTGCCACCTGCCTGTCGAACGTGGCCTGATCCATGTCGCGGTCGATGTCGACCCAAACCTCGGCCCCGAAGGGCCCACGGACGAAACGGCGCTCGCTCATCAGGAGACCGTCACATCCGCCGAGGCCAGAGCCGCGCCACGCACGACCTTGGACCCGTAGAGGTACAGGCCCTTGAGCGCGTCGGCGAACCGCTTCTCGGGTCGGAACGCTTCGACCTTGTTGATCTGCGACGCGAACGTCGTGCCGAGGCTCGTGCCGGCCTGGATGATCTTGCCCGTGGTCGCGCCGGCGGCGCAGTTGTTGGACATGAAGATCCGGAAGCCGCCGGCCTGACCGACGAGGCCGTTGTGCAGTGCGTCCGTGCCGGACTCGTTGGCCTTGATGAAGCGCCCGTCGAGCAGCAACTTGGCGTAGAACGCCGGGGTCACGATCACCCAGCGACGGTCGTCGCGCGGGACGTTGTTTTCGTCGAGCTTCTGGCCCATCGGCACCAGCACCTTGTCGTAGGCGTCGGTGACGGTGGTCGAGACCGTGATCGCGCCGAGCTGGTTGCCGGCCAGCGTGCCGACCTTCATCAGGCCGGCGACGTACTGGTCGGCGACGTCCCGCAGGCCGAAGGCAGCGCGGCGCGATGCCTCACCCATGAGGGCACCACCGGCGCGCACCTGCCGCATGTCGATGTCGTCGATCTCGAAGGCGAACGCCTTCGCCTGGTCGATGACCAGCTGCTGCTCAGAGTCGGTCAGCACCTGCACCGTGAGGTCGGTGTCCTTGGTGTAGGTGACGATGGTCGGGTCGGCCACGGCCGGGATGTGCACCGTGTCGCCGAAGCTGGAGATCTCGCCCTCGTAGTCGCGGTTCACGCACGGAGCGCCCGCGAACACGAGGTTCTTGTCGAGGATGGACAGCAGGGACGCCGACCACACCTCGGGCTGGAAGTAGGTGACAGCCATGGTTGGCTACCTTTCTGGACGGGTGGGGCTATTTCGCCCCGAGGATGGAGTTGAGGCGGCCCTCGGCTCGGGCCTTCTCGATTTCGTCGTACTTGCGCTCGGCGTAGAGGCGCTTGACGTCCTCCTGCGAGAGTTGCCCTGCGGTCTGCTCGTTGCGAGCCCCACCGTCTGCACCGGCCTGGAACCGGGCGTCTTTCACGCCCAAGTAGGGGCGTTCTTTGAGCAGGTCGGCGATGGCTTCCTGCACGGCGGCCGAATCGACCTCGCCGTCCTCACCGACTGCGAACTTCGACGCATCGACGAAGCGCAGAGCGTCGGCCGGGTCGGTCAACTTCCCTGCCGCTGCGGCCCTGATCTCGGCCTTGAGGATGCGCGCGTTCGCAACCGCGAGGGCCGCATCACGCACCTTCTGAGCCTCGCGTTCGGCGGCGTGCTCGGCCTCGCGTCCCTCAGCCTTGGCCTTGAGCGCTTCAAGTTCCGCCCGCAGGGTCGCCAGTTCACTCTTGGCGGCGTTGCGTTCGGCCTTCATGGCGTCGAGCGCCCGCTTGCCGGGGTCGCCCAATGCCGCTTCGTCGCCCTTGGCCGTCTCCGTCGTGGTGGGCGCTTCCTTCGTCGCGTCGTCGACAGTCGACTGGTCGGCGGCGGTCGTGGTGGCTTCGTCAGCCATGGTGTCTCCCGTTGCGGGCAGTCCCCTCGGCCTTGCGCCGGTGGGGTGGTCTAGAGGAGGTAGCCGTGCTTGCGCAGGAGCGCGATGGCTTCCTCGGGGGTGGACGCGAGGCGGTAGACACCTTCGGGGGTGAGTCGTTGCGCCCGTTGCTTGCGTCCAGCACCGAGGCGCTGACCCGCGAGTCCGCGGCGCGTCGCTCCCTCGGTGGTCGTCATCCCGTCGTGGGACCGGGCTGGCGTGTAGATGCCCTCGCGCGACACATAGACGCGATGACTGTTGATGACCTGGTTCATGTCCGCGCCGTCTGCGATGGCCCTGCGTTGGGCCTTGGTGAGGTCGCGGACGTCCTCGGGGCCAACCGCTTCGACCAGGCCGCGCGCCTTGCCCTCGCCGGTCGGGACTGCACGGCAGAGACATCCGGGGTGACGCGGGAACGCGATGCTTGAGGACGCCTTGCCGGCCAGGACCGCGCACCGCTGGCAACAGCCAGGGTTGACCATCCGCACGTACCGGATGCGTGGCCGGGCAGCGATGCCGACCCCTGTCGCGGCACGGGCAGCGTCGGCAACCTGCGTCACTGTCGCCATGTCCAGCCACGACCGACCCAACGCCAAGCGGTCACCCAGGGACTCAGCGGCACCGGTGCGGGCACGCACGACCGCGCCATAGAGGACCGCATCTAGGTCACCCACGGTCTGCCCGTCGACGCTGTACGCCCCCGTCAGGGCGCTGACGTTGACCGACCCGGCCGGGGTGACGGCGATCCGCTGCTCGGCGAGCGCCTGCCCGACATATGCGGACCCGTCACGCGCTGCGCCGATCTGCGCGGCCGTCATCAGCGTGACGATCCGAGGACCGACCCGCAACCACCCGGCGTCGAAGTCGGCACCGATCGAGTCCCACTCGCGCCGGATGGCCGCGGCGGTGACCGCAATGAGCCGCTGCTGTGCCCGGTAGTGGTCAGCCGCCGACCGGAGCATTGCCGGTCCCTGCTGCCAGGTTGCGGGTCGCCGCCACGATCGGGTCTGAGATCTGCTCAGCCTCACGCTGCGCCATCACGCGGGCGATCTCGGGCTGGCTCAGGCCGTAGCGGCGCTCAAGGATCGCAGGGAACGGCCAGCCGATCGTTGAGTCCTTGCTCGCAGCGTCGGACACCTGCGCGTCGCTCATGGTCTCCGGGTTGCGCCACTGCACGACGGCGGTCCGGCACGCTTCGGCAACGGCGTCACTGCCGCGCACGAGCGCGAAGCGGCGGAACACCTCGCGAGTGGGGCTCGTCAGGTGCTTGTGCCCGCTGCGGACCTTGGTCGCGAGCGGCAGTTCGGTCGCGGTCAGGGTCTCGCCGTTGACGTTGCCGAGTTCGCCCATGATGTAGTGAATCGGCGTCTGCGTCTGCGAGGCGATGTGCTTCACCGCGACGTTGACGACCTCGGTGAACACGTCGAGTTTGGCGGGCTCCCAGGAGTCGATCTTCGCGTTCTCACCAGTGAGCCACAGCAAGCGGCCGTTCTTCAGCTGATCCGCGCTGATGACCTGCTCGCCGATCTTCTGCCCGTTGGCGTCGAGAATCGGCATCTTCGGCGGTTCCTGGCCGAGGATGACTCGCGCCGGCAGGGACGCGAAGTCCGCCGCGCCGAACAGGTACGCCCACAGGAGGGTGATCGCGTCCTGCATGGGGATAGTGCCCTCAATGTCCGAGATTGGACCCGACCCCAACAGGGGCCGGTTCGGGTGCTCAACCAGCGGGATCACGCCGAGCGGGTTCGTGATGACCGGCTGCTCGTCGCGCTCCGTCCAACCGCCGTCCAACAGGGAGGCGGACACCGACGCCGGGAGGACGAGCGCGGTCTGCCCAGCCAACGACTTGGCCCGCTTGAGTTTCCAGACCTCGGTCGGGGTGTAGAGAGTCGCGTACTCGCCGTCGTCGTCGGTCCACGACTTGAGCGCGTAGCGAGCCTCGCCGGTCTCGACGTCGTAGTCGACGATGGCCTGCGAGGGCGTCTCCCACGTCAGGACCGGCTCGTCGTCGGCGTTGCCCCACACGAGGGCGTAGGACGTCGATGTCGTCGTGCCCTGGAGGTATCCCTGCGCCGACTTGGCCGGGCCGTCGACCCGCATCCAGTCCTGCCACAGTTGCGCCTCGTCGGGGGACTGGACGTCCGGGTCGTTGCCGAGCCGAACGCCGAACACCTCGGTCCGCTCAGCCGCCGCGCGAGCGACGACCCCACACCAGTTGTCGCTGAACCCGGCGAAGCGGTCCTCGTGGAACTTGCGCCATTCCGGGGATGCGAACGCCAGCGGGTGTTTCCCCGCGAAGTAGTCCTCACGCTTGGCGATGCTGGGGCGGCGTCGCGACAGGCGCGAATACAGCCGGTTGACGATCTCGGCAGCCTGCTTCGGGGTAAGCCCCATGACACCCCCTCAGAACACGTAGGCGTAGGACGGTTGACTCGCGCCCTCGCCCTTGGCTAGGGAGTCAAGGCGTGCCTGCCAGGACAGGCCCCCGGCCATCGCGAGGTCGATCTTGTTGGGCGAGTCGTGGCGTTCCTTCTCCATGACCCACAGGGGAGTGCCATCCTCGTCGGACATGCGCACGTCACGACGTTGCGCCGCACCGATGTGCCGCGCGAAGTCCTCGTTGCCGTCGTGCGTGACCTCGCCGGCCTTGATCGCGCTCGCGTAGGAGCGGCACATCGAGGCCGTGCGACGAAGGTTGCGAGAGTCGGTGTAGAAGAAGATCACCCGCTTGTCGCCGTGCCGCCCGGCGATGCGGGCTAGAACGTCGTCCCAGCCCTGTGCCGGGTCGCCGTAGAGGCGAGTCACCGACCAGCGCTTGAACGCCTCATCGACGGCCACCTCGACCTCGCCGACCGGAACACCATCGGCGAAGTCCTCGGGCTTCCAGAGCCCGATCGGCACTTGCAGGCCAGACTCCAGCCCCGTCATCACGAGGGCCGTCGTGTCCTTCCAGCGGGACCCATCCAGTCCGAGAGACACCGCGGAACCATTCGGCACCGTCGCGCCCGACCGGGCGAGATCCGAGCGCCACCGCTTGGCATCGAACGCCTGCGCGTCACCCTGGGTCCAGCGGTTCAGCCAGACGCGCTCAAGGTAGCGCCGGTCAGCGCCGGGGCGATCCCACTGCTTGGCGATCCCCCGAAGGTCAGACCAGGCAGCGACGGCAGGGCCAGACGCTTCCCGCACGGCCTCGATGCGACCCGCTTGGGTCGACAGGTCATGGTCGGGACCAGCCTCGCGATGGAAGTAGAACAACTCGGGCTCTTCGACCTCGCCGCGCTCGATCGACTCGGCCTCGTCCTTGTCGAGTTCGGCGACCGACCCGCCACCAGGCGTGCCGGCCGTCGTGATCCCCAGCGACCATGGGTCGTCCAGGGGGCGCTTCGGGAGGTTGGCTTCCATCGTCTCGTACGCCTCGCGCAAGCGCGGAAGGTCGAGCCGGTGCGTCTCGTCATAGCCCTGGAACGTGGTACGCGCACCATCGCGTGCGTTCGGAGAGTTCGCCAGCGGGACGGCCTTTCCATCCGCCCGGCCGCGCGCGTCCAAGCGGATGATCCGCTCTTTGCCGACATCGAACAGGTCCGCGTCGGGACCCTCCTGGCAGACGACCATGAGCGCGCCATAGGCCAGTTCCTCGACCTGCTCCTGCGTGTATGCCAGCAACGGAATGTACGGGTCATTGACCGGACGACCGACCGGGTTGCCCGCCGCGTCCCACCCATCGAACCGGACTGGCCCCTCGGGGTGCAGTTCCGCGAACGCCACCCAGGCCATGAGCTCGGTCTTGGCTGTGCCCTTGCGCCATGAGAACCGCACGCGACGGAACCTGCGCCGACCTGCTAGGGCGTGCCCGCGTGGGTAGACCTCATACGCCTTCCACAACGCGGCGCGCTTCTCGTCGTCCAGCAAGGCTGGCTGGCCCTTGAGGGACCCTGGGCCGAACACGCACCGCTCCTCGATGAGCGCGCAGACCTGCCCACCGAGAGAAGGCCACGGGGCCTCGTCGAACGGCGGAACAATGAAGGTTGTCACACGGCCCGCAGTACGCCGCGCGGGTCCACGGACGCCTTGCTCGACTTCGGAGATACGGCACGACGACGAGCACCCTTGGCCTGAGCATCCTCGGTCCGCTCGATCTCCCACTGGAGGCGGCGACGGTCCATCGGCGACAACCCGAAGCGCTGCGATTGCTGCCGGATCTCAGCCATGAGTTTGAGCTGGTCGGCCACAGACGTGCAGACCCAGAACTCATCGACGAGCACCGCGAGCATGACCAAGCCATGACGGTCCGAGTCGTCATACTCGGGAGCCATCGGCGAGGCCCACACGTCAGACCACCACTCGGCAGTCCGTGGGTGCGGCTGGAACGGCAGGGCCGGGGCCTTGACCCGCGGGTCAGCCTTGAGTGTGGCCGCCGTGCTGGTGCGGTTGCGCCGCTGGCGAGTTGAAGGGTCCTTCGGGAGGGGTCCAGGCATGGGGATTACCGCCTTGCGCGGGTAGGACCCGGCATTGCGCCGGGATCATGCGTTGGGTGAGATACGACAATCTTGGGAAACCCGTACAGACCGGAA
>JAGOME010000046.1 GCA_017993715.1 Phycicoccus sp.
GATGCGATGTCTGTCGCCGCGCGACGAGAGATCGCGGGGGCCTTGCGCGACACGGCCCGAGTGCGCTGGGTGGCTCGCGGATCACTCTTGGTCGCCGCGTCGCCGACAGCAATGTCTGGGTCGGTCAGGGAGGGGCAAGACGATTCGTCCGAGGCGACGGCGGACCCGGCCGTTGCCGTCCTCACGGTTGACGTCGATGCCCTTGAGGCCTCGATCTGGTCCGTCGCTGACCGCCGTTGTCTTATCACCCGCCTGCGCCGGACCCACCCCGGCCGGAGGGTCGACGACTCCATTCGGCAGGGTCTGAGCCGGGCCCTGACTCGGACGTGCCCGGACGCGCCGACGCAGGTGAGCAGGGCGCATGCCAGGGCAGCACGCTCCGCCTTGGCTGTCGATCCGGCGACGGAGATCGTCATCGACGGGGATCAGGTCCGCGTTCTGCGCACCGAAGTCCGCGACTGGGTTCAGGACGTCGTTTCCGATCAGTTCGATGCTCTCGCGTCTGCGGTTGCCGCCTTGCCGCAGACGATCACGGTGCAGCACCTCGTCATCGCCGGGCCATACGCCCATCTGCCCGGACTCGTCGAGTTGGCCTCGGACCGCTTCGGGATCCCCGTCACCGCCACGGACCGCGTGCTGGGCGACGACCAGATCCCCGATGCCCTCTGGGCCGCCCCTGCTGAGCGTGACGAGCGTGACGAGCAGGGGAGCCAGAGCGAGCTGATCCTGCGGCGGCACCTGGTCGCAGCACGCCGCCGACCGTCCGCCGTGCGCAGCCTTGTGCGCACCGGCCCGAGGGCCGCGCTCGTGGCGACCGTCGCGGCGGTCTCGCTCAGCGGCCTGGCCGCAGCCGCCCCCCGGACCGCCGACGCAGCCTTGGGGGGACCCCGCAGCCTGGCCGAGCGGCTGTTCTCCGGGGCGCTTGGCGACCTCATCCCGGAACAGGCCCTCCCGGTCCTTCTCCCACCTGTCGTGGCGGGGGCGAGCGTGCTGTCCACCGACGTCATGGAGCTGGTCAAGGGGGTCCCGGACCGCCGCGACGTCGAAGCCGAGGGTGGTCGCCAGGCTGGCAACGCAGGTGGGGCGGGGGCGACGAGCGGTACGGGTGCCGGCCAGAACCAGAGCACCGGTCAGCCCAGCAACGCCGGCATTGTCGGCAACGGCGTCAATGGCAACACCGCCAGCGGCAACGGGAATGCCACTAACCAAGGCAGTGGAAACTCCGCCAGTTCCGGGGGGACCGGCACCGCGAGCCCGGGCTCCAGTGGCACCCCCGCCCCCGGGCCTTCGACGACATCCACACCAGACCCGACGCCGGCGACGACCAGTCCGCCGACTCCGACGCCAACGGTCCCGGCGGATCCGCCCCCACAGGAGACCCCGACGCCCACCCCGAGCGACCCTGGGCCGCCCTCAGAGAGCACGGGTGGCGGGGGCGCGGCTAGCCAGTCCGACGGTGGGAGTTCGTTGAGCGGTTCCCCCGTCGCGGATACGTCACCGGATGGCTCCCCGGTCGCTGCGTGACATGCAGACCGTTGCCGTGGGTGGGGAGCGACTGGTCGAGACCTCACACGTCCGCCGAGCCTGGGACACGCTGCGTGGGGGGCATCGCGCCCTCTTGCTGCTCGGCCCCGTGGGCGCCGGCAAGTCGTCCTGCCTCCTGCACCTGGCAGAACGGCGCCGCCGCGCCGGCGCAAAGGTGGCGACCTGGCCGGCGCGGGCCGTCCCGACCAATGGCCTGTTGATCGTCGATGACGCTCACCTGCTGACGTTTGCTGAGGTGGCTGACCTGCTGCGCTCGGCGGTCACGTCCGGAGGCGAGGTGGTTTTTGCTGCCCGGCCCTTAGTGGGCTGGCGGGATGACTTCCTGGCCGCCGACCTGGGCATTCAGGTCGACGTCGACGCGCTGGGGACGTGGGACGTGGGCGACATCTCCGCCATCGCGGGCTCCCAGGTCACTGTCGAGCAACTCGCGCGGCTCGATATCGCCACGGTACGGCACCAGACCGGTGGACTGCCGTGGTTGGTCAGCGCTGCACTGCGGGATCTCGCTGCCGAGGAGGAGCGCACGGGGACGTCCGTCGTCGGTGAGGTCGTCCACGCCTGGCAGCAGCTCCCGGAAGTCGAGGGCGAGCTCGCTCTAGCCCTGGCGAGCGGCTACGGCATCACCGAGGCACCCGTGGCTCCTGGCCTGCAGGACCTGTCGACTGCTCAGGCCGTGACGCTGGCTGATCAGTTGCTGAGCGCCGGACTACTCGAGCCGGCCGGCGGTCTGCCCCCGCTGGTGCGTCAGACTCTGCTGGCCGAGGCGCCCAGGCATCGGGTGACGGCCCTGATCAGCGGGGTGCTCGACGAGCTCGATGAGTTGGGCTCCGGGTTTGATCGCCTCCCGGACGAGGTGCTCGCCCTGGGCGTGCGGCATCCGAAATTGGCCGAAGCGGCCCTGGCGCGCGGCGACGAGGAGCTGGCGCTTAACCCTCGGCGGGCCCTGCATTGGTATGCGTTGGCGCAGGCTTCAGGGGATCTGAACGAGGTCGTCCACCGCCGCGTGCAGGCGCTCGGTCTGCTCGGTGACATCCAGTCCGCATTGGCCGAGTTGGCGCCGCTGCCCCCAACAGCCGACCTGGAGGTTCAGGGGCTGGCGTCCTGCCTGGCCACCCTCGCCGGACAGCATGACCAGGCCGCATCGCTCTGGTCCACGGTGGGAGCCGCGCCATTGCCTGACGCCAGGACCCAGGCCAGATATCGCTACGCCGCCGCGGCAGCCGGCAACCTCGGTGTGCTGCGCGACATCAGCGCCGCGGAGTCCCACCTTGCAGCCCCCCTGGTGCCCGGCGCATTTGAGGAGCTGGCCAGCCTGGTTTCCCACTCCCTGCTCACCGGCTCCGATGCGCTCCCGGGCCTGGTCCGGCTCGCCCAGGTCGGGTCGGCAGCGCCTCAGGCCATCCTCTATCCCGATGACCGGGTGGCCGTCGCCGCTCTGGTTGCCGTGCAGAGCGGCGACCTCAATCTGGCCGAGGCGGTTCTCCTTGGCGACGGGAGCGAACGGCGAGCGGGGCGGCCCGCGGCGCAACGGATCGACTGCCTACGCGCGTGGGTCGCGATGGCCCAGGGCCGCTACATGCAAGCGCAGCGACTCGTGGACGCGCTCGATCCGCGGATCGGTCGGGACCGTATCTGGATCTTGGCCCTCCGGCTCGGGCTGGCTCGCCGGCAGGACGATCTGGCCGCACTCACCCGCATGTGGGGCGAGGCGCGACCGACGGTCATCGGGCTGGTTCCTGGGCTCTTCGACCTGCTTGCGTTGGGCGAGATCCATCTCGCAGCCGCCCGCATGCGCGAACCCGCCGTGAGTCGTCCGGTGTGGCAGGTCGCGGGCGCCATCCTGGACCGCCTGGACCAACCGCTGTCGTTTGCCCCCCTCTTCCATTGGTACGGCATTCAGGCCGCGATCGCCTCCGAGAGTCCGAGCGACCTGGTCCCCCATGCCCGCGCGTTGGCCGCCTTGACGGGGCGCAGTTCGTTCGCGGCGACGCTCGCTGCCGCTGGCCGGGCCTGGCTTGGAGTCTTGACCGGCGATGCCGATGTCAACAACGTGGTCGAGGCGGCGCAAGGCCTGGGCCGCAAAGGGTTGTCCTGGGACGGTGCCCGGCTGGCGGCCCACGGGGCGGCGCGATCCACCCAAGCTCGAGCTCCGAGCGTGCTGCTTGAGGTCGCCCGAGACCTGCAGCCGCGGCCCGAGGTGCCGGTCAAGACCTCGGCCGGCATGCCGCGTCAGTCGCCGCAGCACCTCGGCCGGGTCGAGCTCTCCCCTCGCGAGCGCGAGGTCGCCGTGTTGGTGTTGCAGGGCCTGACCTACAAAGAGATCGGCCAGCGTCTGTACCTGTCGGCCAAGACCATCGAGCACCACATGGCGCGGATCAAGAGACGGTCCAACGCCTCGTCGCGTCAGGAGTTGCTGGCGCGCTTGAGCGTCACCCTTTCACCGGACTGACGACCCCGATCGCCGACGCCGACCGCCGACCGCGAGGCCGCCGATGAATCCCGCGCCAAGGGCACCCAGGGTCCCCAGTCCCGGCAGTTCGGCGACCCACAACCAGTGCACAGAACGGATCTCGTGAATGGCCCAACCGCGTTCGAGGGCCTTCCCGCGGGTCGCCCCGGTCGGGTTGATCACGTGGGGGAAGCCGGCCGCATCGAGCAGCTCGGGGGACCCCAACTGGTCTGAGTAGACGTGGCTGCGGGCCAGGTCGACTCCCTGCGTCTGCGCGATCTGTTCGACGGCGGCGAGTTTGGTCGGGCCTTCCAGGAGCCCGACCTCCGGCCGTCCGGTGTAGCGCCCACCATCATCGATCTCCGGGATGGTGGCGGCCACGTCGTCGATGTCCAGGGTGGCGGCGACCGCCCTGGCGACGACGTCGGGGGCCCCCGTGACCAAGATGGTGCGCATTCCGCTCTGGTGGGCGCGGGCGATCATCTCGACCACCTGGGGGTGGACCCGCGGCAGGATCTCGCGGGTCGCGAGCTGACGGGCCCAGCGCTGCACCTCGGCGGTGGACCTCCCGGCGATGGCCCCAAACACCGGTGCCTGCTTGTTCGCTGGCTCGTCGAGGCCAGCACGTCGGCGTGCCGGGGCGGTGGCCTTGCTCCCCGCCATCGCGACCAGGTTCTCGGCCCGATCGGTCCGATCCAGGCCCTTGCTCAGCATCAGCAGGGTCACACTCGAGCGGAGAATCTTGTCGAGGTCGAAAATCGCCGCGACGCCATTCGCTGGCGTGCTGGTCATCGGGTCCTCCGCGAGTAGGCGCACGGGACGAGCATCTGCTCTCGCGGAGCAAAGCCGTGGGGACTGCCCGCCCGCCTCCAGGTGTCGGGGTCAGCCGTCGCCGGGAGCCACCGTTGACGCCAGATCCCCAACGCCATCTCGAGGTCCTCCAGGTGGGGCCGCACTTCGTCGGTCAGCGGCGTGCGCAGGTGCTCGGCCCACAGGGCGACGCGCAGGTCCCGCACTTCGGTGCCGGTGGTGACGATCGCGCTGGACAGCTCGGTGTCGGTCCCGACCATGCTGCGGCCAAAGAAGTTCGCCGAGCCAATGCACCCAAACCGGTCGTCAACGAGCACGATCTTGGTGTGCACCGTGAGGTTGGCGATCCGGTACATGACCACATTGCTGCGGGTGTGCGGGGGGATCCGATCCACGAGGCGGCGCCGCAGATCACCGGTCAACCAGGGGTCGAGGTCGATCTTGCCGCCATCGGCGGGATCGCGTTTGCCGGACCCGACGAGGATGACCTTGACGCCGCGCCGGGCGGCGTCGCGCAGCGGGCCGTACATCGTGTAGCGCCAGTCCCCGCCGGGCATCTCCTTGAGGTACTGGTCCTCGACATAGACGTAGCGCTGGGCCCCCTCGATCGCGCTGGCCAGCGTGTGGAAGATCTCCCGCACCCCGCCCTTGGGCAGGTCCGGGCGCTCGACCCGATTGAGCAGCCGCACGCTGTCGATGGCGTAGGGGCTGAACGAGCGGGCCACGCTGACGGCGCGATGCCCGCCGGGCCGGGCCGGCTGAGGCGGAGGCTCGGGCACGGTCAAGGGCCGCGTCGGTGGGTTGAGGACCCCAACGCCGCCCATCGAGAGCATCCAGTACCGGCGGGGGAGCGCTGCAGCGACTCCCCACCGGTAGCGGAACACCTCCCAGACCTGTTCGGCGGCCGGGCCACGCAGCCGGACCGAGCCGTCGTGCCAGCCCCAGCGTCCGGACAGCTCCATCCGATCGTGGGGATCCTCGTCGAACCGGTTGACCGAGATATCCAAACCGCCGACGAATGCCGTGAGCTCGTCACCGATCCGAAAGAGCGCCACTTTCTGGTGGTTGGATCCGATCAGCGCGCCCGACCAGTCCACGAGCACCTGGTCCCGCAGCGGGGGGCGGCCGGTGTCCCGGGTCGAGGGGAGCCACCCCCGCATGATGCGGGCGGCCTCGATGTTGGCGCGAAACGGGCCGAAGGGCAGGAAGGACAGGCCGCCGGAGAACACGGCGCCGGACAACAGAATCCGGACATCGGTCCCATCGTGCGCCAGCTCCGCGAGACGGTCGACGACCGGGCGGTAGCCCTCGTCCTCGGGGCTCCTCCCGAGCAGGTCGATCTCGGGAGACATCTGCAGACCGGCGATGAGCACAGCGTCGCCCGGGCCGACCCGGTCCAGCATCGTGTCGAGCTCGGCGTAGTAGGCGATACCGTCGACGAACGGGGACCATTCGGTGTCCCCGATGAAGACCGGACCTCCCTTGTCGGCCGGGGCCAGATAACGCGCGATGAGCTCACTGAGTCCCTGGTCCACGTCCCCGATCCCCTTGTCCACGGTCACGGTTGGCAGCATGGTCGGACCGCGCCCGTCTGACAAGTCGGTGATGTCGAGCACGCCCGAGCACTCCCGAGCGGGAGTGTGACGCGGTCCACGGGCTGACCGGGTGCGCACGGCATACCGGGCAGTGGAAGGATCGGGGTGGAAAGTGATCCTGCTCACGAGGAGGGGCCCTTATGCCCATTGCTACCCCCGAGGTTTACCGGGACATGCTCGACCGCGCCAAGGACGGCGCGTTCGCCTACCCGGCGATCAACATCACGTCGAGCCAGTCGGTGACCGCGGCCATCCGCGGTTTTGCCGAGGCCGGCTCCGACGGCATCATCCAGGTCTCGACCGGCGGGGCCGAGTACGCGTCCGGGTCGACGATCAAGAACATGGTGACCGGCGCCGTGGCGCTCGCGGCGTATGCCGCGGAGGTCGCCAAGAACTACCCCGTCAACATCGCGCTGCACACCGACCACTGCCCCAAGGACAAGCTGGACAGCTTCGTCCGCCCCCTGCTCACGCTGTCCCAAGAGCGGGTCGACCGCGGCGGGCTCCCGATCTTCCAGAGTCACATGTGGGACGGGTCGGCCGTGCCGCTGGCTGAGAACCTCGAGATCGCCCAGGATCTGCTCGCCCGCTGCAACGCAGCGAACGTGATCCTCGAGATCGAGGTCGGCGTCGTCGGTGGCGAAGAGGATGGCGTTGAGAACGCCATCAACGACAAGCTCTACTCGACCCCCGAGGACGCCATCGCCACGGTGCGCGCGCTGGGCGCCGGCGCCCAGGGCTACTACATGACCGCGCTGACCTTCGGCAATGTGCACGGCGTCTACAAGCCGGGCAACGTCAAGCTCCGGCCGGACGTGCTCCAGGCCGCCCAGGAGGCCGCGGCCACCGAGCTCGGTCTGCCAGGTGGCTCCAAGCCGTTCCACCTGGTCTTCCATGGTGGTTCGGGGTCGCTGCCCGAGGAGATCGCGGCTGCGGTCGACTACGGCGTGGTCAAGATGAATGTCGACACCGACACCCAGTACGCCTTCACCCGCCCGGTCGCGAACTGGATGTTCCGCAACTACGACGGCGTCCTCAAGGTTGACGGCGAGGTTGGCAACAAGAAGCAGTACGACCCGCGCGCCTGGGGCAAGGACGCCGAGGCCGGCATGGCGGCTCGGGTCGTCGAGGCCTGCCAGAACCTGCGCTCCGCCGGGACCCACGCGGGCTAATCGCCCGCTCATCTGCACGGGTGGGGCCGGACGCCGATCGCGGTGTCCGGCCCCGCTGCCGTTGCGGGGGCGGGCCACGCGATCCCAGGAGGTCGGAGCCTGGAACGGGTGCTGCAGAGGACTCGCAGAGGGGCCCGGGCGTCGGCAACCGTGAGCGCCAATGAGGCAGGTCTGAGAAAGTGGGGGCCATGACACACGACCTTCTGGGGATTCCGGCCACCTATTTGCCGCCCGATCCCGCCGCGGATGCCTCGCCCGACACCGACTCGGCAATTGTCGCGGCCGCGCACCCGGCCAGCTCCTTGGCCTGGGCAGTCCTGGCCGAGGACGCCCTGGCCCGAGAGGAGTGGGTGGCTGCGTATGCCTATGCTCGCACCGGCTACCACCGGGGCCTGGACGCTCTGCGACGCGCTGGGTGGCGGGGCCAAGGGCCCATCCCGTGGGAGCACCTGCCCAATCGCGGCTTCCTGCGGGCCGTGGCTGCCCTGTCGCGGGCGGCGGATGCCCTCGGTGAGATCGAGGAGGAGCGCCGCTGTGCCGAGCTGCTGCGGGCCTCGTCGAGTGAGGGTGCCCGCATCCTCGGCTTGTGAGGTCAGGCCACCGGGGCGGGTGAGGCGTGCTCGAAGCGGCTGGAGATAGGTACTCCCCCGACCTGGCCCTCCGGTCCCCAGGGGTTGGCCAGCCAGCCCCCGGGGGCCTACAAGGCGAGCCCAGCGCGACCCCGATCGAGGGGCGACGCAGGAAGAGGGGCCCGATCTGCCGAACGGGCCCCTCCAAAAGCCCCCTGCCAGGGCCCGCGCCGAAGCGCTATGTCACACCTGGGGCGTCCCCTGCCACACCGGCGCGACGTTGAGAAGTCAAACACATCGGCGCCACCCTAGGGCGGCACTAAACTGCCAATGGCAGCATGCTGCCGATAGAATATCTTGGGGTTCGCCAGGTGTCCGCCTGGCAGATGAGGAGGGTCCCATGGTGCAGCAGCCCGCGCCCGAGTTCGATCCGGTGGTCGACCTGCAGCGATTCCTCCAGTTCGCCTCGGGGACGGCGCAGGCCTGGCAGGACCAACTGTCCCAAGCGCAGGCGGCGTTGAACCGCCTCGAGGCTGCCGCGGAGGCGGACGCGACCCCGCTCGTTCTCGAACCGCTGGCGGCCGACACGACGCGGGCAATCTTGCCCCACCTGGTGTCGACGGCTCGGGGGACGGTCCGCAGCTATGTCATGGATCTCGACGGTGGCCCCGCCGGTGCCGACGAGGTCGGGCAGGCCGGGCAGGACCGAATCAGGTCCGGGCGCTCCTTTTGGACCCTGTACCCCTCGACGATTCTTGGCACGACGGCCGGGATCTCCTTCACCTCGGGCCGGGCGGCCTGGGGCGAAGTCCAGCGAGTCTGCCCGGCGACCCAGACCCAGTTCGTCCTCCTAGGAGACGACCTGGTGCTGACCGTCGCCGCCTGGGGAGATCCCAGCCAGGGATATGTCTTGGTCCGCGAGCCGCTCGTCGTGGCGGCATTCCGCGCCTATTTCGACGCCTCCTGGGCCACGGCCCGGTCGCTCACGCGATCCCCGTCCATGCCTCTGGATGACGAACGCCTCCTGGAGTTGCTCGGCTTCGGGCTCAAGGACGAGGCGATCGCCCGGATCATGGGGCTCGGATTGCGCACCATCCGCCGACGGATCGCCGGTCTGATGGCGGCTCATGGAGTGGAGACGAGGTTCCAGCTGGGCGCCGCGCTGGAGCGCGCCGCCCGAGAGGCCGCAGCGACCGGCTGACGACGCGCAGGGCTGCCGCTGAGGGCAGCACGCTAGAGTGGCCGGGTACGAGGCCCTCGCCGCTGGCGACGGGCCTTGCGTGTTGTGTTGTCTCGCATCCGCGAGGGATCCGCCGGCGGACCCACGTCGAGTCGGTTCCGCGGCAGACGAAAAGGAGCGGTCCGTGCCGGCAATCGTGCTCGTCGGGGCCCAATGGGGCGATGAGGGCAAGGGCAAGGCCACCGACCTCATGGGCAGTGGCGTCGACTACGTCGTGAAGTTCAACGGCGGCAACAACGCCGGCCACACCGTGGTCATCGAGGGTCCGGACGGGACGCGCGAGAAGTATGCGCTGCACCTGCTGCCCTCGGGGATCCTCTCGCCCAATGTCGTCCCGATCATCGGCAACGGCGTCGTCGTGGACCTGGCCGTGCTGTTCCAGGAGCTTGACGCGCTGCAGGCCCGCGGCGTCGACACGAGTCGACTGCGGATCAGCGGCAGCGCTCACGTCATCCCGCCCTACAACCGCACCTTGGACAAGGTCACCGAGAGGTTCCTTGGCAAGCGCCGGATCGGCACGACCGGCCGTGGCATCGGCCCTACCTACGCCGACAAGATGAACCGGATCGGCATTCGGATTCAGGACCTGTTCGACGAGAACATCCTGCGCCAGAAGGTCGAGGCGGCCCTGGACTTCAAGAACCAGGTGCTGGTCAAGATCTACAACACCCGCGGCGCCGACACCGAGTTGGTGGTCCAGGAGCTGCGGTCGTATGCCGACCGGCTCGCGCCCATGGTCACCGACACCTCGTTGGAGCTCGAGCGGGCGCTCGACGCCGGCCAGAACGTCCTGCTCGAGGCCGGCCAGGCCACTCTGCTCGACGTCGATCACGGGACCTACCCGTTCGTGACGTCCTCGTCGGCCACCGCGGGCGGAGCGTGCACCGGGTCCGGCATTCCGCCGACCCGCGTGGCCAAGGTCATCGCGATCCTCAAGGCCTACACGACGCGCGTGGGGGAAGGCCCGTTCCCGACCGAGCTCTTCGACGACAACGGGGAGACGTTGCGCAAGGTCGGCGCCGAGTACGGCACGACGACCGGGCGACCCCGCCGCTGCGGCTGGCTGGACACCGTCATTGGCCGCTACGCAAACCGGATCAATGGCGTGACCGACTTCGTCATCACCAAGCTCGACGTGCTGACGGGGTTCCCGCAAGTGCCGGTGTGCGTGGCTTACGAGATCGACGGGGTTCGGCACGACGAGATGCCGCTGGGCCAGACCGATTTCCACCATGCGCGCCCCATCTACGAGATGCTCGATGGCTGGTGGGAGGACATCTCCGGCTGCCGCACCTTCGAGGAGCTGCCACCCGCGGCCCAGCGCTACGTGCTGCGCGTCGAGGAGCTCATCGGCGCCCGGGTGTCCGCGATCGGGGTCGGGCCGGGACGCCACGAGATCATCGAGCGGCATTCGCTCCTGCCGGACTGACGCTGTCGGTGATGGGGGAGCGCACGGCATTCGGAATGCCGTCTGAACTACGACCCGGGGACCCGGTCACGGTCGCGTGGCGCAAGTTCGACGGGACCCCGCACTGGACCTCGCAGGGTGGCCCGGTCTACCTCGGCGAGGACGAGTACGGCCGGTGGTACGGCCAGCCGCCGGGGACGCCATACGTCAAGCCGACGAGTTCGTTCGTCGCCGACGGGTGGCAAGTGGGGTGCTGGGCTCGCGATCGGCACTACACGGCGACCTTCTACGAGCCCGTACCGCGGCTGGTCCTGCGGCTCTACGTGGACGTGACGACCCTGCCCCAGGTGGTGGGCGACCGGTTCGAGGCGGTCGACCTCGACCTCGACGTGTGTCAACGCTTTGATGGGTCGGTCTATCTGGACGATGAGGACGAGTGGGTCGAGCACCAGCGGGTGTTCGGGTACCCCGCCGACCTCGTCGCGGCCGGCGAGGCCGAGGCGGCGTTGCTCCTGCAGGAGGTCACCTCCGGGGCGGACCGGTTCGCCGAGCCGCTCGCGCAGCATTGGCGCGGCGTCCTGCGCTCCCATGTCGCCACCGGCTGATCCCGCGCGCGCCTCAGCTGCCCCAACTTTCCCGCCTCAAGCGCGAACGTGCGGGTTCGCAGGGGTTGTTTTCCCGTGCGAACCCGCACGTTCTCGTCGGACCGGTGGCGGTCGATCGTCCGAATGCCGTGCCGGCGACCGGGCGCACGGGTCACGAACGACCGGATGTGAGGCGGGGCTGCCTGAGACAGGCCGCCCAAGCCCGGCTCACCTGCATGAGGCGATCAGTGAGGGCCGGTGCGCGGACCCGGGCCCAGGTGCGGCTCCGCTTGGCGTGCGCCGCTCGAGACGAGCTCGATCTGCACGGAACATGCGGGTTCGCAGGGGTTAACTTCCCCTGCGAACCCGCACGTTCGCGCTTCAGGCGGGAAAGTTGGGGCAGCTGGGAGGGGTGGGTCAGCAGGAACGGACGCGTCAGGCGGGGCGGATGACGGTCATCCGGTGCGCGGCCCGGGTGAGCACGACATAGAGCACGCGCACGCCACCGGGGGCCTCGTGGACGATCGCGTCCGGATCCACCACGACCGTCGCGTCCCATTCCAGGCCTTTGGTGGCCAGCGGTGAGATCACCTGGACCCGTCCGTCGCCGGCATCGGCGAACTGGGCGAGTCGATCACTCCACCGCGCGGGCACGATCACCGCGATCGACCCCTCAACCTCGCTGAGCAGCGCGTCGACCGCGTCGCCGACGGCCGCGACGACATCTGCGGTGACCACGTCAACGGGGTCAACGCCGGTCTCGCGCACGGCATTCGGAATGTCGGCGTCCGGCACCACCGGCAGGATCACGTCGCGCGCGTAGTCGAACACCTCGCGGGCGTTGCGGTAGTTGGTGTCCATGTGGAAATGCCGCCGGGGCTGACCGTCGAAGGCCTCATCGCGGGCCGCGTCGGCCTCCCGACGATCGGGCCAGGAGGCCTGGGCCGCGTCGCCGACGACCGTCCACGAGGCCCCGCGGGCGCGACGCCCGACCATCCGCCACTGCATCGGGGACAGGTCCTGGGCTTCGTCGACCAGGACGTGGGCGTAAGAGCTGGGGCGTTCGATGCGGCCGCGCAGCAGGGCGTCGAGGGGGTTGGCCGGAGCGAATGCCGCCCGCGACGAGACAGTCGCCGAGCCGCGGCTGCTCACATCCCGCACGCCGTACGACTCCAGGTCGTCGAAGGCCTCGATGTCATAGAAGGACCGCTCCTCCACCGGTGCGTCCTGGACCGGGCCCAGCCGCGCGGCGAGGTCGTCGATGAGCGCGACATCGGCGACCGACCAGATGCCCTCGCGGCGTGCGCGGACCATCGACAGGGCAAAGGCCGCGGCCTCCTCGTGGTCAAGGACCCCCCGGGCCAAGGCGACGACAGTGTCGGTGTCAGTGAGCCGGAGCAGGGCTTCGCGCGGGTCGACTTGGGGCCACCACGCGGCGAGGAAGTCGTCAACGTCGCGAGACTGCTCGAAGGCCTCGAGGAAGTCGGCGCGCTCGCCGTGGCCGCGCATCTGGCGCCACGCGGCCTCGCCGAGCGCGGCGCGAGCGGCCTCGACGCCGAGGTTGTGCTGATGGGTGCGCAGCACCTGAGCGCGCAAACGCGCTAGCTCGGGGGCGTCGAGGCGCACAGCGAACCCGATGACGAACGCCCGGAAGGCCTGGGGCGCATCTGCGGGCGGGAGGGCTGCGGCGCGGGCCAAGAGGCGCCGGATCCGCAGGCTGCCCTTGATCTGGGCCACCTCCGGCTGATCGAGCACGATCGCGGTGACGCCGTCGACGAGGTCGCCAAGGGCCCTCAGGTGCACGCTGTCCTCGCCGAGGGAGGGCAGGACCCGCTCGATGTAGGCGGTGTAAGCGGCGGACGGCCCGACGACCAGAATGCCGCCGTGCTCAAAGCGTCGACGGTTGGCGTAGAGCAGGTAGGCCGCCCGATGGAGGGCGACCACGGTCTTGCCCGTGCCGGGGCCGCCGCTGATCTCCGTGATCCCGCGGGCCGGCGCCCGAATGGCCTCGTCCTGGTGCCGCTGGATGGTGGCGACAATGTCGCGCATCTGGCGTCCGCGGGAGCGGGTAAGGGCGGCGATGAGGGCGCCGTCACCGACGACGACGAGGTCGTCGGGCGCCTCCGGGACCATCAGGTCGTCCTCGACGCCGACGACGGTGGAGCCCTTGCACCGCAGCACGCGGCGGCGAACGACCCCCATCGGGTCCACGGGGGTGGCCCGATAGAAGGCGGCGGCAGCGGGGGCTCGCCAATCCACGACGAGGGGTTCGTAGTCGTCGTCGCGGACCCCGAGCCGGCCGATGTGGCGGACCTCGCGTGCAGCGGGCGTGGTCGCCTCACCGAGGTCGAGGCGGCCGAAGACCAGGCCCTCGAACTGGCTGTCGATGGAGGCCCGACGGCGCGCGGCGGCATACATCAGGGCGTCCCGTTCGAAGAGCCCGGTCAGCTCCTCGTCCCGGGCCACCCCGACCCGGTCAGTGCGGCCGCGCGCGAGACCGTCGGCGGCCACATCGGCGGCGCGGCGGCTCGCCTTGGCCAGCTCGTCATAGACCCGGTCGACGTGCGCCTGCTCCGCGGCGATCTCCGCGGCCACGACGGCGCTGTCCCCATGGGGAGCGGGTGAGGTCACGAATGAACTCCGGTGGTCGGATCCGGTACTGGGCAGAAGAACAAGTTTAGACCTTGTCGGGTGGCCCATCGGTCCGCACCAGCCCCCGACGCGCAGCCTGGACGCCGGCCTGGAATCGGGTCGAGGCGCCCAGCGAGTCCATGACCTGGCGAATGTGCCGCTCGACGGTGCGCTGGGAGACGCGTACCTGACGCGCGATGACCGTGTCGGTCGCACCTGCGGCGAGGAGCGCCAGGATGTGCTGAGTGCGTACATCGGCGCGGCTGGCTGGGGTCGATTCCGAGCGCGACAGCGGAGAGGCCTGGGCGGCGATCGTTTGGGCGAGGCTCTTGACCGAGGCGGCCAGGGCCCGATGTCTGATCACGAACGACGACACGGGCGTGATCTCGCCGTCCTGGGTGGCGGCCGGCTCGGCAACATCGATGACGAACAGGTCCTGATCGACGACGAGGAGTCCGTGCGGGATCTGGGGAGCCAGCCGGACATCGACGCCGCCGTGCTGGAGGTCCAGGAGGGCATCGAGCGCACCCTCGGCCTCGAGCGCGCCCAGGTCGGCGACGACGTGACGGTCCACGGCCGGGTCGATCCCGTGGAGCGCCTGGGCGACATCGGCCAGATGGGGTCCATGCTGGCCGGGGATAAGGATGATCAGCGTCTCGACAGCCGAGGCGATGACCTGGCCCCGGGTGTGCGCCAGGTCGGCGGGTCCGACCAGGGCCCGCGCGTCGATCCGGCCGGGGTCCAACGGCTCCTCATGCTCGATATGGGTACGGGTGTACAGCTCGTGGAGCTGGCTCGTGGTGCGCCGAGTGCTGCGGGCCCGGCGCTCCAGAGCGGCGACGTAGGCGGGGACGGCAATGTCCGGGGGCGTGACGATGAGGACGCCGTCGGGCCGGAACTCGATCATGCCTCGGCGTTCGAGGACGGGGAGGGACTCAGAGATGACGGCTGTCGGTACGCCGTGCGCGGCCAGTTTGGCCACTGTCGGGTTGGGCAGCCGCACGAGCGAAAGATAGAGGCGCAGGGCGGCGTCGTCCTCGAGTTCGCCGAGCCAGCCCTCGTCGAGGCCCGACAGATCGTCGGCCGGATCGTGGGATCGGGAGGTGGAGGACGTCATGGGGCCACCGCTGACCGGGTCGATCGGGAGGGGCATGGGACGGACTCTCTTTCCGCGAACCTCATCGGGTCTCCGCCATTGACGGCGATCCGACATGGTTGAACTTTACGCGGGTTGGGTCCGCATGTCAGAGTTCGTCTTGTCGACTTAAGTCGATGTCCTGCACGGCTCCGGCACCCCCTGGCCGTGGAGTGTGCGGACGAACGCGGCGGCCCCGGGGCCCTCCCCCCCTGCTCCCCGGGGCCGTCGCGTTCTGCCCTCACGCGCACCCGCATGTGTTGCCCTCCCCGATGTCGCCCCGACCCACTGCAGAGAGGGTAGGAGACCCGGTGGGTCCGTGTCCGGAAAACGACGAGGCTCAGCAGGTCTGAACCACCTCGGCGGCCGCTCTCGCTATCGCCTCGCCGGCGCGATCTGCCCCTCCCGCCAGCGCCTACGCTGGTCTGCGTGAAGGTACTCGTCGTCGGCTCCGGTGCCCGGGAGCACGCCCTCGTCCGTTCGCTAGCCGCAGATCCGCTCGTCGAGGCGATTGTGGCCGCACCGGGCAACCCCGGCATCGGCCTCATCGCCCGCTGCGAGGCGATCCCGGGCGGGGTCACCGATGCAGACGCTCTCGTCGCCCTCGCGCGCGACCTGACGATCGACCTGGTCGTCATCGGCCCCGAGGTTCCCCTCGTGGCCGGGGTGGCCGACGTCCTGCGCGCCGCGGGCTTCGCCGTCTACGGTCCCAGCGGGGATGCGGCGGCGCTGGAGGGCAGCAAGTCCTTCGCCAAGGAGATCATGTCGGCGGCCGGTGTCCCCACCGCGCTCGCGCATGTCTGCACCACCGTGGACGAGGTCACCGAGGCACTGGACGCCCTGGGTGCCCCGCATGTCGTCAAGGACGACGGCTTGGCCGCAGGCAAGGGGGTCGTCGTCACCGATGATCACGAGGAGGCGCTGGCCCACGCCCGCGCCTGTCTGGCCAAGCCGGAGGGGCGCGTGGTCATCGAGGAGTTCCTGGACGGCCCTGAGGTCTCCCTGTTCTGCGTGTGCGACGGCGAAGTCGTCGTCCCGCTGGCGCCCGCCCAGGACTTCAAGCGGATCTTCGACGGCGACGCCGGCCCCAACACCGGCGGCATGGGGGCTTACTCCCCGCTGCCCTGGGCGCCCGCCGATCTCGTCGAGCGTGTCGTCGCACAGGTGGCCCGACCCACGATCGAGGAGATGGCCCGACGCGGCACCCCATTCGTGGGCACCCTCTTCATCGGCCTTGCACTGACCGCGCGCGGTCCCAAAGTCATCGAGTTCAACGCCCGCTTCGGTGACCCCGAGACCCAGGTGGTCTTGGCTCGCTTGCTCAGTCCCTTGGGGCAACTCCTGAATGCCGCCGCGCGCGGCCAGTTGGACCAGGCTCCCGCCCTCCGGTGGTCGCCCGACGCGGCTGTCACCGTGGTCGTGGCCGCGCAGAGCTATCCCGCCACCCCCCGCACGGGCGACCCGATCACGCTGGACCCGGGCCTCGAGGAGCTGCCGACCGCCTATGTCCTGCACGCCGGCACGGCATTCGACGATGACGGGACGCTGGTCACCGCCGGTGGCCGCGTCCTGTCGGTGACAGCCACAGGCTCGTCCTTGGACGAGGCGCGCGTCGGTGCCTACGCCGCTGCCGACCTCGTGGCGTTCGACGGGGCCCAACGTCGGGGCGACATCGCGAAGCGGGCGGCCCGCGGCGACGTCGTGGTGCCCACTGCCTGACGCCCTGCGCGGGGCCCCTGCTCCTCGCACCCCCTGGTCGGGGCGCCCCCTCGGCTAGCCGCCCCGACCTGTCCATGAAGAGTGCCCGGGTAGCGCGCTGATACATCTCACCCGGGAGGGCTGGAACACTGTCGGTATGCCGCCCGCCCTCACGCTGCCCGGGTTCGTCCACATGTACTCGGGCAAGGTCCGCGACCTCTATGCCCCGGTCGCTCCGGATGGAAGAGTGCGCGAGGATCAACTCCTCCTCGTAG
Source organism: Phycicoccus sp. (assembly GCA_017993715.1). GTDB lineage: Bacteria > Actinomycetota > Actinomycetes > Actinomycetales > Dermatophilaceae > JAGOME01. The sequence goes on from JAGOME010000046.1 coordinate 17,112, forward strand.
CCTCCGACCGGATCAGCGCCTTTGACTATGTGCTGTCCCCGACCATCCCCGACAAGGGCGAGGTGCTGACCCGGCTGTCGCTGTGGTGGTTCGACCAGCTCGCTGATCTCGTGCCCAACCACGTCATCTCCGCGACTCCCCCGGACGTGCCTGCCGAGGTGGTCGGCCGGGCGGTGCTCGTGCGTCGCCTGTCGATGCTGCCCGTCGAGTGCGTTGCCCGGGCCTACCTCACCGGCGGAGGTCTGCGGGAGTATCGCGCCGATGGCACCGTGAGCGGGCTGGCCCTGCCGCCAGGACTGGTCGACGGATCGCGCTTCCCGGAGCCGATCTTCACCCCCTCGACCAAGGCCCCCGACGGTGAGCATGACCAGCCCATGCCGTATGCCGCGGTCGAGGCCGAGCTCGGGGCGGACGAGGCCGCCCACGTGCGTGACCTGACCATCGCCATCCTGAGTCGGGGCAACGAGATCGCGGCCGAGCGCGGCATTCTCATCGCCGACACCAAGGTGGAGTTTGGGCGGGGCGATGCGGGGCTCGTCCTCGCCGACGAGGTGCTCACCCCCGACTCGTCGCGATTCTGGCCGGCGGATCAATGGCAGCCGGGACGGGCGCAGCCCAGCTACGACAAGGAGTTCGTGCGCGCCTGGTTGATGTCGCCTGCCTCCGGCTGGGACAAGGACTCGGGGCAGGCGCCGCCAGCGCTGCCGGAGGAGGTCGTCGAGGCGACGCGCGCCACGTACATCGAGGCCTACGAGCGGCTCACGGGCCTGAGCTTCTAGTCCGCGAGCCACGCGGCATACGTGCGCGGATCCGTCTGGAAGTCCCCGCGCGGGAGCAGTCCATCGCGACGAAACCCCTTGCCGGGGAAGGGAACTCCCAGGACCCGTACCCCATCCCCCCGGACCTGAGCCAGCCGGCGCGTCATCTCGTCGGCGCGGATCCGCTCCGGCCCGGCGAGCTGGACACGCCCCTGCGGGTCGCCGACAGCGACCTCAGACAGCAGGTCCGCGGCGGCAGCGGGATGGACCGGTTGCAGCATCATGCTCGGCACCAGCGCCAGCGGCCCCACCCTCGCTTGGGTGAGGAACTGCTCTGCGAGGTCGAACCACTGGGTCGTCGCGACCACCGTCAGCGGGACGTCGCCCGCGGCATACGCCTCCTCGTGAGCCGCCTTGCCCCCGTAGTAGCCCAGCGCACCCCTCACCGTGGGATCCGTGGTGTTGACGATGGACAGCACGACGAGGTGGCCGACCCCGGCCTGCTCGGCCGCCGCGAGGACTCGCTCCGCCGCGGCCGTGAAGAACGTGACCGCCTTCCCGCGGACATTGGTCACGATGTTGAGGCAGTCCACGACGGCGTCGGCCCCCGCGAATGCCGCCGACAGCCCCGATCCCGAGACTGCATCGACTCCGGTCGCGCGCGAGGCGCGCACCACGTCATGCCCCGCTGCCGTGAGCACCTCGGCCACCTTGCGACCCATGCTCCCGGATGCCCCAAGGACAACGATCCTCGCCATGGTCTCCCTTTCCCCGCCTATGCTCCCCGCACCTGCGGTGGGGTCCATTGTGTCCGGCATGCTGTCCCCATGGTGAACGACGGACAGGTGCGTTTCGAGGAGATCGTGACCCATGAGGACCGGGTCGCCGCCGCCGCGCTTTATGCCGACATCTGGGGCCTGCCGGTCAGCGAGTCTCCCGTCCCCGCCGATCTCATGGTCTCGATCACCCATGCTGGGGGCTGCGTCCTTGGCGCCTGGTCGCCTAGCGGGGAGCTGGTCGGCTCGACCGTCGGATTCACCGGCGGCCCGGGCAGCGACAGCCTGTTCTCCTATATCGCCGGAGTCGCGGCGTCGGCGGCGGGACAGGGGCTGGGCCGGCAGCTCAAACTGGCGCAACGGGCCTGGGCCTTGGAGCGAGGGGTGACCTCGATGGTCTGGACCTACGACCCGCTCATCCGGCGCAACGCTCACTTCAACCTCGACCGCCTCGGCGGGCAGGTTGTGGACTTCCGGACCGACTACTACCCGCCCATGCATGACGCCGTGAATCGGGGCGACCTGACCGATCGGTTCGTCGTCCGCTGGGACCTCAGCGCTGAGCCAGGCGGGCGGGACGTGCCCGCGAATGCCGCGCCCGCGAATGCCGTGGCGCCCCCCGTCGCCCTCGCCGACGGGCCGGACGGGCCGCGGCACATCCCGCTCCGCGACGTCCCGCTGAGCGACATGACGAATGCCGCGGGCTCCCCACCCGCCGTGGTCCTGGCCGCGATCCCGGCGGACATCGAGGGGTTGCGGCGGGCAGATCCCGCCCTGGGCATGCGGTGGCGGCTGGCGGCGCGGGCGGCATTCACCGAATTGTTCGCTGCCGGGCTGCGGCCCGTCGGCGTCAACGACACCGGGCACTACGTCTTCACCCCGCGGGGCAGCAGCCCACAGATCGACACCCAAACCGAGCCGCAGGAGGACCCCTCATGAGCACCGCCACCGTGCACCTCCGTCGGCTCGCCATGCCGCTCGTGCGACCATTCCGGACGAGCAAGGGCGAGGAGACCGTCCGGGACGTCCTCACTCTGGAATGGGTCGACGCCGATGGGGTGAGTGGCTGGGCCGAGTCGGCCGCGGACGCCGAGCCGGTGTACTTCCCCGAATACATCGACGGCGTCCGCCTCGCGCTGGATCGGCTGCTCCTGCCGGCACTCGCGCCGCTCGTCGCCCAGGGGCCGATGACCGTGGGTCAGGTGCGGGCGGCATTCGCCGACGTTCCTGGTCACCAGATTGCGAAGGCGCTCGTGGAGACGGCCGTGCTCGACGCCCAGTTGCGTCGCCACGCCATGCCCTTTGTCGACTTCCTTGGATCGGCGCGTCGTCCCATCGCGGTCGGGGTGTCCGTGGGGATCCCGGGGGACATCGACACCCTGTTGGCGTGGGTCCAGGGCTATCTCGACGACGGCTATCGCCGGGTCAAGCTCAAGATCGCGCCTGGGTGGGACCTGGAGCCCGTGCGGGCCGTGCGGGAGGCTTTCGGCGATGAGTTGCCGCTCCAGGTCGATGCCAACCAGGCCTACACCGCCGCCGACATCCCGCTGCTGCGGCGGCTGGATGCGTATGGGCTGCTCCTGCTCGAGCAGCCGTTCGCCCGGCACGAGCTGCTCGCCCATCAGGCGCTCGCTGCCGGACGGGGCACGCCCGTGTGTCTAGACGAGTCGATCCTCTCGCTCAGCGATGCGATGACGGCCATCCGGTTGGGCGCGGCGGACGTCATCAACATCAAGCCGTCGAGGGTCGGCGGATATGTGACGGCGCGCCAGATCCACGACGTCTGCCTCGCGTCTGGGGTGCCGGTCTTCTGCGGCGGCACCCTGGAGACCGCGGTTGGGCGAGCCGCCAACCTCGCCTTGGCGAGCCTGCCCGGCTTCACGCTGCCCGGTGACATCTCCGCGACGAGCCGCTACTACGCGACCGACATCGGGGCGGCATTCGAGCTGGACGACGCTGGCTGCCTCGTCGCTCCGGCCGGCCCAGGCTTCGGGGTCGAGGTCGAGAGCCGTGTCGTCGACGCCTTGACGGTCGACAGCCGTACCCACACGATCGGCTGACCCCCGGCGCCCTCGCGGGCCGGCTCCACCGGGACCGGCCCATCCCACCGCTACCGTTCAATTCACCTCTGGGGAGCCTGCCGGATAACCTCGGGACTGAACCTGCCGAACTACCCGTGGGGAGTCATGCCCATGACCACGTCGCACGGACTCGTGCTGACTACCCTCCCTGGCGGCTCCGCCCTGTCCGATTTCCGTGCCCGCGCGCTGCTGGCACGGATCCAGACCCGGGCTCCGGGGGTGACCGGCGTCGCGGCCCGCTACGTCCATGAGGTCGCCAGCGACGGACCCCTCGACGAGGCCAGCACCGTTGCGCTCAACTCGCTCCTCACGTATGGCATGCCGTATGCCGGGCCGTCGCCGGAGGCGGGCACGGTTGTGGTCGTCACCCCACGCCTGGGCACCATCTCGCCCTGGGCGAGCAAGGCCACCGACATCGTCCACAACTGCGGCCTGGACATCCATCGGGTCGAGCGGGTCACCGAGTACGTCCTGACCGGCGAGTCACTGACCGGCGCCGCCTGGGTAGCCGTCGCCGACCTCATGCACGACCAGATGACCGAGTCCGCACTGCCGTCCCGCGACGACGTCACCCACCTGTTCGACGAGCGCCACCCCGACGAGATGGTCCACGTCGACGTGCTCTGGCGCGGACGCCCCGCCCTCGTCGAGGCCAATGCGACCTACGGGCTGGCGCTGTCCGACGACGAGGTCGACTACCTCGTCGACGCGTTCGCGGGCCTGGGACGCAACCCGACCGACGTCGAGCTAATGATGTTCGCCCAGGCCAACAGCGAGCACTGCCGCCACAAGATCTTTAACGCCGACTTCGTGATCGACGGTGTGGCCCAGACTCGCAGCCTGTTCGGGATGATTCGGCACACCGAGGCCGTGGCCGGCGCAGGCACGGTCGTGGCCTACACCGACAACGCGTCCGTCATCACCGGGGGACCCCGGACCCGCTGGCTGCCGGAGTCCCCGGACGGCCCGAGCCGGTATGCCGCCCGCGAAGGCGACGTCCATGTCCTGATGAAGGTCGAGACCCACAACCACCCCACCGCCATCTCGCCGTTCGCCGGCGCCGCGACGGGGGCCGGGGGAGAGATCCGCGACGAGGGCGCAACCGGTCGCGGCTCGCAGCCCAAGGCGGGCGTGACCGGGTTCGTCGTGTCCAACCTGCACCTGCCGGGGACCACCGAGCCCTGGGAGGCCGACCCCTATGGGGCGCCCGAGCACATCGCCTCGCCGCTGGAGATCATGACGGACGGGCCGATCGGGGCGGCGGCCTTCAACAACGAGTTCGGCCGCCCGGGACTCGGCGGCTTCTTCCGGGTCTATGAACAGACCGTTTCTGGGGTGCGCCGCGGCTACCACAAGCCGATCATGAGCGCCGGCGGGCTCGGGACGATCTCCCCGGATCAGACGCACAAGGTGGCGTTCCCCGCGGGGACCCTGCTCGTGCAGCTCGGTGGCCCCGGCATGCGGATCGGGATGGGCGGCGGGGCGGCCTCGTCGATGGCCTCGGGGACCAATGCCGCCGACCTCGACTTCGACTCGGTCCAGCGGGGCAACCCCGAGATCGAACGTCGGGCACAGGAAGTCGTCAACCACTGCTGGTCGCTCGGCGAGGACAACCCGATCCTCGCGATCCATGACGTCGGCGCGGGAGGCCTGTCCAACGCCTTCCCCGAGCTCGTCGACGGGGCCGAGCTGGGGGCTCGCTTCGACCTGTCCGCTGTGCCGCTCGAGGAGAGTGGCCTAGCACCCAAAGAGATCTGGTGCAACGAGAGCCAGGAGCGCTACGTCCTGGCGATTGATCCAGCCGCACTGGCGCGGTTCGCGGCGCTCGCCGATCGAGAGCGGTGCCCCTATGCCGTCGTCGGGGTCGCGCGCGACGACGGGCAGCTCATCCTGGCCTCCGGGCCGGAGGACACCCCGGGCGACGACCGCCCCATCGACATGCCGATGGAGGTCCTCCTCGGCAAGCCACCGCGGATGACCCGCGATGTTGCCCACGTCACCTGGTCCGGTGACGCGTTCGACCTCCATGAGATCGCGTTGCGCGAGACCGCCTACGCCATCCTGCGGCACCCGACGGTGGCCTCCAAACGCTTCCTCGTGACCATCGCCGACCGCACCGTGGGTGGCCTGACTCACCGGGATCAGATGGTCGGCCCCTGGCAAGTGCCGGTCGCCGATGTCGCTGTCACCCTCGCGGACCTCGTCGGATTCTCCGGTGAAGCCATGGCCAGCGGGGAGCGCATGCCGCTCGCGGCCCTCGATGCCCCCGCGTCTGGACGGATGGCCGTGGGCGAGGCCATCACCAATCTGCTCGCCGCACCCGTGCCCTCCCTGTCGTCGATCAAGTTGTCCTGCAACTGGATGGCCGCGGCCGGAGAGCCCGGTGAGGATGCCGCGCTCTATGACACCGTGCGCGCCGTCGGCCTGGAGCTGTGCCCGACGCTCGGCATCTCCGTGCCCGTGGGCAAAGACTCGATGTCGATGCGCACACGCTGGACCGACGATACGGGCGACGACCGCCAGGTGACCTCACCGGTGTCCCTCGTCGTCACGGCATTCGCCGCGTTGCCGGACGTGCGCACGACCTACACCCCGCAGCTGTTGCCGGACACCGCCATCGTCCTGGTCGACCTCGGCGGCGGACGCCACCGGATGGGCGGATCGATGGCGGCTCAGGTGTCGGGGGCTTTCGGGACGGACGTGCCCGACCTGGACGACCCTGCGGCGATCACCAACTTCGCTGACGCGATGTCGGTCCTGCGGGATCGCCGACTCATCACCGCCTATCACGACCGATCCGACGGTGGGCTCTGGGCTGCGGTGTGCGAGATGGCTTTTGCCGGCGCCATCGGTGTCGACCTGGCGGTCTCGTCGCGAGCGGAGCTGTTCACCGAGGAGCTCGGGGTTCTGCTCGGCGTGCCCGGCGACAAGACCGACGACGTCCTGGATCTGCTGGCGATCCACGGTCTAGGCACCGTCTCACGCGTCGTCGGTGCGACCAACGAGTCGCGCCGGGTGGTCGTCAGCGTCACCGGTGAGGACGGCATCGACGAGTCGCTCCGGGATCTCGCGCAGGCCTGGGACGAGGTGTCGTGGCGGATCTGTGCGTTGCGGGACAACCCGATCTGCGCGGATGAGGAGCATGCGGCTTTCGGAGCCGACGGGCCCGGGCTCGTGGTCCGGCCGTCCTTCGCGCCCACCGACGACATTGCCGCGCCCTATCTCAACCTCGGGGCTCGGCCCCAGGTCGCGATCCTGCGCGAGCAGGGTGTCAACAGCCACGTCGAGACGGCTTTTGCGTTCGACCGGGCCGGCTTCGACGCGATCGATGTGCACATGACCGACCTGCAGACCGGGCGATACGACCTGTCGTCGGCGGTCGGGCTCGTCGCCTGTGGCGGATTCTCCTACGGCGACACCCTCGGCGCGGGGGAGGGGTGGGCGCGCTCGGTGCTCTACACCGAACGGCTCACGACGGCATTCCACGACTTCTTCCATCGGCCCGACACCTTCGGGCTGGGTATCTGCAACGGCTGCCAGATGTTCGCCGCGCTGTCCGATCTCATTCCGGGAGCGCAGGCGTGGCCGCGGTTCACGCGCAACGCCTCCGAGCAGTACGAGGCGCGGCTCTCGCTCGTCGAGGTGCTCGACTCGCCGTCGATGCTGCTCACCGGGATGACGGGGTCGCTGCTGCCGATCGCGGTCGCGCATGGTGAGGGACGGGCGGATTTCTCGGCTCACGGAGACGCTGCCACCGTGCTGCGGTCGGCACGGTTCGTCGAGCCCTCTGGTGCCGTCGCGACGGCCTATCCCGCCAACCCCAACGGGTCCGCGGACGGGCTGACGGCCGTGACGACGCCGGATGGACGATTCACGGCGATGATGCCCCACCCCGAGCGGGTCCAGCGCAACGTCCAGCTCTCGTGGACCAGTGGCCGGATCGCTGATGAGAGCCCGTGGCTGCGGATGTTCCGCAACGCGCGCCGCTTCGTCGACTAACCGCGCGTCGCCCGACGTCAGCGACGGCGCCAGGCGTTGGCCACCGGGGGCTCGGGCGAGGGCGCGACGTCGCCGGTTGCGGCGACGAACGGGCGGGCTCCCGGGACCCGGCGCGACAGGTCGGCTGCCGCGAGGACACCGGTCGGCCATGGCTCGCGCACGGCAGCACGGCGCAGCGCATCCACATCCAGGGTGTCGCGGCTGGCCACCAGGACGAGATTGCCGTATCGCTTGCCCTTGAGGACCTCGTGCAGAGCGATGAATGCCGTGTGCCCCAGGGACTTCTGCACGGAGGCGTGGACGCGGCCGACCCAGTCCAGCCCGGGCTCGTCGGCAAGATTGGCCAGGAGGAGGCCGCCGGGCGCCAGGACCCGCGCCACCTCGGCAAACCACTCGACGCTCGTCAGCGTCGCCGGGACTCGGCCCGCGGCATACGCATCGAGGACGACGACATCGGCGGACTCGGCCGCCAGGGCCGGGAGCCCGATCTCCCCGGTCTGGGGCCGGACCCGGATCCGGTGACCCCGCGAGAGCGGCAGCTCCCGGCGGACCATCTCGGTCAGGCCGGCGTCGGGTTCGAGGACAATCTGAGGCGAGCCCGGCCGAGTCGCCTGGACCCAGCGGGCCAGCGTCATCCCAGCCCCGCCCACATGGGTCACCCGCAGGGGTCCCTCGGGCGCCAGGACGGTCAGGGCAAGGACGAAGCCACGCACGTACTCAAAGACCACGTTGGTCGGGTCGTCCACATCGACCGCGGACTGGGGATGCCCGTCGACGATCAAAGTGGCCACCGAGCGTTCCCACTCGATGGTCGGCTCCAGCACGGCGCCCACCCTAGCCGGGCGACCTCGCCGACCTGGCCTGATCCCGGTGGGCTTGCCCGCAGTGACAGGATGGGCGAATGCCGCCTCGCCGCCGAGTCCCCGACGCTGCCGGTCGTGCGGCGATCACGACCTGGTCGGCGAACCCCGCCTCTGCTCAGGCGGCGGACGCCGCGCCCACCGCCGTCCGGTGGAGCCTTGAGGAGCTCGCGCAGCGACACCCGGGCCGCTCGGTCGAGGTGCGCGTCCCCCCGTATGCCGCCGTGCAATGCATCCCGGGGCCGGTGCATCGGCGCGGGACCCCGTCCAATGTCGTCGAGACGGACCCCACCACCTGGCTGGAGGTGGCCACCGGGAAGCAGACCTGGGATGAGGCGGCCGGGGCCGGAGCGCTCCGGTTCAGCGGCACTCGAGCCGACCTCACGGCATTCCTGCCCCTTGTCCCGCAAGGAGATTGACATGCGGCACGGCGTCACCATCCTCACCGATGTCCCCTGGGCGCAGGCTCGGCCGCGCTGGTGCGCGGCGGAGGAGATGGGGTTCGCGCACGGGTGGACCTATGACCATCTGACGTGGGAGGGGCTGCCGGATAGTGCCTGGGCCGCGGCGATGCCCACGCTCGCCGCAGCGGCGACCGTGACCTCGCGGTTGCGCCTGGCGACCTTCGTCGCGACCCCGAACTTCCGTCACCCGTATCCGTTCCTGCGCGAGATCGCCGCCGTGGACGACATCAGTGGTGGCCGGTTCATCGCCGGCCTCGGGCTCGGTGGCGACCTCGATGCCCGCCTGCTGGGTGACCCGCTGCCGCTGCGGGACCGCGCGGCCCGCTATGAGGAGTTCGTCCGGCTGCTCGACCGGCTGCTGCGGGAGGATCACGTCACGGCCGAGGGGGAGTGGTTCACGGTCCGCGAGGTGCGCACCCTCCCCGGGCCGCTGCGTCCCCGCGTCCCGCTGGCGCTCGCGGGCAACGGGCCCAAGGCCGTGCGCCTGGCGGCCGAGCTCGGGGACGCCTGGGTGACGTATGGCGGCCGCGCGGACACGCTGGAGCAGTGGTGGCTGCTCGTCGGGGAGTTGGCGGAGCGATTCGCGGCGGCAGAGGCGGCGGCCGGGCGGTCAGGCGTCGCGCGGGTGCTCTCGATGGACTCCTCCCCTCAGTTCTCGCTCGCCTCGCCCGACGTCTATGAGGAGATGGTGGGTCGGGCGGGGGAGCTGGGGTTCACCGACGTCGTCTGCCACTGGCCGCGGCATTCCGGGCCGTATGCCGGGAGCGAGGAGGTCCTCGAGGAGGTCGCCGGCCGGATCGACCTGGGCGGCGCGGAGCCGATGTGGGGCGCCGACGTACCCTTGAGCGGTGGCCAAGAGCAGTGATGTCAGCACGACCCCGCCGATGACGCGGCCGGGGCGGACTCCTCAGTTCCGGCGGTTCATCGTCACCGGGGCCCTCGTGGGCTTCGTCATCGGTGCGTGGGTGTCGCTGTCGGGCGTGTTCGAGGACCCGACCTCGACGGTCTACGCGAACTACCAGTACAGCCCGAGCGCTGGCGTCGGCTATCTCGGGATGATGGGCGCTTTCCTGGGTGCCCTGCTCGCGGCCATCATCGCGATCCTGCTGGACCGCAAACCCCGCTGACCGGCGGGCGCCTCGCTGACGGAGCCTGGCGGCATTCTCAGGTCAACATGAGACCCGACAGATCGGCCGGTTGACCCCTCGCCCCCGAGGGGGTCACCATGGCGGTGGCGGCTCCCCACGCCGCTGTGTCTCCCCTGTCACACCGAGCCCCTACTTCGGACCCCCTTGCCAGCATTCGTGCGCGCCGCGGGCGACGTCCGCACCCTGGTTGCGGACCTCGTGCGTGTCGCGCTGTCGCTGGCACACGTCCCCCCATTGCCTGCCGACGCTTATCTCGCCGTGGCCTCCGGTCCCGGCGCGGGTCTGCCGCCTGCCGCTGAGTCAGGAACCCCTTGCCGACATGTCCAACACGATTGATCCCGATGTCAGGGAGCGTGCGCTCCGCCACGTCCTGGAGCATCAGCACGAGTTCAGCTCGTTGACGGCCGCCTGCGCGTCGGTCGCCCGGGAGGAAGGGATCGGCCTCGAAACCGTCCGACGCTGGGTCGTGCAGGCCCAGATCGACGCCGGGGACCGACCCGGTGTCACGACCGACGAGCGAGAGCAGATCCGCCTGCTCAAGGCCGAGAACGCCCGGCTCACTGTGGAGTTGGCCGTCCTCGAGGCGGCGGCCACCTACTTCACGCAGACGGCGCCGAATGCCGCTGACGCCCCGGAGCGCGAGGGCTCGGCGTCGCCCTGAGACGGTGTCACCCCGCCCGCGTCGACCGGATTCAGGCCGCCCGATGCCTCACCCGACGCTGACCGAGATCGAATGCCACCCGGTCGCGCCACGCGGCACGACGCTTGTGCGCTCCTCAGGCTGGGTCGCGTCGGTCAGGTCAGTGGCGCGCACGGCGATGCGGTGTTCGCCGGCCGTCGCGTCCCACGGCGTGTACCACTGTCGCCAGAAGTCGATGCCGGCGTCCGGACCCATCGTGGCCTCGATCCACGGCCCGTCATCGATCCGGACTTCGACCCGCCCAATGCCCCGCCCTTGAGCCCACGCCACGCCACCGATGACGACGGTCCCGGCCGAGACCGACGACCCGTCACGCGGAGTGTCGATCCGTGACTGGGTCAGCACGTCCGCCTTCTCGGCCCAGCCGCGCACCGTCCAATAGGCCGGGTTCTCGTGATACGTCGTGGCGATGAGCCGCTTGAGCCACTTGGTGGCCCCGACGAACCCGTACAGCCCTGGTGTCACCAACCGCACCGGGAACCCGTGCTCGGCCGGCAGTTCCACACCGTTCATCCCAAACGCAAAGAGCGCGCCACGGTCATCGGTCAGCGCCTGGATCGGCGTCGAGATCGACATGTCCTCCTTGGAGATCGACAGGATCTGCTCGACGCTCGGCCGCACACCGACCTCGCGCAGCACGTCCCGGGTCCGCACCCCCAGCCAGCGGGCCGACGAGATCAGGTCGCCCCCGACCTCGTTAGACACGCAGCACAAGGTGATGTCGCGCTCCTCGACCGGGAACGACAGCAGGTCCGCCATGGTCAGCGTGACCGGGTTGTCGATGTCGCCCTCGATGGTCAGGGTCCACTCCGCGGGGTCGATCCGCGGGATCGTCAACGCCGTGTCGATCCGGTAGAACTCCGCGACCGGCGTGACGAGCGGCGAGACCCCCGGCACGGTGGTTTCGAGCCCCGCGGGCAGTGCCGGGAGGCGGGTCACGCTCTGCGGCAGGGCGAGCTTGGAGACCACCTTGCGAGGCCCGGCGAGCGCTTGCCCGGCTGCCGCCGCGAGGACGGCGACCGCCGCGCTGGCTCCGCCGGCGAGCAGCAGCGAACGCCGCGCCGTCCCGGCTCCGGGTGTGGGCGGCATTCCCGCGGCGGTGGCATCCTTAGCGACCTGCCGGTCGCATATCCCCCAGAGGTAGGCCGCCAGGCTCACCCCGACGACACCGGTCACGCTGGCCGGCAGCAGGTCGACGATCCCGCCGCTCTTGTCCCCGAGCGTGGCCAGGCCGGCGAGCGCGACGAGGGCGACCAGGCCGATGAGCGCGGCGGTGCGGTGCGCCCGGGCCAGCGCCCCGAATGCCGCCGCCAACCCCAGCGTGACGAGGACGATCGAGGCGACGAGGACGACCTTGTCGGCGGTGCCGAACGTGGAGACGGCCCAGTCCTTGACGGGAGTTGGGGTGGCGTCGATGACGCGGCCTCCGATGGCGACAACCGGCGATGCCGAGGGTGCGACGAATGCCGCGACGAGGTGACCCACCGCGGTACCAGTCGCCGCGGCGAGGAGGCCGCTCACGGCATACGGGGTGAGCGGCGGGCGCGTCACGTCAGGAGAAGTCATGCCGTCATCCTGCGCTCGCACCCCGCTGAGACCAAGGCCGATATCGCACCGGTGAGATTTGCGAAATGTCCGTGGGACAATGGTCGGTGTGGCGCGCGGAGACGGACGACTCAACCACGACCTTCTGCCCGGCGAAAAGGGCCCTCAGGACGAATGCGGTGTGTTCGGCGTCTGGGCCCCCGGTGAGGATGTCGCCAAGCTGACCTACTACGGGCTCTACGCCCTGCAGCACCGCGGGCAGGAGTCGGCGGGCATCGCTGCCTCCGATGGCTCGCGGCTGCTGGTCTACAAGGACATGGGGCTGGTTTCCCAGGTCTTCGACGAGCGTTCCCTGGCGTCGCTGCGCGGTCACCTGGCGATCGGGCACTGTCGCTATTCGACGACCGGCGGCTCGACCTGGGAAAACGCCCAGCCCACTCTGGGCGGGCACGACGGCGGCACGGTCGCGCTGGCCCACAACGGCAACCTGATCAACTCGCGCGAGCTGCGTGACTTGGTCGAGGAGCGCCGCGGCGCCGATGCCGGTGCCCACCGCGGCGAGCTCGGCCGCGGCAACACCACCGACACGGCCCTGGTGACGGCGCTGCTCGCGGATGACCCCGACCGCAGCCTCGAGGACGCGGCCATGGAGGTCCTGCCGCGGCTGCGGGGGGCGTTCTGCTTCACGTTCATGGACGAACACACTCTGTATGCCGCCCGCGACCGACACGGCATTCGGCCCCTGGTCCTGGGTCGGCTCGAGCGCGGCTGGGTCGTGGCGTCCGAGACGGCGGCCCTGGACATCGTCGGTGCGTCGTTCATCCGCGAGGTCGAGCCCGGCGAGCTGCTCGTCATCGATGAGGACGGGTTGCGGTCGATGCGGTTCGCGCAGGCCGAGCCCAAGGGCTGCGTCTTTGAGTACGTCTATCTGGCGCGCCCGGACACGACCATTTCGGGTCGGGTTGTGCACGAGGCGCGCGTCGAGATGGGGCGGGCGTTGGCGCGCGAGCACCCGGTCGAGGCCGATCTGGTCATCCCGACACCCGAGTCCGGCACCCCGGCAGCCATCGGCTATGCCCAGGAGTCGGGCATCCCCTACGGGCAGGGCCTGGTCAAGAATGCCTACGTCGGTCGGACGTTCATCCAGCCGTCGCAGACGATCCGCCAGCTCGGCATCCGGCTCAAGCTCAACCCCCTGCGCGACGTCATCCGGCACAAGCGCCTCGTCGTCGTCGACGACTCCATCGTGCGCGGCAACACCCAGCGGGCGCTGGTGCGCATGCTGCGCGAGGCCGGCGCCGCCGAGGTGCACGTGCGGATTTCGTCGCCGCCGGTGCGGTGGCCGTGCTTCTACGGCATCGATTTTGCGACGCGCGCCGAGTTGATTGCGACCGGGTTGGCTGTCGACGAGGTGGGGCGCTCGATCGGTGCGGACTCGCTGGGGTACATCTCCGAGGAGGGGATGATCGCGGCGACCGGACAGGACCGTGAGCGGCTGTGCACGGCCTGCTTCACCGGGGTCTACCCGGTGCCGCTGCCCGAGAGTGACCGCCTGGGTAAGGGCCTGTTCGAGCTGGACACCCTCGCGCCGGCGGGGGAGCGCAATGGCAGTGGCACCGGGTCGACGGACTACCGGAGCACCGGCATCGACGTGGTCGCTCAGGCCGTCGCCCGCCCCTGACCTCTTCCGGCCGCCCGCTCCGCCGGAGGTGGGTTCGACGGGCACCTCGGCCATGTCAGATCCACCCAGATGCATCGGCACCTGCATGAGCGACGGCCGAAGGTGTGCGAGCCCTCTTGCTACGGCAGCGGTTACCCCCTAGTAGTTGGGGCTCCCACCCCGTCTACCACGGGGTAGCCGCTGCCGTAGCCGTCCACCTGCTCGTCGCGGTCGGCACATCGCTGATCAGCGGGGCGCGGTCAGGCTGAGTTGCGCCACGCAGCGCGATAGGCCGCAGCGAGTGCTGCCGCAATGCCGAGGGCCGCGATGGGAGCCACGAGCCCGAGCGGCTCGGACATCCCGACGAGAATGCCGAGGGCAACCAGGGTCATCGGGCCGAGGAGTCCGAGGAGGGCGCGGTTGGCGGGTGTGAGCCGTTGGGCCGTCCCGACCACGATGATGCCGGCAAGCCATGCGGGGGCGAGGAGGACTGCTCCTAGGATGGCGATCTCGCCATTGAGTTCGAAGAGGCTCATGGTGGCCGGCCAATTGCCGGGGTCTGGCGTTGAGCTCGCGGTGAAGAGCGCGTTGAGCGCGAGCAACATCAGGGGGATCACGGTTGCCGAGGCGATCAGCGCGATGCCCGTGCGGGCCCAGCCAATGTGCGAACTGATGCTGTGACGGGTGAGGTGAATCGTCACTGCTGCGGCCTCGCCCGCTGAGCCGCTGCCCGCGCCAGGGTCGGCCTCGCCGCGAGCGGCGGCGGCGACGGACTCAGGCGGCCCCAGACGGCGGATCGCCTCCGTGACCGCCGCAGACGAGCCGTCGCTGCCCTCGGCGGCCACCGCGAAATGATCTCGCACCCCGGCGAGGATGTCGTCCCGGTCGGCGGGGTCGAGGTCCGACAGCATGCGCGCCAGGTCATCGAGGTACTGATAGACCAACTGATCTGTGGTGTTCACGGCAGCGCTCCCTCCAGTGTGGTGTCGACCTCGTCGCGGAACTGAGCCCACACCAGCCGGAACTCCGCCAGTCCCTTGCGGCCCTCGGGTGTCAGCGCGTAGTAGCGGCGTGGGGGTCCACTCGGCGATTCGGCCCAGGTGGTCTCGACCAGGCCGTTCTTGCGCAGGCGCGCCAGCAGCGGATACAGGGTGCCCTCGCTGGTCATCAGCAGGCCCCCGGTCCCGAGTCGGCGGGCTAGATCCAGGCCGTAGCGCGGCGGGCCATCGAGCAACGCCAGCACGCAGTACTCCAACGCGCCGCGCCGCAGGTGCGTCAGGATAGGGCTGTCGCCAGGTTCCATGCGACACATGATAGTGCCGATGGGTCGCGATCGCGCCCGCGCCGCCGGATGTGGGTTCGACGGGCACCTCAGCGATCTCAGATCCACGCACATCCGTGGCACCTGCGGCATTCGGTGGCTGTGGAGCGGCGCGAGGCGCCCGCTAGGTACCCTTGATCCCCGTGACCGAACCCATCACGTATGCCGCCGCCGGGGTCGACGTCGAGGCCGGTGATAAGGCCGTCGAACTCATGAAGGCCGATGTCCAGCGCGCCACCCGACCCGAAGTCCTCGGGGGGCTCGGTGGCTTCGCGGGGATGTTCGACGCCAGCACCCTCAAGGACTACACCCGCCCGGTGCTGGCCACGAGCACCGACGGCGTCGGCACAAAAGTCGCGATTGCCCAGGCCCTCGACAAGCACGACACGATCGGCTTCGACCTGGTCGGCATGGTGGTCGACGACATCGTCGTGTGCGGCGCGGAGCCGCTGTTCATGACCGACTACATCGCCTGCGGCAAGGTCGTCCCCGAGCGCATCGCCGCCATCGTCGGCGGCATCGCCCGGGCCTGTGCGCACGCGGGGGTCGCGCTCGTCGGCGGCGAGACTGCCGAACACCCCGGCCTGCTCGGGCCGGACGACTACGACGTCGCTGGCGCGGCGACCGGTGTCGTGGAGTTCGCCGACGTCCTCGGCCCGGACCGGGTCCAACCTGGCGATGTCGTCCTGGCCCTGGCGAGCAGCGGCCTGCACTCCAACGGCTACTCCCTCGTGCGTCGGGTCATCGCGCAGGCCGGTTGGGGGCTGGACCGGCACGTTGACGAGTTCGGCCGCACCCTGGGCGAAGAGCTCCTCGAACCCACCCGGGTCTACACCGCCGACCTGCTCGACCTGATCCGCGCCGACGACATCGACGTCCACGCGCTGTCCCACGTCACCGGTGGCGGCCTCGCGGCCAATCTGGCGCGGGTTCTCCCCCGGGGCAGTTTTGCGCGCCTCGACCGGGCCACCTGGACGCCGCCGCCGGTCTTCACGACCATCGGCGCCCTCGGCGCCGTCCCGCAGGCCGACCTCGAGCGCACGCTCAACCTGGGCATCGGCTTCGTGGCGATGCTCCCGGCCGAGCAGGCGGACGCCGCGAGCGCGCGGCTCGCGGCGCGCGGCATTCGGGCGTGGGTGCTCGGGGAGACGTACGCCGATGTCGACGCGCCCGTGGTCGACGGCGTCGAGGTCGTCCAGGGCGCCAAGGGCGTCGACGGCGGATCGGTCCAGGTCGTCGGAGCTCACCCCGCCTGACGGGCTGCCGATCCGCGGGGAACGTGGTGAGGTAGGGGTATGCCGTCCGCTGACGTCCTGCGTGCACTCACGATCGTCCCCGTGCCGGGCCCCGGAGCCGAGGACGTTCTCGTCGGTCACGATGGCACGGCATACACGGGGACGGCGGACGGATCCATCTTCGCGGTGAGCAGCGGGGGTGACGTGATCCGGCGGATTGCGAGCACCGGCGGCCGCCCCCTCGGGCTCGAGTGGTTGCCCGAGGCGAGGCTGCTGGTGTGCGATGCCCGACGGGGGCTGCTCGTCGTCGGGCTCTTTGATGGCTCGGTCACGGTGCTCGCCGACACCGTCGATGGCATCCCGATGGGGTTCTGCAACAACGCCACCGTGCTCAACACCGGCGAGATCTGGTTCTCTGACAGCAGCATCCACTACGGCGTCGATGACTGGAAGTCCGACCTCATCGATGACACGTGCACCGGTCGGCTGTTGCGGCTGCGTCCGGGTGATCGGGAGCCGGAGGTCATGCTCGACGGGCTCAGCTTCGCCAACGGGGTCGCCCGCACGGCCGACGACAGCGCAGTCATCGTCGCCGAGACGGGGCATCGGGCGCTGCGCCGGATCCACGTCACCGGACCTCAGGTCGGCACGTCTGACGTGTTTGCCGAGGACCTGCCCGCGCACCCCGACAACATCGCCCTCGGCAGCGACGGCCTCATCTGGGTCACCTACGCCTCGCCGAAGGACCCGGCCCTCACCTTCCTGCAGACGCGTGGCAAGCCCTGGATGCGCTCCCTCGTGCGCAGCGCGCCCGAGCCGCTGAAGCCCAAGCCCAAGCGCACGGCACGGGTGGCGGCATTCGCGGCGGATGGCACCCTCGTGCACGACATCAGTGCGGACGCCCGCGACTGGCACCTGGCGACCGGCGTCCGGGAGCATCACGGGCGGGTCTGGCTGGGCAGTCTGGTCGAGCCGGCTCTGGCCTACTTCGACCTCTGAGCCACGCAACCGCGGGAACTTCACCGCCGCGGGTTGTTCACGTGCGCGGGTGTTATAGCCGGCGCGCGAGTGAAGTTTCCGCGGGTGGCGCGGGTTGTTCACGGCTGCGGGTGTTATAGCCGACGCGTTTGTGAAGTTTCCGCGGGTGGCGCGGGTTGTTCACGGCTGCGGGTGTTATAGCCGACGCGTTAGTGAAGTTCCCGCGGGGTGCGCGGGAGTGGAGGGAGAGCGCCGCTGGCCAGGGCGTGATCGACCCGATAGCCCATGGCGGGATAGAGCGCCATGGCCACCGGGTTGTCGTCGTCGACGCCGAGGGTGACGACGGCCGAGCGGGACAGCCCGAAATCCGTCAGTGCCTGTGCCAGCGCCCACCCCAGCCCTCGGCGGCGGGCATCCCGACTCACCGTGATGCTTGAGAGCCGCGTGACACCGGCCGGCGTCATGGCCGCCAGCCCGGTGGCCCACACCTCGCCAGCCTCGTCGCGCAGCGCCACCCACGTCTCGCCTGCGGGCTCGGGGGCCAACCAGCGGGCCGAGTAGTGCTCATCGACGAACGACCGGGCCTGCCCGCGATCGAGGCCAAAATCGACCCGAATGCCGTCCGGCGTCGGCCGTCGCCGCAGGTCGCCCGGCCGCAACGACATGGTTGTCCAGAGCCCCACGCCGCGCACCCCGAGCGCGCGCAACGTGGGCTCGCTGGCGGCGGGGACCGTGATCGACCGCTCGCCCTCCCAGCCGGGCACCTGTCGCCACGGTGACATCAGCAGCGCCGCGAGGTCGTCGACCGGCCCGAGCGCGGCGGCCCCGGCGAACCCCAGCTGGGTCTCCCGCCGGAACAGCACGGCCCGCCCCAACGCCAGCGGCGGCGCCAGCAGCTCAGGGCCGACCTCGTAGGCGACGAGCGCATCGTCGCCGCAGGCAGACAAGAGCGCCGCCAGGTCAGGCAGCTCACGCAAAGGTGCCGCCATCACACGATCGTGAGCTGGGGCCCGAACAACGCCATGGCCGCCACCGCGCGCTCATGGTTCTCGCGCGTCGATCCCGCACACGCGGCGCGCACGACCCTGATCGACGCACCGGCATCGGCAGCGGGCAGCGCCGTCGCGATCACGCAACAGTCGGTCGAGACCCCGGCGAGTGCCAGCCGCGGCTGGTCGCCGACGATGGCCCGCAGATCGGCATTCCACTTCCCGAAGGTTGGGGACGTCACCGTGTGTCGGGAGGCATCGGCCAACTCGGGGACCACGGCATAGAGCGGGTCGCCGTCGGGCACGAGGGCAAATGGCCACTGCTGGTAGTACGCGTCCCAGGACCCGCCGGCCCCCGCATCGGCGACGTAGCGGGTCACGACGGTCCGCCGGGGTCCGAATGCAGCCGCAAGCTCGACGATGGCGGGCACGGTCGCCGCCCACAGCGGCGACCCCCAGGGCGACACGTCCGGTGAGGCGAAGATCGCCTGGGGGTCGATGATGACGAGCCACTCCCCAGGTAGGGGCGCCGGCATCGACGCTCGCGGGTCGGCCCGGACGTCCGGGGCCATCAGGCCTGCTCCTCCTGACGGCGAACGGTGCCTCGGCGCAGCACGAG
>JAGOME010000003.1 GCA_017993715.1 Phycicoccus sp.
ATCCCCTTCACGACCGGCATTCTCGTCGGGATCGGTGAGGATGAACACGACCGGGTTGAGGCGTTGCTCGCCATTGCCCAGTCGCACCGCGAGTTCCGTCACGTCCAAGAGGTCATCGTCCAGAACTTCCTGCCCAAGCCGGGGACGGCCATGCGAGGGGCGCCCGCGTGTCCGCCGGAAGACCACCAGCGCGCGATCGCGTTGGCGCGCCTCGTGCTGCCCCCCGACGTCCATGTCCAGGCGCCGCCCAACCTCACCGACGTCGCCGGCCTCGGCGCGCTGCTCGATGCCGGGATCGACGACTGGGGTGGGGTGTCGCCGGTGACGGCCGATCACGTGAACCCCGAGCGTCCCTGGCCGGCGGTCGAGGCCTTGCGCGAGGTGACCGAGGCGGCCGGCCTGACGCTCGCGCCGCGGCTGACGGCCTATCCGGAGTTCATCGGCGCCGGCGAGCGCTGGATTGACCAGGACCTCCGGTTCGCCGCCATGGATCGCAGCGACGCGCACGGGTTAGCCCGGGACGACCCTGGCGCGATGTGGCCCGAGCGGCACCAGGCGGCGGCCAATGTCGGGACCGGCGCGGAGGTCGTGCAGGTGGGACGCCGCTCGACCAGCTGGTACTCCGGAGCGGATACCGACCCACAGCTGCTCATTCATGCAGACTCTGAGCCGTCGGCGGTCGGCGGTGCGGTGGCCGAGGTCCTCGCAGGCGTGCGGGCAGGTGAGCTGCCCGGGGAGGCCGAGCTGGTGACGCTGTTCTCGGCCCGCGGACCTCAGGTGCGGGCGGTGGCGGCCCTGGCTGATGAGTTGCGCGCGACCACGGTGGGTGACGAGGTGACCTACGTCGTCAATCGCAATGTCAACTACACCAACGTCTGCACGTTCAAGTGCACGTTCTGCGGCTTCAGCAAGGGGCCGCTCTCCCTCAACCTGCGCGGCAAGCCCTACCTCCTCGACCTCGATGAGATCGCTTCTCGTGCAGTCGAAGCCGTGGAGCTGGGAGCGACGGAAATCTGTCTCCAGGGCGGCATTCACCCCAGTTTTGACGGCAACACCTACGTCGAGATCACCCAGGCTGTCCGGGCGGCCGCGCCATCGCTGCACATCCACGGCTTCACGGCACTGGAGGTTCATGAGGGCGCTCGGCGCCTGGGGGAGCCGATCGTCGACTACCTGACCCGCCTGCGGGAGGCGGGACTGTCGTCGCTGCCCGGGACGGCGGCCGAGGTGCTCGATGACGACATCCGCGCGATCCTGTGCCCCGACAAGGTGTCGACCCAGGAGTGGCTCGACACACACGAGGCGGCACATTCCGTTGGGTTGCGAAGCAACGTCACGCTCATGTTTGGCTCGGTGGAGCGGCCCGAGCACTGGGCCCGGCATTTCCTGGCGACCCGTGCGTTGCAGGAACGGACCGGTGGATTCACGGAGTTTGTGGGGTTGCCCTTCGTGCACATGGCCTCGCCGATCTACCTCAAGCGTCGGGCTCGGCGCGGGCCGACGTGGCGCGAAACCGTTCTCGTGCACGCCATCGCGCGCATCGCCTACCACGGAGCGATTGACCACATCCAGGCATCGTGGGTCAAGCTCGGCACTCATGGCGCTGCCCAGTTGCTCAGGGCGGGCGTGGACGACCTTGGCGGGACGCTCATCGACGAGAACATCTCGCGGGCGGCAGGCGCGGCCCATGGCCAGGCGCTCGACGCGGCCGGTTTCCAAGAGATGGCGGCGTCAGTGGGGCGGTCAGCGCGGCAGCGCACCACGCTCTATGGCCCCGTGGACGCGGCGCTCGTCGGCTGATCACCCGAGGCCCCGCCGGCCCCGCCAGCAGGCGTCCTCCGCGAGTTAGAGTGCCCGAGTGAGGGTGATCTGGCGGGGGGCCATGGGGGCGCTGACCGTCGTTGTCGATGCGGTGCGCCTGTTCGCGGCGCACTGGCCTGCCTTGCTGACCATCTTTCTCGCGGGGCACGCCCTGCGGAATGCCGCCCTGTGGGCGGGGATGGAGATCTCCCTCTCCTCGCCGTTCCTCGGTGCCATGCTGGTGCCCTTCGCCCCGCTCGCCGCCCTGACCGCGCTGATCCTGATGCTGCGCAGTCTGGCCGAGTCCCTGCGCAACGTCGACCAGGCGGAGATGTCCCCCCGGCCGAGCGAGCCCGGCCAGTCTCGGCGCCGGATGATCATCGACAACCGGCTGGCGCTGTTGTCCTCGACCCTCATCCCCTTCCTTGCGGTCTATGCAGCCCAGGGCTACCTGGCGCGTGACCGGATGAAGTGGATCGTCGAGACCACCAGCGATGACATCTTCAACCGCACGAATGCGCTGGCGGGCACGTTCACCGACGGGAGCCGGTCGTCCATCGTCGCCGATGAGTACTACTGGTGGGTCCTGGGATCGGCGTTTGCCTTGCGCTGGCTCGTAGGCCGGTTGCACCTTGCCGACCGCAACCGCGGGTGGGGACTGTTTGCTGCCTGGCTCGAAGTCACCTGGGTGACGCTGTTCGCCAATCGGGCGGGCCGGTGGGTCAACTCCGTCTGGGACTGGGTCACCACCCGCTCGTTGGTCGCATGGGCCCTGGATGCGTGGGAGTCGGTGACGAGCGCCCTGGGCCCCATCGGGGCGCCGCTACGAGCCGCCGCCCAGTGGTTGACGACGCTGCTCGGTGAGCTCGGCGGCGTCATTCTCGTGCCGATTGCCTGGCTGACCGTCGCGGCGGTCGTCTACGGGCGCACCCTGCCCGCCCAGCAAGGGCCGGGCCTGGTCGCCCGGGTGCAACGCCGACTCGGACCGTTTCCTCCCCTGACGCGACGCTGGATCGTGGACTGGGCCCGGACCCTGGAGAGCAAGTTCGCCGGTCTCTACCGCGGCATCAGCCTGTTGGCCTCAGCTGGACTGGTCCCCATGCTCGTGTTTTGCCTGGTCTTCGGACTCGTGGGCCAGGTCGAACTGGTGGGCTGGCAGCTCGTGCGTTGGGTCACCGGGCCGATGGCCTTGGCGGACTCCAGCGCCGTCTACCCCTGGCTGGAGATCGTGCCGCGGGCGCTGTCGATGATGGCCATCGTCGTGCTGAGCGCCGCGGCGGCCGATCGCCTGATTGGCGCAGCCCACCAACGCGCGAATGCCGTGGCCGAGGCGTCCGTGGGTCAGGACGAGGGGGTCGTCAGGGGGACCGACAGGTAGGTCGGGGTCGCCCACCAGAGGCGGGCCTCCGCGGGCAAGAAGTCGCCGGAGGTGAGCAGATAGCGGCGGATCTCGTAGCTCTGGGGGATCGGCTCCTGTGTGCCGTCCTCCGCGAAGATCGGTGAGGGCCTGCAGCCGGGGACCGGCAGCGTCGCGTAGCCGTCCGCAGCGGGATAGCTCGTGGGGGCGTACCGCACCACGTGCCCCTGCTCATCGGCGAGGGCCAGGGTGCAGGCAGCATCCTGCGGCAACTCGCCCTCCACCTGGAGCGTGATCCGCCACCAGGTCGCCCTCGGGGGTGTCGGTGCCTCGTACGCAACGCGGTCGTCGTCCATCGCCTGCCCGACTTCGGTGACGTCGAGGACGCCGATGGCGACATCGGTCATCGTGGAGCCCTCGCCGGGGACAGCGAACGAGGTCAGGCTGCCCAGTGCTGCGTGGGTCGGCTCGTGCGGCTGCCAGTCCCACCAGAAGTGCACCAATCGCGAGCTGCTGGCCGCCAGCGCAAGGGCAAAGGTGGGCACCAGCAGAATCAAGGCCCAGCGGTTGCGAGCAGACCAACGGCGCCAGCTCACTGAACGCTCACCCCGTCGAGGGTCTTGGGCTGGGGGGCGACCGGATCGGTCGCGCTCTGCCACTGTCGGATCAGATCCGCGGTGATGGCCAGGTCGACATCAGCGACGGCGTCGAAATCCTCGCCGCTGGCATCGGGACCGAGGACCACATGCAGGCCAGCGAGGCGGTCGACGGGAACGTCCACGGCGACACTGCAGGTCAGCGGGAGACCTGGGATCGCCCCGGAACACGTATCTGGGTGCCGGTTCGAGGGCGACCCGCCCCAGAGCGTCCCGTTCGTCGCGCGGAACTGCGCCCACTGCAAGGTCGTGATCTCGTCAGCCGGCGTGAAGGTGATGTCGACCATGACGTACAGGCCCGGGGTGGTGTAGGTCTGCTGCCACTGACTCAGCGTCGGGGCGCCTCGCACGCCCGTCACCACGACGCTGCCGTCGCGCAGCGGCACCCGCTCACCGATCTGGGCGGTCGTGACGAACGGCCGCGTCCCGGCCTGCGAGGTGGGCAGGGTCTGGGCGAGAAGGCGTCCGGCGGCGAGCGTGGCGATGACCGCAACGGCACTGGTGGTCAGGCGCCAGGCCCGGCCCGACGGCATTCTCGGCGCCATCAGGACGCCGGTGTCGGCGACGATGCGGCAGGGCGGGTCACGGGCAGGATGATCCGACCGTTGGGGGTGCCGTCGGCCCACCAGAAACCACCCTCGACGAAGTTCTCTCGGTAGGTCAGGGCCCGGGTCTCGACGGTGACCGTGGCCCCGATCGCGGCTTGGTCCTCGACCTTGAAGGCGAATGCCACGTCGTAGCTGAGACCTGGGCCAGGCGCGCCGAGCAGGTGGCCGTCCTGTACGACGTAGACGGCGGGCACGGCGGGGTGGTCGGCCGTGGCGGGACTGGGGGAGTAGGGATCCCGTGCGAGGCCCGGGACATCAACGAGCGTCACCTGCGGATCCAGGGGCGCAACCCACGGCGCCTGCTCCAGGGGGTTGCGCAACCGGCCGCCGACCATCAGATAGGCAGCGGTCCCCTCGAGCTCGGGGATGTCGCCGCCCGGGGCCTGGGTGAGCAGGACCTTGGTAATGGCGATCTCGTAGGGGGCCACCGCACGCCACGCTCCCGTCGTGAACTCGGACGGCTCCGTGCTCTGGGCGGTCCGCAGTCCGCCCAGCGGGGCGCTGACGAGGAGCACCACGGCCAGGAGGGCGTACAAGAGGTGGGAGAGCGGGCGGTCGATGAGCCGCCGCAGCAGGCCGGGCCCACCGTCAGCGCGCTGTCCCCCGAACTTCCCCACGCAGGCATGGTAGGTGATCCGCCAGGGGGGCCCGTGCCCGTCGGTGTCGCCACTTAGGCTGGACCCGATGAGCACTCTGTTCGACGGCATCCCCCTCTTTGGTGACGAGCCGCCCGCCGATGACGCCGTCGGCGCATCGGTCCGATCGGGGACGGTCAATGACGCCGGGGTGCCTGCCTGGGCTCTGGACCCCGACGGCCAGGCGCCGGCCCATGGGGGCGGGCGGCATTCGGGCTGGTCTGCCGGGCCCCGACCCGATCCCGCCGCCCTCCTTGAGGGACTCAACGACGAGCAGCGCGCCGCCGTGCTCCATGAGGGTGGGCCCCTGCTCATCATCGCCGGGGCCGGATCGGGCAAGACGCGGGTCTTGACCCAGCGCATTGCCTACCTGCTGGCTGCGCGCGGGGTGCAGCCCGGCCAGGTCTTGGCGATCACCTTCACCAACAAGGCCGCTGCAGAGATGCGCGAGCGGGTCGATGCCCTCGTCGGCGGGCGCGCTCGGGCCATGTGGGTGATGACCTTTCACAGCGCCTGCGTGCGGATCCTGCGCCGTGAGTCCGACAAGGTGGGCCTGCGCTCGACGTTCTCCATCTACGACGCCGCGGACAGCCAGCGCCTCATGGCCATGGTGCTGCGCGACATGGACCTCGATCCCAAGCGCTACAACCCCCGCGCGTTCAGCCACCAGGTCTCCAACCTCAAAAACGAGCTCATCGATCCGGAGACCTATGCCGAGCGCGTCGGTGTCGTCGACCCGGGCGACGTCACGGGCGGCCAACAGGCGTATGCCGCGGGCGGGACTCACCAGGAAAGGGTTCTGGCCGAGGCGTATTCGGAGTACCAGCGGCGGCTCCGGCTAGCCAACGCCTTCGACTTCGACGACCTGATCATGACGACGGTGCACCTGTTCCAGGCGTTCCCGGACGTCGCTGAGCACTATCGGCGTCGCTTCCGGCACGTCATGGTCGACGAGTACCAGGACACCAACCAGGCTCAATACCAGCTGATCCGCGAGCTCGTCGGGTCCGACGCGACCCGGGGCGAGCATGGCGTCGAGCCCAGTGAGCTGGTTGTCGTCGGGGATGCCGACCAGTCGATCTATGCGTTCCGCGGGGCCAGCATCCGCAACATCGTCGAGTTCGAGACGGACTATCCCGACGCGGAAACCATTCTCCTGGAGCGCAATTACCGCTCCACCCAGACCATCCTCACCGCGGCGAATGCCGTCATCGCGCGCAACGAGGGCCGCCGCAAGAAGAACCTGTGGACCGAGGCTGGCATGGGCGCGCTCATCGTCGGCTACGTCGCCGACAACGAGCACGACGAGGCCTCGTTCGTCGCCCGCAGCATCGACCGACTGGGCGACGAAGCCGACGTCAAGCCCCGTGATGTCGCGGTGTTCTATCGGACCAACGCGCAGTCGCGGGCGCTGGAAGAGGTCTTCGTCCGCGTCGGCATTCCCTACAAGATCGTCGGCGGCACCCGGTTCTACGAGCGACGGGAGGTCAAGGACGCCCTGGCCTACCTGCGGGTCCTGTCCAATCCCCAGGACACGGTCAATCTGCGGCGCATCCTCAATGTCCCCAAGCGGGGGATCGGGGATCGGGCCGCGGCCGTCATCGCCGTTCTTGCAGAGCGCGAACGCATCTCCTTCGTCGAGGCACTGGGCCGGCCGGAGGACGCCCCGGGCATCGCCACCCGCTCGGTTGCGGCCATCAAGGGGTTCACGTCCCTCTTGGAGTCGCTCGGTCAGGTACGCGACGACGATGATGCCGGTGTCGGTGACCTGCTCGAGGCCGTGCTTGACCGATCCGGCTATCTCGCCGAGCTACGGGCCTCCCACGACCCGCAGGACGAGACCCGCGTGGAGAATCTCGCCGAGCTCGTCGCTGTCGCGCGAGAGTTCGACGACTCACGCGCCGAGACCGGCGAGGTCGTCGCGCTTGAGGACTTCCTCGAGCAGGTCTCGCTCGTCGCCGACGCCGACGAGATCCCCGACGCCGAGATCGACGAGGCCGGCGTGGTCACCCTCATGACGCTGCATACGGCCAAGGGCCTGGAGTTCCCCGTCGTCTTCCTCACCGGCCTCGAAGACGGCACCTTCCCCCACCTGCGTTCCCTCGGAGATCCCAAGGAGCTCGAGGAGGAGCGGCGCTTGGCCTACGTCGGGATTACGCGGGCTCGCGAGCGTTTGCATCTGTCCCGGGCGGCCGTCCGCTCGGCCTGGGGTGCCCCGCAATACAACCCACCCTCCCGGTTCCTGGACGAGATCCCGGCCGATCTGATCACCTGGGAGCGCGAGCTCGCCGGCGCGGCTGCCGTGGGTCGCCGCGACCAGCGACCCGCCGTCGCGACTCTGGCGACGCGGCCCGGGGTGCGCTCGCCGGGCAACCGGCCACCGATCCACCTGGCCAAGGGGGAGCGGGTCACGCATGACTCCTTCGGCCTGGGCACGGTGATCGACCTGCGCGGCGACGGCGACAAGGCGCAGGCCCAGGTCGACTTCGGCGGCGAGACCGGGATGAAGTGGTTCCTGCTGCGCTTCGCCCCGCTCACCAAACTCTGACCGCACGGGCTGGCATCCGACGGTGAGGTGGCCCACAGCTCACCTGATGCCGAAACGGCATCGGCCGGAGGCCAGGGCTGGGAACGGGCGGCATTCGGCGTGGCCGGCTGCTCGGAAGGTGCGGGTTCGCAGGGGAAAACAACCCCTGCGAACCCGCACGTTCGCGCTTTAGGCGGGAAAGTGCGAGCGGGGACGCGGAGTGCGCGAGTCGATCGGGATGGCGCCGTCCGTGGCGGTCGACCCGTCGTGGTCCAGGTGCGCCAGCGCCGTGGAGATCCCGTGCACGACATCCCCGACGATCGGCAACGAGGCGTGTCCGACCGCCGACAACGCGACCGACCGGACGTCCAGATCGGGGTGGATGAGCTCGGCATTGCGCTGAGGGAAGACCAGCTCGTCCGCATCGGACCAGTAACACAGGAACCGGGTCTGGCACCGCGGCACCGGCTCCGCCAGCTCCTCGATGAACCCACTGCCTGGCCGCATCTGTCGCGCCACCGCTGTTGGCCACAAGTAGGCCATGTACGTCCCCTGATGGGGAGTCCCAAGCGTGACGAGGGTGTGGACGCGGGAGTCCCCACCCAGGCGCGTCACGTAGTAGCGCGCAATGAGGCCGCCCAGGCTGTGTCCGATGACGTGGATGCGCTCATAGCCGGTCTCCTCGACGATGCGCTCCACCTCGCCGGCCAACTCCAGCGCTGCGACGCGGATGTCCGAGGTGAAGATCGAGTAGTTCATCGCGAAGATCGAGCCGAAGCCCCGCCGCGACAGGCCGCGTTTGAGCAGCGTGAAGATCGACCTGTTGTCGATGAGCCCGTGGACCAGCAGGATCGGCGTCCCCGCAGCCTCGACATTGGAGGCCAGCAGGCCGCGCTGGACCGGGGCCAGGTGCTCGATGCGCAGCCCGCGTGAGGTCACTGCGCCGCGCCCGAAGAACGTGCCGATGGGATACGTCACGACGTGTGTGGTCACCCAGGCCGCCTCAATGGCGGCGCCGAGAAGCATGGGGGCGGTCAGCCGGCTCGCCAAGGACCGCGCGCCGTCCTGCACGAGGCAGGCCAGGCGGGCAACCTGGCCAGGCAGGTCGGCGGGGGCGGCGGCACCGGAGGCGAGGTGCGCGTCCGCCGGACGTTGGCGACGCATTCTTTGAGTATGCCGTGTGGTCCTCGGGGATTGGGCCACCGGGCGGCGCAGGTGGCCCGGCGCATCGAATGTGCAGGCGGGGATGGTGCGGCGCCCTCGCCAGGGCGAGGGGAGGGCGGGCTCAGGCCCTTGGCACGGCTCTTCCTGAAGATCGCCTGAGGACGCAGATCAGAGTATTTGCAAAAACTAGAGACTTCCTTTACTTTAATCCTGACTGGCCCGCCACCACACCTCCCCCCGCAGGTGGCGGGCCAGCCGGTTTTCCGGGACCGAATGCCGCGCGGTGTCGCGAGCCGGGCGGGTACAGCGCCCAGGGTGGCCGCCCGCGGAACCCGATGCAGCGCTGGCAGTTGGTGGGGTGTCGGTCCGGGCGAGAGCCCTCGGGCCTGCCGCCCGTCGAGGGATCCGCCCCGCCCGACGTGAGAAGTGTCAACTGCGCCACCTACTGAGCAGTAGCCGAGAAGCGCGCCGATAGGCTCGCGCGGGTATGCAGCCACCGGTCGGCATCGACCCGTGGCCTCGCACATGGACCCGCACACCCCCCACCTAAGAAGAGGCTGGATCGCCCGTGGATCTGTTCGAGTACCAGGCCCGTGACATGTTCGAGAAGCACGGAGTCCCCGTGCTCGCCGGCGCCATTGCGGACACCCCCGAGGAGGCCGAGTCCGCTGCCGAGGAGATCGGCGCCCTCTCTGGCGGCGTGACCGTGGTCAAGGCCCAGGTCAAGACCGGGGGCCGCGGCAAGGCTGGCGGCGTCAAGGTGGCCAAGAGCCCGGCCGAGGCCAAGGCCGCTGCCGCAGCCATTCTTGGCATGGACATCAAGGGACACACCGTCAATCGCGTCATGGTGGCCCAGGGGGCGAGCATCGCCGAGGAGTACTACTTCTCCATCCTGCTCGACCGCGCCAACCGCACCTACCTGGCGATGTGCAGCAAGGAGGGCGGCATGGAGATCGAGCAGCTCGCCGTCGAGCGGCCCGAGGCGCTCGCCCGGATCGAGGTCGACCCCAACGTCGGCATCGACGAGGCCAAGGCCGCCGAGATCGTGGCCGCTGCGCGCTTCGACGCCGAGACCGCCGCCAAGGTCGCCCCGGTGCTGACCACCTTGTGGAAGGTCTACCGCGACGAGGATGCGACGCTGGTCGAGGTCAACCCCTTAGTCAAGGACGGCCATGGTGAGATCGTCGCCCTCGACGGCAAGGTCTCCCTGGACGCCAACGCCGACTTCCGGCACGCCGACCATGCCCTCCTGGAGGACAAGGCCGAGGCCGACCCGCTCGAGGCCGCGGCCAAGGAGAAGGGTCTGAACTACGTCAAGCTCGACGGCTCGGTGGGCATCATCGGCAACGGCGCCGGCCTGGTCATGAGCACCCTGGACGTCGTCGCCTACGCCGGTGAGGAGTTCGGTGGACAGAAGCCCGCCAACTTCCTCGACATCGGTGGCGGCGCTAGCGCCGAGGTCATGGCCAACGGCCTGCACATCATCCTCGGCGACCCCCAGGTCAAGAGCGTGTTCGTCAACGTCTTCGGCGGCATCACCTCCTGCGACGCGGTCGCCAACGGCATCGTCGGCGCCTTGGATGCCCTCGGTGGCGAGGCGACCAAGCCGCTCGTCGTCCGCCTCGACGGCAACAACGTCGAGGAGGGTCGTCAGATCCTCGCCGACCGTGCCCACCCCTTGGTCACCATCGAGGAGACCATGGACGGCGCCGCTCGCAAGGCCGCCGAACTGGCCTCCCAGAACTGACCCGAGTCACCGCAGAGAGAGACTGAACACACTCATGGCTATCTTCCTCAACGCCGACTCCAAGGTCATCGTGCAGGGCATGACCGGCTCGGAGGGCATGAAGCACACCACGCGCATGCTCGCCAGCGGCACCAACGTCGTCGGCGGAGTCAACCCGCGCAAGGCTGGTGAGGTCGTCGACTTCCCCGGTGGCGCGCAGGTCACCGTCTACGGCACCGTCGCCGAGGCGATGGCGGCCACCGGGGCCAATGTCAGCGTCGTCTTCGTCCCACCGGCCTTCACCAAGGCCGCCGTGGTCGAGGCGATCGACGCCGGAATGCCGCTCGCGGTCGTCATCACCGAGGGCGTCGCGGTCAAGGACACCGCAGAGTTCTACAACTACGCCAAGGACAAGGGCACCACCCGCATCATCGGGCCCAACTGCCCCGGCCTGATCAGCCCCGGACAGGCCAATGCCGGGATCATCCCGGCCAACATTTCCGGTGCAGGCAAGGTGGGCCTGGTGTCCAAGTCGGGCACCTTGACCTACCAAATGATGTACGAGCTCAAGGACTTCGGCTTCTCCACGGCCGTGGGCATCGGCGGTGACCCGATCATCGGGACCACCCACATCGACTGCCTCGAAGCCTTCGAGAACGACCCCGAGACCGTCGCGATCGTCATGATCGGCGAGATCGGCGGCGACGCCGAGGAGCGGGCCGCGGCCTACATCAAGGACCACGTGACCAAGCCGGTCGTCGGTTACGTCGCGGGCTTCACCGCCCCTGAGGGCAAGACCATGGGGCACGCCGGCGCCATCGTCTCGGGCTCGTCGGGCACGGCGCAGGCCAAGAAGGAGGCCCTCGAGGCCGCCGGGGTCAAGGTCGGCAAGACGCCGTCGGAGACCGCGGACCTGATGCGCCAGATCATGGTCGACCTGGACAGCGCCGTCATCTGACGAGAGTCGCTCCGCACGCCCGACGGGCGCCGAACCGCACAGGTTCGGCGCCCGTCGGCGTTGCTCCCCGGTGCGGGGAGTGTGACGGGTGAGACTGGCCGGGATGACTCTCCTCGCCGCTCCCGCCCCTGCGCAGCAGCCCCCCGATCGACCACGGGCCGCTGCGCTGCTGCGTCACCCGAGCCTGCTCGGCCTGCTGGCCTCCGGGGGGACGCTGCTGCTGGTCATCCTCCTCGCGCTCCTGGTCTCCGGCACCGACACGCGCTCCTCGGTGTCCGACGGCACGACGGTCCAGGTCGGCGCCATGGCCTGGCTCGCGTTGCACGGCACCGGCGTGGTGGCCGGGGACACCAGCCTCGATGTCCTCCCCCTCCTCGCGGTGCTCCTGCCGGTCGGCGCGGCACTGGCCACCCTCCGCCGTGCCCTGGCCGATGCCGCCGTGGGTGGGCGCTCCGTCTCGGCCTCGGTGGCGCAGTGGTGGCTCGGCTACGTCGTGGGCCTGGTGGCTGGTGTCGTTCTCACGCTGGGCGGCGCGGCTCACCCGATCTGGTGGCGGCTCGCGCTGGCGTGCGTGGTCGTCCCTGGGCTCGCGGCAGGAGGGGCGCTGGCCGGCGGCCCTCACGGCACCGTCGACGCCGTCCCGCTGCTGGCTCGGCTGCCGCTTACCGTGCGGCGCGCCTGGCCGCCGGCCGTATGGGGCGTGGGGGCGCTCCTCGCCCTCGGAGCCCTCGCGGTTGTCGTGCTCGTTGTCCTGCGCCGCGACACGGTGCTCGCCGTGCATCAGGCTCTGGATCCGCAGGGTGTCGGCTCAGCCATCCTCTGGTCGCTTCAAGTGGCCGCCCTGCCGAACCTGGCCATCTGGGCGGTCTCGTTCGCCGTGGGGACCGGGTTCGAGCTGGTCGATGGCGCGTGGGTCACGTGGTCCGGCATTGAGGGTGGCCTCCTGCCGCTCATTCCCGTCTTCGGAGCCGTCCCCCAGACCGGCGCGTTTCCCTGGTTCTGCGCGCTGCTCGCCCTCATCCCTGTCGCCGTGGGCACCCAGATCGGGCGCCGCGCCGTGCACCGGCTGCCCCGCCTGAGTGCGATGCGTGCCAAGGCTGCGACGGCCGTCACCGCTGCGCTCTTTTCGGCGCTCCTGCTCGGCCTCCTGGCCCTCTTCGGGGGATCCAACCTTGGGACCTACCGACTCTCCGGCATCGGCGCGCCGGTGCACTGGCTCGTGCCCGCCCTGGCCCTAGAACTGGTGGCGGGAGCCTTGGTGGCCGTGCTCTGGGACGGCTGGCGCCTGCGTCGCTGAGCATTAGAGTCGGTGCTGGTCTTTTGATGTCGGAGAAGGGTTCGCCTGTGAAGGTCCTCAGTGTGGTCGGTGCCCGCCCACAGTTCGTCAAGTTGGCACCGGTGGCCCATGCGCTTGTTGCGCAGGGGCATGAGCACGTCATCGTGCACACCGGTCAGCACTACGACCCCTATCTGTCCGACGTGTTCTTCCGAGACTTGGACATTCCTGCCCCCGACGAGCACCTGGCCGTCGGCAGCGGCTCGCACGGCTATCAGACCGGCGCCATGCTCGGACGACTGGAGGACGCCTTCCTCGCGCACCGTCCCGACTGGGTTCTCGCGTATGGCGACACCAACTCCACCCTGGCGGCAGCTGTCGCGGCGATCAAGGTCCACCAGCCGTTGGCCCACCTGGAGGCGGGGCTGCGCTCGTTCAATCGGCGCATGCCCGAAGAGCACAACCGGGTCCTGACCGACCACGCCGCCGATCTGTGTCTCGCGCCCACGCCGGGGGCGTTGGCCCAGTTGCACCACGAGGGGCTGGGGGAGCGCAGCCGCCTCGTCGGTGACGTCATGACCGATGTCCTCCTGCGAACCCGGGACCGGGTCGCGGGCCAGCCGCTCCTCCTCCCGGAGGGCGTCGACGCCACGGCCCCGTATCGGATCGCCACTCTCCACCGGGCCGAGAACACCGACGACCCGGCCCGGTTGTCCGCCATCATCGAGTCGTTCCGGACGCTGGATCAGCCGTTGCTTCTCCTTGCTCATCCCCGTCTGCGAGCCAAGGCCGCTGAGCAGGGCATTGAGCTCAACGGTGGCTCTTTGGTCACGTCCGGGCCGTTGACCTACCCCGAGCTCGTCGCTGCGGTGCAGCACAGCACCGGGGTGGTGACCGACTCTGGCGGGTTGCAGAAGGAGGCCTTCCTGCTGCGAGTGCCCTGCACGACCGTGCGCACGGAGACTGAATGGGTCGAGACCGTCGAGCTCGGCTGGAACGTGCTCGTGCCCGACCCATCAGGAAATGCCGTCGCCACCGCTGTCCAGCGTCCGGCGCCGCCGGCCACCGAGGCCACGCCCTACGGCACAGGTGACGCGGCCGATCGCACCGTGCTCGCGCTGGCCGAAGCCATCGGGGCGAGAGGCGGTCAGGCATGAGTGGGCGTCCGGCTCCCGGCCGGGGCGCAGGGACCAAGGCCCGCGGTGCCGCGGCTGATGCGGCATTCCAGGAGGGCCCGGGAGCGGACCGTCCCCTTGATGTCTTGGGCTACCTCGCGGGCCTTTGGCGTTGGATCCCACTCGGGCTCCTGGTCGCCGGGCTGGTCTTCGCCGGCGTGTGGCAGGCCAGTTCGGCATCGGCCGTGGCAACACCGGCGACCGGGGATGCCGTAATCGCAGTGCACGTCCCTCAACCGACGCAGCTCACCGGCGAGCTCGTGGCCACCTACGCGGCCCTGGGTGCCCGGGATCCGCTGATCGCCGCTGCGGGTGAACAGGTCGGTTTGGACCTGACAGCGGCCCGCCCGAAGGTTCAGGTGAGCCAGTATGCGCAATCCCTGCTCATCGTCGTCGCCGTCAAGGGCCAGTCGGTGCAGGAGGCTGAGGACCTGACCAAGGCCATGCGTGAGGTCGTCATCGCGGAGGTTCCACAGACGCTGCCGGCGGGTGCTGAGCTGCCGACCCCGACCTTGACGGCGGTCGGTGACGTCCGGGTGATCTCGGAATCGGCCGCGGCGTCCGGTTCGGGACGGGCGAGCGTCAAGGCCAACGCGATCAGGCTCGTTTTGTCCCTCGGGCTGGGGCTCGCGGCGATGGTTGCCGGCCAGTGGCTCTGGGGATGGCAGCGCTCTCGGCGGACTGCTCGTCGTTGAGCGCAAGGCGCACGCAGGCCAGGCACCCGATCACGGCGAGATTGAGGTACGGGTAGGCCAGATAACTGCTCGGCACGATGCCCATGAGCGGGGTCACGGCCAAGAGCGTGACCAGCGACACTGCGCGCCAGTCGCGGGTCGGGGGTCGGTGGAGGAGGAACCACCCGCACAGCACGGCCCAGAAGCCAACAACGGCCAGGAAGCCGAGCGCGCCATAGCGCACCACGAGCTCCAACATGACGTTGTGCGGGTCAAGGAGGTCATCGGCGTTGACCACGACGTCCATGACGCCGTTGTACTTCTGCGACGTGCCGAAGCCGACGGCGGCATACACAGGGAACGACTCCATGGTCGAGACCACGGCGGAGAAGATCCGCTCCCGGGAGGCCGTCGAGGTGTCTTGGATGAAGGACGTGCCCCAGATCAGCCCGGCGCCCGCGCCGAGGACGACCAGGCCCCCTGCGAGGCGCATCGGGGTGACGAACCCGGGGTGCCGGGCCCGTCGAGCCAGCACGAGTTCGAGGCCGAGGCCCGCTGCGAGCGCCAACAAGGCGCCCCGAGACCCCATGAGCACGATGAGCACGGTCGCGGTCAATGCCGTCCCCGCAGTCAGCAGCATCGCGCCTGCCGCGAGGCGACTGAACAGCAGCAGCGCCGTCGCGATGATGACCAGGATGGCCAGCCCCAGGCTCAGGTCGTTGAAGTTGGCGAACAGGGCGGTGGTCAGAATCGGATCATGGGCAATCCGCGTGCGCAGGTCACCGTCGGGGAGGGTAAAAACGCTGAGCTTGAAGCCGGTGGAGATCTCGACAACGGCGATCAGCAGAGAGACAGCCAGGCCAGCGGCCATGCCCCCCAGGAGCCCGGTGAGATTGGTGCGCAGGCGCCCGGAGCAGAAGATCGCGCTGCCCAGCAACACCGGGGGCAGCAGATCGAGCAGGTAACTCCCCGCCAAGGAACCGCCGGAAAACAGGTAGCCCAACCCGGATCCGGCGGCGAGGAGCGCCCATAGTGCGACCAGGGCGCGGGGCACTGATCCGGGGCGGCGTCCGCGGTACCAGAGGAGCACCCCCAGGGACGCCGCGGCCGTCAACCAGTTCGCGAGCGGGAAGCGGGCGAACCACAGCGCGACTGCCAACCCGAGAACGCTCGCGCTGACCACGCTTTCGGGGACTCGGTGCAGGTCGATCCGTGTCGACCTGGGGGTCGGGGCCGTGGTCGTCATGCAGCCTGGCGGGTCCGGGTCCGGGTCCGGGTCCGGGTCCGGGTCCGGGTGCGGCGGCCCACGGCGGCGTCGAGAACGCCGGCCAGCGCGGCCGCTGCCGCATCTCGGCTGAACCGTTCACGCACTAGTTGACGACCCGCACGGCCCCAGGCCGCGCGCTGCTCGGGGCTGGCCGCAGCGACGTCGCCGACGAGGAGAGTGAGGTCGTCCCAGCCGCCGATCCGGCCACACGTCCCATCGGTCACTACGTCGCGCAGGCCGTCGCCGCAGTTGCTCACCACGGGCAGGCCCGCCGCCATATAGTCGAAGAGTTTGTTGGGGGACAAGCCGGCACTGAGCAAGTCCCACGGGGCCAGGACATGAATGCCGACGTCACAGGCCGCGAGGAGACCGCCAAGCTCAGCCTTGGCGATGGGTTCACGGAAGGTGACATTGGTCAGTCCCTCGGTGCGGGCCCGCTCGATGAGTGCCGCCCGCTCTGCGCCGGCACCGATGAGCAGGAACTGCACACCCGGGAGCGCTGCGGCCGCATCCAGCACCTGACCAAGCCCATTCGCCGGCCCGTGCGCACCGGCATACACCGCAGTGAATCCCTCGATCCCGTGCAGCGCACGCAACTCCTCGCGGGGCAGGTCGCTGGCGAAGGCGTCGACGTCGGTGCCATTGGGGATCGTGGTCACCTTGTCTGCCGGGATCCCCAGGGAGGCAAAGTGGCTTTCCCAGCCGTCGGTGACGGTGACGATGTGCGCGGCCCGCTCGTAGAGGCCCTTCTCGAGGGCGACCAAGGCTTTGTGGAGGCGGGAGCCGCGGCGCAAGTTTCCAGACGCGACAATGGACTCCGGCCAGAGGTCGCGGACCTCGATGACCATGGGGACTCGCCGCACCCGGGCCACGGCCAGCGCCGCGACGGCCGCCAAGAGGTGGGGGGAGGACCCATAGGTCAGCGCGAGGTCGGGTGTCCGCACACCTTTGAGGGCCGCCTCCGCAGCGAAGACCACCCAGCCGAGCATGCGCTTGCGGCCATTGCCCTGGTACGCCGGCACGGGCAGGAGAGTGAAGAGCGGGTCCGTGGTCGTGAACGTCTTCTGTGAGTAGTGGTCCCGTGCGCCGGACAAGATCCGCGGGCGCCAGTCGGTGAGCCGGCTGAACAGGTCGGCATTGCGAGTCAGTCCCCAGCGGTCGCGGGGCATCGCGTACTGGTTGATGACGACAACGGTCTTGCTCGGGGTCATGAGGGTCCTCAGGCTGCGGGGCGAACGTCTCATCATGGCATCGGGCCCGCAACGGTAGCGACGAACGGGGGAGGCGTGCCGTGAACGAGTATTCTGGATTGGCTACCCCAGCCTCAGCCCCGCGTGGGCGTCGACGCCCCGGAGACAGACCAACCCGATATGACCGACACGGCCACTTTCGTCACGCCCGGCTCTGGGGGCGGTTTGCTCGAGGTTGTCCGCCGCCGCTATCTGCTGCGGCTGTTGGTCCACAAGGAGCTGCGCCAGCGCTATCACGGCTCCGTGCTCGGCATGGGCTGGTCGTACATGAAGCCGGCGGTGCAGTTCGGGGTCTACTACTTCGTCATCGGCGTGTTCCTCAAGATGAACGCCAACATCGAGAACTACGGGATCTACCTGTTCTCCGGGATCATCGCCATGAACTTCTTCAGCGAGGCGTTCAGCAACGCGACCCGCTCCATCACCGACAACTATGCCCTCGTTAAGAAGATCTACCTGCCCCGCGAGCTATTCCCCGTGGCCTCGGTCCTGGTCTCCTTCGTGCACTTCCTGCCCCAACTGTTCGTCTTGGTCCTGGGCTGCCTGTTCACCGGGTGGTCGCCGAACCTGGCCCAGATCATCGGCGGAGTCGGTGGCTTCCTGCTGCTCGCGGCATTCGTTCTCGGCCTGGGCTTGGTGTTCGGCGCTCTCAATGTGCTTTACCGGGACTTTGAGAACCTCGTCGACCTCATCCTGGTCGTCGCCACGTGGGCGTCGCCGGTGCTCTATACCTGGACCCTGGTGACCGATGCCATCGGCACCGGGTGGCTGTGGTGGCTCTACCAGAGCAACCCGCTCACCACAGTCGTCGAGATCTTCCACTGGTGCTTTTGGGCGCCGACCACCAGCGCGCCGCTCGACTTTCCGCCGGGCTTCCCCGCCTTCCTTGCCATTGCCGTCGCCGTCACGGCGCTCACCGTGGCGACCGGCCAGTTGATCTTCCGCCGCCTCGACGGCCGATTCGCGCAGGAGCTGTGATGAGTCGCGACGGGCGTTCGCGCATGGAGCGGATCCGGGTCGAACAGGCGAGCAAGCTCTTCACGCTGCGGCATACCCGCGCGTTCAAGGAGATCGTCATCCGCACCTTCCAAGGGCGGCGTCGCGAGCTATCCGAGCGGTTCACGGCGCTGGACGACATCTCGTTCTCCGTGGGGGAGGGTGAGGCGATCGCCCTGCTCGGCCGCAACGGGTCGGGCAAGTCCACTCTGCTCAAGCTCATCTCGGGGGTCATGGGGCCCGATGCGGGTCGCATTCAGACCCGTGGGCGGGTCGCCGGACTGATCGATGTCGGCGCGGGGATGCACCACGACCTCACGGGGCGGGAGAACATCTACCTCAACGGCGCGATCCTCGGGATGAGTGAGGAGCAGATCAACGCGCAGTACGACCGGATCGTCGCGTTCAGCGAGATCGAGGACTTCATCGATACGCAGGTGAAGTTCTACAGCTCGGGGATGTTCCTGCGGCTCGCGTTCTCCGTTGCCGTGCACACCGATCCCGACATCTTTCTCGTTGATGAGATCCTCGCGGTGGGCGACGAGCCCTTCCAGCTCAAGTGCTTGGCCCGGATCGAGGAGCTGCGCGCAGAGGGCAAGTGTCTGGTCATTGTCAGCCATGACCTCGATCTGGTCTCCCGGTTCACCGATCGAGGCATCGTGCTGCGTAAGGGCCAGATGGTGCTAGACGGCCCAATCGACGAGGCGGTGGCCTTGCTGCGCACGCAGAATCTCCAGGACGAGCTCACCGAGGAGTCATAGTCGGAGACGCTGCGGTCTTGTGGTTTCGCCATCGGGCATGCTGGCCGCTCCCGCCCCCCGATCGTGTGTCCAGGGCCCCAGGCGGGTCCTGCTTTGAGGGGCCGGGGAACCGCAGCGTTGGGCGGGCGAGGGCTCAGTCTTGGTCAACGCCGAACGTGCGCGCCCAGGTCCGGGGTGAGGTCAGCTCGGTCAATGCGCCGCGGTACTGAGCCGCCAGAGCGTCCCACTCCCGGTAGACCCGCAGGTGCAGGCGTAGGCCCTCGCGCAGTTGGGAGGTGAACAGCGACCGATCCCGCTCGTAGAACGCCACGGCCGTGCCGTCCTGCCGCGAGACGATGGCCGAGTCGTACTGGGCGAGGAACCACCACACGGCATACCGGGCGGGCACCGAGACGTCCGGCACCCGGTGCGCGTCGTCGCGAACGGGGCGCAGGTGTCGCACGGCGGTCTTGGCGACCCACGGGAGCAGCCGAGAGCGTGGCGGCAGCTGCGGCACGCCGGACCCGAGCGGGCTGCTCGGCGTCGGGAACTGACCTTGGTCACGGCGGAACTGCCCGTCAGCAAACTCGCCGGCTGTGGCTGGCAACTGCGTCGGCGTGCGCCCGAGCGAGGCATGCAGCCCCTCAGGACCGGGGGGCAGATCGCGCAGTCCCCGTAACCGCATGGCGTTGGCGGAGTAGCGCATGGAGTAGCCGTGCTTGATCAGCCACTGGAAGGACAGCATGGGTGCCTGGCCGCCGTGCGGCTGGCGGCTGTGGAGGAGGGCGCAGATCAGCAGGTTGCGTTGGTGGTAGTAGGCCTGCCACTCCAGCAGATCGTCCTTGTCGTTGAAGGCCACGTGCCAGACCGCTGCCCCCGGGAACGAGACCGTGGGATACCCGGCCGCACCGGCGCGCAGGCAGTGCTCGGCGTCGTCCCACTTGATGAAGATCGGGAGGGAGAGGCCGATGGCGTCGAGCACCTCAACCGGGATCAGGCACATCCACCAGCCGTTGTAGTTGACGTCGGTGCGTCGATGCAGCCAGGGAGTCTCGCGCAGACCGGAGGCGGCGAGGTCCCACTCCTCGTGGACCCCAAGCACGGGGCCGAAGGTCCACTTCACCGGATCGACAACCTCACCGAAACTGTGCAGCGCCGTGGGGGTGTGCAGGTCGAACATATGGGCCCCGACGATCGTCGCGACCGTGGTGAACGCGCCGAAGCGCACGGCCCGCAAGATGCCCTCGGGCTCGATGCGCACGTCGTCGTCGAGCACCATGTGGAAGGTGGAGCGGCCCGCCCGCATCGTCTCGAACATCCCGCGCGAGAAGCCACCGGACCCGCCGAGGTTGGCTTGCGCGACGACCTCCAGTTGGTCACCCAAGCTGCTGGCGCTGTCAGCCCACTGTGCCCCCGTCGTCACCGAGACGGTGCCCTGATCGACGACATAGAGGGTGTCGAGGTGGGCGCGCAACTCGGGACTGTCGGCGATGACGGCGACGAGATCGTCGAGGTAGGCGACTTTGTTGACCGTGGTCACGCCGATGGAGAGCCGGGCTGGGCGCTGGAGGGAGCCGTGGACGAACCAGTCCGCCTCGACCAGGGTGGCGGGCTCGGCGCCGCCGATGACATCGAACCAGTACCAGCCACCGTCCACGAACGGCCCGAGGTCCAGGTCAACCGCGACCTGAGTGAAGGTGCCGTCGAAACCGGGCTCACCCGCACCCGTCATCGCGGAGTGAACCCGCGTTGCGGCGCCGCGTGCATTGGAGCGGTAGACCATGACCGTGGCGGTGCCCTCGACCTGGACGCTGAGCCGGATGCCGTCGACGTCGGTCCAACGGCGCCAATAGGACACGGGCAGGGCGTTGAAGTACGTCGCGAACGAGACTCGCTCACCGGCCGGGATGCGCAGGCTGCGCCGCGTCAGCACATCTTCGATGCGATGCTCGGTGCTGTCCGCGCCGCTGGCCTCGACACCCTTGTAATCTCCCCAGCCGCGCATGTTGCGGTCGTACTTGTCATCGATGCGGGGGCCGCGCGCGCCATACTCGACATAGAGGGGCAGCAGCTCGGGGTCGTGTCCCGACGGCAGGACGACGTGCGCGGCCAGGTGCCAATCCCGAGTGGGAGGGGCGGGGGCGGCCGGGGCCGTCAAGGGCGCGGGCGAGGTCACATCGGTCCTTGCTGGTTGGGGCGGGGGTCCCCGCGAGTCTAGCCATCCGGCATACAGTGAACCCCGACGCCACATCTGCGCGAAAGGCACTGCGCGTGAGTTCCCCTGACTTCCTCCCCTTCGCCTTGCCCGACATCGGGGAGGCCGAGATCAATGCCGTCGTCGCTACCTTGCGTTCTGGCTGGTTAACGACGGGGCCGAATGCCGCCGCCCTTGAGAAGGAGTTCGTGGCGGCATTCGAGCCGGAGCGGTATGTCGGCGAGGCCGGCCCGACGGGGGTGGCCGTCAACTCCGCGACGAGCGGGCTGCACCTCGCCCTGGAGGCGCTGGGGGTGGGACCGGGCGATGAGGTCATCGTCCCCACGTGGACTTTCACCGCGACCGCCGAAGTCGTGCGCTATCTGGGGGCCACCCCGGTCATCGTTGACGTCGACGCCACGACCCTCAACCTCGACCTCGAGGCGGCTGCCCGGGCGGTGACGGCTCGCACCAAGGTGGTCATGCCGGTGCACTTCGCCGGTCTGCCCGTAGACCGGGCGGCGTTGGCGGCCTTCGCGCGCACCTACAACCTGGCTGTCGTGGAGGACGCTGCCCATGCGCATCCGGTGCTCTCCCAGGGGATTCCCGTGGGGCTGGGGGAGTCCTCGGCCGTGGTGTTCTCGTTCTACGCGACCAAGACCATGACGACAGGCGAGGGAGGCATGGTCGTCACGGCAGACCCCTCCCTGGCTGCCCGGATGCGCACCATGCGCCTGCACGGGATCAGCCGGGACGTGTTCGACCGGTACACCTCGACGGCTCCCAGCTGGCACTACGAGGTGGTGGCCCCGGGCTACAAATACAACATGACCGACGTCGCCGCGGCGATGGGGCGGGTGCAGTTGTCCCGCGCCACGCAGATGCGGGCCAAACGGGCAGCCATCGCCCAGCGTTACGACGAGGGCTTGGCCGGCTTGCCCCTGGTCCTGCCAGCTCGACCCGAGGACACCGGCACGGAGCACGCCTGGCACCTCTACGTCCTGCGCCTGGGCGCCGACGCGCCGCTGGGCCGCGATGAGTTCATCGAGCGGATGGCCAAGGCAGGCGTGGGGACGAGCGTGCATTTCATCCCGCTCCACACCCACCCCTACTGGCGCGAGCTGCGCGGACCCGACGCCCCCGCCCTGCCCGTCGCCGATGCTCAGTTCAACCTGGCCGTGAGCCTGCCCATCTGGTCGGCGATGACGACCGACCAGGTCGACCGCGTCATTGACGCAGCCTCGACGCTGCTTCGCGGCTAGGTCCAGACACATGCTCAAGCGGGTCTTCGACCTCACGGTGGGCTCAGTCGTGCTGGCCCTGAGTAGTCCGGTCATGGCCGTCATCGCCGGCCTGATCAAGTCATCGGAACCGCATGCGCCGGTGCTGTTCACTCAGGAACGCGTGGGCCTGCACGGTCGGCTGTTCCGGATCCACAAGTTCCGCACGATGCGGGCAGGGGCAGCCGGCCTGGCTGTGACGTCCGCGACCGATGCCCGCGTCACCCCGGTCGGTGCGGTCCTGCGGCGCACCAAGCTCGATGAGCTGCCTCAATTGTGGGACGTCGTCCGGGGAGAGATGAGCCTGGTGGGACCGCGGCCCGAGGTTGCGCACTATGTCGCGCAATGGCCGGCGGACGTGCGTGATCTCATCCTCACAGTCCGACCAGGCATCACCGACCCGGCGAGTGTGCGCTTCCGCAACGAACAGGAGGAAC
Source organism: Phycicoccus sp. (assembly GCA_017993715.1). GTDB lineage: Bacteria > Actinomycetota > Actinomycetes > Actinomycetales > Dermatophilaceae > JAGOME01. The sequence goes on from JAGOME010000003.1 coordinate 22,721, forward strand.
TCGCCGCCGTCCCCGACCCTGAACGGCATTACCTCGAGGTCATCCTGCCCGAGAAGGCACGGATGTATGCCGACTACGTCCGCAACCGCAGCCTGCTCGGCGACCTCAAGGTGTTGTGGCACACCGTCGTGGCCGTGGGCCGCGGGCAGGACTGAGCGGCCGACGATGGCGGCGGCATTCGCCATGGCGGTGCTCCTCGCGCTGCTCGGCATCCTCGTCGTCTGGGCCTGGGTTGGGCGACAGTGGGTCGTTGTGGTGTGCGCGGCCGCACCGACATCGCTGGCCCTCGTGGTGGCGGTGGGAGTGAGCCAGATCTGGTGGCTTTCGGGGTTCGGCTGGGCTGCACTAGCCACGGCTGCGGGCTTGGCGGCCGTTGTCGGCCTGGGGTGGCGAGGGCTGAGGGGTCGCTGGACGCGGGGGAATGCCGTGGCCGCGAAGGCCGCCTCTCCTGTCGGGTCCGCGGGACAGGGCCGCGCTGCCGGCGCCTTGGCGGCCATCTTGACCCTGACGTTGGCCTGCGCCCTCGTGACGCTGTGGCTCGCGGGCGGTCACACCCTGGGGTTGGTTTCGCAGACGTGGGATGCGATCTTCGATGTCAACGCCATCCGTTATGTCCACGAGACCGGCGATGCCGCCCCCACGCGGCTGACATCGTTTGCCTACGGCTCCACGGGCGGCGGCTACTACCCCTCAGCGTTCGCCTCGCTCGGGGCGCTGGCGATGGGCCTAGGCGTCGCTGACGCCATCACCGCTTCCAATGTCGTGGCGGCCCTGATCGCCGGACTGTTCTGGCCGAGCGCCGTGGCTCTGGCGACAGGGCTCATGTTCGGATTTGGTCGCGCACTACCGGCCTTGGCAGCATTCCTTAGCCTGGGGTTCACGGCGATGGCCTGGGCACCGTTGGGCTGGGGGGTGTTGTGGGCCACCTCGATCGCTGCCTGTTTCGCGCCCATCGCTATCGCGGGTGTCGGGCGGGTCATCCAACGGTGGCGCACCGAGCAGATCGTGGACCGGCTCGGCCTGGTCCTGGGCGGGGTCGGGTTCGGACTGACCACCGTGAGTCATCCGCGCATTGCGATCATTGTCCTGCTGCTCTGGGTCGGGCTGGCCCAGTGCGGCTTGCTCGTGTGGTCCGTCGGCTCGGGGGCGTCGGGTCGGGCCCGCAGACTGCTGATCGCGGCCGGGGTCTCGGTGGCCTTCTGGGTGCCTGCGAGCCTGTTCATCTTGACCTTCCGACGCGGGGATTCGCAGTTCGGGGTGCGCGGCTGGACTGTCGAACGCGGGCTGCTCGCCGAGCTCTTCGGCTACCTGGTCAACGGGCCCAATGGTTCGCTGCCGCTCCTGGTCACTGCCCTTGCGGTCGCCGTGGGGGTGGCTGTCGTCTGGCGCGGCCCGGCCGCCTGGGTGGTGGTCATGCTGGTGGGCGCGGTCGCGCTTGATGTCCTGACCGCGACCACGCGCGGCGTCACCGCATGGAACGGGATCGCCCGCTTTTGGTACACCGACCGGCACCGGACGATCACCGTGCCGCCGGCCCTGGCCGTGCCCCTGGCCGCCGTCGGAGTTCGGTGGCTGCTCGATCGGCCTCTCCTTGGCGGCGCCGGCCTGCGTGCGTTCGCCTCGACAGATCCGGGCGATGGGCCCGGTCGAGGATGGTCCGCTCGTGGCCTCGCGGTCGCCGCCGTCGCCGGTGCCGTCGTGGTCGGCAGCGGCATCGTGGCTGCCGTCGGAGTGGTGCGGCCCTCCTACTCGGAGGCGGCCGCCGACCCTGTGGCGGCCCTGCTGACACCCCACGAGGTCGAGTTCTATCGCGAGGTGGCCGCGCTGGTGCCGCCGGATGCCCGCATCCTGAACAACGCCAACGACGGATCGGCCCTGCTGTACGCGGTGACGGGGGTCAAACCGGTCTTCATGGTGGCCGGGACGGTGAGTTCGACGCCCAACGGAGCCTGGCTGCGCAGCCAAGGCGTGACCCTGGAGCCGTCGAACTTCTGCTACCTCACCGACCTGGATCACATCGGCTGGGTTCTGCGCTCAGGGCGGCCGTACAACGAGGGCATCCTCTCCGAGGACGCCCCCAACCTCCACATCCCCGACGACTACTTCGCGACGACACCGGTGCTGCGCGATGGCGACCTGATCCTCTATCAGATCACCGGCTGTCCGGCACCCTGAGGCATCGTCGGGGATGCCGGGGATGCCGGCGAATGCCGAGGAATGCCGGCGAATGCCGGCGCCAGCGGCCACCACCACGGAAGTCGTCGTCAGGTGGAGGTCTCAGGCCAGAAAGGTGCCCAGCACCTGAGCGGAGTACCTCCCGTCGTGCAGGGCTCGCACGTAGGACGGCCCCCGCGCGGCCAGGCCTTGAGCCCAGGCCCGGTCCTCAAGGATCCGGTCGAGCACCGTGGGCAAGGTGACCGGGTCGACCTGCGGCATGGGGACCTCAAGCCCGGACACCTGCCTGACGAAATCACGAATCGGCTCCACAGCAGCCAAGGTCACCCGACCCGCGGCCATCGCCTCCAAAGCGGTGACGGAATAGATGCCCAGCGCCATTTGGTCAATGACGATATCCGCCTCCCGGATCAGGGCCCGCATGTCCTCGTGTCGGAGCCCCTGCGCGCGGACGTAGCGCACGCGTCCGGCATCCTGGAGCGCCCCCAGCGTGGCGTCGATGATGGCGCTGCCCTTGAGCGGGCCCGAGGTCGGTGCGTGCACGACAAGCGGCACCCCCTCCGTGAGGGGCGGTTGTGTCGTCACCCAACGTTCAGGGTCGACCACGATCGGGCACCACTGAGCCCGAGGCAGGTCGGCAAGCAGGTCGGGGGTGGAGACGAAGACCGGACCCCCGGCCCGCTCGATGGCGCGGCGGTGCTGGGCCGCCATCGCCTCGTAGGCGCGCCACTGGCTGGGGTCGGCGGCGTAAGGAGAGAACGGGGTGGACTGCGCGTGTCGGCGTGGTGAGCGCACGTCAGTGCCGTGGCAGACATGGGCGACCTGGAGGCCGGCACGCCGCAGGACCCGGGCGTCGCCGCGCACGGTGCTGCCGTACCGCAATCCGAGGACAGGACGTCCTGCCTCGAACACGACGTGGGAGACGTGGTCGAGCACGAACCGTTCCTGTGCGCGCGCCCACGACGAGCTGAGGTAGGCCGCTCTCGGCACGCGCAGGTCAACCGGGAAGTCATAGGAGTTGACGATGCCCATCGACAGGGTCGGAATGCCGCTCGCCGTGACGGCTCGCGCCCACAGACCGGCCTGGCCGGCGTAGTTCACCGGACCGATCAGGGCGACTGGCTCCCCGGGGGATCGGGTCGGCCAGGACGACTCGCCCGCCCGCAGACCGGCCCGCTCCTCCAGCGGGTCGATCAGCGCCGAGGGCGCGTGCCGCCGCGTCGCCAGGGCCGCATCCACAGCCCATTGGGGGGTGAGCCAGCGCAGGGCCCCGCCGCTGAGGGCACCTCGACTGCGCGTCATCTCGCGTTCCTCCCGGTCACGGCGCCGTGAGACGCGAGCGGATCATCAGCCAGGTCGACCGTGTGAGCAGCACCCACACCGCGAAGAAGACCGCTGCTGTCACCCCCGAAACCCAAAGCGGGGCATGGAGTTCGCGGGGCAAGGCCCACAATGTGGCTGCCAGCAGCAGACCCACGGCCACCCGCAGCACCGTGCGCATCACGGGCACCTGCTCGTCGCGCGACACGCGCCACAGGACGAAGGCGGCCGTGGTTGCGGCGGCAACCAGACCACCGCCGGCGACAGCCACCACGCCGAAGCGGGGAGCGCACGTGAGCCACACGAGCCCGCCGGCTGCGGCGCCGATCAGCGAGTAGAGCGCTGTTCGACCCGCTCCGGCCGCCGAGCGGGTCGTCAACGCGCTCACGCCGGGCACCGCCACGCTGGTGGCCAGGACGCCGGTCAGCAGGAGCGGCAGCAACGGCTCAGCCGGGGCGTAGCCGGGCCCCCAGACGAGCCGCAGGACGAGCGGCGAGGCGACCACGAGGACGCCGATCGCGCCCGTCATCAGCACCGACACGATCTGGGTGGCCGCGGCCAGCTGCCCGCGAAAGGCATCGAGTTGTCCCCGGCCCAGCGCCTCGGACATAGAGGGGTAAAGCACCTGGTTGGCTGCGCCCACCATGATGGTCAGGGGGGCGGCGAGCAGGAATGCCGCCGAATAGAACCCCGCTCCGGCGTCGCCGCCGCCGTAGTGCTCGGCGGCCAACTGGGAGGCCTGCACGAAACCAGCGCTGCTCAAGGTTCCAGCGGCCGCAAAGGCCGTGAAATGACGGATGTCTTTGGCGAGTGCCGGACTCACGGGGCCGCCGGCGCCCCGCGGCCACCCAGCCCAGGTGTAGACCAGCATGGAGAGGGCGAGCGGCAGGACGATGAGCACCGAGTGCACCCCGAGCAGCCAGCAGGCAGCGGTGCCGAGCATGGCGCCGGACGCGGTCAGGATGTCCCACCGGGCCGAGGCGGCAATATGGCGGTGGCCGAAGAACAGGCCGCGGGCCACGGCATACCCTGACAGGCCGAGCGTCAGTGCCCCGACGGCGAGGGCTTCGCTGAGGGAACGGTGGTAGTAGAAGAAGGTCAAGACCACCGCCACCGCCGAGAGCGGCAGGCTGGTCAGCAGAGCCATCCGTCGCAGGTAGCCGGCGACCGCGCGGGAGGTCGCGAGGTCGCCCTCCCCGAGGGCCAGCGCCATGTACTTCGAGGCTGCGGCACCGATCGAGGTCGGCCCCACGAGGGACAGCAATTGAGCGCTGGACGTGGAGACGGCCACGGCGCCGAGCAACACCTTGTCGCCCGCTCGTCCAGCGGCCCAACTGGTGAAGAATTTGGCGCCGTTGGCGGCGACGAGCCCGACCAGGCTCCCCGCGCCCCGGCTGCTCAGGGCTTCCGGCTCGACGTCGTCCAAGCTGAGCCGGCGCGGTGGGGTGATCACTCCGCCACGGCTGGGCCGGCATAGTCCAGCGACAAGGCGGTCGCCTTGGTCCAGCTGGCGGCCGACTCGTGGTCGTGGATCTCGTCGCGCGCAAGGCTCTGCGGGTCCAGCGGGGCCACCCGGGCCCCCGTGACCAGAGGGTTCTTGGTCCGCTGAGCATCCTCGGCACGCGCGACGAGGTCCTCACTCAACTTCTCGCCCGGACGCAGACCCGTGTAGTTGATCTCGATGCCCTTGCGCCCAGACATCCGGATCAGGGCCTTGGCGACATTCACGATCTTCTGCGGCACGCCCATGTCAAGGACCATGACCTCGCCGTGACCAGGGGCCGCGGCAGCGGCTTCGAGGACGAGTTGGCAGGCCTCCGGGATGAGCATGAAGTAGCGCTCGACGTCGGGGTGGGTCACCATGACCGGACCGCCCCGTTCGATCTGCGCGGTAAAGGCATGGACCACCGAGCCGCGCGAGCCCAGGACGTTGCCGAAGCGGACTGACGACATGCGGCATTCGGGATGTTGCGCGGCCATGCCGGCGGTGATCCGCTCGGCCACCCGCTTGCTGTAGCCGAGCATGCTCGTCGGGTCGGCTGCCTTGTCGGTGGAGATGTTGACGATGCTCTGCACGCCCGCCTCGACCGATGCGGTCAGGACGTTAGCGGTCCCGATGACGTTGGACTTGTAGGCCTCGTAAGGGTATTGCTCGAGCAGGGGCAAGTGCTTGAGGGCAGCCGCGTGGAAAACGATGTCAGGCCGCAGCTCGGTGAAGATCACCCGCAAGGCGTCCAGATCCCGGATATCGACGAGCACCGAGTCGTCGGACTCAAAGAGCCCGGACCCGGACATGCTCAACTGCACGGCGTGCAGAGCGGACTCGTCACGGTCCAAGGCATAGAGGGCGCTGGGTCCGAACCGCTTGATCTGGCGGCACAGCTCCGAGCCGATGGAGCCACCGGCACCGGTGACCAGGACCTTGCGGCCAGAGATCTGGTTGGCAATAGCGGTGGTGTCCAACGTGATCGCCCGTCGGCCGAGCAGATCGGCCAGGTCCAGGTTGCGCAGGTCGCCGAGCCCCGGATCAGCGATCATGTCGGTCACCGACGGGAGAACGAGGATGCGCAGGCCGGCGCTCTCAGCCCGGGCCGACAGGTCGGTGATCAGAGCGGAGTCGGCCGAGGGAATGGCGATGGCGAGGGTGTCGGCGGCGTACTCATCGGCCACCCGCTCCAGGGCGGCCCGCGTGCCGCGGACCCGCACGCCCTCGATGGTCAGCCGCTGCTTGAGGGGGTCGTCGTCGACAAGGGCGACAGGGATATAGGCGCGGGTGCGATCACGCGTCATGGCCCGGACCAGAACGCGGCCACCCTCACCGGCCCCGAAGACGACGACTCGGGCAGGGTTCTCCACAACCTGCGCGTCCCCTGCCGGGTGGCCCCGACGGGTCTTCCATTGCCGGACGAGCAGGCGCAAACCAAGCATCCCGACCAGCGCAAACGCCCCTGCGAAGAACGGCACGCTCATCGGGATCAGGGTGCCCCGCGCGATGAGCACAGGGATGGCGAGCACCAAAGTGGCGGCGGCCACGGTCCGGGCGAGGTCGACGATCTCGTCGAACGAGCCTCGCATGTGCCCGATCGCATAGGGGCCCAGGGTGAAGCCGAAAACGACCTGCAGGGCCATGGCCACAATGGAGGTGACGACGAACCCGCGCCATGGGATGAGGTCCAATTGCAGGTCGTGACGCAGCCAGAGGGCGGCGAACATTGCGACCACCCAGACGGCACAGTCGACTCCGGCCCAGGCGATGCGGAACGGATGCTCGGACTCACGAATGCGGCGGAAAATGGTCGTCGTTCCTTTCGACCCGCGGATGGGCGACGGCGCATCGCGCTAGCTGTTGCTCGGTGAGCGCCAGAGCCACGGTACCCGGGTGGCCGCTCCCGTCTGAAACGCGACGCGGTTGATCCAGGGGCGCGATGGGGCCGGGCCTGGTGCAGCGGTGTCGGCTCAGAGCCGCTAGCGTCGCGCCTGTGCGCGTCGTCGTCCTCGTCTCCGGGTCCGGAACCCTGCTCCAGGCGCTGCTGGACGCCGACACCCGGCAGCAGGCTGTGGAGGTGGTCGCCGTCGGCGCCGACCGCGCGGGCACGGCCGGACTGGAGCGGGCGAGTGCTCGCGGTGTGCCCACCTTTGTCGTCGACCCAGCGGGGCATGCCGACCGGTCGGCCTGGGATGGGGCGCTTGCGGCGACGATCGCCGACTTTGCGCCGGATCTCGTGGTCTCTGCGGGGTTCATGCGGATTCTCGGGCCGGTGGTGCTGGCCGGTGCCCCCGTCCTGAACATGCACCCTGCCTTGCTGCCCAGCTTTCCGGGTGCCCACGCCGTGCGTGATGCGCTCGCCTATGGGGTGCAGTTGACCGGGACGACGTGCCATTGGGTCGACGCCGGGGTCGACACCGGGCCGATCATTGCCCAGGAGGTTGTGGCCGTGCGGCCCGACGATGACGAGACGACTCTCCACGAGCGGATCAAGGTCGTGGAGCGTGCTCTGCTCGTCGAGGTGGTCGCGGACCTGGCCGCGGGGCGCCGATCCTGGCCGCAACGCTAGAATCGAGTCGACGACTGGCGCGGGTGGGTCACCACCGGGAAGTCTGCTGGGGTTGCATCGCCCGCCTGGGTGCCCCCGTCTCCCGCTGTCGTCCCACCTCGAAACGGAGCCGTCATGGCCGTCGTCGTCACCCCTCCCGGTCCCACGCAGGACGTCCGCCCGGTGCGGCGGGCGCTCATCTCGGTCTTCGACAAGACCGGGCTGGAGGATCTCGTCCTTGGCCTGAATGCCGCGGGCGTCGAGCTGGTCTCGACGGGCGGCTCGGCCGGGCTCATCGCGGGCCTCGGCCTCCCAGTGACCGGCGTCGAGGAGCTGACCGGCTTCCCCGAGTGCCTCGAGGGGCGAGTCAAGACCCTGCATCCCATGGTGCACGCGGGGCTGCTGGCTGACACGCGCAAACCCGACCATCTCGCCCAGCTCACCGAGCTCGGCGTCACACCCTTCGACCTCGTCGTGGTCAACCTTTACCCGTTCGCCGACACGGTCGCCTCCGGGGCTGCCGCCGATCAAATCGTCGAGAACATCGACATTGGGGGCCCCTCCATGGTCCGGGCGGCCGCCAAGAACCACCCGAGCGTTGCTGTCGTCGTCGACCCTGGCGCCTATGGCGAGGTTCTCGACGCCGTCCGCGCCGGAGGTTTCACCTTCGCCCAGCGTCAGGCGCTGGCGGCGCAGGCCTTCGTGCACACCGCGACGTACGACGTGCACGTGGCATCCTGGATGGGCAATGCCTATGTCGACACCTCTGCGGGGACCGGCTTCCCGGCGTGGCTGGGGGCAACGTGGGCTCAGGCCGGCGTGCTGCGCTACGGCGAGAACCCGCACCAGAGCGCGGCGCTGTATGTCAACGGCTACCAGCCGCACCCGGGGTTGGCTCAGGCGCAGGTGCTGCACGGCAAGGAGATGTCGTACAACAACTACGTGGATGCCGATGCGGCCGTGCGCGCGGCCTACGACCAGGGCGACCAGCCGACCTGCGCGATCATCAAGCACGCCAACCCGTGCGGGATTGCCGTGGGCGCGGACATCGCGCAGGCGCACTCCCGCTCCCACGCCTGCGACCCGGTGTCGGCCTTCGGCGGGATCATCGCCGTCAACCGCCCGGTGACAGCGGCCATGGCTGAGCAGGTCAAGGACATCTTCACCGAGGTCGTGGTGGCTCCGGCTTTTGAGGAGGAGGCGTTGGCCATCCTCACGGCCAAAAAGAACGTGCGGCTGTTGCAGTGTGCGGCCCCCACCGCTGGTGGCATCGAGGTGCGGCCGATCTCCGGAGGCCTGCTCATGCAGCAGCGCGACGCCGTGGATGCGGTGGTCCGCGATGACGCCGGAGACGTCGTCGGGGGCGATGGCGCCGACCATTGGCGCTTGGTGGCTGGACAGGCCGCCGATCGGGCCACCCTGGCCGACCTGGAGTTCTCCTGGCGAGCCGTGCGCGCCGTGAAGTCCAACGCCATCCTGCTGGCACGTGACGGAGCCTCGGTCGGGATCGGCATGGGTCAGGTCAACCGGGTCGACTCCTGCCGACTGGCCGTGGAGCGGGCGGGCGAGGAGCGGGCACGCGGCGCAGTGGCGTCCTCGGACGCGTTCTTCCCGTTTGCTGACGGTCTGCAGGTCCTCCTGGACGCCGGGGTGCGCGCCGTCGTCGCCCCTGGTGGCTCGATGCGCGACGCCGAGGTGGTTGCGGCGGCCCAGGCCGCTGGCGTGACGCTGTACTTCACCGGCACTCGGCACTTCGCCCACTGACCAGGCCATCCGCCCCATCCGCCCCACGCTTCCCAACTTTCCCGCCTGAAGCGCCAAGGTGCGGGTTCGCAGGGGTTCTTTTCCCCTGCGAACCCACACCTTCCGGATCGGCACCTGGCGCCCGGCGGGCCACACCCGGACTCCACAATGTTCCACGACGTGGTCGCCGAAGCCTCCGGCCCTGGACCGTGAGCGTGGAAGAATGCCGCGCGTGACCGCACAGATCCTCGACGGCAAGGCCATCCTCGCGACCATCAAGGACGAGTTGCGCGAGCGCGTGGCTCGGCTGGCCGAGCATGGCGTGGTCCCGGGTCTGGGGACGGTCCTCGTCGGCAACGACCCCGGTTCGCAGTGGTATGTCGGGGCCAAACACAAGGACTGTGCCGAGATCGGCATCGCTTCGATCCGTCGGGACCTGCCGGCGACATCGACTCTCGAGGAGGTGCTCGAGGTCGTCCAGGCCCTCAACGCCGACCCGGCCTGCACCGGCTTCATCGTCCAGCAGCCCACTGGGCTGGACGAGAACACCATCCTCTCTGCGGTGGACCCCGCCAAGGACGTCGACGGCCTGCACCCGACCAATCTCGGCTGGCTCGTCCTCGGCGAGCCCGCTCCGCTGCCGTGCACGCCGGTCGGGTGTGTCGAGTTGTTGCGTCGCTCCGGCATCGAGATCAAAGGCGCCAAGGTCGTCGTCGTCGGACGCGGCATCACGGTGGGGCGGCCGCTCGGCCTCATCCTGACGCGGCGCTCCGAGAATGCCACGGTGACGTTGTGTCACACCGGCACCCGAGACCTGGCTGCGGAGGTGCGTCAGGCCGATATCGTCGTCGCCGCTGCGGGTGTCCCCGGCATCATTACGGCCGACATGGTCAAGCCGGGCGCGGCCGTCCTGGATGTGGGCGTCTCGCGAGTGGTCGAGGACGACGGTCGCAGCAGAGTCGCCGGAGACGTCGCCGATGAGGTGTGGGATGTCGCTGGGTGGGTGAGTCCCAACCCTGGAGGGGTGGGTCCGATGACCCGGGCGATGCTGCTGTCCAACGTGGTGTTGGCGGCTGAGCAGGCGCTGGCGGCCCGTGGCTGAGTCGCGTCCTTCCATCCCGAATGCCGTCGCCGTCGAGCGGACCGGTGGGGGTCCCGCGAGCCCGCCTCGCTCGGTCGAGGATCGGGACGCGCCGCCGCCGGTCATGGAGCATCTCAATCTCTGGTGGCTGCTCGCTTTTGGCTGCGTCGGTGGCGTGGCCTTTGCCGCGACGGATCACCTGTGGCGCTCATGGGGGACCTTTGGCGGGACGCTCGTTTTGTGCGCGATCCTTCGAGTGTTCCTGCCGGATGAGGTCGCCGGCGGCCTGGTCGTGCGTCGGCGCTGGGTCGACGTGGCGACGCTGCTCCTCCTGGGTGTCGCCATCGCATTGGTGGGCTGGCAGCTCAACCTGACTCCGCTGCGCCTGTAAGCTCTCGCGCCCCCCACGTCCCAACTTTCCCGCCTCAAGTGGGTTCGTGAGGGTTCGCCCGTGTTCTTAACCCCTGCGAACCCGCACCTTCATGTTGTCCGCACGTCCCCCGCACCTTCATGTTGTCCACAAGGCCGCCCGGGCCGCCGCGATATCCCCAGATTCGCCCGAGGGCTTCGCGAACCTCAGGCGCAGGTCAACGCTGCGACCATGACTCACGCACTCGACCCGGTCGCGGTCTCCTTGGCCCGCGCGCAGCAGGGCATGCTCACCACCGCGCAGGCGCGAGCCGCCGGCCTGTCGCCTTTCGCCCTGGCTCGCCTGGTCCAACAGGACATCCTCAAACACCCCGGGCGCGGTCTGTATGCCGTCGCGAGCCTGGTCGACACCGCGCCGGAAGCGTGGCATCGACACCTGATGTCCGGTGCCCGACTCATGTATCCGGATGCGGTCTTCACAGGCGTGAGCGCCGTGCTCGCCCATGAGGTCCGGGTCTGGGACGCAGACCTGGCGCGCCCACAGCTCCTGCGGCCGGTCCGGCGCGGCACCACCATGGCGTGCTTTCACCTGCGTCCCGAGCGGGCGGGCGCCACGATCGCCACCGAGCTGGGGGAGACGGTGCTGCTCGCCGACGCGCTGGTCCAGCTGGCCGCTGACGACGGCATCGCCTCCGGGGTCGCGAGCATGGACCACGCCCTCCACGAGGGCAAGGTCACCCGCGACGAGCTCGAGGCGGCCCTGGACGCCGTCGCCCTCTGGCCAGGCTCGTCCAGGGCCAAGTCCGCAGTCCTGCACAGTGACGGGCGGCGTGAGTCGGTTGCTGAGTCGCGATGCGCGCTCGTCATGGCCCTGAAGGGGATCGACGTCATCCCGCAGTTCGAGGTCCGCGACCCCAAGGGTGACTTCGTGGCCCGGGTGGACTTCCTTATTGAGGGCACCAACATCGTCATTGAGGTCGACGGCAAGGTCAAATATGCGTCGGGCGACCCGGAGGTGCTCTGGGCGGAGAAGAAACGGGAGGACGACATTCGGCGAGCCGGTTGTGTGGTGGTTCGGGTGACCTGGGCGGACCTGGAGCGGCTTGACCGGCTTGTCGCCAAGGTGTCCCAGGCGCTGCGAGCGGCCTAGCCCTGGGGTTCATGCCGAACGGCTGAGCCACCGAGTGGATGCGGACCGGGTGTGGAGATGATGGTAAATGCCGGCGGCGCTGCCCAGGATGGACGCGGGGCCGGGTCGGGAGCGGCCTTCGACGAGGTCGTCGGCTAGGACACGCCAAGCGTTCTGAGAGCCGGACGGCGGCCGGGGGCTCTGGGCGGGAGCGGACGAGAGCGGGCGGGAGCGGGCGGCATTCCGGCGCGCCCTCTCTGACCCGGTGGGACCAAACAGAACGTGGGGGTTCGCAGGGCAAAACAACCCGTGCGAACCCCCACGAACCCGCTTGAGGCGGGAAAGTTGGGACCCGAGAGGAGGATCAGGAGATCAGGCCGAGGGCCCGGACCTGGTCGCGCTCGGACTCCAGCCGCGCGGCCGAGGCCATGATGCGCTCGCGCGAGAAATCGTTCAGCTCGATGCCCTGGACGATGTCGTACTGGCCGTCGGTGACCGTGCACGGGAACGAACTGATGATGCCCTCGGGGACACCGTACGAGCCGTCGGTCGGCACAGACATCGACACCCACTGGTCGGTCCCGAGCACCCAGTCGCGCATGTGATCGATCGTTGCGTTGGCGGCGGAGGCGGCCGACGACAATCCACGCGCCTTGATGATCGCGCCACCGCGGGTGGCCACGGTGGGGATGTAGGTATCGGTGATCCAGGCCTGGTCGACCAGGCTGGCGGCGCTCTGGCCGTTGACCTTGGCGTTGTACAGGTCCGGGTACATCGAGTCGTCGTGGTTGCCCCAGACCGCAAGGTCGGTGATGGCGGTGACGTCGACGCCGAGTTTGGCAGCCAGCTGGCTCTTGGCCCGGTTGTGGTCCAGGCGGGTCAGGGCGTTGAACCGCTCGCGGGGAATGTCGGGAGCGTTGCTCATGGCGATCAGGGCGTTGGTGTTGGCCGGGTTGCCGGTGACGAGGATCTTGATGTCGTCCGCGGCCACCTTGTTCAGGGCCGCACCCTGACCGGTGAAGATCGCTCCGTTGGCGGCCAGCAGATCGGCGCGGTCCATGCCCTCCTTACGCGGCATCGCCCCGACGAGCATGGCCAGGTTGGCCCCGTCGAAGACCTTCTCCGCGTCATCGCCAATCTCGACGCCGGCCAGGGTCGGGAAGGCGCAGTCGTCGAGCTCCATGACGACACCCTCGAGGGCGCCCAGGGCCGGCGTGATCTCCAGGAGGCGCAACTCCACGGGCGTGTCCGGCCCGAGGAGGGCTCCGCTTGCGATCCGGAAAAGCAGGCTGTAACAGATCTGGCCGGCGGCGCCGGTGACGGCGACCTTGACTGGGGCATTGCTCACGGGAGAACCCTTCTGCGCGCGGTTGTCGGGATACTCGAAAACCTAGCAGCGAGCCTTTCCACGTGCGGGGCCGGCCGGCTCCCGCCGGGGCCCGAGGCGATCTGCGGTAGGCCGCACTCGGCCAGCGGAGGGTGGCCGGGCGAGCAGACGGCCCGAGTCGCGGGGCACTCAAGGAGGGCCGTCCCGGCTCTGGCCGGTTCGCGGATCCCCTACCGTGAGGCCGTGAAGATCACGGTCGTGGGTCTGGGATACGTCGGTCTGGCCAACGCGGTGCTGCTTGCGCAGCACCACGAGGTTGTGGCCCTCGACCTCGACGCCCGGCGCGTGGACCTGGTCGCGCAGCGCCGGTCACCGGTCCACGACGACCAGCTCACGGCATTCCTCTCGGGTCGCCAGCTCCAGCTGACGGCCACCACGGACCCGCAGACGGCCTACGCGGGCGCCGACTTTGTCGTGATCGCGACTCCGACCGACTACGACGAGGTGGCGGGGACCTTCGACACGAGCAGTGTCGAAGCGGTGGCCAGTCAGGCGGTCGAGAGGGCACCCGGTGCGGCCGTCATCGTCAAGTCGACCGTGCCCGTGGGATTCACCCGTCGGCTGCGGGCGACGTTGGGCCGGGAGGACGTGTGGTTCTCGCCGGAGTTCCTGCGCGAGGGCCAGGCCCTGCACGACAACCTGCACCCCAGCCGCATCGTCGTGGGGGGCCGGTCTGCGCGCGCGCAGGAGTTCGCGGGACTGCTCGTACAGGGGTCGCTGGAGCCCGAAACCCCTGTGGTCTTGTGCGGCTCGACCGAAGCCGAGGCGATCAAGTTGTTCGCCAACACCTATCTGGCCATGCGGGTGGCGTTTTTCAACGAGCTCGACAGCTATGCGATGACCCACGAGCTCGACACCGGAAGCATCATTGAGGGAGTTGGCCTCGATCCCCGGATCGGGTTGCACTACAACAATCCCAGCTTCGGATACGGCGGCTACTGCCTACCCAAGGACACCAAGCAGCTGCTCGCCAACTATCGCGACGTACCCCAGAACCTCATCCATGCGATCGTCGAGTCCAACACCACCCGCAAGGACGTGATCGCCGCCGATATCCTTGCCCGTCGGCCAGGGGTCGTCGGCGTCTATCGGCTCATCATGAAGGCGGGCTCGGACAACTTCCGGACCTCGTCGATCCAAGGGATCATGAAGCGGCTCAAGGCCAAAGGGGTGGAGGTGCTCGTCTATGAGCCGACGCTGCAGGCCCCGGACTTCTATCGCTCCGAGGTGGTGCGCGACTTGGACGAGTTCCTCTCTCGCGCCGATCTGATCATCGCCAACCGGCGCTCACCAGATCTGGAGGCGGTGTCCGGCAAGGTGTACACGCGCGACATCCACACGCGCGACTGAGCCGTCGGCGCGTGTTTCGCGCGCCGACGGCTCAGTCGATGGGGTGGGGCGGTCAAGCCCGGCCACGGGCTAGGCGTGGCTCGACCCCAGGGCGGCGTTGAATGCCGCGGACGGACGCATCACGGCGGCAGTCTTTGCCGCGTCCGGCCGGAAGTAGCCCCCGATGTCGACGGGGCTGCCCTGGACGGCAATGAGCTCGGCGTCGATCTCGTTCGCCGCGGCGTCGAGGGCGGCTGCCAAGGGGGCGAATGCCGCCGCGAGCTCAGCGTTGTCGGTCTGGGCCGCCAGCTCATCGGCCCAATACTTGGCGAGCCAGAAGTGGCTGCCGCGGTTGTCGATCTGACCGACCCGTCGCGCCGGGGACTTGTTGGCGTCGAGCAGCGACTCGGTCGCCTTGTCGAGAGCGTCGCCAAGGACGGCTGCCCCGGCGTTGCCCGTCGTCTCGGCGAGATGACGCAGGCTCTCGGCGAGAGCGAGGAACTCTCCGAGGCTGTCCCAGCGCAGGTAGTTCTCCTCGACGAGTTGCTGGACGTGCTTGGGCGCCGAGCCGCCGGCTCCCGTCTCGAACAGGCCACCGCCATTCATCAGTGGGACGACGGACAGCATCTTGGCGCTGGTGCCGAGCTCGAGGATGGGGAACAGATCGGTGTTGTAGTCGCGCAGCACGTTGCCGGTGACGCTGATCGTGTTCTCGCCCTTGCGGATCCGCTGCACCGAAAGGGTCGCGGCATCGATGGGGGACAGGATGCGGATGTCGAGCCCGCTCGTGTCGTGATCGGCCAGGTAGGTCGTGACCAAGCCGGCGATGTTGCGGTCGTGGGCGCGAGCGGGGTCGAGCCAGAAGATGGCCGGGTCCCCGGTCGCCCGGGCCCGGCTCACAGCGAGCTTGACCCAGTCCCGGATCGGCGCGTCCTTGGTCTGGCAGGCTCGCCAGATGTCGCCGGCCTGGACCTCGTGGCTCATGAGGACGTCACCGGCCGCGGTGGTCACCTCGACGACCCCATCGGCTGCGATCTCGAAGGTCTTGTCGTGCGAGCCGTACTCCTCGGCCTTTTGTGCCATGAGCCCGACGTTGGGGACCGACCCCATCGTCACCGGGTCATAGGCGCCGTGAGCGCGACAGTCATCGATGACCGCCTGGTACACACCGGCATACGAGCTGTCCGGGATCACGGCGAGGGTGTCGTCCTCCTGGCCGTCAGGGCCCCACATGTGTCCCGAGGTGCGGATCATCGCCGGCATGGAGGCGTCGACGATGACGTCGCTTGGCACGTGCAGGTTGGTGATCCCCTTGTCGGAGTTGACCATGGCCAGGCGGGGTCCGTGCGCGAGGCCGGCCTCGAAGGCGGCGCGGATCTCGGCACCGTTGTCCAGGGCGTCGACCCCCGCGAGGATCGCCCCGAGTCCGTTGGTGCCGTCCAGGCCCGCGGCGAACAGGGCATCGCCGTGCTGGGCGTAGACATCGGCGAAATAGGCCCGCACGACGTGTCCGAAGATGATCGGGTCCGAGACCTTCATCATCGTCGCCTTGAGGTGCACCGAGAAGAGCACACCCTCGGCCTTGGCGCGGGCGATCTGCTCGAGCAGGAACGTATCCAGCGCAGTGGCGCTGAGAAACGTCCCGTCGACGACCTCACCGGCGAGGACCTTGAGGCCGTCCTTGAGGACCGTGACCGTCCCGTCGGCCGCACGATGGGCGATCCGCAGGGTGTCGTCACCCTGCAGGATCACCGACTGCTCGTTGGACCGGAAGTCGTGCTCACCCATCGTGGCCACATTGGTTTTGCTCTCGCTCGACCACGCGCCCATCGAGTGCGGGTGCTTGCGGGCGTAGCCCTTGACCGCCGCGGGCGCGCGCCGATCTGAGTTGCCCTCACGAAGGACGGGATTGACGGCGCTGCCCTTGACCTTGTCGTATCGGGCGCGGGTGTCTTTCTCGGCGTCGCTCTGGGGGTTGTCCGGGTAGTCCGGGACGGCGAAACCCTGGAGCTGGAGCTCGCGGACGGCCGCCTGCAGCTGCGGCACGGAGGCCGAGATGTTGGGCAGTTTGATGATGTTGGCTTCGGGGGTGGTCGCGAGCTCACCGAGCTCGGCGAGTGCGTCACCGGTGCGCTGGTCCTCTGGCAGTTGATCAGAGAATGCCGCCAGGATGCGACCGGCCAGGCTGATGTCCCGCGTCTCGACGTTGACACCGGCGGCGCCGGCATAGGCCTCGATGACGGGCAGCAGGGAGTAGGTCGCCAGCAGCGGCGCCTCGTCGGTCAGGGTGTAGATGATCTTCGACATACAGCGTTGACGCTCCTTCGCGCACGGGATTTATCTTGACGTCAAGATAACTCTAGCGCAGACGGGCGTTCGTGGGGAGGGCTGAGTCAGGAATGTCAGAACCCCGTCACGCCCGTCGCACCGCGACCCGCAGCAGGAACCACAGGCTGACATAGCTGAGTGTCGAGGCGATGCTGACGGCCCAGACCATGGCCAGATCATCGGACGGGGCGACGGTGCGGGCGCCCAGGATGGCCAGGGCGACCAGGAGGATCCTGCCGACATCCCACGCCGCCTGAAGGCCAAGACGTCCGGTGACCAGGGACACCGACGAGAGGGGCACCGTCACCATTTGGGCCATCACCATCGGAGCCAGTGCCTGCGCGTAGGCGCCGCTGCGGGCCCAGGACTCGCCGAGCACCCAGGGGAACGCCCACGGTGCCGCGACGGCCACGACTACGGCAACAGCCGAGCCGACGACGAGGAGCTGGCGACTGGTCGAGCGGAACATCGGCACCAGGTCCGTGCGGTCCGCGCGGTGAGCCGCGCTGAACTCGCCGAGGAACACCTGGGCGATGGCCAGGCCGAACAGGGACAGGGGCAGCACGAGGATGCGCTGACTCATACCGAGCCACCCGACAACATGGCTGCCGTACAGCGGGCCGGCGAGGAGGATCGGGAGTTGGGTGCCGAGGTTGTTGACCAGGCCGGACGGTGCGAGCACGGTGGGGAACCGGCGGTAGGCGCGCACGAGCTGTCGCCCTTGTCGCCGCAGATCCACGTCCGGGAGGTGATCGCGCAGGCTGCTGGCGAGGGCCAGGCAGGCCACGGTCTGACCCAGGATCAGGCCAGCCACGAGGCCGACTGAGCCGACGCCGACCAGACCCAGACCCACCTGGCAGGCCACCGTCGTGGCCGACTGCAGGACCGCCCGCCGAGCGACCACGGCGTAGCGCCGATGCCGGACTGCGACCTGGTTAAGCACGATCTGGGCGCCGGTGGTCAGCACCAGGACGGGCGCCCACAGGAGCAGATCGGCCTCGCCGGCCGGCAGCCCGATGAGGGCAGCCACGTGATCCCGCCGCAGGAGCACCAGGGCGCAGGTCGCCAGGGTCACCACCAGCGTGGCCCAGAGCCCGAGGCCGGCGACGGCGCGGGCGTCGCGTTCGCGAGGTGGCAGGGCGATGGCCGACTCCAGTCGCAGGGCGGCGACCGTCCCCAGCGGGAGAGCCACCGCGGTGAAGGTGACGAACGGGCCGTACACCTGCGGTGGATAGAACCGGGCAATGAGTGGGGACATCGCGAGGGCTAGGAGCTGGCCGGCCCCCACGCCGCCGATCACAGCGAGGTAGCCGCGCCGCACCGGTGACCCCTGGCCCAGCAGGCGAGCGACACCGAGTCGGGTCATGCCCCGCCCGTCCTCCCGGCGGGCGCCACCGATCGTCGCCGTGGTGCCTGGCGGCGCGTCGGTGGCGAGGTGGTGTCGACCGTGGTGTTCGCGACCCCGCTGGCGGGCTGTGGGCGCACCGTGGCCGCCCAACCGGCGAGCAGCCAGAGCTCGAGGTTGATCCACAGGCTGCCGCTGAGCAGTGCCATGACGATCGTGGCGGCGACCAGCGCCTGGACGGTGTCGGATCGGCCCGGACCGGGCCGCCACGCCAACATCAGGAGGGCGACGAATGCCGTCAGGGCGAGAATGCCGCCCTGGGCCAGGAGTTCGACGATGAAGCTGTGAGGGGAGGGGGAGCCACTCGGGGACGACAACTCACTGGACATGCCGGTGCCGAGGACGGGGGACTGGAGCCACAGCCGCAGATAGTCCGCCCAGATGTCGTATCGGGAGCTGACCGACTCGGTCCGATCGATGCCGAAGCTGACGGTGTCGACGACGCTGCCATTGGCCACCACGAGGACGATGGTGGTGAGCAGGCCAAGGGGGAAGACGACCCGAGCCCGACCATGCAGGCGAGCCGCAGCCAGCACCAGGATCCCCATGGCCAGGCCGACGAGGGGACCACGCGAGCCGGTGAGGTAGGCGCCGGCGATCAACGGTGCGGCGAGGACGGTGCGGCGCCCCATGGCCCCTCGGCCGGCCAGCACACACAAGGCCGCAAAGCAGAGTCCCCGCCCGATCCAGATGGGGTTCTCCTGCGGGAGCAGCAGCCGTCCGGAGAGCAAGGACCCCTGCACCAGGAGGAGGCCAAGCAGCACGATGCCCAACAGGATGGTGGTCCGCCGCATGGCCTCCACACTGGCGCGCCCGCTCGTGAGCCCGAGGCAGAAGGCGGGCAGGGCCAAGGTCAAGGCCGAGGTCGCGAGGTCATCGGTGGCTCCTGCCCGGAAGGAGACGAGGAGGACCACCACGCCGAGCGATGCCGGAACCAGGAGGCGTCGGTTCAGCCCGCCCTGTCCCACCGCCCAGGCCGTCCCGAGGATGCCCAGCCCGCCCACGACGAGGCTGGTCGGGCGCAGGCCGAACATCGCGTCCGATGTCGCGCGCACGGTGACGAACATCAGCACCAGGGCGAGCAGCACGGAGGAGAGTGCCGGCGCCCAACGGGTGCCGCGCGCGGCATACCCAGTGATCAGGGCGTAGCCGCAGGCGACCAGGATCCACGAGGACTCAAGCATGCAGCGCCCCCTCTGCGGCCAGGCTGCGGAGCAGCTGCAGGCGGCGAACTTCCTTGTCCGCCAACGACACGGCCAGCGCCACGTCGGCTCCGACTCGGCGTCCGGTGACCTCCGCGGCGAACCGCGAGAGTTGCGCTGCGGACTGGGGCCCGGGTACGAAGCCGTAGCCGAGGTTGAGCACGTCGCGAGCGGCCCCGAGGTCCGGGTCGTCATGGGCGATGACGCACGGCAGCCCCGCCCGGACATAGTCGCGAACCTTCAACGGTGACGGGCGTCGTCGGCCGATCCGCTCGAGCGCGAGATTGCCGACCCCCACGTCCATCCCCTCGAGAAAGCGGTCGAAGGCGGGCGGTTCGAGGTGTGTGTGGATGTGCAGGTTGGGCGGGCCCGGGGCTTGCTGGCGGGTGCCTCCGACGAGATGGAACTCCAGATCCGGGAGCAATGTGGCGAGCTGACTCAGCTTGTCGACGCCCTGCCACGCCTCCTGCGCACCGACCGCCAGGACGAGTCGGGGTGGGCCGGGCTTGCGATCGCGGGGTGCGCCGTATGGCACGTCGAGGCGCAGGCGCACCCCGTTGGGGATGCTGGCCCGGGGACCCGCGATGGGGAGATAGCGCTCCGCCGCAACGAGATCGGGGTCGACGAAGACGGCTCCGGCGCAGGCCCGGAACAGCTGGCCACCCAAGGCAAGGGCGGTCCACCGGTACGCCGGCCGGCGATGCGCTGACTCGGCGAGGTCGTCGGCGTGGATCTCCAGCACTGTCGGCAAGGCCCGTGCGGCCCGGATCAACCCTGGGTAAGGCAGCCCGTAACGCTGGTAGATCACGTCGCTGCCCAGGGCGCGGATACGGGGAGCCAGGCCCCACGTTGCTGCCGCGCTCGACGCGCCTGACAGCACGTGAACCCGCACCGGGAAGTCGGCCAGAGAGGACGCGCAGTCCGATCCCTTGGCGACACACACGAGGAGATCCACGTCCACACCGAGGTCCACCCATTCCTCGAGGCGTTCGCGCAGCCGCGCCGTCAGCCCCCGCGTCCGGCCGAGGTCGAAGGGGATGACGTACGCGACCTTCATGGGGCGCCGTCCAAGTGCCGGGCCACCGCCGTGAGGTACCGCTCCGCGCGGCTGCGCGCTGAGGGCCAGGCTTGGGCTCGTCGCTGTCCTACGCTGACGCGGGCGGCGGTGGCGTCGGGGTCGCCGAAGAGCCGCACGATCGAGGCCGCAATGGATCGTGGGTCGAGGGGATCGAAGTACAGGGCCGCCTCGCCGGCTACCTCGCGCACGAAGGATCGATCGGACGCAGCCAAGGGTGCGCGGCTGGCCAAGGCCTCTAAGGGAGTCACGGAGAAGCTCTCAAGCAGGCTCGGGAAGATCGCCGCGTCGCAGGCCCGATACAGACTGGGCATGGCCGCCACGGGAAGCGGTCCCACGTTGATCGCCGCCTCTCTGGTCGACGCGCTCAGCGCGAGCCACTCGCGTTCGGTCAACGTCAGCACGAAGGTCGACCTTGGGGCGCCCTGGCGGGCCAACTCCTCGGCCGCGGCGCCCAGGATGTCGATGTTCTTGTGGGGGTAGGCCCGCGTCGGATAACACAGGGTGTTCCCCGCCGCTGCTGGGAGGTGGACGGCCAACTGACCCCCCGGGTGCCCGAACACGGCATTCACCGTGTTCGGCACCACCTCCACCTGTGAGGGTGGCAACCGCCAGCGCGCGACGAGGGCCGCGGCAGTGTGCGCCGACTCCGTGATCACGGTGTCCGCCCGGCGGAATGCCGCCCGCGAGACGTGGCGCCGCACGCAGGCCTTGGACCGGCGGGTGGGACCGGTCGCGTGGGCGAGTTCGGGCCACAGGCTGGTGCCGTCGGCGAAGCCGACAATCTGGCGGCGAGCCCGGCGAGGCGCGTAGTCGGGGCCGAAGATCGTCAGGGCCACGTCGTAGCGGCGGGGGGCGCGGGGCTTGGTCAATGAGCGCAACGGTGATCCTGCGACGACCTCGATGTCGAGGGCGGACAGCTCCCGGGTGCAGCCGAGGAGAACTTCGGGGGAGATCTGCACTCGGGCGCTGCCCAGCCACGGCCACCGAGGATCGCCCTCCGAGGCGATCCCGGCGAGTTCGTCGACGACCGATGCCCCGACCTGCAGCCCGCCCCCGCCGCGCAGGTTGCTCGCATCGATGAGCACGCATGGCGTGGTCACCGGTGCAGACCCGCCCATTGATGGTGCCGGCCCGCGGTCGAGAGGATGAAGTTGACCGTGCGCTCGCTGCAGTTGTCGACCAGGTAGTCCTCGGGAGTGCGAGGGCTGGGACCCTGACGGGAGTTGGCCGCGAGCATGGCCACCCCCACGGCCCGCACGCAGTCGTCAGGGTCAAGGCCGGTCAGCATGATCCCTCCGGTGTCCACCGCCTCGGGGCGTTCGATCGAGTCCCGCAACGTGACGGCGGGGAAGCCCAGCAAGGTGCTCTCCTCGGCAATGGTCCCCGAGTCCGACAGGCAACAGGCCGCGGAGATCTGGAGCCGGTTGTAGTCCAGGAAGCCCAAGGGCTCGCCGAAGATGATCCCGTCCGGGGGCTCCCAGCTGGGCAAGGCCGCGAGCCGGCGGCGGGTCCGCGGGTGCGTCGAGACGAAGACGGGTTTGTCGTACGCCAGGTGGACGGCTTCGATGCAGTCCAGGAGACTGCGCAGCCGGCGCGGTTGGTCGACGTTCTCCTCTCGGTGGGCGCTGACCACGAAGTACTGGCCCGGCTCCCATCCGAGTTGGTCCACGATCGTCGAGGCGTGGATCTGGTCGCGATAGGCGTCGACGACCTCGCGCATCGGCGATCCCGTCAACATGACGCGGCGCGGGTGGAGCCCTTCCGCGTGCAGGTTGCGCCGCGCGTGCTCGGTGTAGACGAGGTTGAAGTCGCTGACATGGTCCACCAGGCGCCGGTTCGTCTCCTCAGGGACGTTCTCGTCGAAGCATCGGTTGCCGGCCTCCATGTGGTACACCGGAATCCGCAGCCGCCGGGCCATGAGCGCGGCGATGCAGGAGTTGGTGTCGCCCAGGACGAGCACGGCATCGGGGTCCTCGTCGAGCATGACCCGTTCGGCCCCAAGGAGCGTGCCGGCGAGGACGGTGCCCAGGCTGGTGGTGTCCACCCCGAGGTGGTGGTCGGGTTCGCGAATGCCGAGGTCGGCGCGGATGAGGTCGTTCAGACCGGAGTCGTAGTTCTGGCCCGTGTGGACCAGGACGTGCCGGATGCCCTCCGTGTCGTCGAGCCGGTTGATGACCCGCGAGAGTCGGATCAGCTCAGGACGGGTTCCGACGATGGTCATCACCACGAGAGGTGACATGGATGGCTCCTTGAATCGGGCTCGTAACGAGGTCCTTGCAGTAGCTGTTGAGGATCCGGCCCTCGGGGGTCTGGGTCGTCCCGGCCAGGCTCCATCCGCTCTGGACGTAGAAGCCGTTGACCCGGTCGTTGTCGACGGCGTCGGTGGTCAGGTAGGCCTTGTCTGCCCCGAGAATCGCGGCGCGATGCTCCCACTCGGCGATGAGGGCCACGCCGGCGCCGCAGTGCCGGATCGAGGGGTCAACGCAAATGGAGCTCAGCAGGGCCCCACGGCATTCGCTGTGGGCGGCCCCCCGGTAGCTGGTGGCGCGCAGCAACCGAGGAGCCGCGGCCGGGTTGCGCAAGGTCGCGAGCACCGAAGCTCCAGCGAAGCCCACGAGCCGCCGTCGCAGCAGCCGCGAGAAGAAGCCCTCAGGATCCACGGTGCCCACGACGACCCCGACAGGATGTCCGGACTCTCCTCGGGCGATCACGGCGATCCCCGTCGGGTCGTTGAGGAACCCGCTGTAGAACTGCCGAAGGAATGGCTCGCCCAGGGTGCTCATGAAGAAGTCCGGGAAGGCCCGACGGTGCAGGGCAGCCAGTTCGCGGACATCTCGGCGGGCCAAGCCGCCGTACACCACGGATGGCGTTGTGCTCAGCGGGACTCTGTCGATCTGGTCGGTCATACGACCGCCTCCTCCTTGACGGGGTGGGCGTAGGTGTCGGGAGCGGCTGTGCTGAACAGATCACTGCTCCAGAAGAGCGTGAGCAGCGGCTGACTTCCGGTGTTGGTGAGGCTGTGCGCCCAGCCGGTGGGGATATCCACCGCGCAGGGCTGAGTGCCGGTGACCTCGACGTCGTGCACGTCGTCGGTGAACATCCGCCGTAGCGAGATCGTGGCCTGGCCACCAACGACGACGAAACGCTCCACCTTGCGCAGGTGGTAGTGGTTGCCACGGGTGACTCCGGGAACGGTCGTCGACAGCGACACTTGCGCCTGGCCCCCGTGAACCCGGACGGTCTCCATGAAGTAGCCCCGATGGTCAACGCTCTGGCGCAACGGGATCCGGTCGCGCTCAGGGAATTGGGCAGCACGGTAGGTATTGAAAAGGTCCTGGCTCAGGGCGGTGGACAGGTCCGGGATCTCCCCGAGTCGATAGCGATCGTGCTGGTCGCGCAGCAGCGTGTAGACCTCGCGCACAGTGACCGCCTGGGCGTCGGGTCGCAGGTGGGTGTCCGGGCTGATCAGCCCCTCGAGGAGCCAACCGGCCGCCTCCTGGACGTGGAGGAGCCGGACCTGTCCGGACCCGACGACGGGGGTGGCGTCGTCGCGTAGGGCCGCCACAAAGGTGGCCACGAAGGAGTTGTAGTTGGGCCGGCCGCCCTCGCCGAAAAGGTTGGGCAGGAGGACATCGACGAAGTGCCCGCCACGGCCGACCGTAGCGGCCCGGAGCAGCCGAGCGGCCGCGTCCTTGCTGCGGCCGTAGGCGCCGGGATAGCCGCTTTGGATGGAATTGGCGTGGACCACGCGCAGCGAGCGTGGGCAGCGGGCGATGGCCTCGCCGACGTCGGTGGCCAGGCCCACGTTGGTCGCCTCGATGTGGGCGTCGTCCCCACGGTTGGCCCCGGCGATGTGAATGACGGCGTCGGCGTCCGCAACGGCGGCGGGGAGGTCGTCCCATTCGTCCCGGCCGATCGGGATGACGTCATGGTCGGTGAGCGCCGCCAGTCGCAGGCGCGTGTGCCACCCGAGGAAACCCGTCGGGCCGGTGAGCACGATCCTCATGCGGCCCGTGCCCCCAGCAAGGCCCGGACCTCGGGCAAGGACAGCAGGAGCTCACACGTCTCTTCGACGGTCATCTGAGGCGCCGTGTTCGAGTCGTAGTCCACGACGTCCTCGTGGGCGCGAATGCCGCCGTCGATGCTCAGGCACGACTCCAGAGACCGGGCGTCCAGTGGGACCCGGAAGTAGTCGCCCTGCTCAACGGCACGCAGCCGCTCCTCACGCGTCAGGAGGGTCTCGAACATCTTCTCCCCGTGTCGCATGCCGATGCGCTGAATGTCCGGCTCCCCATGGCCGAGCACCCGGGCCACCGCGCGGGCCAGCGTCTCGACAGTGCAGGCTGCCGCCTTCTTGACGAACAGGTCACCGGGGTGAGCGTTGAGCATCGCGTGTTCGACTAGGTCGACGGACTCCTCGAGGGACATCAGATAGCGGGTCATCCCGGGCTCGGTGACGGTGAGCGGCTTGGCGGCCCGCAACTGCTTGACGAACAGCGGGATCACCGACCCTCGGGAGTACATGACGTTGCCATAGCGGGTGATCGACACCGTCGTGGGAGAGTCGGGATGGTTGCGGCAGAACGCCTGGACGGCCTTCTCCATGAGCCCCTTGCTCATCCCCATGGCGTTGACGGGGTAGACGGCCTTGTCAGTGCTCAGGCAGACGACCGAGTGCACGCCGTGACGATGGGCCGCCTCCACGACGTTTTGGCTGCCGACGACATTGGTCTTCAGCGCCTCGTCGGGGAAGAACTCGCAGGACGGAACCTGCTTGAGTGCGGCTGCATGGAAGACATAGTCCGCCCCGGCGACAGCGTCGCAGACGGTGTCGAAGTCCCGGACGTCGCCGAGGCGGAACCGCAGCCGGGGCTCAGCCATCCGCTGGCGCATCTCGTCCTGCTTGGCCTCGTCCCGCGAGAGCACGACGACATGCTCGGCCCCCCGAGCGAGGAGGGCGGACACCATCGTGGAGCCGAACGAGCCGGTCCCTCCCGTGACGGTGATGGTCTGGTTGGCAAAGGTGCTCGAGATCATGGACGTGCCTCCTGTCGGCGGGCTGAGGCGACGAGAATCTCCTCGATGGCGTCAATCCCCCGTTCGGTCGAGAAGTGGGTGCGGTAATGGGTCTGGGCGCGTCGACCGAGGGCGGCCGCCCCAGGTCGACCCACGCGGGAGAGCTCAGAGAGCATGGCGGCGATGCCAGCACGATCCCCGGATGCGGCGATGTAGCCACAGCGGGCGTCACGCACCTCGCGGGCCACATCCCCGTGCGCGGCTACCAACATGGCCTTGCCTGCGGCAAGCCCGGCCTGGGTCTTGCTCGGCAGGGTTATCGCGCTCAGTTCGTGATCGGTGAGACTGACGTAGACCGCATCGGCGGTCGCCATCAGGTCAGGCATGCGGTCCTGGGGGAGCCGACCCAGGAAGCGGATGCGCGAGCATCCGCGTTGTGCTGCACGCTGTTTCAGCTCCTTCTCGGCGATCCCGCCGCCCGCGAGGAGGACGGTGAGCCGCCTGTCGTCTAGGTCGGCGGTGGCGTCAATGAGACTGTCCAGTCCCTGGGCGGGGCCCATAGCGCCGGCATAGACGAGGACGACGTCGTCGGCCGTCAGGCCGAGATCCCCGCGCAGCGATCGCCCAGGTTGGGCAGCCAGGTCCTCGTTGGCCCAGGTAGGGACATAGTGCAGGCGGTCACGCGGGACCCCCCGCTCCGACAACACATCGCCGGCGCCGCGCGCGATATGGATCACCGCCTCGGACGAGCTGTAGATCGCCGCGCACCAGCGGTCCAGGCCCTGGCGGGCCAGCGACCCCAGCTTTCCTTCGCCGCCGAAGCCGGACGCGTAGACCGTGTCCGGCCACAGATCGGCGACGTACGTGACGACAGGGACCTCGCGCAGACGGCGGGCCGCCCACATGGCCAGGCTCACCGTGATGGGCGAGTAGTTGACCCATAGGGCGTCACATCGCGACAGGATGCGATGCCCTGAGACGGCGGCGCTGATCGCGAACGATCCGTAGTTGGCGAGTCTGCTTGCGGTCGATGCGCTGTGTGCGGGGTACAGCGCTACTCGGTGGACGGTCAGATCGCCGGCGCGGTCGCGCTGGTGGCGCTGGATCCGGTAGCCATGGGCCAGCCGTCCGGTGGGGTAGTTGGGAAAGCCCGTCACGACGTCGACCTGGTGGCCGCGGGCGACGAGGCCCTCGGCGAGGTCGCCGGAGAGCGCTGCGGGGCCAGGCTCGGGTGGGTACCACTGAGTAAGCAGGCCGAAGTGCATGGCAGGAGAACATCCTTGCAGGGGATCTGATCGATGGTTTTGGGGATGATCTTGGCGAAGACAAGAGTGAATCTTGGGGACTCTCTTGTTTCCTTAAAGCAGGATATTGACCTCTTTAAAGAGGGACAAAGAAAGATGAGGACATGGGGACATGGCCTTTTTGGAGCGCGCCTCGACCGTACCTTATGCGAACGGCTGATGCGCGCTGAGTGGTTCTCTTGTAACGGGATCCACTGAGGAACAGGTGTGCCGGCGGAGCCTGGCCGAGGCCGGACCGCTTCCATGTGGCCCGCGACAAAGTCGATAAACCGCATTCGAGTGGCAGGGGCTGCGGCTGCTTGCTACGGTGCAATTTCCCCTGCTTGAAATACAGACCTGAGGACTCCATTTATGGATCTAAGAAAGGGCCTCGGCGTTCTTCGGCAACGCTGGGTCATTGTTCTCGTCACCATCGGAGCCAGCCTGGCGATCGCCGCGATCGTCACCGCCGGCAGCCCCCGCACCTACGAGTCGACCGTCGAGTTCTTTGTCTCGACCTCGGACAGTTCGAGCAACGCGCAGCTCGCCAGCGGTGGCACGTTCACCCAGCAACGCGTGAAGTCCTACGCGCAGCTGGTCAAGACTCCGCGCGCGCTCGACCCCGTCGTCGAGGCGACCGGGATCGGCACGACATCAGAGTTGGTCGAGCAGGTTTCTGCCTCGATACCGCCAGACAGTGTCCTGCTGGATGTCTCCGTGACCGGTCTTGATCCGGCGCAGGTCCAGGCCCAGGCCGAGGGCTTGGCGCGCACTTTCCCGGAGACCATCGTCGACATCGAAGAGGTCAACGGGGTCAGCCCAGTCAAGGTCACGGTCGTCAAGCACGCCGCGCTCCCCACCGCTGCAGTGAGTCCGCGACCTGTGCTCAATCTGTTGCTCGGCCTTGCTGTCGGGGTGCTCGCGGCCGTCGGCTTGGCCTTGCTGCGCGATGCGATGGACACCAAGGTGCGGACCAAGGAGGACCTCGATGCGTTGACCGAGGCCACCGTGCTCGGCGTCGTCGCGTTCGATGCCGAGATTCCCAAGCGACCGGTCATCACGCCCCGGGATCGCGATCCCGGGCGCGCCGAGGCCTTCCGCTCCTTGCGCACCAACCTGCGGTTCGTCGATGTGGCACATCACCCTCGATCCATTGTCATGACGTCGGCGATCGCGAGTGAGGGAAAGTCGACGACGGTCGCCAACCTCGGGCTCGTCCTGGCCGAGCTCGGTGCCCGGGTGTGTCTGGTCGAGGCAGACCTGCGGCGCCCGCGACTGCTCGACTACTTCGGCATGACGCGCGATGTCGGCCTGACCGACGTCCTCATCGGGCGTCACGAGCTCTCAGATGTGGTGCAGCCGTACGGGTCCGTCCCGCTCTTCCTGCTGGGCTCGGGACCGCTGCCGCCCAACCCCAGCGAGCTGCTCGGATCCGAGCCGATGCGCCAGCTCCTGGACCAGCTCACCGCCACCTTCGACTATGTCCTGTTCGACACGCCACCGCTGGTCCCCGTCACCGATGCGGCCGTCCTCGCGGCCCATGCCGACGGTGTCATCCTCGTCGTCGGGAGCGGTGCAGTGACCCGGGACAGCGTCGCCGAAGCCCTGGATCGCCTCAGCAACGTCAGCGCCCACGTCCTCGGACTCGTGCTGAACCGCCTCCCTCGGGAACGGGGCAAGGGCTATTACCAATACCCGTATGACCCTGTGCCGCAACGCATGCAGCGGAGCCGGCGCAGTTCAGACCGCAGCTCCGCAAGCCCGGCTGAACGCGACACCGCATCGTCCCGGATGTCAGCGACGGCGGTGGGTGACTAGGTGCTGACCTGATGGTGGCGTCGTTCATCCGCACAAGGCAGCAACGAGGACGGGCAGGGCCTGCTCGATCTGGTCGGCCATCTGCCGGTAGGCCCCTTCGCCGCGGCCGTACGGGTCCATGATGGTGGCATTGTCGGCGCTGCGGGCTGGGATCTCGGGTCGGTGGCTCCGGGCGAGCTGAGTGATCTGCTCGCCGCGTTCTCGGCCGGAGGCCGGCCTGATCGACGCGAGGTCGGCATCGGCGAGCAGATCGGCGAGGTCCAATAGGGCCAGTCCCCGCTGCAGCGCCCTGGGGGAGAGCCGTGCCGCCGCACCGATGTGGTCCCGACCGGCGCCAATGATCACGTCGGCATCCTCGACCAGGCGCGCAGAGAGTTGACGCGCGACGAAATCCTCGTGAGCGATCCCGGACTCTGCCAACAGGCGAGCCGAGCCGGGCGACATCGGCTGGCCCACAAGCGCGGCGCTGCCGGCGCTACTGACGTGCACGTCGAACCCAACCAGCGCAGCCCGGAGTCGTCGTTCGATGTAGGGGGAGCGGCAGACATTGCCCGTACACACGATGAGCACCTGGCAGGTCGACCTCACCGGGCCATGCTATCCACCCGAGGGTGGTCGGTAACGGTCCTCCGGCGTGGCCGTGGGCGGCATTCGGGTCAGCGCGGCAAGCTCGACCGGTGCCAAGCCCCCCGGCCGGGGGTGAGCGGGGCGCGCAGGCCCTGCGCCGGGTCACCCCAGGCGGACTGAGGGGTGGGGGCAGGATCCGCAGGCGAGCCCGCAGCGAGTAGGACCACGGCAATCGTCGCGACCTGCTCGGCGGTGGTCCCGGCCGGGACGGCGAATGCCGTGGCAGCCGGGGTGGCTGGCTCGGCGCTTGGTGTCGGGGCCATGGTCACAGGGGGATGTTGCCGTGCTTCTTGGGCGGCAGGCTCGCGCGCTTGTCGCGCAGGGCGCGCAGTGCCTTGGTGACGTTCATCCGGGTGTTGCTCGGGGTGATGACCGTGTCGATATAGCCGCGTTCGGCGGCCACGTAGGGGTTGGCCAGCGCATCCTCGTACTGCTGGATGAATGCCGCCCTCGCCTCCTCGACCGGGCGGCCGTCGTGCGCAGCGGCCGCCAGCTCCTTGCGGTAGAGGATGTTGACCGCGCCCTGGGCACCCATGACGGCGATCTGAGCCGTCGGCCAGGCGAGGTTGATATCCGCCCCGAGATGCTTGGAGCCCATGACGTCATAGGCGCCGCCGTAGGCCTTGCGCGTGATCACGGTGACCAAGGGGACCGTGGCCTCGGAGTAGGCGTAGATCAGTTTGGCGCCACGTCGGATGATGCCGTCCCACTCCTGGTCGGTCCCGGGGAGGAAGCCCGGCACGTCGACAAAGGTCAGGACGGGGACGTTGAAGGCGTCGCAGGTCCGCACGAACCGGGCGGCCTTCTCGGAGGCGTCGATGTCGAGGGTGCCGGCGAACTGCATGGGGTTGTTGGCGACGATGCCCACGGCGTGGCCCTCGATCCGGCCGTAGCCGATGATCATGTTGGGCGCAAAGAGGGGCTGGACCTCGAGGAACTCGCCGTCGTCGAGGACCCTCTCGATGACCTGATGCATGTCGTACGGAACGTTGGGCGAGTCCGGGATGATCGTGTCGAGGAACCGGTCGTCGTCGTTGACCGCGAGGTCGTTCTCGCCGCCGAAGACCGGCGCGCGCTCGAGGTTGTTGCTCGGGAGATAGGACAGCAGCGCCTTGACGTACTCGATCGCATCGTCCTCGTCGGTGCCCATGTAATGCGCGACACCGGACTTGGTGTTGTGGGTGCGGGCCCCGCCGAGCTCCTCGAAGCCGACATCCTCGCCGGTGACCGTCTTGATGACGTCCGGCCCCGTGATGAACATGTGGGAGGTCTGGTCGACCATGACAGTGAAGTCGGTGACCGCGGGGGAGTAGACGGCGCCGCCGGCGCACGGCCCCATGATGAGCGAGATCTGGGGGATGACGCCGCTGGCGTGGACATTGCGGCGGAAGATCTCGCCGTACAGCCCGAGCGAGACCACCCCCTCCTGGATGCGCGCCCCGCCGGAGTCGTTGAGGCCGACGACGGGGCACCCGACCTTCATGGCGAAGTCCATGATCTTGACGATCTTCTCGCCGAACACCTCGCCCAGTGAGCCACCGAAGACCGTGAAGTCCTGGGCGAAGACCGCGACGGTGCGTCCGTCCACGGTCCCGTACCCAGTGACGACGCCGTCGCCGTAGGGGCGGCTCTTGTCCTGGCCGAAGGCGGCCGAGCGGTGGCGGGCGTACTTGTCCATCTCGATGAACGAGCCCTCGTCCAGGAGGAGCTCGAGTCGCTCGCGCGCGGTCTTCTTGCCTCGGGCGTGCTGCTTCTCGACGGCGCGCTCGGAGCCGGCGTGCGCGACCTCAGCGACGCGACGCTTGAGATCCTGGAGCTTGCCGGCGGTCGTCGTGGTGTCGATATCGGCGGGGACGTCAGTGCCGCCCATGACCTGCTGGTCGCTCGTGGACATGGCTCCGAGCCTAGCCTTGGGACATGGCGTTCCGAGAGGGTGACCCTGCTCTCACTCCCCCCCGTCCCGCACTGGATCTGGCGGCAGTGCGACCGAAATCACCGTGGGGGACGGTGGAGTATGCCGTTTCGCTGGACTCGACGAATGCCGCCGCGCTGCGCGACCCCCGCCCCTGGCGCGTCGTCGTTGCCGAAGAGCAGGTCCAGGGCCGCGGTCGCCTCGGCCGCGACTGGACGACGATCCCGAGCTCTGCGCTCGCGGTCTCGGTCGTGGTGCCCCTGGCCCGCGAGGGCCTGCTCGGCTGGGTGCCGCTCATGGCCGGGCTGGCGGTCCGGGACGCCGTGGGCACGGCCGCCGGCCTTGACGTCGCCCTGAAATGGCCCAACGACGTGATCGTGCCGAGCGACGATGACCGCAAGCTGGCCGGCATTCTGTGTCAGTGGGCCCCCGGTGTCGGTGTCGTCATCGGCGTCGGGATCAACGTTCTGACCCCGCGGTCGGCCTTGCCGGTCGACACGGCAACGTCGGTGGTCGCGGCCGGAGGGCGGGTGACCCGCGAGGCGCTGCTCACGGCATTCCTGGACGCGCTGGCCCGGCGCCACGGCGAGTTGGGTGACCATCCAGAGAGAACCCGAGGCGCGTACCGCGCGTGCTGTGCCACGATCGGACGTCAGGTCCAGGTGCATGAGCCCGCTCGGGAACGCGTTGGCCGGGTGCTTGGCGTCGACGACGAGGGTCGTCTCCTTCTGGCTACTGCGCAGGGGGCGGTGGCCCTCAGCGCGGGCGATGTCGTCCATGTGCGGCCCGCGAGACCGTCGTGAGGAGGTGCCATGACTGAGCTGGCCGATTCCGGTTCGACCGCTGAGGAGCCCGGCCGACGGCTGCCGGTCCTGACGGTCGATGAGATCGAGACCCTCCTGCTCGGCGATTCGGCGTCCCTGGGACGCCGTGAGGTGGCCGCGCGAGCCAAGGTGTCCCGCGCGACGGCCCGCCGCTTTTGGCATGCGATGGGCTTCCAGACGGCCGAGGACGACGAGGAGCCGATCTTCACCCCCGCCGATCTGCAGGCGCTGTCCCGCGCGGCCACGCTCGTGCGCGACGGGGTCATCGACGAGGAGTTGGCGTTCGCCCTGACCCGGTCGTTCGCCCGCAGTGCTGACCGGCTCGCGGTGTGGCAGACCCAGCTCATCGCCGAATGGCTGACCCCGGCCGGGGAGCAGGCTCAGCTCGACGAGGTCGACGCCCGGTCGGTGCCCCAGGAGCGGGTGGCCGAGGATGCTGCCGCCATGCTCGCCCGCATTGCCGACGACATCGAGCCCATGCTCACGTATGTCTGGCGGCGGCACCTGAGCGGAGCCCTGGCCCGCATGCTCGCGGACTCGCGCCACGACGAAGAGGCCGACTCGTCGGCCCCGCTGCGGGTGATCGGCTTCGCCGATCTGGTCAACTTCACCTCGCTCGTGCGTCGGATGACCGAGCGTCAACTCGCCGCGCTGGTGCAGCATTTCGAGCTCGTGGCCAGCAACGTTGTCACCACCCATGGGGGACGGGTCATCAAGACCGTGGGGGACGAGATCCTCTTCGTCCACAGCGACCCGGCGGCCGGTGCTGCGATCGGCCTCGACCTCGTCGACGCGATGATCCAGGACGAGGTGCTGCCCGACATCCGGGTCGGGATGGCGTGGGGCAAGGCCGTCTCTCGCCTCGGAGATGTTTTCGGGACCACGGTCAACCGGGCAAGTCGGCTGACATCGGTCACCCCGAACGGGCGCGTCTGGGTCGACGACGACCTCGCCAAGCGGCTCGGGACCGTCTCCGGCTTCGTCGTTACCCCCCAGCGACGACGTGTTCTGCGGGGAATCGGGGCGGTTGGACCGTCCGAGTTGAGCCGGGCTGCTGGGGCGCGCAGTGGCGGTTACGCGACGCGAACGCCATGAGACACCTGAGTTTCCCGGGACAACCTGTGAAAGACAACTACTCTGTGTTTATGACTCGAGTACTCCTCGCTGAGGATGACGCAGCGATCTCCGAGCCGCTGGCCCGGGCGCTGCGCCGTGAGGGATACGAGGTGGATGTGCGGGCCGACGGCTTGTCCGCCCTCGAGGCCGGGCGCGAAGGCGCCGACCTCGTCGTCCTCGACCTCGGACTTCCTGAGCTCGACGGCCTGGAGGTGTGTCGTCGCCTGCGGTCCGAGGGCTTCACGACTCCGGTCCTCATTCTCACCGCGCGAGCCGAGGAGGTCGACACCGTCGTCGGCTTGGACGCCGGTGCTGATGACTACGTCACCAAGCCCTTCCGGCTCGCCGAGTTGCTCGCCCGGGCGCGGGCCCTGCTGCGCCGTGGCGTGACCGAGGCACCCGTCCAGGAGTCGCGACTGCTCCGGATCGACCCCGATGCCCACCGCGTGCACCTGCGCGGCGAGGAGATCGCCCTGACGGCCAAGGAGTTCGAGTTGCTCAGCGTCCTGGTGCGCAACGCTGGCAAGGTCGTCTCCCGCGACCAGCTGATGCGGGAGGTGTGGGACTCGGCCTGGTACGGCTCCACCAAGACTCTCGATATGCACATCTCGGTGCTGCGCCGCAAGATCGGCGATGACGCCAACAACCAGCGCCTCATCGCCACCGTGCGTGGCATCGGATTCCGGTACGACGAGCCCTCGAGCTGACAGGTCGTGCGCCGGCTCCTCATCCGGTCGACCACAGCGACGGTCCTCCTCACGCTGCTGCTCGTTGCGGCCCCGATCACGGCGCTCTTCGTGTGGGCGATGACCCGACCGCACGCGCGCCGGCACGAGTTGGCGTCGGCCCTGGCGTCCTCCCGGGTCATGGTGCTGCTCGTCGCTGCTGCGGTCTTCCTCGTGGCGGTCACCGTACTCGTCGCTGCCCTGCTCACCCGTCGGGAGATCGCCCGGCTCACGGAGCCGATGGACGTGCTCGGCCATCGGGCCGAGCGGCTGGCCCTCGGTGATCCCAAGTTGGCGCCGATCGCGTCCGGCATCCCGGAGATCGACCGACTCGAACGTGCTCTGGTCAAGGGCGCCGAGCAGGCCAGTCGCCGCCTTGCCGCAGAGCGCGAGTTTGCCGCCGATGCCTCCCACCAACTCCGCACACCGTTGACCGCGCTACTCATGCGGCTCGAGGAGATCGCTGCGACCGACGATCTCAAGGTGGTCCAGGAGGAGTCGGCCATCGCGATCGCTCAGGTCGAGCGGCTCAGCGGAGTCGTCAGCAGCCTGATGTCCCGCACCCGATCCGGCGAGGACCTCCCCGGAGCCATCTCCCTGGACACGGTCCTCGCGGCCATCCAGCGCGAGTGGCAGCCCGCGGTTGCCGTCGGCCGGCGGAGCATCCGGGTCACCGGCGAACGCGGCCTGAAGGTGCGGGCCACGCCCGACGCCCTGGCACAGATCTTCTCGACCTTGGTCGAGAACTCCCTCGCACACGGTCAGGGCACGGTGACGATCACCTGTCGACGCTCCGGGCCCTCGGTCGTCGTGGAGGTCAGCGACGAGGGGCCCGGCATCCCGGCATCCCTGGCTCCGCACATCTTCGAACGCCGCGTGTCGTCATCGGGCTCAGGGCTGGGGTTGACGCTTGCACGGGACCTCGCCGGTGCGCTCGGCGGTCGGCTCGAACTCATCCGCCCGCAGGGAGCGGTCTTCGCCTTGTTCTTGTCGGCGCAGGCCTGATCAGCGCCGAGACATCGGAGACGTGTCCTCGTCCATGGGCTCGCCCGCAAAGACAAAGGTCCGGTAAGCCCAGAAACGGAAGAGCGTGCCCAGCCCGATCCCGAAGAGCTTGGCCGCGTTGTCGGCGGCGACCGTCGCGAAACCGAGGGCGTAGTGCGAGAACGCCACGATGCCGACCTGCATGACCATGGCAATGGCGTTGGTGCCGACGAACAACGCAGCCTCATGGTGAGCGGGCCGGTTGCGTCGGTGTCGGAACGTCCAGGCTCGGTTGCCGATCCAGGCGACCGTCGTCCCAAGGATCGCCGACACGATGGTGGCCGTCGTGGGCTTCTCGCTGAGCAGGCCATGACGCAGGAGGTTGAAGGACCCGATGTCGACGACAAAGGCAACCAGGCCCACGATGCCGAACTTGAGAACCTCGCGATACAGCGTGCCGACGACACCTCGCCAACCCTGCTTCGCGGAAGCGGGGGAGGGAGCGTCGGACACCCCCGAATGCTACCCGTGACGGCAGGTAGCCTCGTGCGGGTGACGGCGCCTGTTCCTGCCCCTGGTGGCTTCCCCGTGGTCGGCATTGTCGGAGGTGGCCAACTCGCTCGGATGTGTGCCGCCCCGGCGGCCGAACTGGCCGTGACCTTGAGCGTGCTCGCGGAGGCGCCGGACGCCTCCGCAGCCCAGGTCATCGCCTCCGCTCCGGTGGGTTCCCACGCGGACATCGAGGCCGTCCTGGCCTTTGCCCGCGAGTGCGATGTGGTCACCTTCGACCACGAGCAGGTCCCCACGCCTGTGCTCGCGGCCTTGGTCGACGCCGGTGTCGTCCTGCATCCGTCGCCCCAGGCCCTGGTCTTTGCCCAGGACAAGCTCGTCATGCGCACCCGGCTGACCGAGCTCGGGATCCCGTGCCCCCGCTGGAGTCCGGTCACGACGGCTGCCGAGCTCACGGCATTCGGGAATGCCGTGGGCTGGCCGGTGGTCCTCAAGACTCCCCGCGGCGGCTACGACGGCAAGGGCGTCCTCCTGGTCCGCGAGGCCCCGGACGCTGCTGACTGGTTCGAGCGTGCGGGCGGGGAGCCCCTGCTCGCCGAAGAGGCGGTCGACTTCCCACGGGAGCTGGCCGCTCTCGTCGCGCGCAGCCCCTCCGGACAGGCCGCGGCATGGCCCGTGGTCGAAACCGTGCAGACCGACGGGATCTGCACCGATGTCGTGGCGCCCGCGCCGGACCTGTCCCCGGAGCTCGCGCAGGAGGCTGTCGAGCTCGCCTTGCGGATTGCCCTGGAACTCGGCGTGACCGGGGTGCTCGCGGTCGAGCTCTTCGAGACGCGCGACGGGCGGATCCTGGTCAACGAGCTCGCGATGCGCCCCCACAACTCCGGCCATTGGTCCATGGACGGCGCCGTCACCGGACAGTTCGAACAACACCTGCGCGCCGTGCTCGACCTGCCGCTCGGATCGCCGACCCCCGTTCAGCGCTGGACCGTCATGGCCAACGTGCTCGGTGGCGCGTATGAGGACCTCTACCCCGCCTACCGCCATGTCATGGCCCGCGACCCTGGGGCCAAGGTGCACATGTACGGCAAGGCTGTGCGTCCCGGCCGCAAGATCGGCCATGTCAACGTCAGCGGCGACGACCTCGAGGCCCTGCGGCGTCGCGCTCGCCATGCCGCGGACTACCTCGAAGGATCGGTGACCGAATGAGCGACATGGCCCCCCAGGTCGGGATCGTCATGGGCAGCGACAGCGACTGGCCGGTCATGGAGGCAGCATCGATCGCGCTGTCCGAGTTCGGCATCCCGCACGAAGTCGACGTGGTGTCGGCACATCGGATGCCGGAGGACATGATCGCCTACGGCCTGGGTGCGGCGGAGAGGGGCCTGCGGGTCATCATTGCCGGGGCCGGGGGAGCGGCCCACCTGCCGGGGATGTTGGCGTCGGTCACGTCCCTGCCGGTCATCGGGGTCCCGGTGCCCTTGAAGTACCTCGACGGCATGGACTCGTTGCTGTCAATCGTCCAGATGCCCGCGGGTGTGCCTGTCGCGACGGTGTCCGTTGCGGGCGCGCGCAATGCGGGCTTGCTCGCCGTGCGGATCCTTGGGGCTGCGGGGACGCCTGAGGCCGCCGAGCTGCAGACCCGGCTGGACGACTTCCGCCAGTCCCTGGGCGATGTGGCCCGGGACAAGGGCGCCGCCTTGCGGGCCCGGCGCGCGGGCACCACCCTTCCCTAGGCCCGCCGCCCCGTCGAGATGACCTGACACGCGGAGCCCGCGGCGGCATTCGTCCGCGTGTTGTGTCACCTCGACGAGGTCGATCGCGGGAGTTTGCCCCATTCGATCCGGGGGCAGGTGTCCATAACGACGGCCAGTCCGGCGGCCTCGGCTCGCGCCGCGGCGGCCTCGTCGATCACCCCGAGCTGCAGCCAGATGACCTCGATACCCAGGCGCTCGGCCTGGGCGATCGCCTCGTCGACGACGGCCCCGACCAGGTCTGAGCGCACGAAGCAGTCGACCACCCGCACGGGCCCCTCCGGGATGTCGGCAAGACTGGCATAGCCCGTGAAGCCGTGGACCGGTTGCGCCTTGGGATGCACGGGGATCACGCGCATACCCCGCGCCTGGGCGAGCCAGCCGGAGATCCGGAATGCCGTGCGCTCGGGGTTGTCGGACAGGCCGACGACCGCCCACGTGGCCGGCTCGGTGAGCAACCGAGCGATGAGGACCGGGTCATTGGTGTGCGGTGAGGTCATAGGCTCATTGTCGACGGACCGGGGTCACCCGGCGGCGGCCCCCTCGAAGGAGACCTGCGATGAAATTCGGACTGTTCATCCCCCAAGGCTGGCGGCACGACCTGGTCGGCATCGACCCTGCCCAGCACTGGGGCGTCATGGCGGGCCTGGCGCGCCGCGCCGATGGACTCCATGAGTGGACATCCATGTGGGTCTACGACCACTTCCACCCCGTGCCCGAGCCGACGGATGCGGCGACCCACGAGGCCTGGTCGCTCATGGCGGCCTTCGCGGCCGTCACCGGGCGGATCCGGCTTGGACAGATGTGCACGTGCATGGGCTACCGCAACCCGGCCTATCTGGCCAAGGTGGCGGCCACCGTCGACATCGTCTCGGAGGGACGGCTCGAGATGGGCATCGGCGCCGGCTGGTACGAGCATGAATGGCGTGCCTACGGCTATGGCTTCCCCACTGGCCGCGAGCGGCTGCGGCAACTCGAAGAGGGCGTGCAGATCTTCCGCCAGATGTGGACGACCGGCCGCTCGACGTTCTCTGGTCAGCACTATCAGACCGACGGGGCACTGTGTTTCCCCCAGCCGCTGCAGGGGACGAGCAGCCCGGGATCGCGGAACAACGGCATCCCGATGTGGATCGCGGGCGGCGGCGAGAAGGTGACGCTGCGGATCGCTGCACAGTATGCCGACTACACCAACTTCTTCGGTCCTCCGCAGGAGTTGATGGCCAAGGATGCCATCCTCAAGGAGCACTGCGCGGCCCTCGGGCGCGACGAGTCCGAGATCGTCCGGTCCACCAACCTCGACGTCATCATGGGTCGGACCCAGGGCGAGGTCCAGGACCGGCTGGGGTTCATCGAGTCCCGGCTGCACGAGGGTGGAGTGTCGGACACCAAGATCGAAGAGCGGATGGCGATGTACCGGCGCAGCCCCGCCACCGGCACGATCGACCAGGTCGCCACCAACCTGGCCGACATTCAGGATGCGGGAATCACCTACGCCATCTGCAACTTCCCGGACGCGGCGTATGACACGACCGGCATGGAGATCTTTGAGCGGGAGATTATCCCCGCGTTCATTCACCATGAGCCGGAGGGCTTCTGGGACCGCCTCCTCGGCGACTGACTCGAGCGTTACCGGCATCGCGTGAGATCCTCCCGGCCCTGGGTGAGGTCCGGCACGCTGGGACGGGTGCCACGAGCCCGATCGCTAGGGTGGCAAGCGTGAGCGGGAATACTGACTTTGACCTGTTTCGTCTCTCTGAGGATCATGAGGCGATCCGGGATGCGGTGCGAGAGTTGGCAACAGCCAAGATCGCACCCTTCGCTGCGGCCGTCGATGAGGAGTCACGCTATCCCCAGGAGGCCCATGACGCCCTCGTGGCGGGGGACTTCTTTGCGCCACACGTGCCGGAGGAGTACGACGGGGTCGGCGCCGACGCCCTGGCCACTTGCCTGGTCATCGAGGAGGTCGCGCGGGCCTGCGCCAGCAGCTCGCTGATCCCTGCGGTCAACAAGCTCGGGTCGCTGCCCGTCATCCTCGGTGGAGGTGCCGAGGTCAAGGCGAAGTACTTGCCGCCGCTTGCCCGTGGCGAGGGCGGGTTCTCGTACGGTCTCTCGGAGCGGGAAGCCGGATCCGACACCGCCTCCATGAAGTGCCGAGCCCGATCCGATGGCGACGACTGGGTGCTCAACGGGCAGAAGGCCTGGATCACCAATGCGGGCATCTCGCAGTACTACACCGTCCTCGCCGTCACTGACCCCGATGGGCCCCGGGGCAACAACATCACGGCATTCGTCGTGGAGAAGTCCGACCCTGGGTTCTCGTTCGGCGAGAAGGAACGCAAGCTCGGGATCAAGGGATCCCCGACGCGTGAGCTGATCTTTGAGCAGTGCCGGATCCCGGGGGACCGGATCATCGGCACTCCCGGTGAGGGCCTGAAGATCGCGCTGCAGACTCTCGACCACACCCGCGTGACGATCGGCGCCCAGGCCGTGGGCATCGCCCAGGGGGCGCTCGACGTGGCCGTGGCCTATGTCAAGGAGCGCAAGCAGTTCGGCAAGGCCATTGCCGAGTTCCAGGGCATCCAGTTCATGCTGGCTGACATGGCGATGGAGCTGGAGGCGGCCCGCAACCTGGTCTATGCGGCCGCGGCGAAGTCGGAGAGGGGCGACCCGGATCTCCCGTTCTTCGGCGCGGCAGCCAAGGCCTATGCCAGCGACGTCGCGATGAAGGTGACGACGGACGCGGTGCAGGCCCTCGGCGGCGCGGGCTACACGCGGGACTTCCCCGTGGAGCGGATGATGCGCGACGCCAAGATCACCCAGATCTATGAGGGCACCAACCAGATCCAGCGCATCGTCATGGCCCGGCAGTTGCTGCACGGCTGAGCCGGTCGGCTCAATCGGCGAATGCCGCGGTCGCTCCGCGGGTATTCGTGCTCGTCCCCGTAGCATGTCGGGGTGCCTGCGACTGATCCGATGACGCCGCCCGTCGTCGCTGTCGTCGTCACCTGGAACCGTCGCGACCTGCTCGTGCGCGCTCTCGACGCGGTTCTGTCGCAGGACCCGGCCCCCGCGGCGGTCGTCGTCGTCGACAACGCCTCGACTGACGGCTCGGCTGACCTCGTCGCCCAGGAGTATCCCGCCGTCGACCTGGTGCGCCTCGAACGCAATACCGGAGGCGCGGGCGGCTTCGCGATCGGGATCGCCCGAGCGCTCGATCTCGGTGCCGACGCGGTGTGGATCATGGACGACGACACCATCCCGCAGTCGGGTGCGCTCGGCGCGCTGGTCCGTGCTCGGTGGCGGCTGCAGGCCCGCGCCGCCGACGGATTGCCCCCAGCCGTTGTCGCGAGCCGGGTGGAGTGGATCGACGGTCGCCCCCACCCCATGAACACGCCGCGCAGCCACCCGTTTGCTGGGGCTGCGGTGCGGGAGCTGGCGGCCTCCGCCGACTGTCTGCCGATCCGGACCGCCTCATTCGTGTCGCTGCTTCTCGATGCGGATCGCATCCGCGAGGTGGGTCTGCCGGTCGCCGACTTCTTCCTGTGGAACGACGACTTTGAGTACACCGCGCGGCTGATCCGCGGACGCCTGGGAGTCCTGTGCCCGGCGTCTGTGGTCCGACACGAGACCAAGAAGTTCGGCGGTGCCGATGTCGACCCCGGACCGCGGTTCTACAACGAAGTCCGCAACAAGGTGTGGACGTTCACCCGCAGCAGCGCACTCGCGCCCGGGGAAAAGGTCGTGTATGCCGGCTCGACTGCTCGACGCTGGGTGCGGACCTTCGCCTCGTCGTCGGACAAGGGCACCCTGCGCGAAGGCCTCATGCGTGGGCTGCGTGATGGGCTGTCCGCCGGACCTCGTGGGACCGATGTCGTTCTGGGCGAGGCGAATCCCTCAGTCCTGCCGAATGCCGTGCGGGTGTCCCGTCCAGCGCCGCTGGCTCCCGGACAGTCGTTCTCCGTGCTGTTGCCGGTGTATGCCAACGATGACGCCGCGGCCTTCCTGAGGTCCTATCGCTCGGTGACGGTCGACCAGACGCGCCGGCCCGATGAGGTCGTCATCGTCGTGGACGGCCCGGTGGGGCGTGAGCTCGACGAGACGCTGGCCCAGATCGAGACCTCGGCGTTCGCCGCGGTGACGGTCCATCGGCTGCCGGAGAACGGCGGCTTGGGCCCGGCCTTAGATGCTGGACTTGCCTTGTGCCGCAATGAGATCGTTGCTCGCCAGGATGCCGATGACATTTCGCTTCCCACGCGCTTCGCGGTGCAGGTGCCGATGATCGAGGGTGGCGCCGATCTGGTGGGGTCGGCCTTGATGGAGTTCGACACCGACCCGGAGACACCTGGGGAGGTGCGGGTCCCACCGCTCACCCAGGCCGAAATCGAGCAGGGTGCCCGGTGGCATCAACCCGTCTTCCACCCCAGCGTCGTCTATCGCCGCACGACGGTGCAGGCCGCGGGGGGCTACGGAGACCTGCCATTGCTCGAGGACTACTGGCTCTTTGCCCGAATGCTCCACGCCGGGGCCGTCTTCGCCAATGTCGCGGAGCCGCTGGTCGCCTATCGCGTCGGCGATGGGGCCTACGCGCGGCGCGGCGGGCGCGGCATTCTGCGCAGCGAACTGGAGCTGCAGCGCCGGATGCGCCGGATCGGCTTCACCTCACGCAGTCAACGCGTCCGCAACACCGTCGCGCGCGCCGGCTACCGCGTGGTCCCCGAGGACGTCCGACGCAAGGCCTATCGACGGTTCCTCTTCCGCCGCGACCGCTGACACGGGCGTCACGATCACCGCGTGGGTTGGCGAGTCATCCACCCGGACTGGAGTGCGGGTGTGGGACTGCCCGGCCCACAGTCGGCCCTGGTGCAGCGGCACGAGGGGCCGGGCCGGCAACTGAACTCGGCGCGGCACTCAGCCCTGGGAGGGTGCGCCGTCGGTGCCGGCCGGAGCCTGCGTCAGTGGGTCGTCGTCGCGCAGGGCATCGAACAGCGCGGTCGCGCGCTCGGTGTCCCACTTGACCGCCACCCCGGCATTGGTCGTCTGGAAGTTCGTCGACGCGATCGGGACGACCAACGACAGCCCGTCGCCGTTGCTCATGGCGCGCATGGTCAGGAAGATTTGGGCCGTCTCGTACAACGAGGTGTCTTCGCCGAGAGCGAGCCCCTCAGAGGGCGCCATCACGACGGCGTAGTACTGGAAGGGATCGAGGATTGTCTTGGGAGACACCGACTTCTGCATGATGGCTGACAGGAACTGACGCTGGCGCTCGGCTCGGCCGATGTCGCCGCGGGGGTCGCTGTAGCGCGCGCGAACGTAGCCGAGCGCGGTGGCGCCGTTCAGCGTCTGGCACCCCTCCTGCAGGTTGATCCCCGCCCGTGGGTCATCCATGGGGAACGGCACACAGATCTCAACCCCACCCAAAGCGTCCACGACGCTGGCAAAGCCACCGAAGCCGATCTCGAGGTAGCCGTCGATCCGTAGACCGGTGGCGCCCTCGACGGTCTCCACGAGAAGCGCGGGACCGCCGAACGCGAAGGCGGCGTTGATCTTGTTGGTGCCGTAGCCGGGGATCTGGACGTAGGAGTCTCGGGGAATCGAGATGAGCGAGGACTTCCCACTGTTGCTGCGGTGCAAGAGCATGATCGAGTCGGTGCGCTGGCCGGGATCATCGGACTCGCTGCCGGTGGACAGCTCAGCCTCCTGCTCGGCGGTCAAACCCGCTCGGCTGTCCGAGCCGACCAAGAGATAGTTGCTCCCGGCTCCGGAGGCCGGGCGGCTCCCGGCGGGTGCATCGGCCACTTTGGGCATGGCGTTGTAGGACTTGATCGGCACCCAGGCAAGGAACCCGGCGTAGCCGACCACGGCCACGAGCAGGAGCACCATGATCCTGCGGACCCAGTGTCGGCGGCGGCTGGCTCGGACGGGAGCAGCCGGTGGCTGTCGAGGCGGCCCCCCGCGGGTTGTCCCTCTGGGTGGGCCGGTCGGAGGTCCCGGCGGACGTCGGCTCCCCGGCGAGCGCTGCGGAATGGGCTGGGGGCGGTCGGTCGCGCGAGCTGGGGCCGGATGAGCAGGACCGGGGCGCGCCGCGGCCGGGCGGGCGTCCGTGGGCGCAGTCGGGCCGCGCCCCATCGGCCTGCCTTGGGGGCGGGCCGTCGCGCGCGTATCGACGACGTAGACGTCGTCGTCCGAGCGGGTGCTCTTCGGCTGCGGAGCAGACCTCGGTCGTTGACGCCCAGGCTGCGCCCGGCCGGACTCTGCGCCCCCGGGCTGCGTGCGCCCGGACTGCGTTGCCCCACGACGGGTGTCGACGACATAGACGTCATCGGCCGCGGGAGGTCGACGGCGCGCGCCTGTGGGCTCACCCAGAGGTGCCTCCGGCCGAGGGCGCCGGGGCCCACCGTTCGCTGTGTCGTCGGATGC
Organism: Phycicoccus sp.; assembly: GCA_017993715.1. Lineage (GTDB taxonomy): Bacteria > Actinomycetota > Actinomycetes > Actinomycetales > Dermatophilaceae > JAGOME01. The sequence continues at coordinate 66,287 of JAGOME010000003.1, forward strand.
CATGAGAGGTTCGTTTCGTTCCGGTGCGAGGTGAGCTCGGTAGCGCCCACCCGCAACAACTTTCCTGCCTGTTTAGCAGGTTTGCCCGAACGTGTCGTGGGAACACCCCGACGGCGGGCGTTGTGTCGCCCCTGTCGCGCCCTCCCGAGATGGGTGTGACACCGCCCCGATATCGACTCCTCACGGCCCTTGAGAACGTATGGCCCGGCTAGACTCGGTGGGTCACCCGAACCCCTATCTGGGAGATCACTTGAGAATCACGGTCGTCGGTCTGGGCAAGATCGGTCTTCCCCTCGCCGTCCAGTTCGCCAAGTCCGGGCACGAGGTGTTCGGGGCCGATGTCAGCTCCGCCGTCGTCGACCTGGTGAATGCCGGGACCGAGCCCTTTCCGGGCGAGGCGCACCTCGCGGACTACCTTGGGGAGGTCGTGGCCGGTGGATTGCTGACCGCGACGACGGACACCGCAGATGCCGTCAGCCGCAGCGATGCGGTCGTCGTCGTGGTCCCCCTCTTCGTCGACGAGGAAGCCCGCCCCGACTTCGGGTGGATGGACTCCGCGACCGACGACATCGCCCGGGGGTTGCGTGCCGAGAACGGCACCCTGGTGGTCTACGAAACCACTCTGCCCGTCGGCACGACGCGGACCCGGTGGAAGCCGCGCCTAGAGCAGGCTTCCGGGCTCGTCGAAGGCGAGGACTTCTTCCTCGTGTTCAGCCCTGAGCGGGTGCTCACCGGCCGGGTCTTCGCCGATCTGCGCAAGTACCCCAAACTCATCGGTGGCCTCGAGCCCCAGGGCACGCAGCGGGCCATCGAGTTCTACGAGCAGGTGCTGCAGTTCGACGAGCGCCCGGACCTGGTGCGTGGCAACGGAGTCTGGGATCTTGGCTCGGCCGAGGCTGCTGAGATGGCCAAGCTTGCCGAGACGACCTACCGGGACGTCAACATCGGTCTGGCCAACCAGTTCGGCCGGTTCGCAGCCGCCAATGGCATCGATGTGTACCAGGTCATCGAGGCCAGTAACTCCCAGCCGTACAGCCACATCCACCGCCCCGGCATCGCCGTCGGTGGGCACTGCATCCCCGTCTACCCCCGGCTCTACCTCTGGAACGACCCGGACGCGACCGTCGTGCGAGCCGCTCGCGAAGCCAACGCCGACATGCCGTCCTACACGGTGGGCCTCGCGGTCGGTGCCGCAGGCGGATCGCTGACCGACAGGCGGGTCGTCGTGCTGGGCGCCGCCTACCGCGGCGGCGTTAAGGAGACGGCATTCTCTGGGGTCTTCGCCACCGTCGACGCGCTGCGCGCGCAAGGGGCTCAGGTTCTCGTCCATGATCCGATGTACACCGACGAGGAGCTGGCCCGGTTCGGCTGGGACGCCTACCACGTCGGCGAGCCGGCGGACGTCGTCATCGTGCAGGCGGACCATGCCGAGTACCGCGCGCTGACTGCTGCCGACGTTCCCGGCGTACAGGTTGTCGTCGACGGGCGAGGAGTGCTGGCCCGAGAGGCGTTCTCGGACACGGCATTCCTCGTGGTCGGCCAGGCTGCCTCTGGTGCAGCAGTGAGCGTCTGATGGGCGTACGGATCGTCGACTCGGCAGACGTTGCCGAGTCCGCCCAGATCGGCGACGGCTCGTCCATCTGGCACCTGGCGCAGGTCCGGGAGGATGCCGTCCTCGGCGAGAACTGCATTGTCGGGCGCGGTGCCTACGTCGGTACCGGCGTCACCATGGGGGACAACTGCAAACTTCAGAACTACGCCCTGGTCTATGAGCCGGCGGTCCTCGAGGACGGCGTGTTCGTCGGCCCGGCTGTGTGTTTCACCAATGACCACTACCCGCGTGCGGTCGCGCCGGACGGCACGATCAAACGCGGGGACGACTGGGAGGCGGTCGGCGTCACCTGCCGTCAGGGCTCCTCGATCGGCGCCCGCGCCGTGTGCGTCGCCCCCGTGACAGTCGGCCGATGGGCGATGGTCGCTGCCGGCTCGGTCGTGGTCAAGGACGTGCCCGACTTCGCCCTGGTCGCCGGGGTGCCAGCGCGCCGCCTGCGTTGGGTCGGCAAGGCCGGAGTTCCATTGGAGCAGACCGGCGACCACGAATGGACCTGCCCGCAGACGGGCGAGAAATACCTGGAAGACAACGAGATCCTCACGGAGGCCCCGCAGTGAACGACTTCATTCCCCCCGCCAAGCCCCTGGTCGGTGAGGAGGAGGTCGAGGCGGTCACCCGCGTGCTCCGCTCCGGCATGCTCGCCCAGGGCCCCGAGGTCAAGGCCTTCGAGGAGGAGTTCGGCGCCCACTTCCGCTTGGATCGCGCCTGCGTTGCCGTCAACTCCGGCACCTCGGGCCTGCACGTCGGGCTCCTGTCCAGCGGCGTCAAGGCGGGCGACGAGGTCATCGTCCCGTCGTTCACCTTCGCCGCGACCTGCAACTCCGTGGCCCTCACCGGAGCCGAGCCGGTCTTCGCCGACATCGACGCCGACGACTTCTGCCTTTCCCCGGCCGCGGTCGAGGCTGCCATCACCGACAAGACGGTCGGCATCATGCCGGTCCACCTCTACGGCCACCCGGCCAAGATGGACCAGATCCTCGCCATCGCCGACAAGCACGGCCTGCAGGTCTTCGAGGACGCCGCCCAGGCCCACGGCGCCTCCCTCAACGGCACTGCGGTCGGGGCGTTCGGCTCGTTCGCGATGTTCTCGCTCTACCCGACCAAGAACATGACCTCCGGCGAGGGCGGCATGATCTCGGTCGCGACGCCCGAGATCGAGCGCCTGGCCCGGCTCTACCGCAACCAGGGCATGGAGAAGCAGTACCACAACGAGGTGGTCGGCTTTAATCTGCGGATGACCGACGTTCACGCCGCCATCGGTCGTGAGCAGCTCAAGAAGGTCGACGCCTGGACCGCGCAGCGCCAGGCGAATGCGGCATTCCTCTCCGCCAACCTGGAGGGCGTCACCCCGCCCCCGGTCGCGGAAGGCGCCGTCCACGTCTACCACCAGTACACGATCCGCGTCCCGCAGGACCGCGACGGTCTCGCCGCCGCCCTGAAGTCCGAGTACAACATCGGCAGCGGCATGTTCTATCCGGTGCCCAACCACCAGCTCAAGCCCTTCCAGCACGATGTGGATCTGCCCGAGACCATGATCGCGGCGGCTCAGTGCCTGTCACTGCCGGTGCATCCGTCGGTGTCGCAGAGCGATCTCGAACGGATCGTCACCGCAGTCAACGCCCTGGCCAAGGCAGGTGCCTGACCAGATGAGCAATCTGCGCGCCGGACTCATCGGCCTGGGCATGATGGGTCGCCACCACGCTCGAGTCCTCAGCTCACTGCCCGGTGTCGACCTCGTCGCCGTTGCCGACCCGGGCGGTGACCCGCATGGCGTGGCCGGCGGACGCCCGCTGCACGCGACCGTCGAGGAGCTCATCGCCACAGGCATCGACTACTGCATGGTCGCGGTGCCGACGATCTACCACCAGGAGATCGGACTGACCCTCGCTGGCGCCGGAGTGCACGCTCTGATCGAGAAGCCGCTGGCCCAGGACACACCGGCCGCCCAGCAGCTCGCTGATGCCTTCGAGACCGCCGGCCTGGTCGGCGCGGTCGGCCACATCGAGCGCTATAACCCGGCGCTGCAGTCCGCTCGTCAGCGTCTCGAGGCCGGGGAGCTCGGCCGGGTCTACCAGGTGATCACTCGGCGCCAGGGTCCGTTCCCGGCGCGCATCGCCGACGTCGGTGTCGTCAAGGACCTGGCGACCCACGATATTGACCTGACGGCCTGGGTGACCCAGCAGCCCTACACCTCGGTGAGCGCCCGCACGGCCTACAAGAGTGGCCGCGAGCACGAGGACCTCGTGGCTGCCGTCGGACAACTGGCCGACGACACCGTGACCAACCACCTGGTCAACTGGCTCTCGCCATTCAAGGAGCGGCTGACGGTGATCACCGGTGAGAAGGGTGCGTTTATCGCCGACACCCTCACCGCCGACCTCACGTTCCACGCCAACGGCAACATCGAGGCCGAGTGGGACGAGATCGCCCGGTTCCGGGGAGTTTCGGAGGGAGATATGGTTCGCTACGCGATTGCCAAGCCTGAGCCGCTGCGCACCGAGCATGAGCAGTTCCGCGACGCGGTGCTCGGCAAACCTGCCGACATCGTCACCATGGCCCAAGGCTTGCAGACGGTGCGGGTGGCCGAGGCCATGATCGAGTCGGCCAACACCGGCACCGTCATCACCTTCTAAGAGTCGGATCACCTTCTCGTGGAACATGATCTGGTTGTTGTGGGTGCTGGCCTGTTCGGTCTCACAGTCGCTCAACAGATGGCCGCGCGTGGGGTGCGGGTGCTCGTCATGGACAAGCGCCCACACATCGGTGGCAACGCCTACAGCGTGATCGACGAGGCAACCGGGATCGAGGTGCACCAGTACGGCGCGCACTTGTTCCACACGAGCAACCCTCGCGTGTGGGACTACGTCAACCAGTTCACCGGGTTCACCAACTACGTCCACCGGGTCTATTCCCAGCATCGCGGCGAGGTCTATCCCCTCCCGATCAATCTCGGCACGATCAACCAGTTCTTCCGGTCCGCCTACACCCCCGACCAGGCCCGGGCGCTGATCCGGGAACAGGCTGCGGAGCTCGGCGGCAAGGAGCCGGAGAACTTTGTCGAGAAGGGGATCTCGCTCATCGGCCGGCCCCTGTATGAAGCGTTCATCGCGCACTACACGGCCAAGCAGTGGCAGACCGACCCGGAGAGGCTGTCGGCCGACATCATCAGCCGACTGCCCGTGCGTTACACCTATGACAACCGCTACTTCAACGACACGTGGGAGGGTCTGCCGGTCGACGGCTATACCGCGTGGCTGACCCGAATGGCGGATGATGAGCGGATCGAGGTGCGCCTCGGCGTCGACTTCTTCGACCCGTCGTCGCCGGTGTCCAAGGACTCGATCGTCGGCCACGTGCCGGTCGTCTACACCGGCCCGGTCGACCGTTACTTCGGGTATGCCGCCGGGGAGCTCGGGTGGCGCACGATCGACCTCGAGGAAGAGCGGCTCGACGTCGGCGACTACCAGGGCACCTCCGTCATCAACTACCCCGATGCTGACGTGCCGTTCACCCGGATCTTGGAGTTCCGCCACTTCCACCCAGAGCGGGAGATGGCCGCGGACCAAACGATCATTCATCGCGAGTTCTCGCGCTTTGCGGGGGAGGGCGACGAGCCCTACTACCCCGTCAATACGCCTCAGGATCGGGCCGGTGTGTTGCGCTATCGCGAGCTCGGAGCCAAAGAGCCCGATGTCTTCTTCGGCGGGCGCCTCGGGACGTATCAGTATCTCGACATGCACATGGCCATCGGCTCCGCCCTGTCAATGGTGGACAACCAGCTGGTGCCCCGGTTCTCCCTGTCCTGACGCTGGGGACCACGTGCGCCCACGGCCGCCCCGATGTCGGACGCTAGAGTCGCGAACATGGACAAAGTGGTTCGTGAGGCGCGGGACGCCATCAGCGGGATTGCCGACGGGATGCGATTGGCAGTCGGAGGGTTTGGGCTCTGCGGCATACCGTCGGTGCTCATCGCAGCGCTGCACGCCGCTGGCGCCAAGGACCTCGAGGTCGTGTCCAACAACTGCGGTGTCGACGAGTGGGGGCTCGGAGTCCTGTTGCAGGACAGGCGAATCCGGCGGATGGTCTCCTCGTATGTGGGGGAGAACAAGGAGTTCGCGCGGCAGTACCTCGAGGGTGAGCTCGAGGTCGAACTGACCCCCCAGGGCACCCTGGCCGAGCGGTTGCGCGCCGGCGGCAGCGGCATTCCGGCATTTTTCACTCCAACCGGCGTCGGCAGTCAGATCGCTGACGGCGGACTGCCGTGGCGGTATGCCGCGGACGGCAGTGTCGTCCTGGCCTCACCGCCCAAGGAGGTGCGGGTCTTCGATCTGGGGAGCGGTGAACGCGAGTACGTCCTCGAGGACGCGATCGTCGCCGACTTCGCCTTGGTGCGGGCCGCCGTCGGCGATCGTCACGGCAACCTGGTGTTCCATGAGTCTGCCCGCAACTTCAACCCGTTGTGCGCGATGGCGGGTCGGGTCACCATTGCCGAGGTCGAGGAGCTTGTTGAGCCCGGTGATCTCGACCCTGATCGGGTGCATCTCCCGGGGATCTATGTGCAACGAGTGCTGCCGCTGACCCCCGATCAGGCGGCGGACAAGCGCATCGAGCGCCGGACTGTCGCGATAAAGGTGGAGGGCTGACTGATGGCTTTGACGCGAGAGCAGATGGCGGCACGCGCGGCTCGTGAGCTGCAGGACGGCGCCTATGTCAACCTCGGCATCGGTCTGCCGACCTTGGTTCCAAACTATGTCCCCGACGATGTCGAGATTGTGCTGCAATCCGAGAACGGCATTCTCGGCGTGGGGGCGTATCCCACCGACGATGCCGTCGACCCGGACCTGATCAATGCGGGCAAGGAGACCGTGACGGTGCGGCGGGGCGCGAGTTTCTTCGACTCCGCCATGTCGTTCGGGATGATCCGCGGTGGCAAGGTCGACGCCGCGATCCTCGGGGCGATGCAGGTCTCGGCAAGAGGAGACATCGCCAACTGGATGATCCCCGGCAAGATGGTCAAGGGGATGGGCGGGGCGATGGACCTGGTCCACGGTGCCAAACATGTGATCGTCCTCATGGAGCACGTGGCCCGAGACGGTAGCGCCAAGATCGTGCACGAGTGCTCGCTGCCGTTGACGGGCAAGGCCGTGGTTCAGCGGATCATCACCGACCTGGCCGTCATCGACATCACCGCCGATGGCTTGGTCCTGCGCGAGCTCGCGCCGGGCGTCAGTCTTGACGAGGTCCAGGCGGCGACGGAGCCGGCTCTCGTCGTCGACCTGTTTGAGGGCGTCGGCGACCCCTCGTAGGGCCGCCAACGGCGAGTGCAGAATCTGCGGCATTCGCCAGGGTTTGGGACAGATTCACGGGGCATCGCTGGCCAGGACGAATTGCATTGTTGTAATTCAGGATCCTGGCTTGTGGATCTGCGTGACTCGTGGGAGAACTGGGGTGGTTGTTGCGTCAGGGTCGTCTGTGACGCAACGGTTACGCACCCCGTTACTCGACCGGAGTCTGGAATGCCGCTGCGCCTGAGCCCTGCCTCATCTACCTCTCGGACCCACCCGTTGGCCCGCCGCGTCCTCCCCTTGGGGGTCGTGGCGCTCGCCGCAGGGAGCACCGTGATCACCGGCAGCGGTGGCCCGGCGATGCAGTCGGTCGCCACGGCCATTCCCAGCCCGCCGATCAAGGCGCTCCCCGCCGAACTGGACGTCGCCGCGCCGTACGTGGCCCCCGCCCACTGCCTCAATGGCGCGCTGCCCGGCGTGGCCGCATTTGCTCAACTGCTCAACCAGCACTACGGCTACCACGTCTACGGCATTAGCCGGACGTGCGACGGTGACCACGGTGAGGGGCGCGCCGTGGACTGGATGCTCGACGGCACGACCGCCGATGGGCTGGCCCTGGGCAACGCCATCACCCGATGGCTGACCGCCCCCGATGACCAGGGACGACCGGGGGCGATGGCCCGCCGGTTCGGCATTAGCTACCTGATCTGGAACGGCCAGATCTGGGGCGTCTACAACATGTCGGCAGGCTGGCGCACCTACACCGGACCGAACCCGCACATCGACCACATTCACTTCAACTTCACCTGGGACGGCGGCTACCAGCAGACCTCCTGGTGGACCGGAGTGGCCCTGACGGCGAACCGCTACCTCGGTCCCACCTCGAACCCGATCCAGATCGTCCAGACCCAATCACTGACCACGTCCGGCTATCCGGTGCTCTCCCGCGGATCCGTCGGCTCGGACGTACAGGTCGCCCAGCGCCTCGTCGGCGCTGACCCCGATGGTGAGTTCGGGCCCCTGACCGAGTCCGCCGTGCGGACCTGGCAGGGACGCTACGGCGTCTCGGCCACCGGGGTGATGGACGAGGCAACCTGGGCCAAGGCCGTGGAACTCGGTCTGGTCGAGAACCGGTCCGGCTCGACGACCCCCCCAACAACCACGGACAGCAGCTCGCTGGCGCAGTACGCGAACACCACGCTGTCCCGCGGGAGTAGTGGGGAGGCCGTCGCTGCCGTGCAGCGTGCGCTGGGCGGCTTGGAGGCCGATGGACAGTTTGGTCCGCTCACCGAGCAGGCGGTGCGGACCTACCAGGGGTCTCAAGGCATCCCCGTCACCGGGGTTGTCGATGCGGCGACCTGGGCCGCCTTGCAGGGGACCGCAGCGCCCACAACCCCGCCGACCTCAGGCGGAAGCGGTTCGGCAAGCGCGTTGCAGCCGTATGCGACCATGACGTTGCGTCGCGGCTCGACCGGTGAGGCTGTGGCCGCGTTGCAGGGAGCACTCGGCGGTCTCACGGCCGACGGCCAGTTCGGTCCGCTCACCGAGCAGGCCGTGCGCAGCTACCAGCAGTCAAAGGGGCTGTCCGTCACTGGGGTGGTCGACGCCGCGATGTGGCAGTCGCTGATGGGTACCGAGACGAGCGGGAGCGGTGAATCCACCCCGCCGACCGGCGGCACTGCCACCGGTACCTACGCGTCCTACTCCTCCACCACGCTCAAGCGTGGGTCCACAGGCGAGGCCGTCGTCGCGCTTCAGCGGGCCCTCGGCGGCATCGAGGCCGACGGTGAGTTCGGCCCGCTCACCGAGGCGGCCGTCATGAGCTTCCAGGGATCCAAGGGGCTGCCGCAGACCGGTGTCGTTGACACCGCGACCTGGAACGCCCTGGGCGGCAGCACCACGACCACGACCACGTCGACCTCGGCCGGCGGCGAGCGATCGGCCTGGTACTCCACGACCCTGCGGCGCGGGTCCACCGGTGAAGGAGTCATGGTGCTCCAGCAGGCCCTTGGCGGCCTGACCGTTGACGGGGGGTTCGGTCCCCTCACGGAGGCCGCCGTCAAGGAGTTTCAGGCTGATGCCGGCCTGCCCCAGACCGGCATCGTCGACGAAGCCACCTGGCGCGCCCTCGACGCCCGCTGACACACACCGACGAAGCCGTGTGGCGCGCCCTCGACGCCCGGAGGGCCCATACGACCTGTCGTGGTGCGGTACATACGCGGTTACCCCTTAGTAGCGGGGGTGATCACCCCCGCTACTAAGGGGTAACCGCGTATGTAGCCTTGTGCGGCCGCGCTCGGCGACCGCGTCGGTCGCGGACAGTGCTGAGGAAAGCGTGTTGCGCGGCGCAGGCAACCCGTGGCGGGCTCAGAGGGTCAGGCGGGTCGCGCCCTCGACGTCGTCGCGACGTCGCAGGACGTCCGGATCCGGCCGCCCGCGGGTGACCACGACCGAGCCGTCGGCCGCCCACACATCCACTGCCGTGCGCAGGAAGGACTGCAGCGATGGGTCCTCAAGGTGGACGCGGACCGCAGACGGCCTGGGCTGCACGAGATCCGCGTAGGCGATGGTCGTCGCCCCATACCGCAAGGCGGCATTGGTCGGGTCTGGGGCGTCCCACGCATGGAACACATCGGGGTGGGTGGCCAGGTCGGCGGCCTCGTCGACCACGCCCGGCGCAACTGCTGGTGTGGCCCGACGGGCCAGGGCCGCCAAGGTGACCAGGGCCGCGTCGGACGCCCTGTCGGTGGCTGCCGGGTCGTCGGTGATGACCGCGTCGGGCGCCTGCCCATCGAGGGCGAGAGTGGCCCCGACCGACCACACCGCCAGCGACCAGTAGGCGCTGCGCCAGTGGGCCGGCAGGTCGAGGAGGACGACGCGGGCAGGACCGATATCCCACTCGTCCTGGAGCAGGTTGGCCGCCTTGGCGACCCAGTTGGCCAGGACCCGCCCCGACAGCTCGATCCGCTCGCCGGCGGTGGGGGAGGGAGTGTCGTCGTAGTACGTGATCCGGGGCCTGGCAGGGTCGGCGCGGACCATCGCGGCGAGGACGTCGGGAGGCATCACCGGCCCAGGGTATGCCGCCACGGCTCACCGCGGCGGCTCCCGGACCCGGGCGGGACACCGGACTACGGTCGGCGGTATGTCCGCGGCCGCAAGCCTGCCCACCACCGTCGCAGAGCGGCGGGCCGGCGGCGTGCTGCAGGCGATCGTGCTCGGCAGCGGGCTCTGGGTCATCCTGCTGAGTGCGGCCTGCGTGCCCTTGTCGGCCGTGGGTCAGTGGCAGCCTGCGGTTGTCGGGCCGGTGGCCGCGCTCCTCGCGGTGCTCGCCTTCTGGGCGGTCCGACAGGTGCCCTCGGTCAGCCTTCCGCTGTGGTCAGCGGGTGCCCTGACAGTGATCTCCGTGGGAGTGGGGCTTTGGCTGGGCGCCACCCACGCCGAGCAGGTCCTCCCACGCCGCGACTCCGCGAGCAACCTCCAGGCGGCCATCTCGTTGGCGGATCACGGGCTGCGCGAGGTCCCCATCGAGGTGGCGGCCTATGGGGGCCCGGACGTGGTGACCGACCCAGGCGTCAGGCTGGCCAGTCCGGCCTTCTTCGCAGTCGGGACCGAGGAGCAGCCGGTCATCCAGCCACAGTTCGTCATCGGCCCGGCCGCCCTCTACTCAATTGGTGTGTGGGTCGGTGGAGCCCCGGGCGCCATGGTTCTGCCGGCTGCCCTCACGGCCCTCGGCCTGCTCGCGATCGGGCTCCTCACCGCCCGGACGGTCGGACCCCGGTGGGCCGCGGTCGCGGCCGGTGGCACCGCCCTGTTGTACCCCGTGGTGCACGTCGGGCGGACCACCTACTCCGAGCCCTTGGCGATGGTCACCCTGGCCGCTGGCCTCCTCGCCCTGGTCGCCGCGGCCGGTGACGAGGACTCCCACCGCGGTGCAGTCGTGAGCGGCCTCCTCATCGGCGGCACGGCATTCGTCCGCATCGATGGTCTGCGCGAGACCGTCCTCCTCGTGCCCTACCTCACCGTCCTGCTGGCGAGGGGCGAGCGCTGGCCGTTACGCGTCGGCGCCGCCGCCGGGCTCGGCACGGTGGCGGCCTTGGGGGCGGCCTGGGCCCAGTCCGAGCAATACCTCGGATCGATCGCCGCCAGCCTCGTCCCGCTCGCAGCGATGGGAATCCTGATCCCGGCGCTGGCTTGGGCCGCGTTGTCGTTCGCCGACCGCGGCTGGCACCTGCCGGCGGGCCTGTCCCGACGACTGCCCGCGCTCCTCGGTGGGCTGGTCCTTCTCGTGGGTTGCTACCTGGCCAGCCGGCCTCTCTGGCAGGTGGTTCGACAGTCACCGGACGATCCTGGCGCCCGCTACGTCGCAGGCATGCAGGCCAGGCAGGGGCTCGTCGTCGATGGGGGCCGCACCTACGCCGAGGACACCGTTGCCTGGCTGTCCTGGTATGTCGGCCCGGTCGCGCTGGCGCTCGCCCTGTTGATGGTGGCCGCAGGGTTCACCCGGCTCGGCGCGGCCTGGCGGGACCAGGAACGCCTCCCGGACTGGGCGGGAGCGCTCGTCGTGGTGGCGGGCTCATCGGTGCTCACCTTGCTGCGGCCGGGGATCACCCCCGATCATCCGTGGGCCACGCGGCGGCTGCTCATCGCGCTCCCTTTGGTGGTGGTGGCGGTCGTCGCCGCGGCCGCTTGGGTCGCGCGCCGGCTCGTCCGGAGCCGCCCGATGGCCTACGCCGTCGTCGCCGTTGGCGCGCTCCTGGCCTCGTTCGCCGTCCCCGCTGCCCTGGCTACGGCACCGCACGTGTCGGAACGGGTGGAGCAGGGGTCGCTGCGGGCCGTCGGTCAGGTGTGTGCGGCATTCGGGCCTGGGGACGTGGCCCTGATGATCGACTCCCGGTCCGCCAATGAATGGCCGGAGGTGTTGCGCAACTGCGGGGTGCCCGCGTTATCGGCGACCGCGGCGGTCCGGCGCGATCCGAGCGGGCTGCAGGTCCTCGTGCGGCGCCTCAAAGGCACGTTGGCCACCCAGGGCAAGCACCTGGTTGTGGTGGCTGCCGACGCTGACACGAGCATCTCGGATCTCGGGGTGATCCCGGTGGAAGCCGTCGCGATCACGGTGCAGGAGCAGGACCACCGACTGGAGGAGCGAGCCGATGCCCTGGTGGCGTTGCCGATCCGGGTGTGGGTGGGGCGGCCGTAGACCACCACACCCGTGACCAGGTCAGTGCCCTGATCACGGGTGATGGCAGCCCCTGCGGGCCGGTGATGGAACGTGGCCGGTTACGACCAGGTCCAGCTCGGCTCCCTCTTCTCCAGGAATGCCGCCATGGCCTCCTTGGAGTCGTTGAGGCGCATCAGGCGCGCGGTGTAGTCCTGCTCCGTGCGGTACTGGATCGCCATCTCTTCCCCCTCGATCCGCACGACCGACTCCTTGGCCAGCCGCAAAGCCAGGGGGCTCTTGGTGGCCAGGATCTTGCCGAGCTCCATCGCGCGATCGAAGGCCTGACCCGCGGGGACCAGCTCGTCGGCGCCACCGAGCCGGTGGAACTCCGCGGCGGTCTCCGGGATGCCGGTGAAGAACATCCTGCGGGCCCGGCCCGGCCCGACGAGCTTGAGCGCCTTGCTCGCCCCTCCGAGCAGACCGACGTTGATCTCCGGGAGCCCGAAGCGCGCGGTCTCTGAGGCGATCACGATGTCGCACACGCCGACCAGGCCGAAGCCGGCGCCGACCGCGATGCCTTCGATGGCCAGGATGACCGGCACCGCGCAGTTGCGGATCGCGGCCTGCGTCTCGCGCCATTCGAGGCCGGCATCCAGTTGGAGTCGTAGGGCACGCTCGTACGCGAAGCCCTGCTGGGCCTCGTTGAGGTCGACGCCGCCACAGAACGCCTTGCTCCCTGGGGCGGCGCACAAGATGGCGGAGTTGACTTCGCGAGAGTCGGTGATGAAGTCGAAGGCGGCCCGCAGGTCGACGACGAGCTGGCGATTGACTGCGTTGACCGGTGGCCGGTTCAACGCGACGACGGCGACACCGTCGGACATGGTGAACAGGAGGGTCTCGAACGTCGGGAGCTCCGGTGGCGTGCTCGGTCCCGGTTGAATCTGCTGGTCCATTCAGGTGTCCTTATCGCGCGATGTAGTCAGAGAGGTGGTGCGGGCTGAGCTGGTCGTAGAACTCGTGGGCATCCCAGCTCATCTGGACTCCGGAGCGGCCGAACTCGTTGGTGAAGTAGCCGGTCTGGCCGTTGCTCTCGTAGATCTGGCCCTTGCCACGCTCATCCATGCGGGCGTTGTAGACGTCGAAGACGTCCTGGCGGACTTCCAAGGAGCGGGCGCCGCTCTCGATGTGCTCGACGAGCATCCACGAGATGTACTCGGTCCACACGTCGAGCCACTGCAACTGCCCACCCGCGCGGCCCTGACCGTTGGGGCCCCAGATCGTGTAGAAGTTCGGGAACTTGGGCAAGGTGATCCCGAGATACGCCCGGGCTCCGTCCTTTGACCACAGCTGCGCCAGGGTGGTGTCGTCGCGACCGACGTACTGCGTCGGGTAGAAGTACTGGCTTACGTCGAACCCGGCCGAGATGACCATGACGTCCAGTGGGATCGTGTCGCCCGCCTTGGTCAGGGCGCCCTCGGGTACGAAGCGCTCGATGCCGTCGGTGTTGAGGTCGACGTGGTCCTGCAGGATCGCGTCGTACCAGCCGCTGTCGACGACAAGCCGGCGGGCCAGGGGAGCCCAGTCTGGGGTGACCTTGGCGATGAGGTCCGGACGGCTCTCAAGCTTGCGGTGGATATAGGCCGTGAGGGTCTCGCGCAACTTGTCGTTGCGTTCCGAGATCTGACCACCGGCGGCCATCCACGCCGGGTCGTGCACGGTGGCGTCCTGGACATTGGCCGTGCCGGCGAACTGCACGTAGCCGGCCCAATTCCAGTAGTAGGGCATGGCGTCCAGGAGCCACAGGATGTTGGGGCTGGTCACCTGCCGCAGCGTCGGGACCTCGATGATCCACTGCGGGGTGCGCTGGAACACGGTGACGTGCCCGGCCTCCTTGGCCAGCGGTGGCAACACCTGCGTGCCGGTCGAGCCGTTACCAAGCACCCCGACGCGCTTGCCCGCATACGTCAGGTCGTCGGGCCATTCGGAGGTGTTGACCAGCTCGCCTTGGAAATCAGCCATGCCGGGGATGTCCGGCACCTTTGGCGTGGTGAACAGGCCGGCCCCGCTGACGACAACGTTGGCCGTGTACGTCTGCTCGGTCCCGTCCGACGTGCGAGTCTGCACGGTCCACAAAGCTGTGGCGTCGTCCCACGTGGCCGCCATGACCTCCTCGCCGAAGTGAGTCCGGCTCAGGACGTCATTCTTCTCGGCGACATAGCGCATGTAGTCCTCGATGGACTGGCCGGTCGGGAAGTACTCGGTCCAGGGGTAGCGCTTCTCGAATTTGAACTGATAGAGAAGGCAGTTGGTGTCGACGCGAATGCCGGGGTACTTGTGGCGGTGCCACACACCGGTGGGCGCCTCCATACGATCGATGATGATGTGCTCAATCCCCAGGTGCTGCAGCTTGATCGACATGGCGATCCCGCTGGACCCGGCGCCGATCATCAGCACTCGGAACGTCGAGAGCGCCTCGGTCGGGGTTCCGTTGCGCCAGTGGGCCTCTCGGCCGCCCTCGAGGAAGCCGACCTCCCCCTTGGCCAGCCGGAACTGGCGGTCGTCCAACCGCTGGCCCTCGAGCGTCTCCATGAGCGTACGCAGCGTGTCGTCCGGCGGTGCTTCCACCCGTGGGCCACGGTTGTCCGGGTCGCTGAGGAAAGCCAGGGCCTTGTCGATGACGCGGAGTCGATCCTCCTCTCCCACACCGGCGATGGTGTAGGCGCCACCGCGAATCGGGATCTGGACGACGTTCATGGACGCGAGGTCCTCGTCGCCGGTGGCCTGATAGAGGGCGATGCGCAAGGCGTTAGCATCCGCCTCGAGCAAGGCCGTTCGGATGAAGTCCGTGGTGATCTCGGGTCCCACCAACGGTGGCGGGTCCGGGACCGGACGGACGACAGACACGGGTGCGGTAGCGCTGGGCGCGGTCATCACGAGCCTTTCGGTCAGAGTTCGGGGGAACCGAACTGGGTCAGGGGGCGCTATCGCAGCGCCAGGGCATTGGCGGGGGAGCCGATACCGCCGGGAAGGTTGAGCGGTGCGGAGGTCACCAGAAACTCGTAGCGACCGTCGGCGGCACAGGCGTCTGCCAGAGCGTCGAGCCACCAGAGCTCGCCGATGGGGATCCCGAGCCGACCGAGCAGGTGGGGGTGCAAAGGCTCAGGTCCTGGTGGCAGGGCCTCGACCGAGATGTTGTCGCTGGCGATCGCGCTGACCCCCCAGTCCCACAGGTACTCAAGCATCTCCCGGCCATCGGCCAGGCCCGGGGAGGTGGGGTCGGTGCGGGCGGATGCCTGCTCAGCGGGGGTGGCGTTCTGGTAGCCCTCGGTCCACCCGGTACGCAGCAGGACGATGTCCCCAGGGAGCCTCTCGAATCCGGCATGCGCGCGGAACGCCTCCAGCTCGTCCACGGTGACAACGTCTTTGCGGTGCCAGTGCAACGGGACACCCTGGGTCTGCCGGTAGCGAGCCATGTCGAACAGAACGGCTCGTCCAGCGATCCCTCGCCGAGCCCACGCGTCAACGCCGAGTTCTTCGGGCGGGAGGCCGTTGTAATAGCCGATCTCGGGGTCCTTGATGTGCGCGAACCCATCCCACTGGCTCGAACCCTGAGGGTAGAAGTTGTCGAGCACGTCATCGAGGTTGCCGAGCGCCGTCCGCATGATGGTGTGGCGCACTGTTGCTCGCCCGAACAGGGGCGGCTCCGGCCAGTTCAGCGGGGCGTTCAGGCTGTAGACCTCCCCGGTCTGGACGAGGCTGGCGGCGTGCTGCACAGCTTCGGGGGTGAGTCGGTTGAGTGACCCGACTCGGTCGTCGGCGCCGAAGTGGTCGCGGATATTCCCGTCGGGCAGGGCGGCATACGGCGGAATGCCGTGCGCTGCCTGGCTGGATCCGGTCACGCCGCGCCCTCTTGTCCCGTGAGGAGCCGACCAACGTATTCGGCGTCGGCGAACTGCTCGGGCGGCCCCTCCAGGAGAACCGATCCGGCGCGGACAAAGACCACGCGATCAGCCACCGCAAGTGGCTGCTTGACCAACTGCTCCACCAGGACGACGGTCATGCCTT
Organism: Phycicoccus sp.; assembly: GCA_017993715.1. Lineage (GTDB taxonomy): Bacteria > Actinomycetota > Actinomycetes > Actinomycetales > Dermatophilaceae > JAGOME01. Next base: position 82,407 of record JAGOME010000003.1, read on the forward strand.
CATCGGCGCGGGCCCGCAGGAAGGTGAGAATGTCAGGGATCAGCGCTTGAGACAGGCCCAGCGACGGCTCGTCGCACATGAGGATCTTGGGGTTGGAGATCCAGGCCTGGACGAGCGCGAGCATCTGCTGCTGACCGCCGGAGAGGCCGGAGGCGGGAAGCGATCGCTTGTCGCCCAGCACGGGAAAGACCTCGAAGGCCCGCTCGAACATGTCCGCGTCGGTCAACTGCTCGCTGCGGGGCACGGCGAGCTGACCCAGCCGGATGTTGTCCTGCACGCTGAGGTCCGGGAAGATTCGATGACCTTCGAGGACGAGGCGCAGGCCCTGTTTGGCCACGGCGTCCGGACGGAGGCCGACCAGGGAGCGCCCGTCGAACTCAATGGTCCCCGCTGTCGGCTTGATGAAGCCGGCGATGGTCCGCATGAGCGTGGTCTTGCCGGCGCCGTTGGCGCCGAGCAGCAGCGTGATCTCCCCGGGCTTGGGTGCGAAGGAGAAGTCCCGGATGACGGGCAGCGAGCCGTAGCCGCTGCCCAGGTGCTCAATCCTCAACATGGTGGACCCCTTGGAAGATGTGGCGCACGTCGTCGCGTGCATCGATGTCGGCTGGGGTACCGCTGGCGAGCACCGCCCCGGCCGAAACCACCGACACCGTGTCGGCCAGCGACCACACCAGTTCGAGGTCGTGTTCGACGATGACGATGGTGGTGCCCCAGGTGTCGCTGACGGCGCGCAGCATGGCCCCAAACTCGCGACGTTCGGTCTGGGACAGACCCGCGGCTGGCTCGTCAAGCAGCCACAACCGCGCTCCGAGATTCATCACGCGGGCCACCTCGAGGAAGCGGCGCTGTGCGTGGGAGAGCTTCTTGGCCGGCGTCGCGTCCCAGGCCAGTGCCTGGCTGGCGACGGCGGCATTCATCGCGCTCTCGTCTCCCGACCCTGGGTGCCCGAGATCCGTGTTCTCCCAGGCCGACAGGTCATCGATGACGCGCGGGGTCTGGAACGTGCGTCCCAGGCCCGCGTGAGCCCGCTGGATCACCGACTGGCTGGTGATGTCCTTGCCGTCGAGCAGTACGTGTCCGCTGTCAGCCACGTAGAGCCCGGAGAGGATGTTGAGCAGCGAGGTCTTGCCCGATCCGTTGGGCCCGACGATCCCGTGGATCTCTCCGGCCTTGACGTTGAGCGTGGCGCCGGCGAGGGCGCGGACCGAGCCGAATGACTTGGTGACGGCATTCACCTCAAGGGCGGGCCCGCCGCGACCGCCACCCTGTCCGGCGGCGGCGCGCACCTCGCGCACGAGGACCTGCATGTCGACTGCCTCGCCGCCAGTGCCGGTGCGACGGGCCGCCAGGTGCTTCTTGACGAAGCCGACGATGCCGTCGGGCATGACGTACATGACGGTGAACGCGATCACCCCGAACAGGATCATCCGATACTGCTCGAAGTTGGCGAGGAGGGCGTTGGGGATGATGTAGACGACGGCTAGGCCGACCAGAGGCCCGATGATCGTGCCGCTGCCCCCAACGACGACGGCCAGGAAGAACGTGATCGACAGGTCGATCGCGAACGAGCTGGGCGCGGCGTACCCGATCACGGGCAAGTAGAGAACTCCGCCGATCGAGCCCAGGAGCGAGGCGACGAGGAAAGCGGCCACGCGCATCCGGCCCGGAGACATTCCCAACGTTGAGGCGGCCTCGGTGCTGTATCCGGTCATGCGCATGTCGCGACCGAACTTGCTTGAGCGGATGAGCGCGTTGGCGACCAGGGCAAGGCTGGCGACCACGATCATGACCACCGTCAGCACGGTGATCCCCGGGGCCAGGACGATGTCGAAGCCGCCCGGAAAGGCCGAGATGCCGGTGGTGGCCTGCGTCTGCTTCTCGAAGATGAAGAGCACCTGCGGGAAGGCCAGGGCAGCGGCCATGGTGACGAATCCGAGGTAGTAACTCTGCACGCGCAGGGCCGGCAGGGCCATGGTGCCGCCGACAACGGTCCCGGCGAGGAGCCCCACCAGGGCCGCGGGGACGTAGCCGGTGCCGGCACCCCCCATCATCATGGCGCTGCTGTAGGCGGCGACGCCGAAGACGACACCCTGGCCGAAGGAGATCTGGCCGGCCTCGGCCATGAGGATGTTCAGGCCGATCGTGGCAATCAGGTACAGATCGATGAGGAGCATCATCTGCGCCCAGAAGTCCAAGCCGAGCACGGCGGGCAGCAGGGTGCCGACGATGACGAGCCCGACGGCGAGCATCAGCTCCTTGGTCAGCTCGGGCCGGAGGCGATGCAGGCGCGACGACGGGCGCGCGGTCCTGACCTGCGCGGATGTGGCGGTCATGTCACACCGTCCTTGCCTTGAGGCGTCCGAAGACGCCCTGCGGGCGCATCATCAGGACGATGACGATGACGAGCAGGGCCAGGGGGAGCTGGAAGATGCCCCCGATCTGGACGGTGATGATCATCTGCAGTACTCCGAACACGGGGCCCGCGATGAGGGCGCCCAGGTTGTTGCCGATCCCGCCGAGGACCAGGGCGATGAAGGCATAGGTCGCGTACTCCAACCCGCTGGCCTGGTTGACCGCGAGGATCGGGCCGCCCAGGTGGGCCGTGAGCCCGAGGATGACCCCGGCGATGGTGAAACTGATGAGTTGGAGGCGCCGGATCGGTGCGCCCAACGACGCGGCCGCGTCGAGGTCCTGGGAGATGGCGTTGAGCGCCAGGCCGACCAGAGTGCGTCGCTGGAAGAACCACAACCCCGCCCAGACCAGGACGGCGAGCAACGGGACCAGGAGGTAGATCCACGGGATTTGAATGCCGTCGCCGACGGTGAACCCGCCCCATGGGTTGCTCAGCGGCAGACTCACCGGGCCGAAGCCGATCGTGATCACCCCGCCGAGGATGATCGAGGCGGCCAGCGTCGTGATGATCCAGGAGTGCTGCTCGGTCGAGGACCGCAGCGGCAGCAAGGTCAACAGGCCCTGGAAAGACGCCAGGGCTGCCATGCCCAGCACGACGAGGGGGAGCGCGAGCCACCACCGGCCCAGGTTCGCGCCGGCGGGGAATGTCAGATACGACATCACCCCGCCGGCGACGAGCAGGTGACCCTGGGCGAAGTTGAGGATCCCCGTCGAGTTGACGATGACGTTGGCGCTCATCGCGATCAGGCTGAGGACGGCCCCAAGGCCGATCCCGCGTATCAGTAGTACGAGCAGGTCCATCCGTCATTCCTCCGGTCCGTGGTCACTGGGCTGGGTGAGCGGCCCGACTACGGGCAGTCAGCCCGGGTGAAGGTGCCCTCGCCGAGCGGCTTGGTGGGGTCGGCCAAGGTGAAGGCGTCGTCACTGAGGGCGTGGTGGTTGGTGGCGCTGAACTGCCACCCCGTCATGGACAGGGGGAGGTTCTCGGCCTCGGTCGCGGCGTTCTCCTCGATCCACTTGATGACGGTGGGACCATCGGTCTTCTTGGTGGCGTCGACCGCGGCATCCATCCAGATCAGGCCGTCGTACATCGGGGACGCGTAGAAGTAGTTGAACTCCCCGGGCTTGGCGTTGGCCTTTGCCTGAGCGGCGGCGATGTAGTCCTTCGTGGCGGGGTTGACCTCTGCATCGGTGCATGCCGTGAAGGCTGTCGGCACGGTGCCGATGGTGTTGTGGTAGCCGTTCTCACCAGCGACCGCCTTGGCGCCCTTGATGTCCCCCGTCACGCCCTGGTTGCCCACGATGGGGACGTCCCAACCGAGCTGGTCTCGCCCGAGCAGGACTGCGCCGGTGTCGGTGGTGGTCAGCGCCACGAGCACGTCCGGGTTGAGTGCCTTGAGGGCGGTGAGCTGGGCCGACACATCGGTGGAGAAGATCTTGTAGGCCTGATCGCCGACCACGGTGAGGCCGACCTTGTCGGCCTCCTCCTTGAGCAAGCCGGCACCCTCCATGTTGAAGACGCCATCGTCGTGGATGCTGGCGACGGTCTGGTAGCCGCGCTTCTTGATCTCGGTCACCATCATGGTGATCTCTTGGCGCGTCGTGGAGTGGATGGCCATGCCGTACGGAGCCACCTCTGGGGTGATCTTTTCGGAGCCAGCGCTGGCGGCCGACGCGATCTTGGCCGCGTTCAGGATGGGGAAGGTCGCCAGGGACTCGGCGCTGGTCATGGGGCCGAGGATGAAGTCAACCTTCTCCTGCTTGACCAGGCGGGTCATCTCGGTGTTGGCCTTGGTGGGGTCGCCCGCTGAGTCGCCGAAGATGATCTCGACCTGGCGCCCGTTCATCCCGCCGTTGCTGTTGACCTGGTCGGCGCCGACCTCGGCCCCCACCTTGACCCACGCGCCGTAGATGGTCTGCATCGGAGCGACCACGCCGACCTTGATGGGCTCGGTCGAGTCGCCACCGCTGGAGGAGGTGCCGCTCCCGCAGGCAGCAACGGTCAGCGCGGTCACCGCAATGAACGTCAGGCCGGTCAGACGCTGTGCGCGGGTGGTGGATCGGATCGTCATGATGGGGGTCCCTTCTAGGGGCGTGATCGCTCTTCTTAGTAATCTTAGATATGAATGCTGACAATTCAAGGGAGGCTTGTCAAGGGTCAGAGGGCGTCGAGAATCTCGCGCACGCCTCGGGCACGGTCTCTGCCTGTCCCGTTCCGTCTCCTGTGGTGCAGGTTCTGCGCAGGCAGAGGTCGCCGAGGGAGGACGGCTGGTCCTCCCCGGCGAGGCAGGGTGCGTTTGGTGGTGTTGGGGCGCGTCGGCCTAGATCGCGTGCCAGGCGTGGCCGGTGTCGCGGACCGTCGACACCAGATTCGTCTTTGTCAGTTTCCCGGTGGGGGTGCGCGGCATCTGGTCGACAAAGGCCAATCTGGTCGGGGCCTTGTACTTGGCCATGCGGGCGCGGGCGAAGGTCATGAGTTCCTGGGCGAGGTCCGCGGTGGGCTCCAGCTCCGGTGCGAGCTCGACGACGGCGCCCACCTCCTCGGCCAATTCTTCGTGTGGCACAGCGAGAACGGCGACGTCATAGACCGCAGGGTGCGCGCGCAGGCCATCCTCAACTTCGCGCGGATAGACGTTGACGCCCCCACGCACGATGAGATCGCTTGTCCGCCCTGACAGGTAGAGGTAGCCGTCCTCGTCCAGATACCCGCGATCGCCGAGGGTCGCCCAGGTGTCGTGATCGGGATGACGCGCCGCGGCTGCCGCATCGGTCTTGTGGTACTCAAAGGACGCCATGGCCTGGCTACTCTCGAAGTAGATGACGCCGTCCTCCCCAGTGGGCACCGGTGATCCGCTGTCGTCAACGATATGGATCGTGATGCCCTCGGCTCCGACGCCAACAGAGCCTGGATGGGCGAGCCACTCCGGGCTGGTGATGAACGTGTGGCCGATCCCCTCGGTGGCGCCGTAGTACTCAAACACCACGGGCCCCATCCACTGGATGAACTCCCGTTTGACGTCGACCGGACACGGGCCAGCGCCGTGGACAATCAGCTTGAAACTCGAGACGTCATACCGGTCCTTGATCTCCTGCGGGAGCCGGATGAGCCGAATCATCATCGTCGGAACGATCTGCACAAGGTTGACGCGGTGGCGGTCCACGAGATCGAGGAAGCCCTCTGGATCGAACCGCCCCGAGAGGACGACCTTGCCACCCGTGGCCAGTGTCGCCTCGGCATACGTCGTCGACGCGGCGTGATGCAGCGGAGTGGGGCTGAGGTAGACCCACGTGTGATCCAGTCCGAGGACGGGCTGCAGATCCGCGACATACGGACTGCCCTGCGCGAAGGTGCGCCCGCTCAGCTCCCGCAGCACGCCCTTGGGACGCCCGGTCGACCCGGACGTGTAGTACATGGGACTGCCCAGCGGCTCGGGCGTTGGGCGGGCGCTGGGTGCGCTGGCAATGACCTCTTCATAGTCCAGGAACCCTGGCGTGGGGGCTCCGACCATGATCCACGCCTGGACCTGCGTGGTGGTGTCCATGAAGGTCTGGACGCTCTCGACGGTGGTGTCCGAGACAAAGGTGACCCGCGCATCGCAGTTGTCGATGACATAACTCGCCTCGTCGGCCGTGTAGGAATCGCTGACCGCCGTGAAGATCAGCCCGGACCGCAGGGCCGCCCAATAGATCTCGAGGAAGGGAATGCCGCTGCCCAGGTGCCCGGCAACGTGGTCTCCAGGCTGGAGCCCGAGGCTGGCCAGCGCATTGGCCAGCCGTGCGGTGCGATCAGCGAACTGTGCGTAGGTCGATGTTCGGTACGGCCCGGACGCGAGGGTCTCGTCGATGACGGCGATGGCGTCCGGACGATGCTGCGCATGCACGGAGATGTCGAAGGTTGGTGTGTTCACGATCAGTGACCCCTGTCTGGCTTTGGCGTGGGTTGGCGGGCGAACTGGTGGGCGGCCTCGGCGTGCTCAGCACTCAAGCTGGTCGCGAGCTGGCGTGAAACCTCGTGGTCCAGCGCCTGAGCAAAGGGCAGGTCCGCGGAGTCGTGCAGGTTGTCGACGATCCCGCGGAAGGCGAGGGCTGACCGGGCACCCCACTGCTTGGCCAGCGCGACGGCCTGAGGTCGCAGTTCCTCCACTGGCATGAGTCGATGCACCACACCGCGGTCGAGGCATTCGATGTCGTCGAGACGATCGTCGAGCAGGAAGAGCCGTTCGGCACGGGCCTGGCCGAGCACCCTCGCCGCCAGCGTCGGCGCTCCGAAGTCGCCGGTCACTTCCATGCGGGCAAAGGCGCCCACGAGACGCATGCCGTTGGCTCCCAGCCGGATCGGACACGCGAGCGCGAGCCCGATGCCGGCTCCCGCAATCACCCCGGGGAAAGCGCCGATGAGTGGCTTGGGATAGGTGTACAGACGTCCGGTGGTCTCCCGCTGCACTCGCGTGAAGTCGGCGGCGTAGGCCTCGTCGGGCCTGGCCGGATTGGCATCCACCATGTCGCCCCCTGCGCAGAATGCGCGATCGCCCTCCGCCGTCAACACGACCGCGCGCACCGCCGGGTCGTCTGCGCCGACCTGCAGGAGCCGGACCAACTCCCACATCATGGCCGGCGTGAACGCATTGAGTCGCTCCGGACGTGCGAAGGCAATGACGAGGCACGTGTCGTCACGATGGGCCGCAATGCCGTCGGCATTCACCTGGACCGGGTCCATTAGTAGGTCGCCCTTCCCCCGCTGAAGTCGTAGACCGCCCCGGTCGAGAAGGACGCGCGTCGGCCAGCAAGGAAGGCGACGAGCTCGGCGAGCTCGGTCGGCTCGCCAGGTCGACCCATCGGGATCTTGGCGAGGAGTCTGTGGTGCAGCTCCTCGGACACCTTCGCGTTCAGTGGGCTGCGCACGACGCCAGGGGTGATGGCGTTGCACAGGATCCCGGTGTGCGCCAGCTCTTTACCGATGGTCTTGGTCAGGCCCAACTGCCCCGCCTTTGCAGCGACGTACGGGGAGGAATCCACGTTGCCCTCCTTGCCGGCCATGCTTGAGATGTTGACAATCCGGCCGTAGTTGGTGCGGAGCATCACCGGGATGACGGCCCGGCACATGAGGAACACGCCCGTGAGCCCCACGGCCACGTGACGGTCCCAGGATTCGAGGGTGGTCTCCCACAGGGGTGCGCTGCGACCTCCGCGCCCGGCGTTGTTGATCAGGATGTCGATGCGCCCGAAGCGGCGCTCGCTCTCACGGACGAACTCTTGGGTTGCCATCGGGTCCGCGACATCGAGCACCGCCCCCTCGATCCGCGCAGCGACCTTCGGGTTTGTCGTCGCCGAGACGATGTCTGCTGCCCGCTGGAGAGTGTCGGGGGCGATATCGGCGGCGATCACCCGAGCGCCACCTGCAGCCAATCTGCGCGCAATGGCCGATCCGATGCCGCCGACTCCTCCGGTCACGATGGCGACCTGGCCGGCGAATTCGGTAGCGGGATCGACGAGACTCACATCGTCCATGGTGCCTACTCCAGATCGTCGGGGTCGAGGTCAAGGGCTGTCCGGTCCAGCGCCCTGAGCAGGTGGAAGGTCGACGTGGTCTTGGGCAGCTCATACGCAAAGAAGTACTGGGCGGCGGCCCTCTTGCCTCGCGCGAAGCCATCGTCGCCGCGAACGTGCAGGAGCTGCTCAAGCCAGATCCAGGCGACGACGACATGCCCGGCCGCCTCGAGGTAGAGGGTGGCGTTGGCCAACGCGAGCTCACGGTCATCGGGCGCCCAGACCTCGTCGGTCACCCGCTCGAGCTCGTCGACCGCGGCCGCGAGCGCGGCGGCATACCCGGCCGCTTCCGCGCCGGCCTCGGCCGCCGATGCGACGGTCCCCCGCATGGTCGACAGCAACAGATGGAGTCCCGCACGGTCATCCATGATGACCTTGCGGCCGAGGAGATCCATACCCTGAATGCCGCGGGTGCCCTCGAAGATGTCGTTGATTCTGGCGTCGCGATAGAGCATCTCGACCACGTGATCAGTGGTGTAGCCGGCTCCGCCGTGGATCTGGATGGCGAGGTCATTGGCCTCGAGGCACCATTGCGCCGGCCAGGACTTCACGATCGGGGTGAGGACGTCCAAGAGCACTGCTGCTCGCTTGGCGCTCTCCGGCTCGCCGCTTTCCTGTTCGTCAATGAGTCGCCCGCAGTACAGCACCAGCGCTAGGCCGCCTTCGACGTAGGTCTTCTGCGCGAGCAGCATGCGTCGCACGTCGGTGTGCTCGGTGATCGGCACCATGGGCGTGGAGGTGTCCTTGGTGCTCAGGGGTCGGCCTTGGGTGCGGGTTCGGGCATACGCGAGGGCTTGGAGATACCCCGCGTAGCCGAGGGCGACTGCCGTGGCCCCCACGGAGATTCGGGCCTCGTTCATCATGGCGAACATGGCCGCCAAACCATCGCCTTCCTCGCCCACGAGGTATCCGACGGCGCCTGCCTGACCCCCCGGGGAGAAGGTCCCATCGCCAAAGGCGAGCAAGGTATTGGTGTTGGCCCGCCCGCCCATCTTGTGGTTGAGCCCGACGAGGGCGACATCGTTGCGTTCGCCGAGGGAACCGTCCTCGTTGACCAGAACTTTGGGGACGATGAACAGGGAGAGGCCCTTGGTCCCGGGAGCGTCAGTCGATCGGGCCAGGACCATGTGCACGATGTTGTCCGTGAGCGAGTGATCCCCTCCGCTGATCCACATCTTCGATCCGAACAATCGGAAGTCGCCATCGTCCTGGAGCACAGCTTTGGTCCGGACATCGGCCAGCGAGGAGCCCACACCGGGCTCCGAGAGCGCCATCGTGCCGTACCAGTGGCCGTCGATGATGGGTTGCGCGTAACGCTGGATCTGCTCGGGCGAGGCGTGTTGCAGCATGAGGTTGGCCGCACCTGCCCCGAGCAACGGGTAGGCCGAGGCGCCCACACTGGCTGCCTGGAAAGGCAAAAAGAGAGCCTGGACAACGCTGTAGGGCAGCTGGGGGCCCCCGACTCGCTCGGGGAACAACGCGGTGGAGAGGCCGGCTGCACCATAGGCCTGGAGGGCCTTGCGCAACTCATCGGGGTGCCAGACATGGCCCGTCTCGTCCACGTAGGGAGCCTGGTCATCCAGGAGCCGGGCCAAGGGCTCGAACTGTTCCTGGGCGATGGTGTGGGCTAGTTCGAGGAAGGAGTCGACATCGTCGCGGGTGTTGGCCTGGAACTGTGGCCGGGTGAGGAGTTCCTGCGTGTCGAGCCAGTCGTAGAGCAGGAAGGCAATGTTGCGGGAAGAGACGAGCAAGGAGCGCGGCGGCACGAGGGTGTCCTTTCAGCTGTGGGCGGATGGCGGGGGCGCGCCCTGTGCGCGAGTTCCGGGACCGGACCGGTGAATGCGGATTGGCGGCAGGTCCAGGGCTTCCCAGCCCACGCTGGCCGTCGCCGCGAGCTCTGCGCGGGCGCGCTGGGCAATGTCGTCCGGAGCCCCACGTAGCCGACGAGACTGCAGACCCACGTTGCCGAGGAGCACCTCAAAACTCGTGGCGAGAGTGCTCGTGCTGTGGTTGACCAGGTGGCCGCTGACGTGGAAGAACCTCCCATCGAAGTCCATCAGGACCACGTGGCCGGAGACTCGGTGCCCGACCAGCACTTCATTCAGGTGGCGAGTCGCAGACTGGATGTTGAAGACCCCGTCTTGTGCGTCCGCGCGCGGGTAGCCCAGGCGCCGGAACAAGGCGTCCGTGGCGCGATCGTGCAACTCGGCGTAGCGGGTACTGGTCAGATGGCCGTTGTTGTCCTCGTAGGCCGGCGGCACGACGCTCTCGAACTCGGCAGCCCGGCTGACAACGGCGTCGAACGTGCGCATAGTGGTCGCCATATCTCGATCAGGGCATCCAGCCGCCGCCGTTGACATGCATGGTCTGTCCCGTGACGTGCGACGACCCCGGCAAGCAGAACCAGGCGATCGCCTCGGCCTGATCCTCGGCGGTGAGCACGACGTGCATGGGGTTGGCGACGGGGGAGCTCACCACGGCCTCGGCGAGGCTGGCGGCGTCCAGACCCAGGGCGCGCGTCATCGGCGTATCGGTCAGTCCGGGCGCGACGACATTCGCCGTCACTCCATGCGGGGCTCCCTCGTGCGCGATCACCTTGGTCAGCGAGATCAGGCCCGCCTTGGATGCGGCATACGCGCCGGCCCCCGGATAGACGCGGACGCCCGCGCCGGACGCCACGGTGACAATCCGTCCGAACCCGCGCTCCATCATGCCCGGGAGGACGGAGCGGACACACAGGAAGCTCCCGGTGAGATTGACGTCCAGGATCCGTCGCCAGGTTTGCGGGTCAAGGTCGACCAGTGGCGCCCCCGGAGGGCTGATGCCGGCCGAGCAGACGAGGATGTCCGGGGGGCCAGTGAGGTTGGCGAGTGCGCCCATGGCTGCCTGCACGCTGGCCTCGTCGGCGATGTCGATCTCGACAAAGGGAGTGGACTCGTCGGAGGGTGCGTTGCGGTCCAGGTTGCCAACGGTCGCTCCGAGATCGGCCAGTTTGCGGCACGTGGCTGCCCCGATGCCCGATGATCCGCCCGTCACCCAGGCCACCCGGCCGGACAGGGGTGTGCAGTTCTCCATGTTGATGACCTTTTCCTGAGGGGATCGCCGGAGGCGTATCTGGGTCGATGATGGCCGACGTGAGAGGAGATCCGGCCTGAGTGGTGGTCGCATCGATTGAACCATGGTAGTAACTATCATTACTATCATTATTAGGAGGGTCACATGCAATCACCGGTTGACATCCACGTCTCTGAGGGCATCGTCCAGATCACGCTGAACCGTCCAGAACGTCGCAACGCCTTGTCCTTCGAGATGGCCCAGGTGGTCTCGCAGACCTTGGACGAACTCGATGCGCGCAGCGACCTGCAGGTGGCCATCATCACCGGAGCGGGAGGGTGCTTCAGCTCGGGAATGGACATCAAGGACTTCGCCGAGAGCGGTCGGCGACCCTCGCTGCCGGGGCGTGGGGTGCTTGGTCTGGGTGAACAGTCCCGACGCAAGCCGATCATCGCTGCCGTCGAAGGACTGGCGTTCGGCGGTGGGTGGGAAGTCGCCCTCGCGTGTGATCTGGTCATCGCCGGCGAGAGTGCCCGCTTTGCGCTCCCCGAGGTCAAGCGTGGCCTGGTCGCGGGTGGGGGTGGGCTCGTCCGCCTGGCGCAACGCATCCCCTACGCCCTGGCCATGGAGATCACCCTCACGGGCAGTCCCATCTCGGCGGCTCGATGCGCGCAGCTCGGCCTGATCAACCGTGTGGTCGCGGACGGCTCGGCCCTAGAGTCCGCCCGCCTGCTGGCTGACGAGATCTCGGCGAATGCCCCGCTGGCGGTCCAACTGAGCAAGAACATCGTGCGAGCCGCCCGGACCTGGACCACGAACGAAGGGCTCGCACCGCAGGCAGGTCTCCTGCGCCTCCTTGAGGGCTCCCCGGATGTCCAGGAGGGTGCGCGGGCCTTCCTGGAGAAGCGCGCGCCGAACTGGACCGGTCGGTGACGGGCGTTGAGATGGCCGGTGCGGTGTGCTCACGTAGAGTTACCCCCTCCCCGGATCATCGCTGCGAGTCGTGGCTCGTCAGACGAACACCGGGCTCCGCTCGGCGGCGCCTTCGCGTCGCGACTCACTGCGCGGGACGACCCTGAGGAGCCTGATGAAACAGCGCCAATCTGCCCGACTCGTCAAGGCATCCGATGTGATCGTCGACGGCATCCGAGACCGGATCCTGCATGAGCGACTCCCTGTCGGGTCCCCCCTCCCGTCGGAAGCCGACCTCATGGAGGACTACGGCCTCGGGCGCGTGACGGTGCGAGAGAGCCTGCGCCTGCTGGAACGCGACGGCATCGTGTCGATTCGACGAGGCCCCGGGGGCGGCGTCTTCGTCGGCACCCCGGATATCCAGCGTCTCAGTGAGGTCTTCACGGTCCTCATGGCCATCCGCGACGTGACCTTGCGGGACCTGCTCGAGTTCCGCAAAGTCATCGAGCCGCCAGCGGCTCGGCTGGCCGCCCTCAATGCCACTGATGAGCAGCGAGCGGCTCTCCTCGCGGCGACCGAGGAGCCGGGCAATCCGGTGAGGAATGCCGACGTGCATCTCCTCATCGCCGAAGCCACGAACAATGCCATCTTGGCGATGGCCTTCTATGCCGTGTCCGACAACGCTGCGCACTACCCGCCCGAGTCGTTGAATACGCGGGCCGTGTTCGCCGCGACGCATGAGGCCCACCAGGCCATCGCCAAGGCGATCGCCGCACGCAAGCCGGTGGTCGCCCAACGGGCCATGATGGCGCACCTCGATGAGCTCGAGGCGGCAGCGCTGCTGTCAGGGAGCCTCGACGAGCCGCTCATTCGGGGCAAGGCTCCCGCGCCTGTGCGACGCTAGTCGCCGGGCGGGGGGCGCGGCGCTGCAGGGGGTCCTGGCGAAGTGGGCCCAGAGGCCGGGCGCTCAGCCGTGAATGCCGCCCGACACGTAGAGGGTCTGCCCCGTGATGTAGCCACTGCGGGGGTCGACGAAGAATGAGACGGCCTGGGCGATATCTGCCGGTACTCCGGTCCGCCCGACGGGGTTGTCCTTGGCGGTCCAGGCCAAGACGTCCTCAAAGGGGACTCCGGCTCGCTCCGCGGCCGACCTCGTCATCTCGGTTTCGATGAACCCCGGGGCGACGGCATTCACCGTCACGCCGAACTTGCCGAGTTCCAGGGCCAAGGTCTTGGTGAATCCCTGAACTCCCATCTTGGCTGCGGAGTAGTTGGTCTGCCCCTTGTTGCCCAGTGCAGACACGCTCGACAGGTTGACGATGCGTCCGAAGCGGCTTGTGGTCATGAAGCCCTGGACTTCCCGGGACATCAGGAAGGCGCCGCGCAGATGGACCCCCATCACCGCGTCCCAGTCGTCGACCGACAGCTTGAACAGGAGGTTGTCACGGATGATCCCGGCATTGTTGATGAGCACGGTCGGCTCGCCCAACGCCTGGACGATCTGGGCCACACCCTCCTGGACCGCCGGTTCGCTGGAGACGTCGATCGCGAACCCCGCGGCGCGCCCGCCCTGCTGTGCGAGGGTCTGGGCAACCGACTGAGCGGCGTCGCCATCGAGGTCGACCACGGCGACCGCATAGCCGTCCTCGCTCAGCCGCGAAGCAATCGCTGCACCAATGCCGCGCGCCCCCCCGGTGACGATGACGGTGCGGGACGGGCGGGGCTCTGCGCTCATGGGGGTGACACCTTCCGATTCGAGGAGGGGCGGCGCACTGGGGTGGATCAGCGATGTGCCGGCCGACCTCAGGAGCAGCTCGTGATTGAGATCCAACAAATCCTAATGATAGCATAGATTACACTCAATAATCCGAGCGATCTCACGCTCGCGTCGCGCCCTTGGAGAGGAAATCTCGTGCAGATCGATCGCATGGAAATCGTCGGCCTGATGGTTCAGGACCTGGATCGAGCCAAGGAGGCATTCGCCAGGGCGCTCGGCCTGACGTTCCGAGAGTTCACGGTCAACGAGACCCTGATGTTCACCGAGCTCGACGCCGACGGCACCGACCAGAGGGGGCTGGGGGCAGGGGCTCGCATCGCGATGGACACCTCGAACTTCATCGAGCTCATCCAGGCGCCATCCGCCGACACCCCTGAGGGCTTCCGCAACATCCACATCAAGGTCCGCAACATCGACGCCGCGGCGCAAGAGATGCGTGACCTCGGCTACACGATGGTGACCAACGTCCAGGCAGGAGGCATGCGTGAGGTGATCTTTGACGCCACCGACCTCTACGGGATGCGCTTGTGCCTCACTGAGTACGAGGCGCCCAGCATGATCGAGGCCATGCTCGACCAGGGCTAGGTCAGATCGCCCCGACCCCGTCCCTGATAGTGGATGAACGGCTCGTCGAGCGCGCCCACCAGATTCATCTCCTCGTCGTAGGCGTCGAGGTGTCGCGACATCGCGCGACGTGCGCCCTCGGCGTCCCCGGCGGCCGCGAGGCGGGCGACCTTGCGGTGGGCGGCCACCTTCATCGCCTGGGCCTGCGGATTGAGCGGGCGATGCCGGTGATGAACGAGGAAGGCGCCCTCGAGCGCATAGAAGGCCATGGTGTAGACGGAGTTGCCGCAGAAGTCCGCCAGAGCCTCATGCAGGTCGTACTGGTTGGCGAAGTCGTCGTCGTCGGCGATCCGCCGCAGCACGTCCCGCTGCTCTGCCGTGGCGTTCTTGGCGGTGAGCGCGGCGAGTTGAGGCTCGAGGGATCCGCGGAAGTCGGTGAACTCACGCACTGTCGTGTCGCGCATCGCGAGCAGGACCGTGAGGACCTCGCCGAGGCGTCGCACATCCGGCTCGCCCACGAACACCCCACCGTGGGGCCCGCGCTTGACGCGGACAATGCCGTCCCGTTCCAGGAGCCGGAGGGATTCGCGAACTGTGACCCGCCCCAGGCCGTACTCGTCCATGAGGTCGGACTCGCTCGGGAGGGGCGAGCCGACCACAAGGCGTTCTTGCAGAATGCGATCGCGAATACCCTCGACGATGACATCGGAAGCCTTGGCCAGGCGCGTGGGGCTTCGTTTGGCCATGCGGTATTGCTCCCTCCGAGGTGTGCCCGTCACGATCCCTGAGTCGGACGGAGCAGGACCAGTGCGTCGGCAGCCATGACGTCGCCCGCACTCATCACCATCATAGGGTTGATCTCCATTGATTCGACGTCATCCGCGAGTGCGACACCGAGGCGGGAGAAGTCGGCGACGACCTGGGCGAGGGCGGCTTCGTCCACGGGTGGCCGACCGCGGAAGCCCCGCAAGAGTTCGACGTGTCGTAGGCCCTGGATCATCGCCCCGGCCTCGCTGACGGTGACCGGCGCCAACCGAATCTGCGCGTCCTGCAGCACCTCGGCGAGCACGCCTCCGAAGCCGAGCAGGACGACCGGGCCGAGGACGGGGTCGTGCTTCATCCCGAGGATGAGCTCGGTTTCGCTGCGCAACTGGGGCTGCACGGTGACCCCGGCGCCCTCCAGGGCATGCTCCTGCGCGATCGCGAGAATCCGCTCGGTGGCCGCGGTGACCGCCTCGGCCGTGGTCAGTCCTAGCGCGACTCCACCGATCTCGGTCTTGTGGGCGACCTGGTCAGACAGCAGTTTGACGACGACAGCCTCACCTTGTCCCAATCCGAACTCGTGGGCCGCCGCCAGGGCCTGCTGCGGTGTATCTGCCGCTCGCTCTGGCACCACGGGGAGGCCGGCCGCCGCGAGGAGCAGCTTGGCTTCGAGTTCGTCGAGCGCCCCCCGGCCAGCGGTCCGTGCCTGCTCGGTGATCGCCAAGGCGGCGGTCGGCCGGGCCCCAATGTCCATGGCGTGCAGGGCCGGCTCGGCCCGTTGCCGCTGGCGCGCACCGAAGTGTGCCCAGAAGCCGAGCGCGCGCATCGCGGCAACAGGATCGGCATACGTCGGAATGCCGTGCTGGGCCAGCAGCGTGGCCGGTCGCCCCGAGCCGCCGACCCACACCACGACCAGGGGCGTGGCGTGGTCCCGATGGATGTCGGCGAGCATCGCGGTGACCTGATCCTCGTATCGCTCCATGTTGCCCAGGATGAGGACGGTGACATCGGTCTGCGGGTGCTCGTCGCACAGGTCGAGGACCCCACGCATGAGGTCATCGTCGAGAATGCCGGCGCCTGTGGTGTCGATCGGGTTGGTCGTGGTCGCGAAACTGGGCAGGTGGGCGGCCATCCGGTCCTGCCACTCCTGGTCCCAGTGCGGGACGTCGAGTCCGTTGGCGGCAGCAGCATCGACGGCCACGATCCCGGCACCACCTGAGATGGTCACGATGGCGACACGATGGCCCCGCGCGCGAGGAAGGGGCATGATCCGTCCCAGGTCGAGCAGGTCCTGGAACGAGCGGGCTCGGGCCACGCCGTACTGGGCGAAGAGCCCGTCATACACGGCGTCCTCGCCAGCCAGGGAACCCGTATGCGACTGGGCGGCCTGCGCCCCTTGGTCGCTCGTGCCGACCTTGAGGAAGGCCATGGGGATGCCCGAATCTTGCGCTGCAATCAGCGCCGAGCGGAACGCCTCAGGGTCGCGCACCCCCTCGATGTAGCCCAGAATGCCGCGCGTCCCATCCCGTTGGACCAGGGCTGAGGTGACCGACCCGAGGGTCAGGTCGGCCTCGTTGCCGGTGCTGATGAAGGTGCCGATCCCCAGGCCTTGGCCCTGGGCCAGGTTGAACAGAAAAGCACCCACGGCACCGCTTTGCGAGACGAAGCCCAGACCGTCATCGCGGGGGACGAAGCGGTCCTGGTCGAGCCCGGTCATGCTGGTGGCCATGAGGGCGTCGCTGACGCCGATGGTGCCCAGGCAGTTAGGCCCCAGCATCCGCACGCCGTGGTCGGCGGCGATCTGCACCAGCTCGTCCTGGCGCGCTGCACCCTCAGGTCCCAGCTCGGCGTAGCCCGAGGCGCAGACGATGACCGCGCCGATGCCGCGGCGGCCGCAGTCCGCCAGCGCGCCCGGGACGGCTGCCGCCGGCACGGCGAGGATGGCCAACTCGACTCCGTCGGGCAGCGCATCGATTGTGGGAAGCGTGGGGAGCGAGTGCAGCGAAGCCCGCTTTGCGTTGACCAGATGGAGCTGCCCCGCGTACTCATAGCGCATGAGGAAATGCAGCACCCGGCCGCCCACCTTGGTGAGGTCTTCGGATGCTCCGACGAGGGCCACGCTGCGGGCGGCCACAAATGGTTCGAGGTCCTGCGCGGTGAGGGTCGATTCGGTGATGGTGGGTGCGGTGGGGGTCACGCCGTGGTCCTTTGCTGCGGGCGGAGCAGGCGCGCGGCCACGGCCTGCCGATGGGTTCGCGGATCACCGACCAGGGCGAGCCAGCGCTGCGCGGTGAGGATCCATAGGTGCAGGTCGTGGTCTCGGGTGAAGCCGATGCCGCCGTGTAGTTGCAGCGAGGTGCGGCTGGCACGCGCCACGGCCTCGGCGGTCGCACCGAGCGCGATCCGGGCAGGGACGACCGGGTCCGGCTCTTGCGCAACGGCGTAGGTGGCCCGCCAGGCGAGCCCCCGGGCCGCCTCCACCTCTGCCAGGAGATCGGCGAGGTGGTGCTTGGGGGCCTGAAACGAGCCGATCGGTCGGCCGAACTGGGTGCGTTGTTGGGCGTATTCGACCGTGAGCTCCAGCATGCGGTCGGCTAGGCCGACGCCGATCAGCGCATCTGCTGTCCAGGCCGCCGCCTGTAGCTGATCGCGGGCTTCGACGCTGTCGACCACGAGGGTCTCGGGGGAGAGGGTGGCGTGCACCTGCGCGAGCCGAGCCGTGGTGTCCTGGGCGGCGACCGGCGTGGCCCAGCCGGGCTGGGCCGGAACGAGGTGGAGCTCGGTGTCCCGCAGGGTGAGCAGGTGGGTGGCCACCTGGGCGTGGGCAACATACCGATCCGGCTCTGCCTGCACGACCAAGGTCGCGGATCCGTCCGCGAGGGCGGGGAGCAGGCTGGCGACCCGCGGCTCCTCGGCGTAGCGCGTCAGGACATGAGCGCCGACGAATGCACCGTCGGCGACGGGGAGAGGCGCGTTGAACCACCCGAGCGCCTGCATCACCAGGGCGATGTCGCGGACGTCGCCGCCCGCCCCGCCCACGTGCTCGGGCAGGGCCACCCCGAACAGGCCGGTCTGCACAAGAGCAGAGGCGGTGGCCGGGTCAAAGGTGCCGTTCGACGCGGCCCGCAGCACGTCGGGACCGGCGTGCCCCCGCAGTGCCGCTGACACGGCTTCGGCAAAACTACGCTGGTCGTCGGTGAACTCAGCTCGCACCGCGGGCCTCCCGGGGTAGGCCAAGACCACGCTCGGCGATGATGTTGCGTTGGATTTCATTGGTACCGGCGAAGATCAGCGCCGATCTGCTGTACCAGTAGAGGTGCTGGAAATGCTCGTCGGCGGTGTCCTGCAGGGCCGCCTTCTGACCCATCGCCCGCAGGCCGAACTCGGCAATGGCCAACTGCGTCTCGGACCACCAGAGCTTGGCCACGAGCGCCTGACGACCCACCTCGCGTCCGAGGGAATGCTCGCTCAGAGAGCGCAACTGAAGCCATCGATAGGCCTCGATCCGCTCGACCAGGCGTCCCACCTCGGCGGCGAGGCCGGCATCATCACGGTCGGTGTCGGGCAGGAAGGCGATGGCTTCGCGCAGGAGCTGGGCGAGGTTTTCCGCGCTTGCCTGGCCGGCCAATCGCTCATCGCCCAGCAGGCTCATGGCGACGTTCCAGCCGTCACCGAGGCCCCCGACGACGTGATCCATGGGCACCTGGACCTCGTCGAGGAAGACCTCGCAGAACTCCGCCTGCCCGTTGATCTGCTCAATCGGCCGGACCGTGACGCCGGGAGCCTGCATATCGATGACCACCGCCGTGATGCCACGGTGGCCGATCGAGCCCGGCTCGGTGCGGATGAGCGCAAACATCAGGTCGGCATGGGTGCCGTGCGAGGTCCACACCTTTTGACCCGTGACGATGACGCCGTCGGGTGTCACCTCTCCGCGGGTCCGCAGCGAGGCGAGGTCGCTGCCCGCGCCCGGCTCCGAGAAGCCTTGGCACCAGGTGAGGTCGCCGCGGGCGGTCGCTGCCAGCCAGCGCTCCTGCTGCTCGGGCGTGCCGCTGCGCCGCAGGGAAGCCCCGACCAGGCCGAGTCCAAAGCGAGAGATCCGCAGGGGCGCCCCGCTGGCGGCGTACTCATCGAAGAAGAGCGCTGCGCGCAAGGGGTCCAGCGCGCGGCCGCCGAGCTCCTCGGGCCAGGAAACAGCAGACCAGCCGCCGTGCGCCAGGGTGCGTTCCCAGTCCTGATAGGCAGCGAAGCCTTCGGCGGACCCGGGCGAGGGCAGTGGCGCCCGCGGGGCATGAGTGGCCAGCCACGTCCGTGCCTCGTGACGGATCGCCTCTTCGGCGGGCGTGAGTGTCAGATCCATGCCGACCTCTCTGATGGTAATAGTCGCTATTATTGCTAAGAATAAAGGCGAGATTGTCTCGACACAAGACCGTGATCGCGACGGGCGAAGTGAGATCCGCGACATGCATCGAGTCATCATTTAGATGATAATGATCGCAAGCATTGCGACTATCTGGAGGTTGATCGAATGGGCGGTCCAACGAGCACTCGCAGCGATATCGTCACCGTGGAGCGGGAGGGTGAGATCGCCCATGTCCGACTGGACCGGCCGGACAAGCTGAACTCGCTCACCCTCGACACCCTCGCCGCCCTGAAGCTCACCGCGGAAGGCCTCGCCGCGGATCGCACGGTCCGCGGCATTCTCCTCAGCGGTGAGGGCCGATCCTTCTGTGCGGGACTGGACTTCGCCACGGTCGGTGCGGATCCTGACGGGATCGCGCGAGCCTTCGCCGCGGATCCCGAGACGGGGGCCAATCTGTTCCAGGAGGCGTGTTGGGCGTGGCGGCGGGTCCTGGTGCCGGTCGTTGCGGCCGTCCACGGGCACTGCCTCGGCGGCGGCCTGCAGCTCGCCCTCGCGGCGGACTTCCGGTTCACCACACCGGATGCGGAGTGGTCCGCGTTGGAGATCAAGTGGGGTCTGATCCCGGACATGTCCGGCATTCAGTCGCTGTCGCAGCAGGTCGGGCTCGATGTCGCCAAACGCCTGGCGATGACGGGCGAGCTGATCTCTGGGACCCAGGCCCACGCGCTCGGTCTGGCCACGGAGGTGACCGATGATCCTCAGGCGGCTGGGATGGCCTTGCTCAGGCAGATCGCCACGCGCTCGCCCGACGCCGTGGCCGCCGTCAAGCGGGTCTTCCAGGACACGTGGTGGAGCCCGGACGCGGTGGTCTTTGAGCGCGAACGGGTCGAGCAGGAGCCCCTCCTCACCGCTGCCAATACGGCCATCGCCCATCGCCGGGCGGCCGGAGAGCAGGTGGAGTACCGAGTCCGCCGGTGATCAGCGCGGCATCGGGCGCGGTGGCATCGTCACATCCCCGTAGTACGGGGCGACGGTCTCCCTGACCTCCGGCGTCGCGCTGACCACCAGCCCTGGGCGCAGCGATCGCGGTGTGTAGTCCGTCCCGTCCGGGTGTTGGACCACGCCGCCGGCCTCGGCCGTGAGGAGGGCGCCCGGCGCGTGGTCCCACGGGTGGCTGCGCGAATAGAGCACGTAGTCGGCGGCGCCCTCGATCAGCCGGGCATAGTCGATGCCACAACACACCCAGGACAGCCGCAGCGGCGGGAGCTCGCCCAACGACGAGTCGACGAGAGCGCGCATGCTCGACGCTCCGACGAGGTCGGTCAGGTGCCGCGTCCGGCTCGTCCTGGCCCGGACCCCATTGCGCCAGGTGCCGGCGCCGCGTTCGGCGACCCAGGCCACCTCGTGCTCTGGCTGCCAGACCCAGGCACGGACGGTCTCACCCGCTCGGGTTTCGGCGACCATGACCGCATGGTCCGGTGATCCGTGGACGAAGTTCTTGGTCCCGTCGACCGGGTCGACGGTGAACGCGTGCTCAGCGGCCAGGTACCGATCCATGAGTGTGGGGTCGGCGGAGTGGGCCTCCTCGCCGAGGATCACGGCATTCGGGAATGCCGCCTGGAGCCGCGCTGTGATGAGCACCTCCGCCTCGCGGTCGGCGACGGTGACCAGGTCGCCCGGGTTCTTCTCGATGACCTGGCCTTGCGTCAGGCTGCGAAAACGCGGGGTGATGACCTGCGCCGCGACCTCCTGCAGCAGCGTCAGGACCGCCTCTGTCGACATCCCACTCACGAGAGCCACCGTTGCACATCCCCCGGTCGGCCGGCCAATTGCGCCGGTCCACGGGCCGCAGCGGGTGGTCTGAGGGATCCTCGCCGGATCGTCAGTGGCGACGGCCGGAGGGAGCGGACCCCCGCGGGTAGGCTCGACGCCGATGACCGAGCACCAGCCCCCGCCGGCCGCGCCGGCCACCAGCAGTGCCCCCACCGAGGCGATCGCTGTCCGGTCCGGTGAACTCGCGGGCACGTCCGATGACCCTCGGGTGCCGTCGGAGGCGCCCGCGGCGAGCGTGCACCCCGCCTACGTGATCGAGGATGGCCCAGGTGGGCCCGGCCCGATCCCCTACCTCACGGTCGTCCTGCCCTGTTACAACGAAGGCGCTCATGTCCTCGCCGAGCTCGAGCGCATCACGGCGGCACTGGATGCCAGCGAGCTCACCTACGAGATCCTGTGCATCGACGACGCGAGCAGCGACAACACCCTCGAGGTGCTGCGTGGCGCGCTGGCGACGTACGCCCGGGTGCGGGTGCTGCCGTTCCGACGCAACGGCGGGTCAGGGACGGCCCGGCGGATCGGGACCCAGCAGGCCCGAGGCGAGATCGTCGTCTGGACCGATGCCGACATGACCTACGAAAACGAGCGCATCCCCGAGCTGGTACGGATCCTGCGCGACGACCCAACCTACGACCAGGTCGTCGGGGCACGTACCAGCGAAGAGGGCACCCACAAGTGGGCCCGCGTCCCAGCGAAGTGGTTCATCCGCATGGTCGCCCAGTGGCTGACCAAGAGCCGCATCCCCGACCTGAACTCCGGCCTGAGGGCCTTCCGTCGGGATGTCTCGCTGCCCTACCTGCGCCTGTTGCCGGCTGGCTTCTCCTGCGTCACGACGATCACCATCGCCTTCCTGTCCAACCAGCACGACATCAAGTACGTCGACACCAGCTATGCCAAGCGGGCTGGGGTGAGCAAGTTCCACTTTGTCAGCGACGCCTATCGCTACATCCTCCAGGTGTTGCGGATGGTGATGTACTTCGATCCGCTCAAGGTGCTCATGCCACCGGCGTTGTGGTTGCTCGTCATTGGACTGGTCAAGGCCGTTGTGGACATGGTGCGGCATCCGTTCTACTTCCCCGCGTCGACGGTGTTGCTCATCGTCAGCGGGATGATGATCGCCTCCCTGGCCCTCCTCTCTGACCTCGTCGTCCGGTCCCGAGACGGTGTCTGAGTACGACTCCGCTGCGCCGTCGCCCTCGGCGCTGCGGATCGCGGTGGTCGGGCCCACCCATCCGCTCAAGGGTGGCGTCGCTGCGCACACCACCACGCTCGCGTCGGCCTTGGCCGATGCCGGGCACGATGTCAGCCTCGTCGCCTGGTCGCACCTGTACCCGTCGCTGCTCTACCCAGGGGAGCAGGCCGTCCCCGGGGGGACCCCCGAGGTGCCCCCGTTCCCGCGCACGGTCCGGGCGCTCTCCTGGGCCCGCCCGGACACGTGGCTGCGCGCCGGGCTGCGCCTGCGCCAGGTCGACGCGATCATCGTGGTCCATGTCGTGCCTCAGGTCGTGCCCGCCCATCTCGCGCTGCTCAAGGCAGCGCGGGCGCTGCGTGTCGGTCGGGCCGCGCCCGTGCCCCGCAGCATCGTCGTCGCGCACAACGTCCTGCCTCACGAGAGTCGTCCGGGCGACCGACGGCTGGTCGGGTCGCTGCTGTCCCGGGTGGACTCCATCGTCGTCCACGGCACCGACCAGGCGATCGAGGCCTCGCAGCTGGGCGCCCACCACGTCCGCGTGCTCGACCTGCCGCCCCATCTGCCCGGCGGCGAACGCCGGCCGGTCGTCGAAGGAGACGGGCGGACCCGGGTCCTCGCGCTCGGCATCGTGCGCGAGTACAAGGGTGTGGACCTGCTCGTCGAAGCAGTCCGGGAGGTGCCCGAGGTGACCCTGACGGTCGCCGGTGAGCTCTGGGGCGCCGCGGGGGAGCGCGTGCGTCAGCTGGCGGCCGATCCCACCCTGCGCGGCAGGGTGATCGTCGAGAGCGGCTACGTCCCGGCGGCGCGGATCTCCGAGCTCATGGCTCGTCACGACGTCCTCGCCTTGACCTATCGCCACGCCACCGCCTCCCAGAACGTCCTGCTCGCCCAACATCACGGACTGACCGTCCTCGCGACCGACGTCGGCACGTTTGCCAACCAGGTCCGTGATGGCGTCGACGGTCTCGTCGTCCCGGCGGAGGACAAGAGCGCGCTCGTGGCTGCGCTGCGTCGGTTGGCCGTGCCCGGGTATGCCGCGCGCCTGCGGTCCGCCGTGCCCGAGCCCGACCTCAGCAGCCCCTGGGCCCACTACGTCGGTGGCATCGAGGCGCTCGCGACTATCGACGCCGACGCCGTCGGTGATCCCCCCGGAGGGGATCGCGAAGGTGAGGACCCTGCCGGCCTCAAGCACTCGCTGCCGGTGGCGCTCGTCGAGCAGGCCATGGCCACCGGGCGCCACCTGGTCCGTCAGGTCGCGGCCCGCCGCCGCGCGGCGCCACCCCTGGCCCTCGGCCCGGCGTCATTCCCGGAGTGGGTGCGCGCGACCGACGTGCTGGCGCAGGATGACCAAGCGCGCGAGGCGCGGGCCACCGCGCGCGAGCTCGGCCTGCCCCGCAGTCCTGACGCCGTGGCCGCCTGGTCCGCGCTCGGCGCGATCGCGGCCATCGTCAAGATCCGGGACGGCGGTCGCCGCACGAGCCTGGTCGTTGACGAGTCCGGCAGCGGCTCGCCCTTCTCGCGCTGGGCAAGGGCCTTGGGCTTCGAGCCTGTCGACCTTGACCTCACCGGCATTCGGTCGTCAGTCGCGGCTCTCGACGTCGACCCCGCCAGCATTGACGTCCTGGTGCGCGTGCACCCCGGTGGGTGCAGCGCCGACGACATCGACATCGCGCTCGGCCAGGCCTCCTGGGCGCTGCGCCCCGGGGGCCTGCTGATCGTCACCGTGCCCATCGGCGACAACGACCCGCAGTGGTCGGTCACCCCCGCCGACGTCCGCGGCATTCTGGCCCGGGCCGACGATCTGGGGCTGGTCCTGGTCGGGGAGTTCGACGGCGAGCTGACCCGACGACTGCGGGCCGCGGGAGCGTCGACGCGAGAACGTCGGGAAGCCCAGGGTGAGGCGCCAGCGAGCGAGCCGGACGCGGCCTATGGCGTCCTGCGGTTGACCTTCAGGAGTCGGTAGCGTGCGCGGCCGGCTGCTCGAGATCGTGCGCGCTGTCCTGGCGGTCGCCGTTTTGGCGGCGGTGGGGATTGCGTTGTGGCGCAACTGGGATGCCGTCAGCACTGAACTCGGCCTCCTGCCCGGCGGAGCGATCGCCGCGTCATTCGTGCTCGCACTCAGTGCGCCGGTGCTGACCATGTTCGGGTGGCGGGTGCTCCTGCGAGACCTCGGCACCGACCTCCCGCTCCCGCCCAGTGCCAGCGTCTTCTTCGTCGGGCAGCTCGGCAAGTATGTGCCTGGCTCTGTCTGGAGCGTTGTTGCCCAGGCGGAGATGGGCCAGCGGTTGGGGATCCCTCGACGGCGGATGGGAGTGACCTCGCTGCTCGCCATCGGACTGTCAGTCGTCTGGGGAGCGCTGCTGGGGGTGCCGGCCCTGCCGCTGCTCCTGGACCGCAGCGGTGGCGCGGTCTCGGCCTGGTGGCTCGTGCCGGCCGTGATCGCCGCGGTCGTGGTCCTCACGCCACGGATCCTGAGCGCCGTCATCGACGGCCTGTTGCGACTCCTGCGCCGGGACCCTCTGGGCTACGCCCTCACGGGCCGCGCCGTGGTGGTCACGTCGTGCTGGTTCGCGCTGGCGTGGTTGGCCGTGGGCGCCTCCGTGCTGGTGCTGGCGCGCGCGCTCTCGGCCGGCGCCGATCCGAGCGCCCTGGCCCTGGCGTGTCTATCGGGCTTCCCCCTCGCCGGGGCAATCGGCATGTTCTCGTTCTTCCTCCCGGCCGGAGTGGGAGTGCGTGACGGTGTCTTGGCCCTGCTGCTCGCTGGCCTCATCTCGCCGCCGGCCGCAGCTGCCGTCGTGGTCGTCGCCCGCTTCCTCAGCGTTGTCGTCGACATCGTCCTCGCGCTGCTCGGCTGGATCTGGGGGCGGACGCACCACCTCCTTGGGAGCCCCTCGGGAGCCACTGGTGAGCGCTGACGACCTCCCCGGGCGTGAAGAGCAGCTTGCCTACTCCGAGCTGATGGGCAAGATGCTCGACGAGCAGGCCCGGCGCAAGAAGGCGGCCAAACTCCTGGCTGTCGTCCGCCACGGACTCGGCGTCGCTGACCTGAGCGGACTGCGGGCGCTGGATGTCGGCTGTTCGGCTGGCTTCATCGCCGACGAGCTGGCCTTGGCGGGTGCCACCACTCACGGAGTCGACATCGACGAACCGGGTCTGGCCAAGGCCAGGGCCAGATTCGGGGATCGGGTTGATTTCCAGGTCGCCCGTGGCGAGGCGCTGCCCTTTGCCGACGGGTCGATGGACGTGGTCGTGCTCAACCACATCTACGAGCATGTCGTCGATCCCGCTGGGGTCCTCGCCGATATCCATCGCGTCCTGTCGCCCCGCGGCGTGCTGTATCTGGGTGTGGGACATCGGTATCAGGTTATCGAGCCGCATCATCGACTGCCATTCCTTTCGTGGCTCCCGCAGCCCGCCGCGGACCGCTATCTTCGGCTGACCGGCAAAGGCGAGCACTACTACGAGCGCTACGTGACCCCGGCCGGGCTGCGCCGGCTCACGGCGGCATTCGATGTGTGGGACTACACCGTGCCGGTGCTCGCCGATGCGGCTGCCTTTGATGGCGACGACGTCGTCCCCAACTGGGTCGGTCGGCTGCCCGAATGGGTGCTCGCTGCGGCGTTGCCCCTCGTCCCGACCTATGTGTGGCTCGCCTTCCGCACGCCCACCCGACCCGCGGGTCCCGTGCTCGCCGTCGCGCCGCGACACCTGTCCCCGTGATCGATCCGTTTGCTGCGCCTGGGGCGGCTCGCCGGGCCGTGGCAGTCCCGGCCTCCTACGCGCTCGGCCCCACGCTGGGCGTGTTGCGCCACGGGGGCTCGGACCCGACGTTCCGGGTGGTGGACCGGACCTGGTGGCTCGGTCAAGCGACCCTCGACGGCCCGTCGACTCTGGCTATTCGGAGCTCGGCGACCGGTCATGGCACCGTCGAGGCGGCCGCCTGGGGACCTGGCGCGAGCTGGTCGCTCGCCCACGTCGACGACCTGATCGGGGTGCACGACAGCGATGACGGCTTCGTTGCCCAACACGACGTGATTGCTCGCGGGCGCCGGCAGTTGCCGGGTTGGCGGATCCCCAAGTCGCGGCTCGTCGTGCAGTCGCTCATCCCCGCGATCCTCGAGCAGCGGGTCACCGGCGTGGAGGCGTTCACCGCTCACACGCGCCTGGTGCGCCGCTTCGGGAGCCTGGCACCTGGCCCGGGGGAGACGCTGGGACTCTGGGTGCCGCCGGCGCCGCGGGACTGGGCGCGAATTCCGTCGTGGGAGTGGATTGCCGCGGGCGTCGATCGGGCCCGATCTGAGACGGCTGTGCGCGCCTCCTCGTATGCCGGACGCCTGGAGGAGTGTGCGGATCTGCCTCTGCCCCAGGCGCATACGCGTCTACGTGCCCTGCCTGGCGTGGGAGAGTGGACAGCCGCCGAAGTTGCACAACGAGCCCTCGGGGACCCCGACTCGCCGAGCTTCGGGGACTACCACATGGCCAAGGATCTGACCTGGGTGCTGACCGGCAAGGTCGGGGACGACGATCAGGCCCGCGCGCTCCTCGAGCCGTATGCCGGCCAGCGCTATCGCGCCCAGACCTATGCTCTGGTCGCCGGAGGCCACCGCCCGCGCCGGGGTCCACGCATGACGTTGCCGACGCACCTGCCTCGAGGAGCGCCGTCGCGGGGGGGCCGCTAGGCACCTGCAGCCGCTCGATACCGTGGGGTGATGACGCAGGGACCGCAGGGCATGTCTGGGCCACGAGACTGGGTCTTCGAGGACTTCGCCGTCGGCCAGGTGTTCGAGGGTCAAGGGCGGACCATCACCGAGACCGATGTGGTGTTCTTCGCCGGGTGGAGCTGGGACGCCAATCCTGTCCACACGGACGCGGTGACCCAGGCGGACTCGCGGTTCGGCGGGCGGATCGCTCACGGAGTCCTCGGCCTGTCGGTCGCGATGGGCCTCGCCTCTCGCCTTGGCGTCTTCGAGGGCTGCTCGATCGCGCTGCTCGGTGTCGACACGTGGCGATTCGTCGCCCCTGTCTACATCGGGGACACGGTGCGCGTCCGTGTGGAGATCATGACCATCCGTCGGACGTCGGCAGGGACCTCGGGTGTGCTCGGTCGCCAGTTCACCCTGCTCAACCAGCGCGACGAGGCCGTCCAGGAGGGGCGCATCGACCTGCTCGTCGCCGCGCGGGGAGCCTGATCACCCCACCCACGGCCGACCGGCAGGACGGCATTCGGGCCGGCGGTTCGAACGGACGAAACTCGTGTCGAAACGTTCTTCTGGCTGCCGGTGGTGCGTGGGCCAGCGACGAAACTCGTGTCGAAACGTTCTTCTGGCCACGAGTGATGACTTCCGGTCGCAGGCGCCGCCCGCGGTGCCCCCACCAGTCAGCGCGAGGGAGTCGCCGCAGACTCCGTCGTGACGAGCTGGATGCCGCGATGACCGCAGGGCTGCGCGATCAGCTCCTCAGCGAAAGCGGCCACCTCCAAGCGGGCGAGCAGCCGGCCAGCCGTCACGTCGTCGGCTGCGCTCACGGTCACCATGGCGCGATCCGTGCCGACCTCGACGTCGGCACCGGCCCCCTCCACGCCGTGCAGAGCCAGCGCGACGACCCGACCGACCCGAAGGGGTAACGGCTCTCCCGGCGCGACTGAGCGCAGCCCCACCGACACGGAGTCCGGTGAGCCCGGCACGACGCCCAGGGCGGCCCGGACCGCCTCGACGTGGCCCAGCGCGAACCAGTCCGAGGCCCCCGTGCGGACGATCGTGCGGGCGCCTGGCGCCGCCGCGTCAAACCATGACGACGGCACCCCGGTCACGACCGCGGCCGGAATGCCGTCCGCCTTGCCACGCACGAGGTCGGCCGCGGCGCAGAGCTCGTCGGCGATCGCCCGGACCGTGACGGCCATCGGGCGTCCGTCATGGTCGAGCTCGCCACGGTGGTCCATCAGTGCCGTGAGACCCGAGGACCCGAGCGCGAAGTCCGTCAGGCCGTCACGCCAAGGCCGGCCGGCGGTATCGCTGACGACCACGGCCAACGGATCGA
This sequence comes from Phycicoccus sp., assembly GCA_017993715.1. Lineage (GTDB taxonomy): Bacteria > Actinomycetota > Actinomycetes > Actinomycetales > Dermatophilaceae > JAGOME01. The sequence goes on from JAGOME010000003.1 coordinate 110,859, forward strand.
GCGGGGCCCGCCCAGCGGCCCGCAGGATCGCCAACCGCAGCTGCGCGGCAGCGGCATCAGGGTCGGCCGGCAGAATGAGCAGAACATCGTCGACGCCGGTGTTGGAGGCATCCACCCCGGCTGCCGCCATGACCGGTCCGGCCAGGGCTTCGACCACTCGCGTCGCACCCGCGGCGCTGGCTCGCTCGGCGACGACGCGCTGTGTCTGCGCCGCGACCACCTCCTCGCGGTCTCGGTCGCGCACGATCAGGCCCGCAGCCTTGGACAGCACCTTGCTCGACACGATGAGCGCGGCCGGAAGGGGAACCTCATCGAGCACCGGGGCGAGCAGCGCAGCAAGGTCATCACCGGGCTGGATCTCGGGCAACCCGAGGATGGGGGTGACGCGGATCCCCCGCCCGAGCGCGATCATCCCCTGACCGTCTGAGTCACCCGGCCGGCCAGGTCGATGGTGGCCTGGGCGATGGCGGCGGCCGACGGGAGATCGCGCATGAGCAGCGGCCCGTCATAGGGCTCGACCCGGACGCCGGAGACCTGTGCATCGGCATCGGTCGGATCGACCAGCCAGCCGTCGAGGAAGTCCGCATACAGTCCGGCCACGGCCGCGGCCGTCGATTCGACGCCGATCGCCGCCAGGCAGGCGTCCGCGTGCCCACGGACCGGGGCCCCACCAATGAGTGGGCTGACTCCGACGACCGGGGCTCGCGTGCCCCGCATGGCGTCCCGGACTCCGGGAACGCCCAGGATGATGCCGATGGACACAATCGGGTTGCTCGGCGGCAAGACGATCAGGTCGGCGTCGCGGATCGCCTCGAGCACGCCTGGCGCAGGACGGGCCTGGTCCAGTCCCGCGACGACGAACCGGGCCGCGGGCACGGCGGCCTGCATCCGCACCCACCACTCCTGGAAGTGCACCGCGCGCTGCCCGTCGTCCTCGTCCAGGACGACATGGGTCTCGACCGGTGTGTCGGTCATGGGCAGGAGATGAATGCCGCGCTCGGGCAGCCGCCAGCGTGCCGCGAGCCGCGCGGTCACCTCAGAGAGCGTGGCGCCCTGGCCCAACCAGAGGGAGCGGGCGACATGAGTGCCGAGGTCGAGATCGCCAAGGGCGAACCACTGGGGCGCGACGCCGTACGCCAAGAGCTCTGCCTGCAGTCGGTGGCTCTCGTCGGCGCGTCCCCAACCCTGTCCCTCATCGATGCCGCCGCCGAGCGTGTATAGCAACGTGTCGACGTCGGGGGAGACGCGCAGACCGAACAGGGTGATGTCATCGCCGGTGTTGGCGATGACGGTGAGGTGGGCCGAGGGGTCGGTCGCGTCGAGTGCTGCGCGCAGCCCGCGCAAGAAGCGGGCGCCGCCGACGCCGCCGGCCAGAGCGGTGATCTTCATGCGGGCCAGTGTCTCAGGGCCACCGAGAATCGGGGCAGGTCCCCATCGCGCCAAGAAGAACAGGGCGGCGCTAGCAGATCTCGGCTTGACTTAACCCGTATGACACGCGTGTAATTTCACCAGTGTTCCGGATCAGCCGCGATCCGAGACACGGGGGCGTTCCCGACCGGGGTGCCTTTGGAAGGGTCGAGGGTCGAGGAGGCGGCATGTATGAGCTTTCGCTGATGGAGACGATCGCCGAGGACGAGGGGGGCATGTCCTGGCAGGAGCGTTCGCTGTGCGCTCAGACGGATCCCGAGGCGTTCTTCCCGGAAAAGGGTGGGTCCACGCGGGAGGCCAAGAAGGTGTGCATCGGGTGTGATGTCCGGGCCGAGTGCCTGGAGTACGCCCTGGCCAACGACGAGCGGTTCGGCATCTGGGGCGGGCTGTCGGAGCGTGAGCGTCGCAAGCTCAAGAAGCGGGCGGTCTGACGCGCGGCCGCGGCCCGCGTCTCCCGGAACCCCATGACGACTTATGCCCCCGACCTGCCGGACATGATCTCGACCCCGACGGCGACGACGGTGGCCACGGTCGTGGTCACCGCGCGCACGACTGACGGGCTGCGTCCCCTGCTGGATGCCGTTCTCGCTCAGTCGACCACGACCGACCTGCTCGTCGTCCTCGACCGGACCGCCGAAGGTGGGGCCGCGGAAGTCCTCGACGCCCTCGCTGGGTCGGACATCGCCGTCCGCGTCATCGGCCAGCCCGACGAGATCGGGGTGCGGGCCGCCGTGACGGCGCTGCTGGCTACCCCGGACATCGTGCCGGACGAGGCACTGCTGTGGCTGCTCCCGGCAGGCGTCGTGCCCCACTCGGATGCGCTCGCCCTGCTCGTCGCCGCGCATCGCCGTTCGACGGCCGTCGTCGCCGCCGGCCCCAAACTGCTCGACGCCACGGATCCCCGAGTGTTGCGCAGCGTGGGGATTCAGGCGACGTCGTCGGGACGCCTGGTGCAGGACCCTGCCGAGGGGACGCGCGACCAGCGCCAGTACGACACCCGCCGTGATGTCATCGCCGTCCCGTTCGCGGGATCGCTCGTGCGCGCCGATGCGGTGCGCGCCCTCAAGGGGTGGGAGCCGTCGTTCGGCGATGTCGCGGCAGACCTCGATCTGGGGTGGCGGCTGCACCTGCGCGGAGGCCGGGTCGAGATGGCCCCGGCGGCCCGAGTCCACGCGGCGCAGGGGGTCGGTGAGGCCACCGGGAGCACGGGCATCCGGCGGCGCGCGGCCCGTCGGGTAGCCCTGGCGCGGGCGTCGTGGTGGACGGCGCCGCTGCTGGCCCTGTGGATCGGCGTCGGCTCGATCCTGTCCGGACTAGCACTGCTGCTGCTCAAGCGTCCGCGCGCGTCCGCCGCCGAGTTCGGCGATCTCCTCGCGCTGGACCCGGTGCGCTGGATCACGGTCAAGGTGCGGCGCCCCGCCCCGGTGCGGGTGCGCCGTCGGCACTTGACCGCCTTGTTTGTCCCCGCGGCTGAGTTGCGGCGCCGAGTGACCGATGATGTGTCCGAGTCGCTGTTCCCCGCACGGCGATCAGACCCCGGTGCCGATCGCGACGCGGATCAGACCTCGACCCTCGTGCGCGTCCTCACCAATCCTGGACTCCTTGCCACGCTGACGACGATCGCCGTGGTCGCCGCCGCGGCCCGATCTTTGGGAGCTCAGGTTGTCGGCGGTTTGAGCGGCGGTCTGATCGGTGGTGAGCTCACCGGCGGCCGGGCCGACGCTGCCTCGCTGTGGTCGGCCTGGGCCGACGGCTGGACCGGATCCGGGCTTGGGCACGACGGGTCCGGTTCGCCGGCCCTTGCCCTGCTCGCCGCCGCGACCTGGGTCCTGGAGCACCTCCCCGGCACCGGATCCTTGGCCTCGACGATGGGCGCGGCGACCGCCTGGATGCTCTTGCTCACGCCTCCTGCCGCCTGTGTCAGTGCCTATGTCAGTGCCCGCGTGCTCACCACGAATCGTTGGCTGCGTGGTGCGGCTGGCCTGGCGTGGGCCACCCTGGGTGCCGCCGGACCGGCCTATGCCGCCGGCCGGGTCGGCACCCTGGCGGCCCTGGTCCTGATCCCGTTAATCCTCTCGGGCCTGGCCCTGCTCGCGCGCCCCGACGGCACCGCGACCGCGGCGTGGGCGACGACCCTCGGCCTTGTCGTGCTCACGGCCTTCGCGCCTCTCACGGCCTTGGGGGTGCTCGGCCTGGCCCTCATCCTCGTCCTTGCCGCGGTCCCCGGGGCCCGGCTGCGGGCCGTCGTGCCCGTCATCGCAGTGCCGCTGGGCACGCTGTTGTGGTGGCCGGGTCTGCTCGAGGACTGGCGTCAGGTCCTCGTCGGGCCGGGGATGGCGTCATGGAACGGGCCGGTCCTCGACCCCTGGCGGCGCGCGCTGCTGGATACCGGCGAACTCGGCTCCCCGCCCCTGTGGGCGGCCGCACCCGTGGTCGCGCTCGGCGTGATGGGTTTGCTGCGCGGCAGGCGACTGCGATCGATGTCCACTGCCCTGGCGGTCTTGGGGCTGGGGGGCCTGGCCGTGGCGTTGGCTGCTGGTCGGATCATCCTCGCGGATGTCCCGCAGGCCGTGGGCCACGGGCCGATCACGCCGTGGGCGGGTTCGGGCATTCTCCTGCTCACCGCAGCGCTGCTCGCCGGTGCCGTCCTGGCCCTCGACCAAGGCACCCCTGCCGAGAGCTCTCCCGCCGAGGGCACCAGTGGGCCACGGCGCTGGCGTACCGCCGGACGAGGCCTGAGCGGGCTGTGCGCCGTCGCGATGGTCGGAGCTGCATGCGCGGGCCTGGTCATCGCGACCCTGGGGACCGCACTGGCCCCCTGGAGCGAGGCGAGGCCTGCGGTCGCAGTGGAGCACGCGGACGGGCCGTTGGCCGGCCGCACGCTGTTCGTGAGCCCGACGGACATCGGCCCCGGCTTCCGACTGGTGGGGCGCGAGAGCGCCGGACCGGCCCGTGGACTTCCCGCCACGACCGTGTCGGCCTCGGTCGCCGACACGGTCAGCGCGCTGCTGGAGGGGAGCGCACTAGACACCAGCGCCGATTCGCTACGCGCGCTTGCGGTGGGCTTTGTCGCGCTGGATGCCGAACTCGGAGACGACATTTCACGACGTCTCGACGCCACCAGCGGCCTGACTCGGCTGGCGTCCCGGGGCGGGTGGCAAGTGTGGCGAGTCACGGCTGTTGCCACTGCCGATGAGGCTCCGATCGGGCCGCCACGCGTGAGCATTGTCGGACCGGCGGGTCCGCGGGCGGTCGACGTCACCGGGTTGTCAGCAGCCACGGTCACCGACATCACGGCGGAGCCGGGCGATGTCCTCCAGATCGCCGAGGGCGCCGGGTGGGCCAGCCGGGCAGCGGTCACCCTTGAGGGAGTCGTGCTGGTGCCCACCGAGGCGACCTACGCGCTTCCGGGCGGGGGGCACCTCGAGATCGAGGTCAGGCGTGGGCCGGCTTGGCTGCCGCCCCTGCAGTTGGCCGGTATCGTGGCACTGCTCTTCCTGGCCATCCCGTTTGGATCTCGCGCGTCCCGCACGCGGGGGAGGACGTCATGAAACTCCCGTGGATGGGGATCGGACGGGTCGCGCTGGTCGGCGCGCTGGGCGCGGGCCTGGTCGCTGCGGCCCAAGCGGATCCGCGGACCGTGCAGGTCCGAGCCGGGGCCCAGGGCGCGCAGGCTGCCCCCGCCGGTGCGACGACGGTGCCGTTGTCCTCTCGGCTCGTTACCTGTGCCGGCCAAGAACTGACGGGCACTGAAGGAGTCCCCGACGTGGAGCTGACCGGCACCGTGAATGCCGTGTCGTTGCCGGCTGAGCTTCGGCCCGCCGACGTCGTTGGTGACGGCGCGATGGCCATCGCGAACGGACCGGTTGATGCGAGCGCCTCGGCGACCCAGGCAGGGGCCGTCCTCTCTGCGCCCCTGGCTGCCGGAAGCGCTGCCCTCACCGTGCGTGTCACCGGGTCGTTGGCGCCGGGAGTGGTGGCCGGTCAGGAGTGGTCGAGCGACACCGCCACCCTGCGCGGCCTGGCCGGGACCTCCTGCCCCACGGCGGCCGCGGACCAGTGGCTCATCGCTGGTGGTGGCGCCCCAGGGCGTCAGGAGCGCCTCGTGCTGACCAATCCCGGCGCCAACGAGGTCAGCGCGACGATCGAGGTGCTCGGAGCCCAGGGCGCGGTCTCCGGTGCGGCCGACCGAGGCGTGGTCGTCCCCGCGGGTGGCCGGGCGGTTGTGCTGGTCGATGCGCTGGCGGCCGCCGAGCCGGCTCCCGTAGTTCATGTCACAGTCCGTGGGGGCACGGTCTCGGCGACCTTGACGGACACGTGGCTTGACGGCTCCGTCGCTGCCGGAGCCGAAACGACCGGCCCGGTGGCGGCGCCAGCGCTGACGCAGGTCATCCCCGTCGTCTGGCTGCGTCAGGCCGGCGCTTTGCGCATTGCTGTCCCAGGCCCTGATCAGGCGGTCGTGTCGGCCCGGCTGCTCACGCCCCAGGGTCCGGTGCCCGTGAGCACGAT
>JAGOME010000086.1 GCA_017993715.1 Phycicoccus sp.
GGGGCCGAGTCGCTGATGAACGCGCGCCCCTGCGAGGTCACCTGGAACGCCCTGGCCTCCTCGGCCGGTGGGAGGGTGTGCACGGTGGGCCGAGGTCCGGGCACGGGGCGGAAGCGGTGGGCCAACTGCCGGGTCCTGAATGCCGCCTCGGCCAGTCGCTCGCGGGGCAGGCGGCCGCTGCCGACGGCCTGAACGATCGCGGCGTGGACTTCCTGGTACTGCAGGCCAGTGGTGTTCGACCCCAGGCAGAGCAGGTCAACTCCAGCGATCAGCGCGCGCACGGCAGCCTCGGGCACGCCGATATCGGCGCTCGCGCCGGCCATGTCGAGGGCGTCGCTGATGATGACGCCATCGAAGCCGAGAGTGCCTCGCAGGACGTGCATCACTTTGGGAGAGAACGTTGCTGGGCGGTCAGCATCGATGGCGGACATCAGGATGTGGGAGGTCATGACGGCGGCGACACCGGCCCGGACGGCGGCCTCGAAAGGTACCAGCTCCCGCGCGCACAACACCTCGAGTGAGGCGTCGACCCGGGGGAGGGCATGGTGAGAGTCGGCGACGGTATCGCCGTGTCCCGGGAAGTGCTTGGCACACGCCGCGACCCCGGTCTCCTGCAGTCCCTCGATCCAGGCTGCGGCGTGGCGTCCGGCGAGCCCGGCCTCGGCGCCGAAGCTGCGCACCCCGATGACGGGATTGTCGGGTGAGGAGTTGACGTCGACGACGGGCCCCAGGTTGAGCCCGATGCCCAGCCTGGCGAGGTCATGCCCGATGGCCTCGGCCGAACGACGCGTCACGGCGAGATCGTCGAGTCGACCGAGCACGGCATTCCCGACCGCAGGTGAGCCTGCCGGATAGTGGATCCGCGTGACGTCGCCACCCTCCTCATCGACCGCGAGGAGGATGTCCGGGAGACGCTCACGCAGCTGGCGGCACACGGGTGCCAGCCCGCCATCGTCATCGACGTTGGCCCCGTAAAGGCAGATCGAGATCAGTCCTTCGGCGTAGGCCTCTTCCAGCCACCCGGGCACGTGCGTGCCGACGAACCCCGGTTGCAGGGTCGCCGCCGCATCCGCCGACAGCGTCATCCCTTGACCGCCCCGCCGACCAGGCCGCTGCTCATCCGACCCTGCACGAGGAGGAAGAAGATGATGACGGGCACCGCCACGAGAGTGGACGCCGCCATCACCTGACCCCAATCCGTCTCGCGGCTGGCGCTGGCCTGCACGAACCCGCGCAGCCACAACGGCAGGGTGCGGGACTGCTCCTGGGTCATGATGACCAGCGCCACGGTGAACTCGTTCCACGCCTGGAGGAACGCATAGACCGCCGACGCCACCAAGCCAGGGGCGAGGAGTGGGAAGGTGATCCGGAAGAAGGCCTGGGTGCGTGAGAGCCCATCCACCATGGCTGCCTCCTCGAGCTCGGCCGGCACGCCGGCGACGAAGCCGCGCAGCATCCAGATGGTGAAGGGTACGACGGCGGCGGCATAGAGCACCGCAAGTGCCAAGGATCGGTTGAGCAGCCCGAGCGAGGACATCATCTTGTACTGCGCGATGAACAGGCCCTCAGCCGGCAGCATCTGGATGAGCAGCAACGCCAAGACGAACGATGTCCGACCCCGGAACCGGAATCGGCTGATCGCCAAGGCCCCGAGGAAGGCCACCGCGAGCGCCCCGATGACCGTGGTGACCGTCACGACGAGCGAGACCTGGAGGGCCTGGGCGAATGCCGCGTCCCCGACGACGGCGGTGAGGTTGTCCAGGGAGCCACCGAACGGCAGGAACGTCGGCGTCGTTGACTGCAGCACCACGTTGGGCAGGAATGCTGAGTTGACCATCCAGTAGACGGGGAAGGCCCACAGCAGCGCGATGACAACGGCCACGCCACCGAGCAGCCCTCGGGTCAGGCGACGGCGGGTCATGGGGTTTCCTCCTGAAGTAGGGAGCGGACATACGGCCAGGACAAGGCGACGGTGAGCACGAGCATGAGGACGCTGACGGCGCTGGCCATCCCGAAGTCGCCCTGGCCGGTGCCGAGCCGATACACATACGTGCCCAGGAGATTGGTCTGACTGGCGACAGAGCCGGCGTCCTGCAGCATGGTGATCTGAGTGAAGACCCGCAGGTCCCAGATGAGTTGCAGGAGAAGGACAATCGAGAGAACTGGCGTGATCAGCGGCAGGATGATGTGCCGCAGTCGCTGCCAGCTGTTTGCGCCGTCGAGCGCCGCAGCCTCGAGGACTTCAGTGCTGACCTGGGTGAGTCCGGCGTAGCAGCTGAGCGTGACGAAGGGGACGCTCATCCAGACCACGATGATCGAGGCAATGACGAGAAAGGAGAGTGGCTCGGCGAGCCAGTTGTGGCCGGCTGCTTCGCCGACACCGAGCCGGACCAGCGCCCAGTTGAGCAAGCCACGGCGCCAGTCGACAATCCAGATCCACACCGTCATCGCGGCCACGACCGGCATGGCCCACGCGAGCAACAGCGCGATCTGGAGCACGAGTCGGGGACCGGAGCCCACGGCATTCATCAGCAAGGCCAAGAGCCCACCGATCACGACCGTGGCGGCAGCGGTGACCAGGCAGAAGGCGATGGAGCGGGTCAGGACGGCCCAGAGCTCGGGTTCGGTGACCACAGCCAGGTAGTTGTCCAGGCCGACCCAGGGCGCTGGCTGGCCGAACTGTTGTGCCAGACCGAACGTGCGCAGGCTGGTGACGAGTTGCCACGCCACGGGATAGCCCAGGGCGCCGACGAGGAGCACGAGAGTGGGCGCGATGAGGAGGTGCGGCAGGCGGGAGGAGACGCGGGGGTTCATGGTTATCCCTCGAGGCGTTGCGCGGCGCGGTCGGGCTGGCTGGCCTGATGGACCCGGTGGGGAGAAACCCCGTCAGCCCGACCGCGCCACGCGCGGCATCACTTCAGGTTGAGCATCGGGGTGATCTTGGCGTCGTACTCCGTGGCGAGCGCTGTGAGGTCCTGCGCGTCTCGGATCTTGCCGAAGAACTCCTCGAGCACCTGCCCGGATTCGACTGCGGCCCAACCCGGTGCGGCCGGGGTGAGCTTGCTGTGGGCGGCCGATGCGATGGCTGCCTGCGCGAACTGGTCGTCGCCGAGCGCGGTCACATAGTCGGAGTTGGCCGGGCCGAGACCGGCGCCGCCGAGCATCTTCTGGTAGTCGGCCGAATAGATGATGGCCAACAGCTCCTTGGCGAGCTCGGGGTTCTGGCTCTTGGCCGAGATGCCGAGGTTGGAGCCCCCCGCGAAGACCGGCGCGGGGTTGCCATCATTGCCTGGCAGGGCAAAGACGCCGAAGGTCTGGTCGTTCCATGCCCGAACGTCCTTGCCGTCCTGGGTGGCCAGGTCACCGATCGACCAGTGCGCCCAGCCCGGAGCCATGATGGTGGCCGCAGCCAGCGACGTCGTGCCCGTCACCTGCTTGGTGTCGTCGAGGATCTGGTCGGAGTCGTTGAGGTAAAGCCACGGCGACTGGTCTTTGGCATCGGCGGGCGCCTTGCTCGCCGTGCGATAGATCTGCTGCAGCTGGGTCAGACCCTCGATCGTCTTGGGGTCTGAAAGGGTCGAGACCCACTGGCCGTTCTCTTCCTTGGCCAGGTCGCCACCGTTGGCGAAGATCCAGGACACCCCGTTGCGCCAGTCCTGGCCGCCGAGGAAGAAGCCGGAGAAGTCGTTGATCCCGCGGGGGTTCTTCTCGGTGATCGTGGCGACAGCCTGATTGAACTCGGTGAGGGTTTTCGGTTCGGCGACACCGGCTTCGGTCCACACGTCCTTGCGGATGAACAGGTACCGCGACCCGAAGTAGTAGGGCAGCGTGTACTTCTTGCCATCGACCTCACCGGCCGCGACGAAGGAGGGAAGCAGCTTGTCCCCACCGAGCGCGTCATAGTCGTCGCTGAGGTCGAGGAAGGCGCCAACGTGAGTGAAGGTCGGGCTCTGGGTGTTGCCGAGCTCGACGACATCGGGGGTGTTGGCGGCGTCGGGAAGGGCCGTGGTCAGCTTGGTGACCAGGTCGCCCCAGGACTGCTCCTCGATCTGCAGCGTGGCCCCGGTCCGGGTGTGGAACGTGTCGGTGAGGTAGGTCCGCAGCTCGTCCGGGGTGTCACCACCGGCGAGCCACAAGGTGATGGTCTTGCCGGCACCGGTGGAGGTGCTGCCCGTTGCGGCGGGCTCGGCTGATCCGCCGGTTCCGCAGGCGGAGACGGCGAGGATTGCGCTCGCCGCGACGGCGAGTGTGAGACGGCGCTGCATCGCGTCGTTTCCTTTCGAGAGGGCGCGGGCGAGCCCGCGGGTCGCACGGTGAGGTGCGGTTGGCAGGGAGGGTCAGCTGACCCCGAGTCGGTCCCAGAGGACCAGCGCCGCCGCGCCACGCAGGACGATGTCCCGGGGGGATGTGGCCAGGCGGACAGTGAGGGCCGAGCCGGGGCTCGGAAAGAGGCGTTGCTCCAGGGTCCGTTCGATGACGGGGAGCAGGGGGGCGAGCAGCTCGGGTGGGCCGGCGAGGACGACCTCGTTGAGGTCGAGGGCCGCGACCACCGGGGTGAGGGCCACGGCCAGGCGGTGCCCACCGAGTTCGACGGTCCGGTGGGCCAGGGCGGGGTCGGGATCGTCGAATGCCGCCCGCAGCCGGGGAGCGGACAACCAGGTCTCCAGGCAGCCCCGACGGCCACAGGCACACATCTCACCGATGTCGATCCCGACGGTGAGGTGGCCGATCTCGCCTGCGGCGTTGCTGGCGCCACCGAGGCGTTGGCCGCCGCTGACCACTCCGCAGCCGACACCGCGCTCGATCTGGACCAGGACCATGTCGGTGCTGCTCGCAGACGCGCTCAGCTCCGCCTGGGTGGCGGCTGCGGCGTCGTTGACGACGAGCACCGGCAGCCCGGTGGCCTCAGCGACCAGCTGCCGCAGGGGAACATCGGTCCAGCCGAGGTTGGGTGCGGTGCGGACGGTCCCGTTGAGGTCGACGATGCCGGGAGTGCCGATGCCGATCCCGAGCACGGTCCCGCGGGCGTCGGCAAGAACCTCCGAAACAAGCTCAATGACGACGGCCGGGTCCACCCCGTGCCCGGTCGTCGGGTCCAGTTCGACGGCCCGCTCGTGGATGCGGTGGACGGCGCCGGTGACGTCGACCAGGGCGGCGCGCAGGCGCGACGGGAACGAGAGGTCGACGGCGATGGTGCGCAATCCGGTGGGATCCAACTCGACCAGAGTCCCTGGCTTGCCTGGGCGACCCGCTTCGCGGGAACCGATCTCACGGACGTGGCCGGCGGTGAGCAGCTCGGCGACGAGGTCCGAGACGGTGACCTTGGTCAAGCCGAGTTCGCGGGCGAGCTGGGCTCGGCTCGTCGGGCCGAGGTGACGCAGGGTCTGCAAGACGAGCGAGAGGTTCTGTCGGCGGCCGTCCCGGGGAAGGACGGCCGCCGACGGGCGCACGCGGCGCGGCAGGGGACTCACGAGAGTTAGTAAAGTTTACTAACTCGGATTCCGCAACCCCAGTCGCTCACCCGTCCGTCCGACAGGCTCAACTGGCGGCGTCCGGGAGGTGTGGGCGGGCGCCCGCCCCCAGGGGCGCAGTGGCCGGGTTGGACTGTCGGAGAGTGGGCCAGGTGGCCAACTTTCCGGTCCGGCGGGTGCTGGATGGTCGGAGAGTGGGCCAGGTGGCCGACTTTCCGGTCCGGCGGCGCGCGGGAGGGGGTGGGCACGCTTGCGGCTGAGTCGCCATGTGGGCGGGGGCGCGGCGGGATCGGCGAAAGTCCGACTGGAGTCGGGTTCTGGTGTCGGGCTAGCGGGGTGGATCGGTGAAAGTCCGACTGGAGTCGGGTTCTGCCGGGCGTTGCTTTTGGCGGCAGCAGTCCCCATCGCGCGTAGGGTTCTGAGCATGGCAACCGTCGTTCTTTTCCCGTCCGTCCTCGGCGTCCGATCCGGCCTGCGGGAGAATGCCGCCTTCCTGCGCGAAGCGGGCCACACTGTGCACGTCATCGACGTCTACGACGGCATCGTCTTCGACGAGTATCCGCCGGCCATGGAGTATGCCGAGGAAGAGGTCGGCATGCCGCGCCTGATGGCGATGGCGCTCGCGGCGGTCGCGGACATTCCCGGACCGATGGTCACCGCTGGCTTCTCCAACGGCGCAGGGATGGCGGAGTTTGTTGCAACCCAACGGCCCTCGGACGTGACGGGCGTGCTCATGTTCGGCGGCGGCATTCCGGTGCACTTCATGGACGCGACCTGGCCGCCCGGGGTGCCCGGTCAGATCCACCACACCGAGGCCGACCCGTGGCACGAGCGTGAAGCCGACCTCGGCGTGGTCGCCGAGGCATATGCCGCGGGCGCGAAGGTCGAGATCTTCGGCTACCCCGGCTCGGGGCACCTGTTCGCCGACGAGAGCAAGGCCGACGAGTTCCAGCCCAACGAGGCCGAGCTGATGTGGCGGCGGGTGCTGGAGTTCCTCGACTCAGTCTCCTGACGCACCGGGCTAACGCCCGAGCCCCTGCGCGTTTGGGGCCTACCGCGGGTTGTTAACGGGCGCGGGTGTTATAGCCGGCGCGCGGGTGAAGTTCCCGCGGACGGCGCGGGTTGTTAACGGGCGCGGGTGTTATAGCCGGCGCGCGGGTGAAGTTCCCGCGGACGGCGCGGGTTGTTAACGGGCGCGGGTGTTATAGCCGACGCGCGAGTGAACAACCCGCGGGTGGAGTCAGCGGTAGTTGGTGAACGACACCGCGAAGTCGAACTCGGCCTCCTTGACCATGCGCTGCACGGCCTGCAGGTCGTCGCGCGACTTGCTCGTCACGCGGACCTCGTCGCCCTGGATCTGGGTCTTGACCGACTTGGGGCCCTCGTCGCGCAGCAACTTGGTGATCTTCTTGGCGTTCTCGCTGGAGATGCCCTCCTTGAGTGGCACGTCGAGTTTGTACTCCTTGCCCGACAGCCGCGGCCCCGCCTCCGGGATGTCCAAGTGCTTGAGCGAGACGCCCCGCTTGACCAGCCAGGTCTGCACGACATCGAGGACGGCCTTGACGCGGTCCTCGCTGTTGGCCTCCATCTTGATGACCTCGCCCGTCAACTCGACCTTGGCACCGACGCCCTTGAAGTCGTAGCGGTTGGCGATCTCCTTGGCGGCGGTGTTGACCGCGTTGGCGACCTCCTGCTTGTCGAACTTGCTGACGATGTCGAAACTGCTGTCGGCCATGAGGGCTCTCCTGTCGTACCGGTGTCGTGGGCTTGCTCCGAGCATGCCGTATCGCGGGCGCGTCGGCGGATCATGTGGACTCATGTCAAGATGCCCGCGTGGTTTGGGTCGTTGACTCACCTGAAGATGCCCGCGTGGGGGTGCTGCTGATTTTGGTTTTGTTCAGGTAGGTCGCGTTGGCTTTGCGGCGGGTGGCGATGATGCCTCGGCGGCGGGTGGGGTTGACCCCGTTTCGTGGACATCGGTTAAGCGGCCTTTGCGGTCGCTGTGGTGAGCCGGTGTTCGAAGGCTACTGGGCTGATTTGGCCGAGGGCGCTGTGGCGTCGGCGGCGGTTGTAGACG
>JAGOME010000087.1 GCA_017993715.1 Phycicoccus sp.
CACCAGATGAGCAGCCTCCTGCCGATACTTCGGGGTGTAACTCTTCCTCTTGGCACCCATGAGGGCATCCTTCCCTGCCAGGCCAAGCCTGACGATCAGGATGTCCACCCAACGGGGTCAACCTCACACCAAGGCACTTCAGGCGGGAAAGTGATGAAGGCGGTCTGGAATGCCGGGAGGTCAGGGCAGGGGGGTAGTCGCCACCCGATCGAGGAAGGCGTCGACGAGCGCGGCCGCCCGGCGCTGGGCGTCGGCGTCGATGTCGGCGGTCTGCTCGATCATCGCCTGCACGTCATACCCATGCTGGACGCTCTCCTCGTAGCCGCCGTTGTTCAGCCAGCCGTCCAGCGTCGCCGGCGTCAGCTCGGGGTGGAACTGCACGGCCAGGTTGCGCCGCAGGACGAAGGCCTGGCTGGTCACCGCGTTGCGCGCCAGCTCAGTGGCGGCGGCCGGGACGTGGAAGCGGTCGTAGTGCCACTGGAACCAGGGTCCCTCGGGCACGAGGCTGGGGTCGTCGGTCTCGATATCGGTCCAGCCGACCTCGGCCTCGTCCGAGCGCTCGACGCTGCCGCCGTGCGCGGCGGCCAGCAGCTGCCCGCCGAAGCAGATCCCCAGCACCGGAATGCCGTGGGCATCGGCTTCGCGCAGCAGGTCCAGCTCCGTGGCCACCCATGGACCGACGGTGGCGTCGTCGTAGGCCGACCAGGGTGCCCCGAGCGCAACGACGATGTCGGCACCGGCGAGCCCGGGGAACGGGTTATGCAGGTGCGGATGGTGGAAGTTGTCCTCCTCGACAACCAGGTGCTCGTCAATCTCGTAGCCGCGCTCACGCAGCCGGGCTCCGACATGGCCAGGAGGGGAGACATGGTCGTGCTGGATGACAAGTGCGCGCACGGCGCCACCGCCCTTCATTGTCGCGAGGCCGGGGCGCCACCGCGTTCGGCGGGCCGGGCCGCTTTGCCTGGTGCGGCAGGGTATCTCGGACGAGACTGCCGCAGGGACCTGCCCCGCAACCCTTGTCGGCCAGGCACCGTCCCGTCTATCGTTCGTATCCTAACGTTCCAGGGAGTGGAGGTGTCCATGAGTTCAACGACGGAGACGCTCGTCAGCGAGTTCGAAACCGACGCCGTGGTCGCATCGGTGCGATCTGTGGCCAATGACGTGGTCGAGGTGTCGGTCCGGGCTGCCGATGGGTCGGCGCTGCCGCCGTGGACCCCAGGCGCCCATATCGACCTCCTCCTCGGGCCTGACCTGACCCGCCAGTACTCGCTGTGCGGCCGGCTCGCCGAGGACGGCAGTTACACGGTGGCGGTCCTCAAGGATCCCCAGGGCCGTGGCGGTTCGCTGGCCGTGCACGGCCTCAGCGAGGGCCAGGGTCTGCGGATCCGGGGGCCACGCAACAACTTCCCCCTCGCCGCGACCGGCCAGTACATCTTCATCGCCGGCGGCATCGGGATCACTCCCATGCTCCCCATGATCGAGGCCGCGATCGCCGGGGGCACCCCCTGGCAGTTGCACTACGGCGGCCGCACCCGCGCCTCGATGGCCTACCTGGACCAGCTCGAGCACTACGGTGACGCCGTCGACATCGTGCCCCAGGATGAACGTGGCATTCTCGACCTCGGCGAGATCCTCGGCACGATTCGGCCCGACACCCTCGTCTACGTCTGCGGACCCGAGCCGCTCCTCGCGGCCGTCGAAGCGGCCTGCAAGCCGTGGCCGCCGGGCACCTTGCACCTCGAACGCTTCGCGGCCAAGGAGATCGAGCGCGACGGCGACGACACGGCATTCGAGGTCGTCCTCCAACGCTCCGGCAAGACCATCACCGTGGGCGCCGATGAGAGCGTCTTCGATGCCATGCGCGCCGGCGGTGTCTCGGTCCTTGGCTCGTGCCTGGAGGGCATCTGCGGCACGTGTGAGACCGGAGTCCTCGAGGGCGAGATCGACCACCGAGACTCCATCCTCGACGAGGACGAGCAGGAGGCGATGGACACGATGATGGTCTGCGTCTCCCGCTGCCGCGGTGCCCGACTCGTGCTGGACGCCTGAGGGAGACGACCAATGACCACCAACCCCAACGCCCCCGCTCCGCGCATTGACGGCATTCCGCACGACGCCTGGTATGCCGCCGCCCTGTCCGACGAGGTCGGCCGCGTGCCCGTGGCCAGCAGCGTTCTCGGACAACGCGTAGTGCTCTATCGCCTGACCGATGGCTCGGCCGTCGCGCTCGCTGACCGGTGCGTCCATGCCCCGGTCGCGTTGAGCGAGGGCCGCGTCGAGGGCGACGACATCATCGCGCCCTACACCGGCTTCCGTTACGGCCCCAAGGGTGCCTGCGTGTCCGTGCCGACCCAGACCAACGTGCCGTATGGCGCGGCGGTGCACGCCTACCCGGTCCATGACGACGGGACCTTCGTCTGGGTGTGGCCCGGCGAGCCGCGCAGTGCCGCGTTGCGACCGGCCCCGGTCACGACCTGGCTGCGCGATCCCGCCTACGCGACGATCGGGGACACCTGGGAGACCAAGGCCTCGATCGCGCTCATGCATGACAACTTCGCGGACATCACCCACCTCCCGCAGGTCGACACCGAGATCATGCCGCCGGTCCTGGCCACGGGGTCGGCGCCGCCGTTGCAGGTGCAGCTGACCGAGACTCAGGTGTCGTTCTCGCGGGCCTACCCGCCGGCACGGATCGCCCCGTGGCAGGCCGACATGCTCGAGCTCGACCCGTCGGTGGAGATGGCGCAACTCGAGGAGGGCCGCTTTGTCGCCCCCGGGCTGTGGGTGGACCGGTGGACGATCACGCTGCCCGACGGTGGCGCGGCGTCGTTCATCTTCACCCACGCGCTCACTCCTACCTCGGCGACCACCACGCGACACGTGTGGCGAGTCAGCCGCACGTTCGCCATCGGTGCACCTGGGGATGGGACGACCACGACCCTCATGCACCGCTACTACACCCGAATGCGGGCGCTGTTGGAGCGCATGCAGGCGATGGTCGACGCCGACGGTCCGGGCGGACAGCCCGTGCACGTGGCCGCAGACGCCGCCGGCATTCAGGTGCGCCGCATCATGGCCCGCCTGAGCAGCGAGGAACAGCGCTAGATCCCCGGCTCACCAGGTGCCCGATCCGCGATATTGCGCGGATCGGGCACCTGTGCCCCCCGCGGAAACTTCACACCCGCGCCGGCTATAACACCCGCGCCCGTGAACAACCCGCGACCCCGCGCTCGAAACGGGGCCCCGCGGCATTCGCGAGGCCCCGTTTCGGGTGAGGCGTGGGTCGCTCAGGCGTTCTCGGAGACCTTGATCGGGAACTTCTTGACACCATTGACGAAGTTCGAGCGCACCCGCGTGACGTCGCCGGCGAAGTCCACCGAGGCCAGGCGCGGGATGAGCTCCTGGTACATCAGCCGGATCTCCATGCGCGCCAGGTTGTTGCCCAGGCACAGGTGCGGCGAGCCCTTGCCGAACGTCATGTGGTCGACGTTGGTCCGGGTGACATCGAACGTGTACGGGTCGTCGAAGATGTCATCGTCGCGGTTGCCCGAGGGGAACCACATGACGACCTTGTCGCCGGCCTTGATCTCCTTGCCACCGAGTTCAGTGTCCTCGACCGCGGTCCGGCGGAAGTGATACACCGGCGACGCCCAGCGCAGGAACTCCTCCACTGCGGGCTCGATCATCTCGGGCTTCTCCTGGAGCAGCCGCAGCTGGTCCTGGTTCTCGATGAGGGCGATCATCGTGTTGCTAATCGAGTGACGCGTGGTCTCGTTGCCGGCGATCACCAGCAGGGAGAAGTAGTTGTTGAAGTCCTGCTGCGAGAGCGGGATGCCGTCAGCCGGCAGGGTGTTGGCCAGGATGGACACCAGATCCACGCCTTCCCCACCAATCCGCTCACTCTTGAGCTCATTGCCGTAGTCCCAGACGTCCTGCACGGTGGGCGAGCGGAACGGCAGGTGGCGGTACTTCTCGGACTCCGCCAGGTCAAGGCGCACCTTGGCGTAGTCGGGGTCGGTGTTGGCCACCATCTCGTTGCCCCAGGCGATGAGCTGCGGCGTCTTGTCCAGTGGCACGTCGAGCAGTCGCGCCAGCACCTGGATCGGGAAGTCGGCGCTGATCATCTTGACGTAGTCGAAGACGCCGTCGTTGTCCCGCGCGGTGGCGAACGCCCGGTCGACGGTCTCCTTGGTGAGCGCCTTGAGGAACGCCTCGTAGTTCTTCATCAGGTTGCGCGGGGTGAACTCGCGCTGAACCAGCCGGCGCAGGGCCGCGTGCCGCGTCCCATCGGTCTCCAGGATGGAGCGGCGGAAGTCCATCAGGTCGTCGTCGACGTCCTCGAGGTTGACGAACTTCTCGCTCGTGAACTTCTCGGGAGCCTTGTCGACCTCCCAGATGTCGTTGTACTTGGTGACCGCCCAGAAGCCCTTGCCGTCCGGCTCGGGGTTCCAGTGCACCGGGTCCTCCGCCCGGAGGGTGTCCAACTGCGAAAACCCCCGCAAATTGGCGAACCCGTCGAGGTCGGCAAGGTCCACCTGGTCGAGGGGGACCGGAGCGTGCCGTGGCATGGCGTCCTTCTTCCGTGGTACGGGCCGTCTCCCCGCGAGGGGGGTGGCGGCGGATGTCCGGGCGCGGCATTCGTGACAGGGACGCAAACCCCCCACGAATGCCGCGTCGGGTTGGCTCAGAGGTGGTAGGTGTACTCCTCGAATTCCCAGTCCGTGATCCAGTGGTTGAACCGGTCGATCTCGTCCCGCTTGTAGGCCAGGAACGCGCCGACGAGGGACTCGCCCATGATCTCGCGGATCTCGGTGTCGGCCTCGAGCGCAGCCAGGGCCTCGCCCAGCGTCTGCGGCAGCATCTGCGCCTTGGACGTGTCGTAGCCGTAGCCCTCGAGCGCGGGCGGCGGCTCGATCTTGTCGCGGATGCCGAGGTAGGCGCCGGCGAGCATGGACCCGATGGCCAAGTAGCTGTTGGCCGAGGCGTCACCCAGGCGCATCTCCAGCCGGGAGGACTTGCCCATCTCCGGCGGGATCCGGACCATGGCCGAGCGGTTGTCCAGACCCCAGTCGATGAGCCACGGGGCGAGGGTGTCGGGGCCGAAACGCTTGTAGGAGTTGATCGTCGGGTTGGAGAATGCCGCGATCGCTGCGGCGTGCTTGAGGATCCCCCCGATGGCCCAGTGGGCGACGTCAGACAACCCGTCGGGCGAGTCCGGCCCGCCATCGAAGAGCGCGGTCTTGTCATCGTCGGACCAGCACGAGAAGTGCAGGTGGTAGCCCGATCCGCCCTCGTCGTTGAACGGCTTGGCCATGAAAGTGGCCAGTTTGCCCTGGCGACGCGCCAGCTCCTGGATCGCGGTCTTGAAGCGGTGGGCACGGTCGGCGGCGTCGAGCGCCTCGCCATGCCACATGTTGATCTCGAACTGGCCGGAGCTGAACTCGTGGTTGGCGGCGACGACCTCGAGGCCGTAGTCACCGAGCAGCCGCATCGAGGTCAAGAGGACGTTCTCGGGGTCACCCTTGAGGCCGGAGGTGTAGACGTTGCCCGTGCCCTCGCCATAGCGCTGCCACCCCGAGGGGGACTTGTCCGACTGCTCCAGGACGTAGAACTCGAGCTCGGGGCCGACCACCGGCTTCATCCCCAGTTCGGAGAAGAAGCCGAGGACCCGCTTGAGCGACATGCGCGGGCTCTCCTGCGACGGGGAGCCATCGGGGTTGAAGACGTCGGCGATGGCGTGGGCGACGCCCGGCTCCCAGGGGATCTCCTGGAGGGTGGACACGTCGGGGAAGGCCACGACATCGGGCAAGCCCGCGGACATGCCGCCCTCGATGTCGACCACGCCACCGCGTGGAGTCGTCCCGTAGACCGAGCGGCAGAACGCCACCCCACTGCCGACAGTGCGGGCAAACCGGCTGACCAGGACGTCGCGACCGCGATCGGCACCGATGAGGTCGGCATACCCGATCCGTACGACGTCGATCTTGCGGGCGGTCAGGTCGTCCGCCGCCGGCTGGAGCCCGGAGGTGTCGAAGTGCGCCATTGCATCTCCCCTTCAGAGGTCGTTAGGGTCCGAACATTATCGGGTGACCGCGACACCGACAAGGGGTGACTTCCGACCAATTCGCCGATAAGGTGATGATCGTACGGAGCCTAACGACCTCGCATCGAGCCGACGCCCGACGACGCGCCGATGCCATCCCCCGCAGGAGCCACGATGACGTCTGGTCACGCCACCCAAGGCTTTTTCTTCCCGCGCACGGCCACCGGCCAGGCGTCGATCATCCCCAACCCGCCCTGGTACTACTCCGGTGATCTGCTCACCGTCGAGTACCGCACGGACCCAGCGCGAGTCGCCGAGCTGCTCCCGGCCCCTCTCGAGCTTGCCCCCGAGGACCCCGGCGCCGTCGCGCTGATCTGGGCCGACTGGCAGTCCTGCAGCGGCTCCCGCGCAGAGCTCCTGGACCCGGTGCGCTCGCAGTACAAGGAAGCCTTCGTCGTCGTCCGGTGCTCGTACAAGGGTGAGACCTACTCCAAGGTCGTCTACATCTGGGTCGACAAGGACTTCGCGATGGCCCGCGGCATTCACCAGGGCTATCCCAAGCGGATGGGTTCGATGTGGCAGACCCGGCCGATGTGGTCAACGTTCGGCGGACCGGTCCTCGGCCCCGGCGGGGTGTTCGGTGCGACGATCGCCGCCAATGACCGGCGGCTCGCCGAGGCAGTCCTGACGATCACGGGTCCCAGCGAGACCAACGGCTTCGTCAACGGCCACCCGCTGGCCCACCACCGCGTGTACCCGGCCATCGACAACAACGGGGACGCCTACTCCGAGCTCATCAAGTCCGGGATCTCCGATTTCGAGGGGGGCCAGGCCTGGACCGGCGACGTCGAACTGCGCCTGTTCGACTCGCCCTACGAGGAGCTGTCGCGCCTCTGCGTCGACGAGATCATCGGCGGTTACTACCGCCAGATCGGCACCGTCTGGAGCGGTGGCGAGAGCTTGGAGCGCATCGTCTGAGACGACCCGCTCGGCGCGGGCCATGAGGAAGGAGCGGGTGATGATGGGCCATGGTGCCATCGGCTCCGGCCGAGACGGCGCCGACCACACACCAGATCGGGAGATCCCCGACGCCATGTTGTGGTTCATGGCCCTAGCCGGGGGCACTAGCCTGTCGGCCATGCCGGACCGACACACCCTCGCCGAGACCGAGCGGGTCACTGGTGCGCGGCTGGCCCACCTGGACATCGACTTCGGCGCCGCCAACGGCGTCCTGTCCATCCATCGGGCCGCGAATGCCGCCCGCGGTCACCTCACCGCGACGGTCCTGCGGCCGGCCGGGCTGACCTGGACCGGATTCCTCGTGCTGTGGATCGTGTGGATCTGGGACAGCATGGAGACCCGCCATATTGCCGAGTCGGTGGGCATCTCCAAGGCCACGCTGACCGGGGTCACCAACACGCTGGTC
>JAGOME010000047.1 GCA_017993715.1 Phycicoccus sp.
CCAGGGCGTTCTGGCTCGTGCTCATTGTCGGCAGCGTCGTGGCATTGGGCGCCATGGCCGTCCTGGCGTCCCCGTGGTCCCTGGTCGGTCTCGTGGCCCTCCCGGTGGTCTGGCCGGCGGCGCGCGCGATCGTCGGTGGCGCGACCGGGCGGGATCTGATCCCGGCGCTCGGCGGCACCGGGAAATACCAGATCGCGTATGCCGTCGCGGTCGCCCTGGGCCTGGCGATCGGCGCCCTCGTCGCCTGAGTCTCATCGGTTCGAGGTATTAGACGCACCCCTCAGGCGCGTCCTTTACCTCGAACCGATCGGGCCGCTGAGGTCGGCGGGGTCGGTGTTGGCTCCGCAGAGCACCACGACCACACGCTCCCCCTCCGTCGGCCGATAGGCCCCGCAGAGCACTGCCGCGAATGCCGTCGCCGCGCCGTGCTCGACGACGATGCGGTACTCATCCCACAGGTGCTGCCGGGCCCGGACGATCTCTTCGTCCTCCACGAGGAGCGAAGCCACCCCGGTGCGGGTGGCCACCGCCCAGGCCAGGTTCCCGACGCGACGCGCCCCGAGCGAGTCGGCCGCCACGCCACCGACGGCGACCTCGGTGGGGCCGCCCGCCGCAAGGGCCGCATGGAGGGTCGGCGCCTGCATCGGCTCGACCGCGATCACCCGCGCCTGGCCTTCCAGGGCCGCCGCGACTCCCGCGAGCAGCCCGCCGCCACCGACCGCGACGATCACCGTGTCGACCTGCCCCGCGAGGTCTGCGGCGATCTCCAGGCCGAGCGTGCCGGCACCGGCGACGATCTCGAGCTGGTCGTACGCATGGTTGAGGACGGCGCCGGACTCCCCGGCGAAGTCGAATGCCGCCTGCGCCGCCTCCGCATATTCAGAGCCGATAGCGACCACTCGGGCTCCATACGCGCGCAGCCGCTCGACCTTGACGCGCGGTGCCCGTTCCGGCACAAAGACCGTGGCAGGGATTCCCACAGCGCGGGCGGCATACGCATTGGCCAGGCCCGCGTTGCCGCCCGACGCGACGACGATCCCGACGGCTGGGTCGAGACGGCCGTCGGCCTGCGCGGCCAGGATCCGGTTGAAGGCGCCGCGGGCCTTGAAGGTCCCGGTCAGCTGGAGGTACTCGTGTTTGAACCACAGCGGAGCGCCGCCCGGGTCCGCCGGCCAGATCGGGGTATGCCGCACACGTCCGGCCAGTCGCACGCGTGCCGCCTCGACGTCGGAGCGGACCACCCCGAGGGCGCCCCGGGTCGGAGTTGTCAGCGGAAGCCCTCGTCGCCGGTCTCGGCGTCCTCGGCATCCTCGGCCGCCTCGTCACCACGCTTGGCGTCTCGAGCCTCCGCCCGCGACTGCAGCTTCTCGGCGATCTCCTGGGAGTACGCCTGGCGGAAGGGGCGCAGGGCGAAGTAGGAGATGACCATCGACAGCAGGGCCGAGCCGAGGATGAGCAAGCCGAGGTCGTCGCGGCTGCGCAGACCGATCAGCCAGAGGACGAGCAGGCAGCCGAAAAAGATCAGGAAGCGCAGAACGGTGTAGCGGAGCACGTCACAGCCCGGAGTAGGAGTGCTGGCCGACGAAGTAGACGTTGACCACGGCGTAGTTGATTATGATGCAGGCGAAGCCGGCGAGGGCGATGAGCGCGGCATTCTGGCGGCGCCAGCCGCTGGTCACCCGGGCGTGCAGGTAGGCCGCGTAGACGACCCAGATGACGAAGCTCCACACCTCTTTGGGGTCCCAGTTCCAGTAGGAACCCCACGCCTGGCGAGCCCAGATGGCCCCGGCGATGACGGTGAAGGTCCACAGCGGGAACGCGATCACGTGGACCTGGTAGGTGAGCTTCTCCAGAGCGCGCGAGGTCGGGAAGCGGTTGAGCAGTGAAGGCTTGCCGGCTCGTTCGACGCGGTCCTGCCACAGATAGAGACCGGCGAGGACGGCGCCGATCGCGAACAGCGCCACGGTCAGGGTCGCGATCGTCACATGGATGACCAGCCAGTAGCTCCGCAGCGACGGCATAAGCCGGGAGGCCTCGGTGTACCAGATCGTCGTGGCCAGTCCGAGGGTGAGCAGTGCCGGGGCGACGACGAAGAAGCCGAGCCAGCGCAGGTCGCGCCGCATGGACCAGGCGGCATACGCGACGAGGAGGAAGCTCACCGTCATGAGCGCGAACTCGTACATGTTGCCCAGCGGCATGCGGTGCACGGCCAGGCCCCGCAGGACCGCCCCCGCGACGACGAGCAGCGCGGCGAGGTTGGTGAGCATGCTGGCGATCCCGGCGGCCTTGCGGGCCCGCGCGGGCACCTCCGGCGCCGAGGGAGCAGCAGCAGCGGACGCGGGCTCGGGCGGGCTCCCCGCGGACGAGCCGGCCGGGGGCCCGGTCTGGGATCCCGGCTTGCCACCCACACTGGCCAGCTCCCGCGTCGCGGCGGGCGCCTCGGCCGCGGCGCGGGCAGCGTCTTTGGCCGCCGTCCGGGTGGGCATGAGCCCGGCCAGGTAGCTGACGTACGCGATCATCGCGAGGGCGAGGACCGCCATCCCGCTGTAGACCGCATAGAGCGAGTACAGCGCAAGCGTGGTATTCATCGAGCGTCCTTCACGTCGGTAGCGATGTCCGCGAGGTGCTCGGGCATCCCGTCGTCGTCGTCCTTGGCCAGGCCGCCGACGCGCACCAGACTACGGCCCGCGGTCGCGGCCGGGCTCACCCGGACGAAGACGCGGCGCCGCCGCACAACCAACGAGGCGATGAGCCCGGCGAGGGCGAGCAACGCGCTGATCAGCGTCAGGGTCTTGCCCGGGTCCGAGCGGATCGACAACCCCGCGAACCGGTCGACGCTGTCGAAGGTAATCGTGCCGCGCCCGCCGGGCAGCTCCATGGTCTCCCCTGGCTTGATCCAGAGGCGCAGCGCGTCGGTGCCCTCGGCGTTGGTCAGCTGAGTCATCTGCGTGGTGTCCAGCGCGTAGACCGACTGGGGGAGGCTGTCCGGGAACAGCTGGCCTTCGAACACGGTGAGCGCCAGGGCGGGGTCGACGGCCTGGGGGAAGATCGAGGACGGGCCCTGGTCGGTGATCTGCGCGGTCGGCATGAAGATCCCGGCGAACCCGAGCTGCTGTGGTGAGGCGCCAACGACCTTGATCGCCCCCACAGATTTGTAGTTGTTGTCCTGGGGCAGGAACGGCGTGGAGTCGGAGTAGAGCACGGTCCCGTCGGCGGCGCGCACGGTGATGTGCGGCGCGTAGCCGTTGCCGAGCAGGAACACGGTCCCGCCGCCGGTCTCCAGGGGCCCGTTGACCTTGATGATGTCCTGCTCCGGGGTTGCACCCGGGTGGTCGGTGAAGGTCACGAATGCCGTGAAGTCGCGCGGCATTCCGAACTGTCCGGGGCTCGTGGTGTCGGTCTCGAAGACGGCGTCCAAGCGGTCGACCGCCAGGGTGAACGGTTTGAGGTCTGTCGGGTCCACCTGCGGGCCGGGGTTGAAGGTGTCATAGCGCGACAGCGTGTTGGCGAAGGTCTGGCCGACAGGGACGATGACGTCGCCCTTCCACCCCCAGAGGTGCCCGATGCCGACACCGACGATCACGCCGACGAGCGCGAGGTGGAAGACGAGGTTGCCGGTCTCCTTGAGGTAGCCCCGTTCCGCCGAGATCGAGGTCTCGTCATGCGCGGCCACCCGATAGCGCTTGGCCGACAGGGCCGCACGATAGGCCGCGAGCACCTCGGCCGGGTCGCCGTCGACCTCCTCCTCAAAACCGGCGGCCAGGCGATGCGGGTGCTTGGGCGCGCGCGGCGGCGGAGTGCGCAGGGCCCTGAACTGCAGCCGGGAGCGAGGCAGGACGCAGCCGACAAGGCTGATGAGCAGGAGCAGGTAGATGGCGGCGAACCAAGGGGTCGCATAGACCTCGAAGAACCCCAGCCGGTCCAGCCAGGGCCCGGCGGTGGGGTGGTCGGCGATCCAGGTCGCGGTGCGTGTGACGTCGATGGAGCGCTGCGGGAAGATCGAGCCGGGCAGGGCGGCCACGGCGAGCATGAGCAGCAGGAACAGGGCGGTCCGCATGCTCGTCAGTTGACGCCACATCCAGCGCAGCCAACCCACGACGCCGAGTGTGGGTTGAGCGATCGGGCCGTCGTTGTCGGGCAGCGGAGCAGTCGACAGAGAGCTGGTGGGCTCGCCACTCGTCGTGTCGGCTGGCGTGGTGTCAGCAGGCGTGGTGTCAGCAGGCGTGGTGTCAGCAGGCGTGGTGCGGGCCGTGCGGTCGGCGGGCATCAGATCGCCACCTGGAAGCCGCTGACGAGCTCGCTTTGGATCCACCGGTTGAGGGTCTCCCACGAGCCTGTGAGGAGCAGGATGCCGACGACGAGGAGCAGTGTGCCGCCAAAGAGCTGAATGCCGCGCTGGTGGGCTCGCAGCCACCGGGACAGCACCCCGAAGCGCTCCATGCTCGCGGCCGCCGCGAGAAACGGCAGACCCAGGCCGAGGCAGTAGGCGGTGGCGAGCACGGTCGCCCGCCCCGGGCTGGGGTTCGCGGCGCTCGCCGAGAGCGCCAGCACCGCGCCCAGTGTGGGGCTCGCGCACGGCACCCAGCCCAGCGCGAACACCGCCCCGAGCAGCGGGGCGCCGATGAGCCCGGCCTGCGGGCGCCAAGACAGGCCGCGGGTAGCTTGGGCGCCGAGCCGGGAGCCGGCGCCGAGGAAGACCAGGGCCATGGCAATGACGAGGAGGCCGCCGACCCGCATGAGGGTCTCGCGGTGCTCGACGAGCGCACCTCCGATGGAGGTGATGAAGATGGCCATCGGGATGTAGACGGCGGTGAAGCCGAGCACAAAGAGCAAGGCCCCGAGCAGCAGCCGGCTACGGCGCCGATCGGCAACCTCGACGTCGGACAATCCCGTCACGTACCCGAGGAACCCCGGGACGAGAGGCAGCACGCACGGGCTCGCGAACGACACGAGCCCGGCGAGGGCCGCGATGAGGATGGCCAGCGGGAGGGCTCCCCCGGCGACGGTGTCGGTCACCCCGGTCACGACTCCGCGAGGACGTCGTCGATGAGGCCGGCGAGGGTGTAGTCCGTGACGGCGCCACTGACTCGTGCCGCGATGCGGTGCTCCTTGTCCAGGACCAAGGTGGTGGGGGTCGTCGACGCCTTGCCCTGCAGGTTGAGGAGCTGGACGCCGGACTCATCGGACAGGCTCGGGTAGGTGATGGATGCGCTCGTCGCGAAGGCCTGCCCTCGCTGAGGGTCCTCGCGGAAGTCGATGCCGAGGAACTGCACGGGCTTGTCCGCCGCCTGCACATCGAGCCAGACCTTTTGGAGATCCGCAGCTTCCGCAACACAGGGCGGGCACCAGGAGCCCCAGACGTTGACGACGACGACCTTGTCCTGCACATCGGCGAGGTCGTAGGTGCTCCCGTCGATGGTGTCGCCGGAGAGTGTCACGGGCTCGGCACGGTCGGCGACGGCAATTTGCTCGACGGTGCCGTCACCGGAGACGTAGCCCTTCTGGTCGCCCGCCTTGGCCTGTTCGGCAACGGAGTTCGGGTCGGAGGTGCAGGCCGTCGCACCCAGCCCGACACCCACGGCGAGCAGAATCGTGAATGCCGTGCGCGCGGCATTCACCCTCATGCTCCGGCCCCCGAGTGGGCCAGGGGCAGCAGCGCGGCGGCAGGCTCCCGGTAGGTGATGTCGATGAGGTTGTCGCCGATGTAGGTCAGCGACGTCACCGAGCAGAGGGAGCATTCGCGTTTGCGGGGGTCGTGGAGGAAGCCCCTGCCCTGGAGCGAGCGGCGCACCGCCCAGATGGGCGCCTGATGGGAGACGATGACCGCCTCGTGGCCGCGCGCCGAGTCCCGCGCGTCGGCGATGGCGGCCTTCATCCGTGCAGCGATCTCGGGATAAGGCTCACCCCACGTGGGTCGGGCGGGATTGCGCAGCTTCCAGTAGAGGCTGGGGTGTTTGAGGATGCCCTTGCCTCCCGCGACGGCCAACCCCTCGAAGTCGTTGGCCGCCTCGATGACGCGGGCATCGAGGGTGACCGGCAACCGGCGCGCGGTGGCGAGCGGAGCGGCGGTCTCCTGGGCGCGCTCCAGAGGGCTGGAGATGAGGTGCGTGACGTCCCGATCGGCCAGGTAGTCGGCGGCGAGCTGGGCCATCTCGTGGCCGAGCTCACTGAGGTGGAAGTCCGGGAGCCGGCCATAGAGAACCCGGCCCGGGTTGTCGACCTCGCCGTGCCGCAGCAGGTGCACGACCGTGCGAGTTGCGGCCTGGGGAGGCGAGACGGCAGTCATGGGGTCGATTGTCGCAAACCTCACTGACTGCTCGTTGCGCACACCCGCTGTCGCGCCATGCGGGCCGATCTCGCAGAATGCTCGGACCACACGCAGGAGAGGCGGCCACGATGATCCAGGTGCTGACGAGCTGGAACCCCCGGACGGGGCTGCCCACGGACGGCCCCGACACCACGCCGACCGAGGAGGTCGAGGCGTTGGCCGCTCGCGCCGCGACGGCATTCCGCGTCACCTCGACGGCCACCCCGCAGACTCGGCTCGCATGGGTGACCGCCCTGGCCGACGCGCTGGACGCACACGCCGAGGAGCTGATCGCCCTCGCCGAGGAGGAGACCGCGCTCGGCCTGCCCCGCCTGACCGGCGAGCTGGCCAAGACGGCGACCAACGCCCGCTACTACGCCGCGGCCGGGGCATCCGGCGCCTGGCTGCGCGCCGTCGTCGAGAGGGTCCCCGGCCCCCCGGACCTCGACCTCCGGCGCGCGCACCTACCCATCGGCCCGGTCGCTGTGTTTACGGCGAGCAACTTCCCGTTCCAGTTCGGCGTCATGGGCCACGACACCTGCTCGGCCCTCGCGGTCGGCTGCCCCGTCATCGTCAAGGCGCACCCGGCGCAACCGCGCCTGTCCGTGCGGCTCGGGGAGATCGCCGGCGCCGCCCTGGCGGCCGCGGGGGCGCCGGAGGGGGCCTTCGCGTTGGTTCACGGCATGGAGGCCGGGCTGGCCCTGGTCGACGCACCGGCCATCGCTGCGGTGGGGTTCACCGGATCCCAGCGCGGCGGCATGGCCCTGGTCGAGCGTTCCGCCGCACGCCCGCGCCCGATCCCCGTCTATGCCGAGATGGGCACGGTCAACCCGGTCGTCGTCACGCCGGCCGCGGCCAAGCGCGCCGCGGAGATTGCGACCGGCTTCGTCGACTCGTTCACCCTCGGGGTGGGGCAGTTCTGCACCAAGCCGGGACTTCTGCTTGCGCCGGCTGGATCCGGGTTGAGCGAGGCCGTCGCCGCGGCGGTCGCGTCGCGGTCGGGGGCTTGGCAGCTCACGGCGGGGATGGCCGACGCGTATGCCGCGGGCGTGCGCACCTTCGCCGACGCGGGCGCCACGCTGCTCGCGACCGGGACCGCCCCCGAGGAGGGCTTTGGGGTCGCGCCCGTCGCGCTGGAGGTCGCCCTTGATGACCTGGTCCCCGGTGCCCTGCTGGAGGAGTGCTTCGGGCCGGTCGCTTTGGTCACGGACTACGACACCGTCGAGCAGGCGCGTGAGGTGCTCGCTCGGTTGCAGCCCTCGCTCGCGGCGTCGGTGTGGACCGACGGCACCGGGAGCGACCCGGACGCGGCAGCATTCGTCGGCGATCTCGCCAGCCAGGTGGGACGGGTTGTTGTGGACGGCTGGCCCACGGGCGTCGCCTGCGCCGATGGCATGCAGCACGGTGGACCGTGGCCGGCGACGAGCCGCCCAGAAGCCAGCAGTGTCGGCGCCGCGGCCCTGGAGCGGTGGACGCGGCCCGTCGCCTTCCAGAACGTCCCGAATGCCGCCCTCCCCGCCGCGTTGCGGGACACCTAAGCCCACTGTGCTGGCCACGTCGGCTCCTCCCCAGCTTTTCGGCGCATAAGAACGTTTCGACACGAGTTTCGGCGCGCCCCCACGCTCGGCGACGCGCCACAAGAACGTTTAGATCCGAGTTTCAACGCCGCCCGGCGGGCCCACCAACTCAGGCAAGCCAAGCGCGGCGCAGCGCCAGCCACAGCCGGGCACCCAGGTCGGGCTCGTCGAGCGGCTGCCCGAGCACCCGTTCGGCCGTCGCCACCCGAGCTCGCACGGTGTTGCGGTGGGTGCCCAGCTCTTCGCTGACCCGCTCCCAACTGCCCCGGTGGCGCAACCACGACGCGACGGTGGGCACCAGCGGGCTGCGCTGATACGCCGCCAGAGCGCTGACCCAGGCATCGGCCTCCAGGTCCGACCCCGCCGCGTCGCCATCCACCGCCGGACGCAGCGGCATGCCCTCTCGATCGACCGCCGCGGTGGTCGGTCCGAGCCGCGACACCAGATCGGTCAGCGCCACGACCGGTGACTGCGCCGTGCGAACCTCGGGATCGATCCGCGCGAGCGCGGCGAGGGCACGCGGCATTCGGGGTAACGACGTCTCCGGGACCACCGCGTAGCACCGCTCATCGCGCTCCGTGACCCAGGCCGGCTCCGGTCCCAGCGCGGTCATCAGCTCGGCCACGAGGTCCGCGATTCGCTCCGGCTCACCCGGGGCCACGCAGACCAGCGCAGCCCGCAGCGGCAACGCGGCCTGCAAGACCTGAGCGGCCAGGAGGCGGGCGGCCCGCTCCTCCCCGAGGAGGATCAACTCCGCGACATCCTGGCAGCGAGCCTGGCGATTGCGCGCCTCCCCCAGGGCATCGTCGAGGACCGCTGAGAGCAAGACGCACGCGCTCACCACGAGCGCCCGGGCGGCCGGGTCGAGCGGCCCAGCGGAGCCTGTCGCCACGAACCCCAGCAGCCGGTCGCGGCGCGTCAACGGTTGCACGACAACCTGATCGACCCCGAGCGGGAAGGAGGAGGCCGCGTGCGGGCCGGCGCTGCGCAGTCGCTCCACATCCCGGCGCAAGTGCCCCGCGAGGCGCCCCTGGCCGCGGGGCCAGACTTCCAGCGGCACCCCGTCGGGGTCCAGCCGCGCAGCCCACCCGCCGACGCTGCGCGCCAGGACGCGGATGACTTCGGCAGTCGGGTGGCGACGCGTTGCCGCGCGGGCCAGGTCCTGATGCAGCCCCAGCACCGCGCTCTGGGCCGCGCGGTCCTCGACGGACAACAGCGACCAGTAGGCCTTGGACACCGCGACGAACGGAGTCCACATCTTGAACAGGGGCAATCCGGCTGTGGCACAGCCGTCCGCCAGCGCGGGCGGAACTCGGCGCTGCACCGGCCCCACTCCCAGGCCGAGCCCGACGATGCCGTGGGCCGCGAGGCGCGCGGCATAGGCGCGGAGCTCCTCATCCTCGTCGGGGAACGCCAGACCGGTCGTGAGGAGGAACTCGCCCCCGTCGAGATAGGGGGTGGGATCCAGGAGCTCGCTGACATGGACGGCGCTGACCGTGGCATCGAGCGGTGGATCCCCGACCGGCTCGATGAGTCCAGCCATGTCGTGCACGAGGGCCTCGAGGGTGGGCACGCACTCTCCTGCGAGTCTGGACATTTTCTCCATAGTGTCGCATTTCCTGGATGATCCGGCCAGATCCGCGGATGCCAGCTCCCTCCTACCGTGGTGCGGGACATCGCTGCGCGCTCAGGAGAACCGATGACCCCCCAGCCACCCCCCGGCGGCCACCCCCTCGATGGGATCCTCGTCGCCGACTTCTCCCGGGTGCTCGCCGGACCGATGGCCACGATGATGCTCGCCGATCTCGGGGCCCGGGTCGTCAAGGTGGAGCGTCCGGGCGTCGGTGACGAGACCCGCACCTGGGGGCCACCGTTCACCGAGCGCGGGACGACCTACTTCGAGTCGGTCAATCGGTCCAAAGAGTCGATCGCCTTGGACCTGCGCGACGAGCACGACCTCATCCTGGCCCGCGAGCTTGCCCGTCGCGCCGACGTGGTCATCGAGAACTTCCTGCCGGGCACCATGGGCCGCCTCGGCCTGTCGTATGACGTTGTCTCCCAGGACAACCCGGGGGTGGTGTACTGCTCGATCTCCGGATTCGGTTCTGGCGCAGGCGCTGATCTCCCCGGCTACGACTTCGTCGTCCAAGGTGTCGGCGGCCTCATGTCGATCACCGGCATGCCGGACCAACCGACCAAGGTCGGCGTCGCCATCGTCGACGTCCTCACTGGTAAGGACGCCGTCATCGGCATCCTCGCGGCGCTCGCGGCCCGATCCCGCACCGGCCGCGGGGATCGGATCCAGGTGACACTCCTGACATCTGCCCTTGCGGGCCTGGTCAACCAGGGCCAATCCGCCCTGTCCACCGGGGTGGCGCCGCGGCGGATGGGCAACCAGCACCCGAGCATCGCTCCCTACGAAACGCTCGAATGTCCCGGCGGCCCACTCGTGGTCGCGTGCGGCAACGACGGCCAGTTCTCCCGACTGTGCGCCGTCGTCGGCGCACCCGAGCTGACCGGGCGCCCCGAGTACGCGACGAATGCCGCCCGCGTCACCCATCGCGACACTCTCACCACCGAGCTCGAAGCCCGTCTGGCACAGGCCGATGCGGATACGTGGGTCGACCGCCTGAGCGCCGTTCGGGTCCCGGCCGGCAAGGTCGGCAGCATCCTCGACGGGGTCGCGCTGGCTCAGTCGTTAGAGCTGGACCCCACGCTCGACGTGGCCGGGCAACCCCAGATCCGCCACCCGGTCCAATGGACGACCTACGGCCCGACCGATCCGACCGCACCCCCTGAACTCGGTGAACACGACGACGCCCTCCGCGTCTGGCTGAGCACCCCCAGCGACCCCGAGCACACGGCATTCCCCTCTCCCCCAGATGAAACACAGGTGACCCCATGAAGACTCCGCCCAAGGCCAGCACCAGCAACCCGCTGGACATCATCGACCTCGACAGCCAGCTGACCGACGAGGAGAAGGCCATCCGGGCCACCGTCCGCCAGGTGTGCGACGACCTCGTCGAGCCGCACATCATGGACTGGTATGAGGCCGGGGACCTGCCGGCGGCACGTGAACTTGCCCGTGGTTTCGGCGAGGTCGGGCTGCTGGGGATGCACCTCGAGGGCTACGGCTGCGCCGGCATGTCGGCCGTGGACTACGGCCTCGCGTGTGTCGAGCTCGAGGCATCGGACTCCGGCATCCGTTCGCTGGTGTCGGTGCAGGGCAGCCTGGCCATGGGCGCGATCCACATGTGGGGCAGCGAGGAGCACAAGCAGGAGTGGCTGCCGGGGATGGCCTCGGGCGAGCTGATCGGCTGCTTCGGGCTGACCGAGCCCGACCACGGCTCCGACCCTGCCTCGATGAGCACCCGCGCCCGCCGCGACGGCGACGATTGGGTCCTGAACGGCGCGAAGATGTGGATCACCAACGGTTCCATCGCCGACGTCGCGGTCATCTGGGCCAACGCCGGGGAGGAGCACGGCGGCATTCGGGGTTTCGTCGTGCCGACCTCGACGCCCGGGTTCGCCGCCCACACGATCAAGCACAAGCTCTCACTGCGCGCGTCGGTGACCAGCGAGTTGACGCTCGACAACGTGCGGCTCCCCGCCGATGCCGTATTCCCGGACGTGCGGGGACTCAAGGGTCCGCTGTCGTGCCTGTCCGAGGCCCGCTACGGCATTCTCTGGGGGGCATTGGGCGCGGCGCGATCGTCGTTGGAAGCCGCGCGCCGGTACTCGATGGAGCGAATGCAGTTCGACCGGCCGCTCGCCGGGTTCCAGCTGACCCAGGCCAAGCTCGCGTCGATGTCGACCGACCTGCAGCTCGGACTCCTGCTGGCGCTCCACCTCGGGCGCCGCAAGGACGAGGTCGGGCTGCGGCCCGAGCAGGTCTCGGTCGGCAAGTACAACAACGTCTCCAAGTCTCTGGAGATCTGCCGCACGGCGCGCACGATCCTCGGCGCCAACGGCATCAGCGGCGAGTTCCCGGTGATGCGGCACGCCAACAACCTCGAGTCGGTGCTGACCTATGAAGGCACCGTCGAGATGCACACGCTGGTCATCGGACAGGCGCTGACCGGGGTCCCCGCGTTCCGCTGATCCCAGCGCCTTCCCGCCGGTCGCACCCGCCCGCATCGCCGAGGTAGGCAAGAGCAGCACCCCTGGAGTGCGGTCCTCTGACAGGCCCTGCTGGGGCAGTTGGTGCAGGGAGGTTCTGAGTTCGTGCCGGCACGTTCTTCGTTCGCGCAGGGACGTTCATAGTTCGTGCGGGGACGTTGTGATCAGCGAGGGGCGGCTTGCCGTGATCCGATGAGCGGTGCGTGCTGATCAGGCACCCGCGCGCTCAGCCGCTCCCTGCACCTGCCGCCAGCGCACCCATTGACCAGCCTTGAGCCCGACGGCCGGGGGCATGTTCACCGTTGCGGCAGCGGTTACCCCTTGGTACACGGGGTGATTGCCCCAACTACTAGGAGGTAACCGCTGCCATTCCCTTCGGGGGTGAGGGTGTCAAGTGGCCGCGGCGGCGCGAGCGGCGGCTTGCCGTGATCCGATGAGCGGTGCGTGCTGATCAGGCACCCGCGCGCTCAGCCGCTCCCTGCACCTGCCGCCAGCGCACCCATTGACCAGCCTTGAGCCGACGGCCGGGGGCATGTTCACCGTTGCGGCAGCGGTTACCCCTTGGTACACGGGGTGATTGCCCCAACTACTAGGAGGTAACCGCTGCCATTCCCTTCGGGGGTGAGGGTGTCAAGTGGCCGCGGCGGCGCGAGCGGCGGCCGGCAGCGCGTCGAGCACGACCCCGATCGCCTCGTCATCGTGCGCCGCCGAGACGAACCACGACTCGAAGGCGCTCGGCGGCAGATGCACCCCGGCGTCCAGCATGGCGTGGAAGAACCGTCCGAATGCCGCCGTGTCCTGGGCCTTGGCGTCGTCGTAGTTCCGCACCTCACCCTCACGGAAGAAGATCGAGAACATCGACCCCGCCCACTGGATCCGGTGCGGCACACCGGCAGCGGTCAACGCGTCGCCTGCCGCCGAAGCGATCGTCGACGACACGGCATTCAGCCTGGCGTATACGTCGTCCGTGCAGCCCTGCAGCGTCGCCAGCCCGGCGGCCGCCGCCACCGGGTTCCCCGAGAGCGTCCCCGCCTGATACACCGGCCCATCGGGCGCCAGCAACGCCATGACGTCCCGCCGCCCCCCGAATGCCGCCGCGGGGAAGCCCCCGCCCATCACCTTGCCGAAGGTGAAGAGGTCGGGCGCATCGGCGAGGGCCTCGACGCCCCACCAACCTGCGCTCGAGCAGCGAAAGCCCGTCATGACTTCGTCGCTGATGTGCAGCGCACCGTGGCGCCGGGTGAGCTCTCGAATGCCAGCCGAGAACCCCGGGAGCGGCGGGACCACTCCCATGTTGCCCGGCGCCGCCTCGGTGATGACGGCCGCGATCTCCTCACCCCGCGCGGCGAAGACGGCCGCCAAGGCCTCGAGGTCGTTGTAGGGCACGACGATCGTGTCGGCGGTCAGCTCGGCCGGCACCCCCGCGGAGTCCGGCAGAGCGAACGTGGCCAGCCCCGAGCCCGCCGCCGCGAGCAGTGAGTCGACATGTCCGTGGTAGCAGCCGGCGAACTTGATGATCGTCGAGCGCCCGGTGAACCCTCGCGCCAGCCGGATCGCCGACATGGTCGCCTCCGTGCCCGAGGACACCAGACGCACCTGGTCGACCGGCGCCATGCGGGCGACGATCTCCTCGGCGAGCAGGACCTCGTTCTCGCTCGGAGTCCCGAAACTGAAGCCACGGGCAGCCGCCGCGCGGACCGCCGCGAGCACCTCGGGGTGTGCGTGGCCAAGGATCATCGGCCCCCAGCTACAGATCAGGTCGACATAGCGCTGGCCGTCGACGTCGGTCAGCCAGGGACCGATGGCGGAGGCCATGAAGCGCGGTGTCCCCCCGACCCCCCGGAAGGCCCGCACCGGTGAGTTCACCCCACCGGGGATGACCTGGAGGGCGCGATCAAGCAGGAGGGAGGACTGGAGGACGTCAGCAGGGTCAGCCATGTCCCCAAGTCTGTCAGCCCGCTCGGGCCGACTCAGTCGTCGGTGCGGCTCGGCCCGTTGCCTAGGGAGCGACGGACGCCTTGCATGGCCTCGCCGAGCACCCGGAACTGCTCCTCGTCGATCAGGTCGATGAAGTGCCGGCGCACGCTCTCGACGTGCATCGGCGCGATCTTGTCGATCGTCTCTCGACCGGCGTCGGTGAGCATGAGGACCACGCCACGGCCGTCATCGGGAGCCGGCACCCGGCGCACCCAGCCGCGCTTTTCGAGGCGAGCAGCGGTGTGCGTGACCCGGGACTGGGACTGGACGACGAGGTCCGCCAGGACCGACATGCGCTCACGACCACCGGAGCGCTCGGACAGCATGGAGATGAGCTCATACTCGGACAGGCTCAGCCCAAAAGGCGACAGGTCGCGGTCCAGCGCGGCCTCAAGCTCGCGACCTCCCCAGAGATAGGCACGCCACGCCTGCTGCTCGGCTGCGGTCAGCCAGCGGGGCGGGTCTCCGGTCACAGTCACGGGCGTATTGTTCCCTACCTTTTTCACAATATTGACCAGTTCAGAGCAATTCGGCCACTTGCAGCGCGAAGTACGTCAAGATGACCCGGGCTCCGGCTCGGCGGATGGAGACCACTGACTCGATCATCACCCGGTCGTGGTCGATCATGCCGGCTGCGGCGGCCGCCTCGATCTGGGCGTACTCACCGGAGATTTGGTAGGCCGCGACGGGGACCGGGGAGCGGCGGGCCGCCTCCGCCACAATGTCCAGGTGCGGCCCTGCCGGCTTGACCATGATGAGGTCGGCGCCTTCGGCGAGGTCGAGGTCGATCTCGCGCAACGCCTCGATCGCGTTGGCTGGGTCTTGCTGATAGGTCGCCCGGTCCCCGACGAGTGAGGACTGCACGGCCTCCCGGAACGGCCCGTACAGGCCCGAGGTGTACTTGGCTGCATAGGCGAGCAAGGCCGTGTCGATGAACCCCGCGGCATCGAGCGCCGCACGCACAAACCCCACCTGACCGTCCATCATCCCGGACAGCCCGAGGACGGGCGCGCCGGTGCGGGCTTGGGCCAGGGCCATGGCCGCATAGCGGTCCAACGTGGCGTCGTTGTCGACCCGCCCATGCTCATCGAGCACGCCACAGTGTCCGTGGTCGGTGAACTCGTCGAGACACAGGTCGGCCATGACGACCAGGTCGTCGCCGACCTCCTCCACCACGCGGCGCAGGGCCACGTTGAGAATGCCGTCCGGGTCATCGGCACCGCTGCCTATGGCGTCCTTGGCCACCGGCACACCGAAGATCATGATCCCGCCCAAGCCGGCAGCAACGCAGCGGTGTGCCTCCTGCACCAACGAGTCCAGCGTGTGTTGAACCACTCCGGGCATGGAGGCGATGGGGGCCGGGGCATCGATGCCCTCGCGGACGAAGACCGGCAGCACGAGCTCGGCCGGGTGCAGCCGCGTCTCGGCGACCAGGCGCCGCAGGGCCGGGGAGGTCCGCAGCCGTCGGGGTCGGTGTGCGGGGTAGCCGGAGGTGGTCACCGCGGGCGGATCACTTGGCGCGCCGGCGCGCCGACGGGCGACGCTGGCTGGGCCGTTGCACGGTCTCGCCGGCCTCCGCCGCCGCGAACGCGAGCGACCGGCCATGGTCGGCGAGCGCGTCGATGACGGCCTCGGCGGAGGGCTCGGCTGCGAGGACATCGACGCGCAGGCCATGCTCTTCGGCGGTCTTGGCCGTCTGGGGTCCGATGCAGGCTACGACGGTGGACGCGTGGGGCTTGCCGGCAATGCCGACGAGGTTGCGCACCGTCGAACTGGACGTGAAGACGACGGCATCGAACTCGCCGGACTTGATCGCGTCGCGGACCGGCTGGGGCGGCGGAGCAGCACGGACGGTCCGGTAGGCCGTCACGTCGTCGACCTCCCAGCCGCGATCGCGCAGGCCGGCGACGAGGGTCTCGGTCGCGATATCTGCCCGGGGCAGGAAGACCCGGTTGATCGGGTCGACGTCCCCATCGAAGTCGGGCCACGCGTCGAGCAGCCCGCGCGCCGACTGCTCGGTGGCGGGCACGAGGTCGGGGTTGACGCCCCACTCGCGCAGGGCCGCTGCGGTGACCCCGCCGACGGCGGCGATCTTCAGCCCGGCGAACGCCCGGACGTCCAGGCCGTAGGAGTCCACGCGTTCGCGGACGGCGCGCACGGCATTCACCGAAGTGAAACCGATCCACTCGTAGCGGCCTGTGACCAGGCCGGTGACCGCGCGATCCATCTGTTGCGGGGTGCGTGGCGGCTCGACACTGATCGTCGGGACGACCTCTGGTCGGGCCCCATAGCCCTCCAGGCGGCGGGTCATCGACCCGGATTGCTCCTTGGTGCGCGGCACCAGGACCTGCCAGCCGAACAACGGCTTGGTCTCGAACCAGGACAGCGTGTCCCGCAGCTTCACGGCAGCCCCAACGACCACGAGACTCGGTACGGCCAGGGCCCCGACGACCTCGCTGGCCTGCGAGAGCACCGTCGTGGTCGTCTCCTGGTGGACAGTCGTCCCGCGGACCGTCACGGCGACGGGGGTGTCGGCGGCGCGGCCGGCCCCCAGCAGCTCGGCGAGGGTCCCGGCCAACTGCTCAGGCGTGCCGAGGCAGACCACGGTCGCGGTGGCCGGCGCGGCCGCGACCACGTCGGCCGCGGTACTCGCCGGGCCTAGCACATGCACCGACGAGCACGTGCCGGTGGTCAAGGGCACGCCGGCGTAAGCAGGCACGGCTTGGATCGCGCTGACGCCGGGCACGATCTCGAAGGAGATGCCGGCCTTGACGCATGCGGCGGCCTCTTCGGCCAGGCCGTTGAAGACGGCGGGGTCGCCGTCCATGAGCCGCACGACGAGGCCACTGGGATGGGCCTTGGCGGCCTTGACGACCAGCTTGGCGTGCTGCGCACGGGTGAGCGGCTCACCATGCTCGCCGTGCGAGGCATCGACGATCTCGGCCTGCGTCGCAGCGTGGGCGGCGAGGACGTCAGCGCTGGTGAACTGGTCGATGACGACCGCATCGGCCTCACCGAGCAACTCGACGGCCCGCACGGTGAGCAGACCGGCATCGCCGGGACCCGCCCCGACAAATGCGACGCGGGCGGGAATGCGGTGACCAGAGGACCGGGTCCGGCCGGTCGCACGATCAGCTGAGGAGTTCGTCACTGGACACGCTCCGAAACGGACATTGTCGGGACAGATGCTTGGGGGGCAAGCCATTCGGCGGCCCCGTCGGCAAGGAGAAGGTGGGCCAATCGGGCACCGAGGTCGGCGGCCTGGTCGACCGGGCCGACTATGGAGCGCCGCAGGTCGGCGCTGCCGTCGAGCGGGCCAACGAAGGCCCGCAGGGACAGTTCGGGACCGTCGAACCCCTCGACAACCTCGGCGAGGGCACCCACGGGTGCCGAGCAGCCGGCTTCGAGGACGGCCAGGAGGGCACGTTCAGCGGTGACGCAGACCCGGGTGTCCGGGTCGTCGAGGGCGGCACAGGCGGCGAATGCCGCGCCGTCGTCGGCGCGCACCTCGAGGGCGAGCGCGCCCTGCCCGGGTGCCGGCAGCACCTGGATCGGGTCGAAGGCCTCGGTGATCACCTCGGCGCGACCAATGCGTCGCAGCCCGGCTGCGGCCAGCATGACCGCGTCCACGTCGCCGTCGGCGACGCGGGCCAGGCGGGAGTCGATGTTGCCGCGCAGGTCGACGAGCTCAAGGCCGAGACCGAGCGCGCGGATCTGGGCTTGACGGCGAGGTGAGCCGGTGCCGATGCGCGAACCCGCGGGGAGCTCGCCGAGGGTGAGCCCATCGCGAGCGACGAGGACGTCGCGGGCATCGGCCCGCGGGGGCGTGGCGGCCAGGGCCACCCCCGGCATGGGTGCCGTCGGCAGGTCCTTCATGGAGTGCACAGCGAGGTCGATAGACCCGGAGAGCAGCGCCTCACGCAGGGCCGACACGAACACCCCGACGCCGCCGAACTCCCGCAGAGGGGTCTGTTGGTCCTGGTCGCCGCGCGTGCGGACCTCCACGAGCTCGACCTCATGTCCGTTGGCGCGCAACGCATCCGCCACCTGGCCCGCCTGGGTCCAGGCCAGCGTGCTGCGTCGGGTGCCCAGTCGCAGCGTCATCGGCGGCCCTCCTCGTCGAGGGTGAGCAAGCTGTCGAGGTCGGGCAGTCCGGTCGGTGTCGAGACGACCGCGATGTCGCGAGGGTCGAGGTCGAACAACTCGTGCAGCGCGTGGGCGTAGCGGGCGCCATTCTCGGTCTCGGCCAGTTGCTTGACCCTGACCGTGGGGGCGTGCAGGAGTTTGTGCACGGTGCGTCGCACGGTGACTTCGAACTCGGCTCTCAGGGCCGCATCGAGGTGCGGCAGGCGCCGATCGAGCCGGGCCAACTCATCGGCCACGACCTCCTCGGCACGGGTCCGCAGGGCAGTGATCGTCGGAACGACGGTGCCCGCAGCGCGGGCGGCAACATGCGAGGCCACCTCGGCGGTGACCAGGTCTGCCGCTGCCTTGACCTCGGGCAACTCTCCGGTCACCGACAGGTCGGCCGCCAGATCCTCCAGCCCGACCCGGACCACATGCGGGACTTCACTGACGGCGCGGCTGATGTCGTGGGGCATCGCCAGGTCGAGATACACCTGGGGGCGGCCGCCCCGGCGTTGTTGGGCGAGCGCCGCATCCTCGGCGGAGATGATCCGACCCCGCGCACCCGTCGAGGAGAGGATGAGGTCGGCGTCGGCCAGAGCGGCGACGCCGTCGGTGAAGGGCCGGGCGCGGGCGCCGAGCCGTTCGGCGAGGCGGCGAGCCCGAGGCGCTCCCCGGTTGACGACGGTGAGATCGGCAATCCCGTGCCGCTGCGCAGTCGCGGCCGCCAGGGCACCCATGCCGCCAGCGCCGATGACGAGGACTCGCGCATCGGCCAGTGGGCCCAGAACCTGTTGTGCGCGAGCCAAGCCCGCGACAATGAGGGAGCCGCTCACCTCATCGATCGCCGTCTCGGTGTGGACCCGCTTACCCACGCGCAACGTGGCTTGGAGCAGGGCGTTGAGAACCGGGCCGACATGCTCATCGCCCTGGGCGCGCGTCAGGGCCGATCGGATTTGGCCGAGGATCTGGGCCTCACCGACGGCCATGGAGTCCAGGCCCGCCCCGAGCCGGAAGGCATGCGAGACGCACCGGTCCTCGAAGTGGACATAGAGATGCTCCTGGAGCTCCTCAGCGGACCGTCCGCTGTGCGTGGACAGCGCCCGAGCGATGTCGATCACCGCCCCGTGGAAGGCCGTGACCTCGGCATAGACCTCGGTCCGGTTGCACGTCGACAGCACCACGCTCTCGCGGACGTACTCGGAGGTGAGCACCGCCGCCTCAAGATCGGTGGCCTCGCTGGTGCCGAGGGCGACGGCCTCGAGCAGATCCAGCGGCACAGCGTGATGGGACACACCGAGCACGAGCAAGCTCATGACGCGCTCACCGCAGCCGGTCCACCTGCTGGGGACCCTGCGTCGACCGCGGCCAGCGGCGCCGCACGACGCAAGGCGTGGAAGGCGAGGATCTGCAACTCGGTGGCCAGATCCACCCCGCGAACAGTGACCGTCGACGGCGTCGTGATCACGGTCGACGCGAAGTTGAGGATCGCCCGAACGCCCGCCGAGACGAGCGCGTCGGCCGCCTCCTGGGCACCCTCCGGGGACGTGGCGATCACCCCAATGGCCAGGCCCTCCGCCCGCACCACGGCAGCGAGGTCGGCCATGGGACGCACTGGGATCCCGGACTCGATGGCGCCCACGAGGGTGGGGTCGCGGTCGAAGGCCGCAATGACGGTGAAGCCGCGATTGGCGAACCCGCCGTAGGCCGCGAGTGCTCGACCCAGGTTGCCCATCCCGATGATGGCCACGGGCCACTCGCGGGTCAGGCCCAGGGCTAGCGAGATCTCCCCGGTGAGCCGCTCGACGTCATAGCCGACGCCCCGCACTCCGTAGGTCCCCAGATGCGACAGGTCTTTGCGCAGCTTGGCCGAGCCCACGCCGACCAGGGCTGACAGCTCGTCAGAGCTGACGACGGTTGTCCCGGAGACGGTCAGCGCGGTCAGCGCCCGCAGGTAGGTGGGCAGCCGGGACACCGTCGCATCGGGAATGCCCTTGCGGGCCGCCGCCTCGGCGGACACGTGTCACCTCGATCTCTCCACCCGGGCGCGGGCATGGCAAAAGTCCACGTCCTCGGGCTGAAACTCAGGTCAGCCTACGCACTCGTGAACGGGCGCACAAAGTCACCAGACCCCCCGTGAGATGCCCCACAGCAGGCCCCTGTATAAGGGCCGGACCCGCTACACGCCCGGCCCTGACGCGCTGACAGACCGGCACCGCGCCAGACACGCCCACCACGCAAATCAACGCGAGACGCTCAGTCGTCGCCCGACAAGGCCACCTGCAGTTGCCGCCGATCCACTCGCCACACACCGATGATCTGACCACCAACGAGGACGACCGGCACCTGGTCGGACCAGCGGCGTTGGAGCTCGGGATCCGTGTCGATATCGATGGCCACAACGGTGGCACGGTGCTCGGCGGCCACGGCGTCGACAATCGCCAGGGCGTCCTGACACAGGTGGCAGCCTGCTCGCGTGTAGACCGTGATCTCGCCCGCGCCCGCCGTCCGGCGCCCAGTCTGGCCAGGAGCCCGGCCGGGAGCGTGGCGATCAGCCCGGCGTCGGAACAGGCCCACCGTCAGCGTCCCGAACTCAGAAGAAGACCGAGCGACGCCGCATGAGCAGCGTGTACAGCGTCTGCTGGATGGTCTCGCGGATCTGATCGGTGAGGTCAAAGACGAGCATCGGATCCTCTGCGGCCGCCGAGCCGTAGGTGTCCGTGCGGATCGGTGCCCCGAACTCGATGATCCACTTGCTCGGCAGCGGGATCAGCCCGAGGGGTCCGAGTAGCGGGAAGGTCGGGGTGACGGGGAAGTACGGCGCCCCAATCAGCCGCGCCAGCGTGCCCATATTGCCGATGATCGGGGCGACCTCTTCGGCACCGACGATCGACACGGGGATGATCGGCACCTCGGCCTTGAGCGCGCTCGACACGAAGCCGCCTCGCCCGAAGCGCTGCAACTTGTAGCGCTCCTTGAACGGCTTGCCGACGCCCTTGAAGCCCTCAGGGAAGACCCCCACAAGGTGGCCTTGGGCGAACAGCCGATCGGCGTCGGCATTCGTGGCCAGGGTCGATCCGCCGCGCCGAGCCCAGGTACCCAGCACCGGTGCGGAGAAGACGAGGTCCGCGCCCAAGGCCCGCATCGTGCGATGCCCAGGCGACTCGTCATGCACGGCGACGGCCAGCATCAGGCTGTCAATGGCCACCGTGCCCGAGTGGTTGGCGACGATGAGCGCGGCACCATGCTCGGGGATGTTCTCGACGCCGCGAACCTCGACCCGGAACCAC
Organism: Phycicoccus sp.; assembly: GCA_017993715.1. GTDB lineage: Bacteria > Actinomycetota > Actinomycetes > Actinomycetales > Dermatophilaceae > JAGOME01. The sequence goes on from JAGOME010000047.1 coordinate 21,396, forward strand.
GACCGGTAGAGCGGGCGCAGCGTGGGCATGATGACGTTCTCGGCGAAGTGCGGGTCATAGCCGAACTCATCGACGTGATAGTCACCCTCGAGGCGGCGACGCAGGAACCTCAGCGTGAGGGCAATCCGACGCTCGATCTCCTCAGGCGACAAACCCGCCGCCGCCGCCGCCGAGCGCATGACGGAGATCGCGGCGGAGAGCAGATCCTCGACGGCGAAGGATCCGCCGTCGCGACCGCCGGCGACGACGCTCGGGTCGAGCGGAGCCAGGTCGGGCGTCGCGGGTCGCGGGTCCGGGGCGATCCGCAGGTGGCTAGCCACCCGGTCATCAGCGGCCCGGCGCTCCCGCGGGGTCCGCCTCGGCGCGCGATCGGCGGCCAGGGTCGGCGTGACCCGCTCGGCCGGCCGCGGACCACGACGCTCCCCGGTCTGCCGTTGCGCCTTCTTGGAGGGCGTGGACGTGATCGTCGGCACCGGCCGGTGCTTGCCACGCCTGCGCGCCCCGGGGGACGGCGCGGCCCCGGCCCCGGCCGTGGTCGCCTCAGCCTCCGGCTCAACGCTCGGCGGAGACACCACGGGTGCGGCCGTCTGGGTCACCTCGGGCGCGAGGAGCGGAGTGCTGCGGCGCTTGCCGCGCTCACCACCAGCGCGGGCTGCGCCCGTCTGGAATGCCGTGCGCGCCTTGGTCGCGCCCGTCGCCTGGGCCGTGGTCGCCGTTTTCGCTGTGGTCGTCTTGGCGGCCGGGGTCCTGGGGGCCGGGGTCTTGGGGGCCGCAACGGTCTTCGTCGCCGCCCGCTTTGCGGCCGCGCCCTTTGCGGCCGCGCCCTTGGCCGCAGGGGCCTTGGCAGCGGTGGCCTTGGCCGCCGGAGCGCTCTTGGCGACGGTCGAGCGGGACCGCCGCGGCGCGGCATTCGAGCGCGGCGAGCCGCCTGCCGGCTCGGTGGAGTCGGTCTTGCTCATGATGTCCTGCCTCCTCGCATCCGCGTCACACCACTGGCAGCGGCGCCGAGGGCGCTGCTCACCGCGCCGGTCAGCGCCTCGACGCTGGGAATCGGCGAGGTGAGGCTGTGGGCGTAGTCCGCGAAGGCGGACCGGGTCGTGTATGCGGGGCTGAAACCGAGGACAGTGCGCATCCTGGTCGTGTCCATCCCGCGGCCGTAGGCCAAGAAATCCAGCTGGTCGGGCGAGAAGTCGGCGAGCCCGAAGCGCTTGGTCAAGGTGCCGATCGTCCCGGTGGCGAAATTGGGGACGGGCAGATAGGGCCGGCCGGTCAGGGCGGCGGCCTGGCTGACGGTGATAACTCCGTCGCCGGCCAGGTTGACCACGCCGTGCGCCGACCCCGTCGTGGCCAGAACGAGAGCATCGACGGCGTCGTCCTCGTGGAAGAACTGCAGGCGCGCGTCGTACCCGAGCGGCATCGGGATCACGGGCAGCGAGAAGTAGTCCGTCATCGACGTGCGGATCCGCGGGCCGATGATGTTGGCGAAGCGCAGCATGAGGATGTCGGTGTCCGGGCGCCGCCGGGAGAATCCGCGGACGTAGCCCTCGACCTCGATGGAGTCCTTGCCGAAACCCGAGGACGGCAGTCGCTTGGCCGACATGTCCTCGCTGAACATCGCCGGGTCTCGGGGGGTCGAGCCGTAGACGGCAGCGGAGGACTTGACCACGAGCCGCTGGACCGTGGGGGACTTTTGGCAGGCCGCGAGGAGCTGCATGGTCCCGATGACGTTGATTTCCTTTTGGGGGGTCCGGCCCCCGACGAAAGTCGGCGTCGCGATGACGTTCATGTGCACCACGGTGTCGACGCCGGCCTCGGCCATGACCTTGCCGATCATGGGGTTGCGGATGTCCGCACGGACGAAATCGGTGCGGCCCAGATCGTGGGGCGGCGGGATCACATCGACGCCGATGACGGCGTCGATAGACGTGTCGGCCGCGAGCCGACGCGCCACGAGACCCCCGAGGTAGCGCGAAACCCCGGTGACGAGCACGGTTTTGGCCATCGGTTTCCTTTCCGTCCCGGGTCGACCCTAGTTCAGCGGCACTTCAGTGCACGACGAAGGCCCCGTCGGCGAATGCCGCGGGGCCCGGTCGCGCTCGCGTCCTGACCCGGACGCGCTGCTCACTTCTTGTTGCGACGCTGGTGACGCGTCTTGCGCAGCAACTTGCGGTGCTTCTTCTTTGCCATCCGCTTGCGGCGCTTCTTGATGACTGAACCCATGTGCTGTTCCTTGGCTTCTCGGCGTGGCCCGACGTGCGAACGCCGGGCGGCGCGCGCTGCGACCGCTCACCTTACCGGGGCGCCAACGCTGCACCCAAACTCGGTGGGTGCAAGGTCACCGCGATCCGAGGCCAGCGGCGACAGGAATCGGCGGAATGGTGAGCACCTGCTGGGTCTGAGCCGGGGCCTGGCCCGACGCCGAAGGGCGGCTCCCGGCCTGGCCGGCAACCGCCCTTCGGTGGGGAGCCGCGCGAGTGTGAGATCGCACGGCACTCGCTCACGCCGTGTCGACGTAGGAGGACCGCAGGTACTTGTGGACCTCGTCCTCGGGAACCCGGAACGACCGCCCGACCCGAATGGCCGGAAGATCGCCGGCGTGCACCATGCGGTACACCGTCATCTTCGACACACGCATGATCGAGGCGACCTCGGCGACGGTCAGGAACCTGACCTTGCCGAGCTGACGCTCCTGAGACATGGCTACCTCGATCTCTGCATACGCAGCGCCGGACGGCACGCCCGGCGACCACTGCAGCATGCTGTGGCAACCATAGGGGCAGGTGTGACATCTGGGGAAGCCGAATGGGGAAAGATCTCGAACTGTCCAGTCGACACGCCGCACACCGTGGCGACATCGGTCCCGGCGGGGCACAGGTTCACGTCGCGATCAGTCGTACCAGGGGTCCAGCCCATGCAGCGAGAACAGCGCCTCGCGCGTGGCCATGATCGCGCGGTCGACGGCGTCATCGGGGTTGTGGCCCATGGCCCAGGGCCGGACCCAGATGGGGAGTTGCTCGGGCTCCAGATCGCCCATCCGCTCCGGACCCGGACGGCCGAACCGCGCCTGCACATCCTCACGCCATGACGCCGGCAGCGGCGTCTGCGGGTCGAGGGGTGCGTGGGCAGCGATCGCCGTCAGGTGCGTCCACGACCTTGGGACGACATCGACCAGGGCGTACCCACCACCGCCGAGCGCCACCCAGCGCCCCTGCGTGACCTCATGTGCCAGCGCGTGGAGCCGCTCGTGGGCACGACGCTGCGCGTCGATGGTGATCGACAGGTGGGCAAGCGGGTCGGCGTAGTGGGTGTCGCAGCCGTGCTGGGTGACCAACACGTCCGGCTTGAAGGCGTGGACGAGAGGCACGACGGTGGACTCGATGGCCCGCAGCCACGCGGCATCCCCGGTCCCCGGTGGGAGGGCGACATTGGCGGCGCTCCCGCGCGCCTGAGGCCCACCGATGTCGGCCGGCCATCCGGTGCCCGGGAAGAGCGCCCGCCCGTTCTCGTGCACCGAGATGGTCAGGACCCGCGGATCGTTCCAAAAGATCTTCTCGACGCCGTCCCCGTGGTGGACGTCGATGTCGACGTAGGCGACCCGCTCGGCCCCGTTGGCGAGCAGCCATCGGATCCCGACGGCCGCGTCGTTGTAGATGCAGAAGCCGGCGGCCCGATCGGCCATCGCGTGGTGCAAGCCCCCGCAGTAGTTGACGCCGTGTTCGATGTCACCGGTCCACACGGCCTGGGCCAGATCCAGCGTCCCCTGCACCACGCGGGCACTGGCCTCGTGCATCCCGTCGAATGCCGGGTCATCCTCAGTCCCGAGCCCGCGATGAATGTCGGCGGCGCCGGGGTCGAGGGAGGCCCGGCGCACCGCGGCCACGTAGGCCGACTCGTGCACGGTCTGCAGCACCTCGTCGGTGGCGATCTGTGGCGAGTGGATCTCGACCCCGTCCAAGACCCCGAGGCCGCGCGCGAGGGTGGTCGTCAGCTCGAGCCGCACCGGTCCCATCGGATGCTCGGGACCGAAGTTGTACTCGGTGAAGCTGTCGTCCCAGATGACTCGCGTCCTTGCCGTCATGCGCAGCACGCTACTCGGCGGGGCTAGCCTGCTTCCTGGTGGCGTCGCGTGCGGCCCACCACACCTCCCGATCCGCCCCGAAAGGACACCCATGGCATCGCGTGCGAGCAGCGACGACGTCCTCGTGATCGGCCTGGGCCGCTTCGGTGGCGCCGCGGCCCTAGAGCTGCGCCGGCTCGGGCATCGGGTCACCGCCATGGAGAAGGACGGGTTGCTCGCCGAGCGCTATCTCGGCAGCCTCTCGCACGTCATTCACGCCGACGGGTCCGATCCTGCGGCGTGCCGCGACGCCAAGGTGCATCGCTTCTCGATCGCCATCGTCGCGATCGGCTCATCCATCGAGGGCTCGGTCCTCGCGGCTGCCAACCTCGTGGACGCCGGCGTCCCCAATATCTGGGCCAAGGCCATGTCGCCTGAGCACGCGCGCATCCTGGATCGCATCGGGGTCCAGCACGTCGTGCGGCCCGAGTCCGACACCGGTCGTCGCGTAGCCCACCTGGTCGGCGGACGCCTCCAGGACTACATCGAATTCGATGACGGGTTTGCCATTGTCAAGATGCGGCCCCCGCAGGAGGCCATCGGGTTCACGCTCGAGCAGAGCCAACTGCGCAGCAAGTACGGCGTGACCATCGTCGGGGTCAAGGCCCCGGGTCAGGACTTCACGTATGCCGTGCCGTCGACCAAGGTCTCCGCGCACGACACCCTCATCGCCAGCGGACCGACCCAACTCCTCGAACGCCTCGCGGCCCGCCCCTGACGGCATTCGGGCCGCGCGCGTGAACAACCCGCGCCCCCCGCGGAAACTTCACACCAGCGCCGGCAATAACACCCGCGAACGTGAACAACCCGCGCCCCCCGCGGGAACTTCACACCCGCGCCGGCTATAACACCCGCACGCGTGAACAACCCGCGCCCCCCGCGGAAACTTCACTCGCGCGCCGGCAATAACACCCGCACGCGTGAACAACCCGCGCCCCCCGCGGAAACTTCACTCGCGCGCCGGCTATAACACCCGCCCACGTGAACAACCCGCGCCCCCCGCGGAAACTTCACACCAGCGCCACCAATACACCCGCGCGCGTGAACGACCCGCGCCCCCCGCGGAACCTTCACACCAGCGCGTCAGAAGGACATCCCGCCAAAACCATTGCCGCCGAACCCACCTGGGTCCGCAGCAAGGGGCAGGGTCATCGCGATCTCTTCTTCGCCGTCGTCGTCGCTGTGGACCCGCATCGGCCGCCGGTCGCTTGTGGGCCGGAAGCCGAAGCCCGACGCGAACGCGACAGCGCGGCCGTTGTCGGTACCCACCCAGTAGAGCAAGTGGCGGTAGCCGCTGTCCGCGGCTGTCCGCGCGCCCGCCTTGACCAGTGCCGAGGCGACGCCGCTCCCGCGCTTGGCCGGCTCGACCCACAGTCCGAACAGCTGCGCGGCATTCTCCTCGTCGGCGTACTCCCCAACGCTGGCGACGCCAACGGGCACCCCGTCGACCTGGGCGACCAGGCGGGTGGACCGGACCATCCGTTCGCGCCAGAAGTCCTCGCTCTCGGCGGCTTCGTCGTCGAGAGAGGCGACAAAGGCCTCGGGCGACTCCTGAAGCGCGGTGAGCCGCACCGAGCGGAATTCCGCCCAGTCCTCGACTCCCAACCTGCGTACTTCGATGTCCGGCATGCCCTCACTCTGGCATGTCCCTCCCGTGATGGGGAGTCGGTCACCCAGAGTTCACTCGCCGAAACTCCCCGGAAACCCGTGTCCGTGCAGGTCAGCGCGCCAGCGGGAGCGCCATTTCTGCTTCGGCCACCTCGGCATCCCACTCGAGCACGCCCGTCCGACCGGTCGGAGCGAAGCCGTGCCGGACGTACAACCCGATGGCCGGCGCGTTGTCCACGGCGACATGGAGCACGACGCGATCGAGCCCCCGGTCCCTGGCCTCCTGCAGGACGGCGGCCACGAGGCCATCACCCACCCCGCTCCCGCGCGCCTGGGTCGCCACCCACATTCCGACGAGATAGATCGAGCCGGTCGGCAGCTCTGGATCGGCATAGAGACCAATGGTCCCAAGCGGGCGGTCACCCTCGAGCGCCAGCCACAGGCTCGCCTGCCCGACGAACGTCCGCCAGTCCGCGTCGGTCCGCCGCGCGGCAACGGCATACGTGCTTCCGAAGGCCCGCGGACTATCGATGAGCGAGGCGAGCCGAATGTCGCGGTAGGCCCGCCACTGCGTCGGGCCGACCCGGGCAACCTCGAAGGTCACCTCAGCCGGCGGCCAGGTCGCGGGAACGCTTGGCCGCTGCCTCCATGGCCGTGATGAATGCCGCCCGCACCTTGTGATCGTCGAGCTCACGCAGCGCCGCCGCAGTGGTGCCGCCGGGCGAGGTCACCTGCTCGCGCAGGACGGTCGGGTGCTGGCCGGTCTCGCGCATCATGGTCGCGGCGCCGTAGAGGGTCTGGACGACCAGCTCGGTGGCCATAGCGCGCGGCATTCCGAGAACGACGCCAGCCTCGATCATGGCTTCAACGACGTAGAAGATATAGGCCGGGCCGGAGCCGGAGATGGCGGTGACCGCGTCCTGGAGCTTCTCGGGGACCTCCAGGACCTTGCCGGTGGCGGCCAGCAGGGACTCGGTCTCGCGCAGCTGCTCGCTGCTCACGGCGCTGCCGGGCGAGATCGCCGCCATGCCCTGGTCGACCAGGGCAGGGGTGTTAGGCATGACGCGGACGACCGCGCGCCCCTGGGGCAGACGGGACTCGACAAAGTCGGTCGTGATCCCGGCCGCGATGCACACGACCAGGTTGTCGGGGGCGATATGCGGGGAGATTTGCTCGAGCAGGCCCGCGATGTCCTGGGGCTTGACGACGAGCACGAGGGTGTCGGCGAGCTCGGCCGCTTCGACATTGCCCAGCGCCCGGACCCCGTATTTCTCGGTCAGCTCCAGAGCGCGGTCCTCACGGCGCTCCGTGATGACCAGGTCCTGCGGGGCACGCCCCGCCCGCAGCAGTCCCGAGAGCAAAGTCTCGCCCATCACACCGGCACCGAAGATCGCAACCGTTCCCATGGGCGATGAGTATCCCTGGTTTCGGCCGCGTGATGCGCCGGCCCAAGCCGATGTGGGTGAAAAAGGAGCGCCTCAGCCGCGAGAGGCCAGGCTGCGCAGGAAGAACCCGAGGTTGGCGGGGCGCTCGGCCATCCGCCGCATGAGGTAGCCGTACCACTCGTCCCCGAAGGGCACGTACACGCGCATCTGGTGCCCCCGGTCGGCGATCCGCTTCTGCTCATCGGGCCGAATGCCGTACAGCATCTGGAACTCGAAGGTGTCCGCGCCGCGGCCATGATGCGCCGCCAGGGAGCGCCCGATGTCGATCAGTCGCGGGTCGTGCGTGGCGAGCATCGGATAGCCCTTGCCCTCGAGCAGCACCTTGAGACAGCGCACGTAGGACAGGTCGACATCGTTGCCGTCCTGGAAGGCCACAGACTCCGGCTCCTTGTAGGCGCCCTTGCACAACCGGACCCGGCTGCCGGCCGTCGCCAGATCGCGGCAGTCGGCCTCGGTCCGATGCAGGTAGGCCTGGAGCACGGCCCCGACCCACGGGAAGTCCTTGCGCAGCTCGTGCACCGCCGCCAGCGTGCGATCGGTCGTCGTGTGGTCCTCCATGTCGATGGTGACCGTTGTGTCAGCCCGCTCGGCAGCGGCGCAGATCTCCCGGGCGAGGTCGAGAGCGATAGCGTCGCCATCGTCGGGGAGGGCCTGGCCCAGGGCGCTGAGTTTGAGGCTGACCTCGGCGGCCCCGAAGCGGCTCAGATCATGCTCACTGAGCAGGTAAAGCAGGGCCACGTAGGCATCCCTCGTCGCCTCGGCCTGGTCCCGATCCATCGTGTCTTCGCCGAGGAAGTCGATCGTCGCAAGGCGGTTGGTGTCGCGCAGCTCGGACGCGGCGCGCACGGCATCCTCGATGTGGGTGCCCGGCACATAGCGGGCGACGACACTGCGGCTGACCGGCGCCTTTTCGAGGGTGTCGCGGACCAGCGTGGACTGGGAGAGCCCGAGCAGGGTTCCCCGGAGGACATCAGCGGCTTCCATGGTTTCACCGTATCGCCGCGCCGGGCAGGTCCCACGCCCCCCAGCCCCGTTTGGGCAAACGAATCGTTTCGATACGACTTTCAGCGAAGGGCTGTCACCTGACAGGCCCGGGCGCTCAGGGCGTGCGGCGGTGCAGGGTCAGCGATCCGACGGCCAGCGAGGCGATGACGAATGCCGCAATGATCGCGACGTCGCCCCAGACCTGGGGGTCGGCCTGGGTCGTGATCTCCTTCATGGCGTCCACGGCATACGACAACGGCAGCAGATCCGAGACGACCTCGAGAACCCGCGGCAGTTGGTCACGGGGTACGAGTAGCCCGCACAGCAGGAACTGAGGCAGCACGAACGCCGGCATGAACTGCACCGCCTGGAACTCCGTGCGCGCGAAGCCACTGGCCAGCAGCCCAAGCGCCGTCCCCAGCAGCGCATCGAGCAGCGCGACCAGGACGAGCACCCACAGCGGACCGGCCACCTCGAGCCCGCACACCCAAACCGCAAACGCTGTCGCGACCACCGACTGGACGATCGCCATCACACCGAAGGCGATCGCATACCCAAACATGAAGTCGCCCTTGCCCATCGGCGAGGCCAGCAGCCGTTCGAGCGTGCCGGTCGTCCGCTCCCGCAGGGTCGCCACGCTGGTCACGATGAACATGACGACAAAGGGGAAGACGCCGAGCAGCGCCGCGCCGACCCTGTCGAACACCGGCACCGGCGAATCGACATAGATCCACGCGAGCAGTCCGAGCAGAACGCACGGGACGGCGACGATGAGGGCGACGGTGCGGTGGTCGCCGCGCAGTTGCTTGAGGATCCGGGCGGCCGTGGCCAGGGTGATCCGAGGCGTCATGACGGGCCTCCCTCGTGGCGGCCGTCGTAGGACGCAGATCTCCGTGGGCCGCCCGGATCGTCGGCTGAAGTCGGACCGGGATCAGGGTCCGGATCAGAACCAGAGCCCGGAATGCCGCCCGCTCCCGGATCGCGTCCCGCGGCGGCATCGATCAGGGCAAGGAACGCGAGCTCGGCGTCGGGCGCGCCGGTCGTTGCGAGCAGCTCGGTCAAGGTCGCGTCGGCGAGGATCTCGCCCTGCCGCAGGAGCAGCAGCCGGTCGCAGCGGGTCGCCTCGTCCATCACATGGCTGGAGACGAGCACGGTGCGGCCGCGCTGCGCCTCGCGGCGGAAGAGGTTCCACAGGTCGCGGCGCAGGACCGGGTCGAGACCGACAGTGGGCTCGTCGAGGACGAGCACCTCGGGATCGCCGACGAGGGTGGAGGCCAGCGAGACGCGCGACCGCTGACCGCCGGAGAGCCGGCCCACGAGGGTGTCGGCGTAGTCCACGAGGTCGACGTCAGCGATGACCTCGTCGACCCGCGCCGAGGCCACGCCCGCGACGGACGCGAAGTAGGCGATGTTGTCCCGCACCGTCAGGTCGGCATAGACGCTCGGGGCCTGGGTCAGGTAGCCCACCCGCCGGCGCAGTCCAGGGCTCCCCGCCGACTGGCCGAGGACCGTCACTGTGCCTCCGGCAACCACCTGGACGCCGACGATGGCGCGCATCAGTGTCGACTTGCCGCCCCCGCTCGGCCCCAGCAGCCCCACGACCTGACCCGACGGCACCGTGAGGGTGAGGTCCGTGAGGACACGGCGACCACCGCGTTCGACCCGCAGGTGCTCGATGACGATGGCGTCAGCGCTGGTGGTCAGCATGAGGGGAACCTAGTGCTTTTCGGCCCGAGGGTGCGCCCCAGGGGCTGGGTCCGGGGTCGCCGGCGCGTCGAGATGCAGGCGCGCGAAGGCCAGCGCCTCGGCGAGGTCGAGCTCGCGTTGCTCGGGAGTGGCCCGTCTCGTGCCGACCTCGACGACGACGGTGTGGGGCCACTCAATGCGAGCCAGCCCCTCGAGCACCTCACCACACGGCTGGCCGCCCCGCCCTGGGACCAGGTGCTCATCGCGCGACGAGCCGAGCCCGTCGGCCAGGTGCAGATGGGTCAGCCGCGGCCCGAGCGCCTCCACCATGGCCAACGCGTCCGAGCGGGCAGTGGCGGTGTGCGACAGGTCAAGCGTGACGTGGTCATAGGGCTGAGAGACGGGGTCCCAGTGGGGGAGATAGGCCTCGATCTCACGGGAGCTCTCGCGGCTTCGAGCTCGCCATGGGTACATGTTCTCGACCGCCAACCGGATGCCGGTGTCGTTCTCGCGGAGGGCGACGCCATCGACGAAGTCGCGTGCATAGTCCTTCTGCCATCGAAATGGCGGATGCAGGACAACGGTGTCAGCGCCGAGCTCGGCTGCGAGCTCGATGGATCGGTCGACCTTGTCCCAGGGGTCGGTGCCCCAGATGCGCTGGGACACCAAGAGCGTGGGGGCATGGATCGATACGACCGGAATGCCGTGCAGCTCCGACAGCGCCCGCAGTGCGCCGGCTTCCTGGGTCACTTTGTCGGTCCAGACCATGACCTCCACCCCGTCATAGCCCAACGAAGCCGCGAGCGCGAAGCCACCCGCGGCATTGTCCGGATAGACCGAGGCGGTGGAGAGGGCGACGGGGATGACCCGCTCCCCCAGGCCTGGAGCAGGATCCGGGCGCAGTGGCCGCATGGTCACTGGTCCATGGCGTCGAGCCGGCGCAGGATGATCCCTTCGCGCAGCGCCCAGGGGCAGATTTCGAGGGCATCGAGGCCGAGCAGATCGAGCACTGCCTCGGCGACGAGTGCGCCGGCGAGCAACTGCGGGGCCCGCGCTGCCGACACCCCTGCCATGGCCGTGCGCTCTTGGACCGACCTCGCCGCGATCTCCGGGACCACGGCGGTGAGTCGGTCGCGAGGGAGCATGCGCACGGCATACATCCCCTCCGAGCTCGGGGAGGCCCCGGTGATCCGGGCCAGGGAACGCATGGTTTTGGAGGTGCCGACCGCTCGGTCGACGGCGCCGGCCTTAGTCAGCGGTCGCAACTGCGCGGCGACGGTGGCACGGATCCGGCGACGGGCCTCCCTGATCACCTCGGGTGTGGGCGGATCGCCCGGGAGCCAGTCGCGGGTGACCCGCCCGGCCCCGAGCGGGAGGGAGACGGCCACGTCAGGATCCTCGTCCGTACCCACGGCCAACTCCAGGGAGCCGCCGCCGATGTCGGCCATGAGGAGACGCCCCGAGGACCAGCCGAACCAGCGTCGGGTCGCGAGGAAAGTCAGCCGAGCCTCATCCTCCCCCGACAGGACATCGAGGACGACACCGGTCTGGGCCTTGACGAGGGCCAGCACCTCGTCACCGTTGGGTGCCTCCCGGATGGCGCTGGTGACAAACCCCATGAGCTCCTCGACGCCCTGGTCCTCGGCCACCTCTAGGCATTGGCCGACGAAACCGGCGAGATCGCGTGCCCCGGCGTCATCGATGCGGCCTTCATCGTCGACGTGCTCGGACAGGCGCAGCGCCACTTTGTGAGATGTCGCGGGGATGGGCAGGCCACCGCGGTGCGCATCGACGACGAGGAGATGCACGGTGTTCGATCCCACGTCGATGACCCCTAGGCGCATGGGATCAACGTAGCCGCCTATCGTGTCCCCGTGCCTGAGACTCCTCCCGACGGGCCCCGGACGTGGGCCGAGTTCGCGGACCCCGCCGACCCGGACCAGCGGTTCCGGGTCGACCTGTCGTGGTTGACGTCGAGTTGGACGTGCATTTTCGGCGCGGGCTGTCCGGGCATCTACAGCGACCGACCGGACGACGGCTGTTGCACCCTCGGCGCGCATTTCACGGACGAGGACGATGTGCAGCGGGTCCAGGCGATCGTCGCCGAACTCGGTGAGGACGAGTGGCAACATCACCCGGGTTTTGGTCGGCGTGGCCGCCGCGACCCGGCGGACCTCAAGCACTGGACCGAGTTCGAGGACGACGTCCGCAAGACCAAGGTCGTCGATGGCGCCTGCATTTTCCTCAATCGGCCGGGCCATCCCGCAGGCGCGGGGTGTGCCCTGCACCAGCACGCCGTGCTGCGAGGACTGCCGCCCCACAGTGTCAAGCCAGATGTGTGCTGGCAGTTGCCGATCCGGCGTTCGTTCCGGACGGTGACCCGGCCCGATGACACGACCTATCTCGAGGTGAGCATCGGTGAGTTCGACCGCCGAGGCTGGGGCCCCGGCGGGCAGGACCTCGACTGGTACTGCTCGGCCAACACTGACGCCCATGTCGGCCGTGAGCCGGTGTATCGCGGTTCCCGGGTCGAGCTCATCGCGCTCATGGGCGAGGAGGCCTACGCCGTGCTCGAGGTGCGGTGCGAGACCCATCTGAGGATGGCGCGCCAGTTGCGCCAACCGCAGGGTCGGGCCTTGCTGCCACTCCTCATCCATCCCGCCACCGTCGAGGCGGGGACGGTCGGCGGCCGCCGCACTCCTGCCCCGAGTCGCGCGCCTGAGTGACGTGCGCGGCACGATCCCGAGCCCGAACATCTGGGGCTCCCCCGACGTCTACGAGATCGAGAATCTCGCCAACGACCGGGAGGGTCGGGTCGATGCCGCCATCGCCGAACTGGCCCCTGTGTGCGGTGCCCGGGTGCTCGACATCGGCTGCGGCACGGGCTTCCACCTGCCGAGGTTCGTCGCCGCCGGCGCCCAGGTCGTCGGCCTGGAGCCGCATCTGCCCTTGGTGAATGCCGCCCGCTCTCGGATCGTCTCTCTGCCCGCCGCCGGGGTGGTGGCCGGATCAGCGGAGGCGATCCCGCTGCCGGACAACACTATTGACGTGGCTCACTCGCGGTGGGCCTACTTCTTCGGGTCAGGTTCGGAGCCGGGGCTGGCCGAGGTGGAGCGGGTCCTGGCGCTGGGCGGCATTCATGTCGTGGTCGACCACGACCCGACCGTGTCGACGTTCGGGCGCTGGTTCTCAGCGGCCTACCCGGCCTATGACCCGGAGGGGACGGCACGGTTCTGGCGGCGGCGCGGATACGACCGACAGTCGCTGACGGTGCATTGGACGTTCGACAGCGCCGCGGACCTGGAGTCGGTGCTGGCTATCGAGCTACCACCGGCCACGGTCGAGCAGGCCGTCGCCGAGCAGGCCGCGGGCGCCCGCGACGCGAGGCTCCTCATCGACGTCGGCGTCGCCCTCTATCACCGCGCCTACTGACGTTGCTCCCTACGCGAGGTCGAGGGCGATGTCGAGAATCGGCGAGGAGTGGGTGAGGCCGCCGACCGACATGTAGTCGCAGCCGGTCGCGGCATAGGCCGCCGCTACGTCGACGGTGAGCCCACCAGTTGCCTCGATCTCGACAGTCTCTCCGGTGGCCCGGACCGCGTCGACGGTGGCCGTCAGCAAGTCCGTGGACATGTTGTCGCACAACAGGAATCGCGCACCGATGCCGACCGACTCCAACGCTTCGGCCGTCGTCGTCACCTCGACCTGGATGGGCACGTCGGGGAAGTCGCGGCGGATCGCGGCATAGGCCGCGGTGAGGGACCCAGCAGCCAGCTTGTGGTTGTCCTTGATCATCGCGACGTCATAGAGGCCCATGCGCTTGTTGGTGCCGCCGCCGCATCGCACGGCGTATTTCTCCAACGCCCGCAAGCCTGGTGTCGTCTTGCGGGTGTCCAGGACCGTGCACGACGTGCCGACGAGTTCGTCGGCCCACCGGCGGGGGTGGGTGGCGACGCCGGACGTGCGACTGAGGATGTTGAGCAGGGTCCGGTCC
>JAGOME010000048.1 GCA_017993715.1 Phycicoccus sp.
GAAGGCAACGGACACTGCGCCCACCACAACCAGATCAAAGAACACCCCGGCTGGCGCTACCGCATCATCAACGACGGCCTCGACCCCGGACCCGACCATCAACCCCACGAGTTAGAGATCACCACCCCCACCGGACACGAATACCGCACCCGAGCCGCACCCCTCCACGGCTGGGGCGCCCACCCGACCACGCCCAACGCGGCGGGCCCAACGGGCGTGGCGGCATTCCCTTTGCCCGGCTTGTCCGCCTGACCAGAGCCCAGTCTGTCGGGGGCACCCGGCCCCCCGGAGCACCTCGAGCCTAGGAGGGAGTCGGCACTCTGTCATGTCCACAATCTGGGGGACGTGTGGCCAACGCTCAGGTGGCAGTGATGCCGCGCGCCGGGACAGTACGATCCCCTGCGGGCGGGGAGGGCTGGGTCAAGAGGACCGCGGACGCGCTGCTGTCCGGACGATCGCCGCGCGGGCGGGGAGGACTGCTTCGAGGGTGGCGATGGACCCGGCGGACGCGGACGATCCCCGCGTGGGCGGGGAGGACGATCGACCGGCGCGAGTACAGCTCGACGGCAACGGACGATCCCCGCGCGGGCGGGGAGGACCTTGCCGCCCACGGTGTAGGTCTCTTCGTCGCCGGACGATCCCCGCGCGGGCGGGGAGGACGCGTCTTCGGCCGGCGCGACACAGACCGGGTGGGGACGATCCCCGCGCGGGCGGGGAGGACGTCCACGCCCACGAGTCGCCGTCGTACCGGTTCGGACGATCCCCGCGCGGGCGGGGAGGACCAGTAGGCCGAGCCGGACAAGGTCGCCTCGAACGGACGATCCCCGCGTGGGCGGGGAGGACCGCGTCGCACCCGCGACGGCCGACTACCTGACCGGACGATCCCCGCGCGGGCGGGGAGGACACCGACACCGACCGACTGGCCTTCACGGCTGAGGGACGATCCCCGCGCGGGCGGGGAGGACCCCTGGCGGGTCGTCGGTCGCCAGCGCGACCGAGGACGATCCCCGCGCGGGCGGGGAGGACCCCGGACCGCGATCGGTGCGGGCACGTCCTCGCGGACGATCCCCGCGCGGGCGGGGAGGACTGGTCGAGGATGCCATTCGTCTGGGCTTCGATCGGACGATCCCCGCGCGGGCGGGGAGGACTACGTCGCGTCCTCCCTGTGGCAGCTCGCCTGCGGACGATCCCCGCGCGGGCGGGGAGGACCCGCTCTGGGGGGGCTTGGGTCATAGCGCCACTGGACGATCCCCGCGCGGGCGGGGAGGACGGGGCGTCGGCGATGAAGCCGGCAACAAGGTCCGGACGATCCCCGCGCGGGCGGGGAGGACATCCCACCGACCTGCGCAATCTGCGCCAGGCGAGGACGATCCCCGCGCGGGCGGGGAGGACGCCGGGGTAGGGCACGTCCACGTAGGCGGGTACGGACGATCCCCGCGCGGGCGGGGAGGACTGACGGTCGCCCTGCTCCTGGGCCTTCCGCTGCGGACGATCCCCGCGCGGGCGGGGAGGACGCCTGGACCGTCTACGACGCCGCGACCTACAGCGGACGATCCCCGCGCGGGCGGGGAGGACCGCCGCCGAGGCAGCCAGCGCGGCCGCGGTCGTGGACGATCCCCGCGCGGGCGGGGAGGACCTCGTTGAGCTGCGCACCGACCCCACGGCACGCGGACGATCCCCGCGCGGGCGGGGAGGACAGCGCATCCAGGTCCGGGGAGGGCAAGTCAACGGGACGATCCCCGCGCGGGCGGGGAGGACGCCAGCGACTCCTCATAGGTCGGGGTCGGCAGAGGACGATCCCCGCGCGGGCGGGGAGGACAGCCCCATGGCCGACCGCACCGTCCGCGCTATCGGACGATCCCCGCGCGGGCGGGGAGGACCTCGCGCCATCGGACGATCCGGGCACGGTCCCGGGACGATCCCCGCGCGGGCGGGGAGGACCCAGTGCTCACGTCCGTCGTCGGAAAGGCCAAGGGACGATCCCCGCGCGGGCGGGGAGGACATCACTGTGGACTCTCCGTCCACGACAACGGAAGGACGATCCCCGCGCGGGCGGGGAGGACGACCGTCCGCCCGCCCAAGGCAGGCTGACATGGGGACGATCCCCGCGCGGGCGGGGAGGACCTCCTGGGTCTGGCGACACGTGGACCTGTCGCCGGACGATCCCCGCGCGGGCGGGGAGGACGGCTTGCGCTCGAGGCCGTCATGGCCGAACTGCGGACGATCCCCGCGCGGGCGGGGAGGACGGTCCGCAAGCACCTAAAGCGCGCCGGGGTGCAGGGACGATCCCCGCGCGGGCGGGGAGGACGGATTTCGTAGACCCGGGATGGCTTGAATCTCGGGACGATCCCCGCGCGGGCGGGGAGGACATCGGCCTGGGGCATGCGGACATGGCCCGCAAAGGACGATCCCCGCGCGGGCGGGGAGGACAACCACGCGGCAGGAATCATCGGCACCGCGTACGGACGATCCCCGCGCGGGCGGGGAGGACTCCCACGCCTGCGTCATGGCGTCGCGGATACTGGGACGATCCCCGCGCGGGCGGGGAGGACCATGGACGACCCGAGAAACCAAATGGCGTTCTCGGACGATCCCCGCGCGGGCGGGGAGGACGCCCTGGCGTGGACCGTGATCGCCGCCCTCGTAGGACGATCCCCGCGCGGGCGGGGAGGACGTGTCCGCGGCAGCCTGATCCGCGCTCACGGGCGGACGATCCCCGCGCGGGCGGGGAGGACACCGCCTCCGCCGCCAGATCCGTCGTGGACGCCGGACGATCCCCGCGCGGGCGGGGAGGACGTCTTTGAACACGGTATCGATCGCGCCGATCGAGGACGATCCCCGCGCGGGCGGGGAGGACTCCGGCCTCTCGGTGGCCGCGCTGCTCATGGCGGGACGATCCCCGCGCGGGCGGGGAGGACGGCATCAACTTCGGCGAGAAGTACGGCAGCGGAGGACGATCCCCGCGCGGGCGGGGAGGACCCGCACAGGCACCATGTCTGGTCCATCCACGGGGGACGATCCCCGCGCGGGCGGGGAGGACGCCACCGATATAGCCGCACGAGCCCGGCCACGAGGACGATCCCCGCGCGGGCGGGGAGGACGGTTAGGTGAGCCCGACTGCCCTGGCTGCGAGGGGACGATCCCCGCGCGGGCGGGGAGGACGCGGCGCGGTGCATCGGGTGGGCCGGGTCGTGAGGACGATCCCCGCGCGGGCGGGGAGGACTCTCCGTCGATACTCACCGCCGCCCACCTCGCAGGACGATCCCCGCGCGGGCGGGGAGGACCTATCCGAAGTGATCGTGGAGTTCCTGCGCTACGGACGATCCCCGCGCGGGCGGGGAGGACGGCGTCGTTGGCGGCAGCGCGGGCCGAGTCCCGGGACGATCCCCGCGCGGGCGGGGAGGACCCGTCGAATGCCAGGACGCCTTGGGAGAGACGCGGACAATCCCCGCGCGGGCGGGGAGGACGCGGAGGGCCGCTGTCGGGTGAGCCAGAACACCGGACGATCCCCGCGCGGGCGGGGAGGACAGGTCTGTATGCAGGCCGCCTCCACGCCCTCCCGGACGATCCCCGCGCGGGCGGGGAGGACCGATACCGCGACCGCGTCGGCGCGCTGATGGCCGGACGATCCCCGCGCGGGCGGGGAGGACCCAGGAGGCGGTGCAGCAGGTCACTCGCGTGCAGGACGATCCCCGCGCGGGCGGGGAGGACTGGCCCAGGATGACGGCCTGCGCCGCGAGTGTTGGACGATCCCCGCGCGGGCGGGGAGGACCTGCGCCGACCCACCATCTCGGGCGCCCTGTGGGGACGATCCCCGCGCGGGCGGGGAGGACAACCTATGTGCGCTCCAGCGAGGGCGCCAAGGGGGACGATCCCCGCGCGGGCGGGGAGGACGCTCGTCACCACCCCCACCCGCGCCCTCATCGGGGACGATCCCCGCGCGGGCGGGGAGGACTCCATGCTGGGTGGCGGATCTAGGGCGCTCCCAGGACGATCCCCGCGCGGGCGGGGAGGACCGGCACTACGACGACTGGGACGACGGCACCAGCGGACGATCCCCGCGCGGGCGGGGAGGACGACGTGGTGGCGCCGACCGAGCGCAGCGAAACGGGACGATCCCCGCGCGGGCGGGGAGGACCCATCCGGTCGCAGTATCGGCGGCAGATCAGCAGGACGATCCCCGCGCGGGCGGGGAGGACCGGATGGGTCTCAACGCCGAGGAGATCCACGCCGGACGATCCCCGCGCGGGCGGGGAGGACTACGCCGTCACCGCAGAGCAGGCGCTTGGCCAAGGACGATCCCCGCGCGGGCGGGGAGGACCTGCCCGCGATCGAGCCGCCCGAATAACCTCCCGGACGATCCCCGCGCGGGCGGGGAGGACCGCTTCAAGGCGGCCACTGACTCCGAGTTCTGGGGACGATCCCCGCGCGGGCGGGGAGGACTACCGGCGCAGACCCGGCAACAATCCGCAAGCAGGACGATCCCCGCGCGGGCGGGGAGGACGCACTGCCCTCGCTGGGCTGCGCGATCCGTAGCGGACGATCCCCGCGCGGGCGGGGAGGACGCCCCCGGCCCCGGTCTGATCCCCGCCTGCGAGGGACGATCCCCGCGCGGGCGGGGAGGACTCATGCCGCGTCCGAGTCGACGACCTCGAAGAGGGACGATCCCCGCGCGGGCGGGGAGGACGCTGGCGGTTGGTCGGCCCTGGATCACATGGAGGACGATCCCCGCGCGGGCGGGGAGGACATCTCGACCTTCCGATGCTGCGACCTGACGGCAGGACGATCCCCGCGCGGGCGGGGAGGACGAGTATCGCCGTCTCGTAGGACGACCGGACGGAGGACGATCCCCGCGCGGGCGGGGAGGACTGCCTCTGCAAGACGATCGAGGTGCCTGCATGAGGACGATCCCCGCGCGGGCGGGGAGGACTGGGCTGCTCGACCTCGGCGACGACGAGGGGTAGGACGATCCCCGCGCGGGCGGGGAGGACCCGGCCTCGACCCGCCCGACCCACAAGCCATCCGGACGATCCCCGCGCGGGCGGGGAGGACTTGCGGCCGGCGTCGGTGATCGCCTGGCGCAGAGGACGATCCCCGCGCGGGCGGGGAGGACATGCCGCTCCTCGGCTACGACAAGTGGGAGCGCGGACGATCCCCGCGCGGGCGGGGAGGACGCTCTGCTGCGTAGGACTGGTGGTCGCTTCGTCGGACGATCCCCGCGCGGGCGGGGAGGACCCTCACGAGCGCCGCGACCTCGATGCGCAGGAGGGACGATCCCCGCGCGGGCGGGGAGGACCAGGTGTTCACCCTCGGCGACGTCCCGCCCACAGGACGATCCCCGCGCGGGCGGGGAGGACCGGGAGAAGTCGCCGGCCAGGTTGTCGGTCTGCGGACGATCCCCGCGCGGGCGGGGAGGACCGTCGGTGGGTGCTCAACCACGACGCCACCAGGGGACGATCCCCGCGCGGGCGGGGAGGACCCGCCACAGTGCGCGCACGGCGCCGGCATTCGCGGACGATCCCCGCGCGGGCGGGGAGGACAGCACGCCAGCTCCGGGCCATGCCCTGGATGCCGGACGATCCCCGCGCGGGCGGGGAGGACCATGCCTAGGTTGCGTGCCGCACCACGAGCCCAGGACGATCCCCGCGCGGGCGGGGAGGACCCCGTTGTTGGTCACAGTCTGGGGAGCCAAGGTGGACGATCCCCGCGCGGGCGGGGAGGACGACCGGGTGGGCGTATGAGCCCGCCATCACCGAGGACGATCCCCGCGCGGGCGGGGAGGACGACGAGCTCGAAGGGGGCGACGGCGACGGCTTCGGACGATCCCCGCGCGGGCGGGGAGGACGGGTCATGACGGGGTCTCCTTGCATGTCGGGCAGGACGATCCCCGCGCGGGCGGGGAGGACGCCCCGACGAACGGGTGGCCGTTCTCAACGTGCGGACGATCCCCGCGCGGGCGGGGAGGACGCCCCCGGCCCCGGTCTGATCCCCGCCTGCGAGGGACGATCCCCGCGCGGGCGGGGAGGACGACCCGCCAGTCTTGCCGTCTCTCTCTCCATACGGACGATCCCCGCGCGGGCGGGGAGGACTCGTGTGCCCTATCAGGGCGTATTCCCAGACTAGGACGATCCCCGCGCGGGCGGGGAGGACGACGTATGGGACTCCTCGGTGGCTCCGGGCGGAGGACGATCCCCGCGCGGGCGGGGAGGACATGTTCGTGGAGTATGCCGACGTGGTAGATCCGGGACGATCCCCGCGCGGGCGGGGAGGACCCCTACCTCGTGACCGTCGGCCGCTACACCGACGGACGATCCCCGCGCGGGCGGGGAGGACCGGTGAGCCGCAGGGTCGGGGACCTCGACAAGCGGACGATCCCCGCGCGGGCGGGGAGGACGACCGCGAGGACGACGAAACAATCGGTGACGCCGGACGATCCCCGCGCGGGCGGGGAGGACGTGCCGACGATCGCGAGTGCCTTGCCGGCGATCGGACGATCCCCGCGCGGGCGGGGAGGACGGATCCGCGGGGGCGGTCATGAGGATCGTGAACGGACGATCCCCGCGCGGGCGGGGAGGACCTGCTCCGGGGGATGCCCGAATTTGACCCACGCGGACGATCCCCGCGCGGGCGGGGAGGACCGGGGTCGCGGTCGCGGTCGCAGTCGCGGACGGGGACGATCCCCGCGCGGGCGGGGAGGACACTTGCTGACCTGCGGCGTTACCGCCGCGAACGGGCAACCAGTATCAGTCCGTCGAAATCTACCGGTCGCCACCGGTCACGCCCAGCCGTTCGCATGGACCACCCTTGCTCATTCCTGGCGGACTCGATCATGACGGCCTGCCCATCGCCGATCCGGTCAGCCAACGTGGCCCAGAGGCGGTCGCGAATTCGCATGCTCAATGAGCCGACGAAGACCCCTGCCTGCACCTCGATCATCCACCGCGTCAGATGCCCGCGAAGGCCTGGCGGCGCGGCAACGAGGACGACAACGGTCACCAGGGGGCCTGAGCCTCAGGGAGGTCTGGGCCACTGACAACGAGATGACCCTCTCGCATGAGAACCTCGAGGGCGGCGCTCCAATCTCGACCACCCTCGACGGCGCCTTGCTTCTCATCCCAGAGTTGGTTGACGTCGGCACCCTCGCCGTCGGCGGGCTCACCCAGCAGGTCGATGACATCCGCCACGACTCGTTTCATGAAGCCGCCGTCGCGGAACTTCTCGCGCATCGCGTAGCGAACCTCGCTCTCCTCCGCCCTCCCAGCGGCCACCAGATCGAAGGCCACTGGTATGGAGAACTCAGCTTTGTACAGGTCCGCGACATCGAGCACGAATGACATCGCACCACCGGTGTGGACGAACCCCAACGCCGGGCTCGCACCCACCCCAACGATGGCTGCGTGACTTGCGGCATACAAGCAGGCGTGGGCGGCCGACAGGGCACGGTTGATGTCGTCACCGGCCGCGAAAGCGTCCCCGGCCTTGTACTTCCTGCTGGACCATTCGACGCCAGTCCGTTCGCTTTCCGCCCGGTAGATCTTCTTGACCCGAGCTCCTTCGCGCCCTCGCAGCTGTTGCATCGTCGCTCCCGACACATCCTCGCCGGGGAACCTCATGCCATACATCCGCCGCGCCACTGCGAGCCGTTCCGGAGTCCGGGTCACGAGGTAAGCCTGGCGCATGATCAGGCCGGCACCACGGCTGGGCCCCAACCCGGCGGCATACATGCGCACGCCATGTTCGCCGACCCAGCACACCGCAGTACCCGAGTCAGCGAGCAGCCGCATGGCCCCGTGCGTGATCCGCGTGCCAGGGCCTAGGAGCACCGAGCCGACGTAGCCCGCGGGGATACGGACCGTGCGTTCCTTGTTGATGACGACGACGGCGTTCTCGGCCCGGTCGACGTGCGACTTCTCGATGTAAACCGTCGACACCCGATCGCCGATCCGATGCAGCTCGTGGGGGTCAGCCAGCCACCACATAGCCAGATCCCGGTGCGAGAGTGAGCAATCCACAACCGTACGCCTTGGCGGACCCGATGCCAGACAGCAGAGTTTCCCGGAGAACGGTCGCGTCGGTCACCTGGAGCTCGCCGGCGAAGGTTGCGCGGGAGATCGTGACGCGGCGTTTGTCGGCTCCCTTGGTGAAGGTCTGCTGATCGCGAGCAACCACCTGCACGTGGGGATGTGGCTCCATGTTGACGGTGAAGCCCCACTGCGCATTGTCGACAGAGGTCCGAGTCAGGAACCAGTCCAGTTGAAGTTCCGCCCGACCCACTCCTCGGCGTGTGCCGCGCCGGCCCTCGCCGTGGCCCACGGCCCGAACTGGATTGGCGCGCAGCCGAAATTGAAAGCGACGGCCGAGTGCCAGGGCATCGAGCAGGGGGTCCAGGGGCCGCACCAGGGCCTGCCCTTCTTCGGTCTGCCAGCCAGCCTGCTCGATGAGATGTGACCAGTCCGGCTCAACGGGTGTCTGAACAAGGACAACGGCCTCGATCAGCCCCCCTGAGCGCCGGGCGCTGTCTTCGCGCCACAACACGCGGCCCTCGACCCCCGGCGGGACTCCACCCAGCACCGCGGCATGCATGGCCTGAGGGTTGGCCAGGAGCTTCTGCGCCCCTGAGCGCAACGGGTTGAGGAGCACTTTGGAGAGGTAGGTCATCCGGCTCTCACCATCCCAGGAGAGCGAAGGGGTCATGGACGGCGGTGCTGGCCGAATCGGCACCGCTGTCCCCGAGGTCGATCCAGTGATGCGAAACCCGGCGAGTCGTCATGCCACGACGCGCTGGCTCGAAAGACACCGGAACATCGGATCGTGCGTCGGGGCCAGAGGGATCATCGACGGTGATCGGCACCCGGGCCGAGCCTGCCATCCGGTGCTTCCAGCCCGCACCGGCCTGCCATGGCACATCCTTGAGGACTCCGAGCGGACCGCCCGCCCACAAGGGCTCCTCAACACTGTGCGCGAGCAGCAGCGGCTCGCTCGGTGGACACGAGCGTCGCCCCAAGGCCAAAGGGAACGCTGGGGCTCGCAGGGCACCGACCAGCGTGGTCAGAAGGTCCCGAGGTCCGCCGACCGCAACAACGATTACCGCGTCCTGTAGATAGAAACGCTGCGTGACGTGGGTGAACTTCTTGGGCGACGTTGTCTTCTGGAGCCCCTTGGCGTTGGTCGAGGCGGAGAGCAACGGGCCGCCGTGGAGATCACTGACGGTGTGGTAGTCGCGCAGCAGGCTGCCAGGCTGGTCCACTCGGACACCCAACTGCAAGGCGAGCAGGTCCTCGATCGGGTCAGATCGGCGACGCCCCTGGGCGGCGGCAAGCAGTCCGATCACCCCGGACTTGGTCGGTCGATCATCGGTGTCCCGGCGGTTGAACTCGCTACGGGACCCCCAGGACTGCAACGGCCCGGCGAGACGGAGAACGAGGCAGGCATCAGTCACCAGCGCCGCCCCGGGCCGTGAGTTCATCGGTGACCGCCCGAAGCAGGTCCTGGACCGGAACGCTTGGTCCGAATGCCGTCGTGAGCGCCTCGTGGCTGCCGCTCGACTCGGCGTAGGAGGCAACTACGAGGCGGGGTCGGTCGCCCCACCGCTCAGCCTCGCCGCTCGCGTAGCGCCCAAGCGCCTTCATGGATTGTTCGAGCAGACCGGACGATGCAGTGCGCGTCACCGACTGCTCGAACGCACTCACGAGATTGACCGGGCGGTCATCCCGGATCACGACAGCGATGAGCGCCGGCCGGGTGTGCGCGGCGAAGGTGTTCTGCTTGCCCGAGGGCATCGAACTGGCGAAAGACGAGATGAACTGACCAATGCCAGCAATAGCGCCCTCGCGATCACCCATGTTGTCGACGAGTTGCTCCACGCCGACCGTCGCGTACCGGTACATGGTCGCCGAGTTGAACTCGATCGTGCCGATCATCCCAGCGCCGGTTTCCTCGGTCTTGGCCTGCTGCTCGTCGTCGACAGCCGTGAAGTAGTCGAACTGGGTCTGGGCCGCGTGGGTGGAGATTGCGTGCGCCACCTGCGCCGCTGCATCCACGTTGAGCTCGGCCAGGTCGGCAACCATACGCCCGAACAGCGCGACGCTCAGCGAATGCGTTGAGCCGAGGATGCCCTTGACGTTGATGGCCTTGACGTCCACGTCATCCCCCGCGAGCGCGTCGGCGAGTTGTTCGAGATGGGATCGGCTGGCGAAGAGCAGATACGACGAGAACCCCTCCTTTTTGGCGTCCGCCTTGATACCCAGTTGACCCAGCGCGTCCTTGGCTCGGGCAGCCGCGACGTCCGAGGACACCCCGCGTGACTCGATCAGTTCAGCGAGCAAGCCATGCAGGCGCCGCGTGCGCACGCCTTGCTCCGCTGAACTCATGGACGCCTCGAAGTGGTCGCGGGTAGCGCGCTTCCAGGCCTGCGAGGAGACCCGCAGCCGATCGACCCCGCCATAGATGGCCTGCTTCGGCGTGCCGTTGTCGTCCCGGTTGAGGTTGGCTGGCGGCAGATCCTGAATGATGTGGACGTCGACGTAAGTACGGCTCATGGTCAGCGGGGGTCCTTCCCGGAGTTCTCGGTGTTATTGGAGGTCGTGACAGCGAAGTAGGCAGCACCCCAGCGGCGTCGGACCGCGGCCTGCGCTGAGGGGTCCTGCCAGGCACAGAGGTCTCGGTAGAGCGCGTTGTAATCAAGCGGCTGACCTAGGCCGCGCAACATGGCGATCAAGCCCCGCAGATGGTGCACGAGTTCGGGTAGGTCGTTGGCCGTTGCCGCGGCAGTCACGCGTCGATCCAGGGCGACTTCGCTGTACTTGCCCGCGCGGCGCAGGTTGTGCAGCGCTTCCCCGATGCGCACGGACGGGTCATGCATGCGGGCGGCATTCCCTTGCTGGTGGACTCCGTACAGGCCGAGGGCGGCGTGTTCGGCCCGGAGCTTAGTGGTGAGCCGACCGCGGTCGTCGAGAGTGGTGTACCAACGCCACAGGCCCGGGACACCACCGGGGTCCAGGTTCAGCGCGCGTCGAGCCGTGGCCAGGTGCTCCGGCCCGGGAAGATCCGCCCGGTGTTTGTCCTCCGGCGTGATCTTGGGTCGCCACAATTCCCAGAACCGCCGCTCAGGTCGGGCTTCGACGGCGCCGTCGACGGCCACGGGTGGAGTGCTTTCAACGGTCATGCGGACTCCTCTGCACGGGCATTGGCCGGCAAGCGGGGTGGTGGGATGGTCGATGGAAGCGCCTTGTTCAGGGCCACCCGGAAGAAGGCTTCGGCCGACTGCTGCCGCAGCATGACCGGTTGCTTCTTGGTCTCGGCCCCCGGCCGAGGCTTTGACTCGGGGCGCCCGAGGAATGACTCTGGGCTCGCCGAGTCGAGGAGCGGCCCAGCCACGAACCAGGCGTCACGCCGCAGCAGCTGCTCCCAGGCGACGCCCGCCTCCTGGGCCTTGGTTGGCTCCGCGATCAGCCCGGCCAGAACCCGGTCACCGGAATGCTCAAGGCCCGTGACGAACCGATCGCCGACTCGTTGCCCTTTGTCCCAGGGGATTTTGTCGCCGCCCGAGGCCAGGCGCAGATTGTCAGCCAAGCGGTTGAGGGCCGCTGCAACGGCAGCTGCTTGAAGCGCCATCCCCTCCAGCAACCGACGGACCGGGTCACCACGCGTCCAGTCGAGAGCCACCAGCGGCAATGGCGTCCGATCAGCCAGCACGTTCTCGATAACTGCCGATTGATTGCCGTACTCCACTCCTGCCAACTGCACCGACAGCTGGTGACTGCTGGTGAGGTAGCCATCGTTGACGAGATTCTGAAGGCCCTCGATCACCGGCGGCACCACGTAGTCGTCAGTGCCCTGGCTGCGCCCGGAGGTCACCATCGACGCGAGCCCCCGCCAGCCCATGGCGCCTGCGTGCGGCCGGCGAGCGCGCAGTGCCGCCTCACCAGGTTTGGGCTTGGGGATCCGGCGATACGCGGTGCGGGGCTCCAGGGAGGCATCGGGGATGAGCCGGTCGCCTGCCGCGACGATCACACCGGTCACCACGGTCATACCGTCCACCGCTTCCGGGAAGAGGCGGACTCGCCGGGACTGCCAGGTCAGGAGGTCGAGGGGCCCGAATGCCGCCCGCTCGCGCCACGTGGGGTTTGCGGGCTCTGCCCAGGCCGCTCGGTCACCCGGGACCGGGCTGATCATGGGCAGGTTGAGCACCAGCGTTTCGAAGAGGCTAGCCCCGATGACCGTGACTACGCCCAGTTGACCCAAGGGTCCTGTGGGGTTCCCAGTTGTCTTGCCGCCACTGACCTTCGGGTCGCCCTTGACGCCCGTCTTGATCGCCGCCGTGTCCCAGGCCTGGCACGAAATGAGCCGGCGGGCGGCCTCGGCAACACTTAACGGAGCCACCGACGACTCGCTGACGCTGGAAAACAAGGGAACGTTGTTCCCGGTGGCGATCTCCGGAACGATGAGCGAGACCGGTTTCGGCCCGCCACTCGTCGCCTCGAGACCGGCGACTTGGAAGAACGGTTTGTCCGGGTGGAAGAGATCGAAGTCGTCAGCGTGGGCATCGAAGTAGGCGTCGATGAGCGCGCCGTCGAAGCGACCCGCACCTAGGGCGCCCACGATGTCGGCGGCCCGGAAGAATCCTGTGGCCTCCCGCACGATCGCCAGCATTAAGCCCATGAGGGACGAAGCCACCAACGGGTCGGCCCAGTCGAGGTCCTCGAACTCATGGGCGTCCCGGACCGCCTCCCGCAGCCCGACATCCCGCACCGCTCCACCCTGGATCACCTGGATCCAGCCCACATCGATCAGAATCCCTGTCACACAAGCCTCCCCTAGCCGGCCTTGCCGACCCTAGCTCGTCGAATTCTGGATCAGGCGGAGGCGCGACAACGTTGAGTGACTCGCGCCTCCAGAGCCGGCGGTCATGAGCGGTAGCGCCGCTCGATGGTCAGCCCGGTCTCCTCGTCGTAGGTCAGATCGGCCGATGGCCCGCTGAATCCGTTATCGCCGTCGAGTTCGATCACGAGTAGGCGGGAGAGCAGAGGCAGATCAGCCCATCCGTCCAGGGGACGAGCGTTGACCAGCAGCGCGGCGCGGTCACGCTCATTGATTCGGACGGTATCCCCCAGCACGCGACGCGTGAGCTCAGCGTCCTCGCATCGCTCTCCCTGGATCCCCAGTGGGTACCCGGAAAGGCTGACGTACCCCGCGTCCGTGCGTCGCACCAAGGCCACCTCGACACTTGGCTCGCCGTCGCGCACGGCGATCCACTCTTCGTGGCGTTCCGCGCCGGACCGGGCATGCAAACGATCGAGTATCGGGCCGGCCATAAGACCAGCCGTATCCGGTGGCGCCAGAACGCCCGACTTGCCGCGCGCGACCCTGTCCTCGCGGCGCCGCGTTGCATCGTTCTCGGCCAGTCGCGCGTCGTCCTCCCAGCCCATCGGCCACGGTTCGACCGGGTCGTAGGCCCGCGCGACCAGACCCGGCGTCATCGACGGGATCGACCACTGGTCACCGGAGGCGCCGATCAGCGCTGCCGACCGCAGAATGCTGTGCCGGTCATAGACGTAGCCGAACTCCCTCACCATCTCTGGCGGGCCCACGGCATTGCGGATCCCGGTCACCAGGACCCTAGGAGCACGCAGGCCACCAGGGCGGTGTTCATCGTGATGCGCGTGCCGGTGGAGACGGCCGATGCGCTGAAGGAGCAGGTCCATTGGCGCGATGTCCGTGATGAGAATGTCAGCATCGATGTCGAAGCTCTGCTCCGCGATCTGGGTCGCCACGACCACCATGTGAGGACGGCTCGCCGAGTCCGACCCCAGCAACGCAACCAGTCGTCGTGTGCGATTCGCGCGCTCTGCCGTGGTCAATCGACCGTGCAGCAGCACTGTTGGAGCGCCGGTTGCCTTGACGGCGCGATAGACATCTTGGGCCCGGCGCACGGTGTTGAGGATGACGAGCGCACTACCCCCGTCGGCGGTGGCGTGCACGGCAGCGTCGGCGATGACTTGGGTGTCGCGCACATCGAGCGTCGTCATCGGCTCGACGTGCACCAAGAGATCCGAGCGCGCCGACTCGGAGGAAACTGTCACCAAGCCCGCTGTGGGTGTCCACGAGGTGAGCCGCGGATAAGCGCCGTCGTCATCAACCGCGAGATCCAACGGCGGAGCGTCCGCCAGACCGCGAGCGTATGCCGCGATGAGATCTCGCCGCTGACCTGGCGGGAGCGTCGCCGACATGAGCACCACGGGGATCTGGGCGTCGCTGCACCACGCGAGCAGTTGGTGGAGGTACTGCGACATGTAGGTGTCGTAGGAATGGACCTCATCGATCACGAGGACCTTGCCCACCAAGCCTGCGTAGCGCAGGGCGACGTACTTGATGTGGGTGGCCGCGATGAGCGCTTGATCGACGGTCCCGACGCCACCGGGCGACAACAAAGACCGATGTCGCCCGAGGAGCCACTGGGCGGGCACGCCACCACGCCGCTCGGTCTCCCCGGAGACCGAGCCAAGGAATCCGTAGTGGTCGTCACCCTCGTCGCAGATTCCCTCGACCGTCGTTGGCGTCACGAGGCTGCGCCAATGCTCGTTCGCCATGGCCTTGCCGTGCAGCAAGGCGAGCGGCATCGTCGCGTAGACGTCCTGCGCCCATTCCTCGACCCGCTCGAACATCGCGTCCGTCGTTCCCTGGGTCGGCATGGCGAAGAAGAAGCCGCCGAGGCCGAAGCGCGCGGACAGCACTTCTGCGACAGCCAGGGCCGCCTCGGTCTTGCCCTCTCCCATGGGTGCTTCGATGATGAGCAGGCCGGGCTCGCTCATCCGTTCAGCCACGGCGATGGCCGCCGCTTGGACAGGGCGGGGACGGTTGCCGAAACGCTGAACGAACGACTCGTCCGTCACGGGCTCCCGCAGGTCCCAGCCTCCCCGCAACCCAAAGGAGGTCCAGGCGGATCGTGCTCGCTCCTGCGCCTGAAACCAGGAGATCGGCTCGGCCCCGAGCCCCGGGAACGCATCGGAGCTCGCGATCCAGTCAACCATGGACACGTAGCCGGCGATGGCCAGCTGGCCGGCCAGCGGCGGCAGGTCCAGGTTGAGGGCTGTGAGGTTCACCCCCAGCGCGGCAGCGATGGACTCTGCCAACCCATCCTGCGCGTCCAGCCAGTGTTGAGTGGCTTCGGTCGGACCTTTCTGCATCGCGCTGGCCCGGTAGTGCCCGCTGTCCCAGCTCGTGAAGAGCCCATGGTGGCCGGAAATGATGGGAAGCAGCCACTGCGTACCGCGGGCACCGGCCGCCGCGAGCACCCGCTGCGCGATGAGGACACCACTGAAGCCGTGCCGAAGGGGATCCCCGCCTCGATAATTCGGCAGGGCAAAGCCCGCGCGCTCGGCACCCTCCGCCAGGATCGCGTGCTTAGCCTGGAATGCCGGAGTCGCCTTGCCTAGGTCGTGCCACCCGCACAGCAGGGTGAGGACCGCCCTCCCCTGCCCGTTGCACCAGCGATCCAGGTCGGATCGGGTCCTCGGTGCCAAGAACTCGCCCCAGATGAGTTCACCCACGGCGCCGCTGTCCAGCAAGTGACCCACGAGCGAGTGAGGACGTCCGTTGGCGCATGCCGACTTAGCCCACAGTGCACGCCACGACGGGTCCCCAACCTCCCTCGACGACATAGCCCCATGCTCTCAGCACGCTCTGACACGCCCGGAGGGAGCGGTCATCACGACCCGCCGCGGGCCACGCCAAGCTCCCCAAGATTACGAGGTCGACCGCAGGTGCCAATCAGCCCTTTCGCGGATGTCCAAGACTCCAAGGCCCATCTCGAGGTACTCGCGTCCGTAGACGTCCTCGACGAGGCCCACCAGCTCCGGCGAGCTCCCGACGCCCAGCCGCTGGATGAGCAATCGAATGTCATCCACGTCCTTGGCCCGGTCGGCCACCAGCTTCATCGCCAGGAGGACGCGGTCGCTGGCAATCGTCACTGTGAGGCCGCCGAAGTGACGAGTGTCGCCGGCTTCATGTGTCGGGATGAAGGGCCCAGCTCCCGTGCTCAGCCAGGTTGTCTGGAGTCCGAGCTCGCGTCCCATCAGCCTCGCGATCGCCCATATCTCGGGTGCGGACGCCGTGATGGCGACGTCGATGTCGCCAGTCACACTGCGGACGAACCCATCCAGGAGCATGGCCGCACCACCGACAACAAAGACCTGCCCGGTCAGGCCTTGCTGGCTGAGTCGCGCGCCTAGATCGGCGAGCAGCTCAAGGACATCCGCTGCATCCAGGTCTGTCACATCGTCACCAGGTCCTTCGGTCTGACGGCAATCCCGGCCCGCGACAACAACTCACCATCAAGCTCTCCCGCGTCCCGCGACCTCGGATCTGGGTGCCATTCCGGCGACACTGGATCGACCGTCGTCCAGCGCGGCGCGGGGATCCCTTTTCGCTCGAACTCCAACGCCACCAGCGCAGCCAAGAAGACTCCCCAGCGGGCGTCATGACTGCCCACATCAACGCGACCCCAGTTCGCGAGCGCTTCCAGTGGACCCGCAGACCGTAGATGGTCCCGACCTTCCAATAGCCACCGAAACTTCTCGGCCGTCGTCGCGGCAGAGTTGATCTTCTCCACAGTGGCATCGGCGGTCAGCGAGCCCTCGTGCCAGTCCATGACACCCAACTCAAGCAACATCTCCAGCCACAGGTCCGCGTTGGGATTCGTTGCACCTGAAACGTAGCTCGTCACCCGCGGACGAGAAGTGCCGACCGCAGCGGCCAACTCGGCATGCGTCATCCCCGAGGCGGCGAGGGCACCCCGCAACACTTGAGCCGCGCGCACGTTCATCCAGGTATCATATTCGATACCCATCGTGAGCGTGGAGTGCGCGCCATGACCTCTCACGGGGAGCGGGCGGCATTCCCTGTCACAACGTGAGCGGCAACTGAGGAGACCCTCACAACAGACGTAGCATGGATGGGTGCGTCGAGCAGGCAGCGCAGCCGGCAGTACCGATGACGCGCCGTCCGTCCTCACCACCTCCGGGGTCTCATGAAGAACAAGTCGGTCCAGTCCCTCGACCGCGTCGTCATCCGCTTCGCCGGTGACTCCGGCGACGGCATGCAGTTGACCGGAGACCGCTTCACCACGGATACGGCGAGTCTGGGCAACGACCTGTCGACGCTGCCCAACTTCCCCGCGGAGATCCGCGCCCCCCAGGGCACCCTCCCGGGCGTGAGCAGTTTCCAGCTCCACTTCGCCGATCACGACGTCCTCACCCCCGGTGACGCCCCCGACGTGCTCGTCGCGATGAACCCTGCCGCCCTCAAGGCCAACCTCGCCGACCTGCCCCGCGGCGCGACGATCATCGCCAACAAGGACGAGTTCACCACGCGCAACCTGTCCAAGGTCGGCTACGCGAGCGACCCCCTCACCGACGGCAGCCTGGAGTCCTACCACGTCCACGCCGTGGGCCTGACGTCGATGACCGTCGAAGCCCTCGCCGACTTCACCGAGCTGACCCGCAAGGAGAAGGAGCGCGCCAAGAACATGTTCGCGCTCGGACTGCTGTCGTGGATGTACACGCGGCCGACCGACGCGACCGAGACGTTCCTGGCCAAGAAGTTCGCCGCCACCTCCGGCATTCTCAAGGCCAACCTCACGGCCCTGCACGCGGGCTGGAACTACGGCGAGACCACCGAGGACTTCGCCGTCTCGTATGCCGTGGGCCCGGCGCCGATGCCCCCCGGTGTCTACCGCAACATCACGGGCAACACCGCCCTCGCGCTCGGCCTGGTCGCCGCGGCCCACCGCGCCGGCCTCCCCCTGGTCCTCGGGTCCTACCCGATCACCCCCGCGAGCGACATCCTCCACCAGCTCTCCGCACTCAAACGCCACGGCGTCACGACGATCCAGGCCGAGGACGAGATCGCCGGAGTCGGCATGGCGCTCGGCGCGGCCT
The DNA here is from genome assembly GCA_017993715.1 of Phycicoccus sp. GTDB lineage: Bacteria > Actinomycetota > Actinomycetes > Actinomycetales > Dermatophilaceae > JAGOME01. Next base: position 17,937 of record JAGOME010000048.1, read on the forward strand.
TCGGCGGCGCGTTGGGCGTGACCACGACGTCTGGCCCCGGCATCGCCCTGAAGTCCGAGACGATCGGGCTGGCCGTCTCCCTCGAGCTGCCCCTCATCGTCGTTGACGTCCAACGAGGCGGCCCCTCAACCGGCCTGCCGACCAAGACCGAGCAGGCCGACCTGTTGCAGGCGATGTTCGGCCGCAACGGAGAATCCCCCGTCGCCGTCCTGGCACCCTCCACCCCGTCGGACTGCTTCGACGCGGCCATGGAGGCGGTACGGATCGCCACGACCTATCGCACGCCGGTCCTGCTGCTCTCCGACGGCTACCTCGCCAACGGCTCCGAGCCGTGGCTCGTCCCCACGCCCGCGAGCCTGCCCGACCTCACCGTCGAGCTCACCACCGAGCCGAATGCCGTTGACGCACTGGGCAATCCCGTCTTCCACCCGTACCAGCGAGACCCCGAGACCCTGGCCCGCCCGTGGGCCGTCCCCGGCACTCCCGGCCTCGAACACCGCATCGGCGGCATCGAGAAGGCCAACATCACCGGCAACATCTCCTACGACCCGGACAACCACGACCTGATGACGCGGTTGCGCGCCAACAAGATCGCGGGCATCGAGGTCCCTGATCTCGTCGTCGACGACCCGACCGGCGACGCCCGAGTGCTCGTCATCGGGTGGGGTTCGACCGCGGGACCGATCCAGGCGGCCGCTCGCGCTGTCCGCGCCCAAGGGGCGCCGGTGGCCGTCGCTCACCTGCGGCACCTGAACCCGTTCCCGCACAACCTCGGTGAGATCCTCGCGGCCTATGACCGCGTCATCCTCCCCGAGATGAACCTCGGCCAGCTCGCCCTGCTCCTGCGGGCGCAGTTCCTCGTCGACATCCGCTCGCACACGTCAGTGCGCGGGCTGCCGTTCACCACCACCGAGCTCGCCGACGTCATCCGCGCGGCTCTGGAGGAGATTTCATGAGCACCACCGACCTCGGAATGCCGCGTCACGGCCTCGCCGACATCCCCACCCTCCCGGAGGGGGCGGCGAAGCAGACCAAGAAGGACTTCACCTCCGACCAAGAGGTGCGCTGGTGCCCGGGCTGCGGGGACTACGTCATTCTGGCTGCGGTGCAGGGCTTTTTGCCCGAGCTGGGCATTCGCCGCGAGAACGTCGTCTTCATCTCCGGGATCGGCTGCTCGTCGCGGTTCCCCTACTACCTCGACACCTACGGCATGCACTCGATCCACGGGCGCGCCCCGTCCATCGCGACCGGCCTGGCGACCTCCCGCCCCGACCTGTCGGTCTGGGTCGTCACCGGCGACGGCGACGCGCTGTCCATCGGCGGCAACCACCTCATCCATGCGTTGCGCCGCAACGTCAACATGACAATCCTGTTGTTCAACAACCAGATCTACGGATTGACCAAGGGCCAGTACTCCCCGACCTCCCAGGTCGGCCAGGTCACCAAGTCCTCGCCCATGGGATCGGTGGACAGCCCGTTCAACCCGGTGTCGCTGGCCCTGGGCGCCGAGGCGACATTCGTCGCCCGCGTCATGGAGTCCGACCGCGCATCGATGACCCAGATCCTCAAGTCCGCCGCCCAGCACCGCGGCACGGCCCTCGTCGAGATCTACCAGAACTGCCCGATCTTTAACGACGGCGCCTTCGACCTGATCAAGGACCGCACCCAGCAGGACCAACGGCTCGTGCGGCTGCGCGCCGGGGAGCCGGTCACCGTCGGCACCGAGGACGCGCGCCTGGTCCTCGTGCGCGACGGGGCAACCATGCGCTTCGTCCCCGAAGCCGATGCCCTCGACCGCGACGTCGTCGTCCACGACCCCTCCGCCGACGACCCGAGCCAGGCCTTTGCGTTGTCCCGGTTGGACACTCCCGAGATGACGCATGTGCCGATGGGCATCTTCCGCCAGGTGTCGCGCCCCTCCTACGACGATGCGGTGCGCTCCCAGGTCGACATGGCCGTGTCCGCCGCCGGCGGCCCCGCGAGCGACGACGACCTGGCCGGCCTGCTGCTCGGCCGAGACACCTGGACTGTCGCCTAAGCCCTCGCAAGCCCTCGCAAAGCCCCCTTCGCGTCACCCCTCCACCCACACCCAGGAGCACCCGTGGACATCACTCGCATCGAGACCGGCCCCCGCATGAGCCAGGCGGTCGTGCACAACGGCACCGTCTACCTGGCCGGGCAGGTCGGGTCCGGCGACAGCGTGACCGCCCAGACCGCCGACGCACTCGCCTCGATCGACCGGCTCCTCGCCGAGGTCGGCAGCGACAAGTCCCGCATCCTCTCCGCTGGCATCTACCTGCCCGACATGCAGACCTTCGGGGAGATGAATGCCGTGTGGGAGGCCTGGGTCGCCCCCGGCGCAACCCCCGCCCGCGCCACCGTGCAGGCCGCTCTCGCGACTCCCGACTACCTCGTCGAGATCGTCGTCGTCGCCGCGGTCGCCTGACCGGGAGACAGGCGCCATGGGGGTATATGTGCATGGACACCATGACGCCGTCCTGCGCTCCCACCGGTCGCGCACGGCCGAGAACTCCGCGGCCTACCTCCTCCCCCACCTGACCGGCAGCGAGCGGCTGCTCGATGTCGGGTCCGGTCCGGGGACCATCACCGCCGACCTCGCGACCCTCGTCGGGTCGGTGATCGCCCTGGAGATGACGCCCGATGCCGTCGCGCTGACCCGTGCCGAGATCGTGCGCCGCGACGTGACCAACGTCGAATGCCGTGTCGGCGACGTCCACACCCTGCCGTTCCCCGACGCGGCATTCGACGTCGTCCACGCGCACCAAGTGCTGCAGCATGTGTCGAATCCCGTTCTCGCACTGCAGGAAATGGCGCGCGTCACCCGACCCGGCGGGCTGATCGCGGCCCGGGATAGTGACTACGGCGCCTTCTTCTGGTCGCCGGACTCACCGATCCTCGACGAGTGGCGCACTCTGTACCAGCACCTTGCTCGGGTGGCCGGCGGCGAGCCCGATGCCGGTCGCCACTACCCAGACTGGGTCACCGAGGCGGGCCTGACCGACGTCACGCTGACCTCCTCGAGCTGGTGTTACACCTCCGCCGAGGAGCGAGAGTGGTGGGCCGCACTGTGGGCGGAGCGCGTGACCGCATCGACCTTCGCGACCGTCGCCAACGAGCGCGGGATCGGCCAGACCGACCTCGATCGGATTGCCGAGGGCTGGCGAGCCTGGGGCGCCGCACCCACCGGCGTGTTCGTCGTGCCGAGCGTCGAGTTGCTCGCCCGCGTCTGACCGCCCTCGCCACGCTCGACCACTGGGTGGTCGCGGAGGCGGAATGCCGCCGCTCATCGTTCGGAGCCGAACTAGAGTCGGCACGTGACCACCCGTCCCGCCGAACCCGACGATCTGCGGCGCGGCACGGCATTCGGGTTCCTCGCCTACGGCATCTGGGGCACGTTCCCGCTGTATTTCCACGCCCTCAAACCGGCGGGCTCCATGGAGATCCTCGCCCACCGCGTGGTCTGGTCATTGGCGCTGTGCGCCGCAATCCTGCTGCTGCGACGCGACCTGGCGTGGATCAAGCCCACCCTGCGCAACCGACGACTTGCGCTCGGCCTCGCCGCTGCCGCCGTCCTCATCGGCGTCAACTGGGGCGTCTACATCCTCGCGGTCATCACCGGCCGCACCTACGAGGCGGCCCTGGGCTACTTCCTCAACCCCATCGTGACGGTCGCACTCGGCGTACTCGTGCTCGGCGAAGGCCTGCGGCGACTGCAGTGGGCCGCCGTCGGCGTGGGCGCTCTCGCGGGGATCTATCTCACCATCGGCGCCGGAGTCATCCCCTGGATCCCGTTGTCGCTGGCTGTGAGCTTCGGGCTGTATGGCCTGGTCAAGAAGAAGGTCGGCGCCTCCCTCACGTCGATGCAGTCACTGTCGGCCGAGACCGTGGTCCTGGGGCCCTTCGCGGCCGCGGCGCTCGTCGTTATCTCGCTCCAGGGCACGTCGACGTTTGTGGGCTACGGGATGGGCCACACCGCCCTCATGATCCTGTCTGGCGTGGTGACCGCGATCCCGCTGTTGCTGTTTGCGGCCGCGACCCGACGGGTACCGCTGGTGACGATCGGGCTCATTCAGTTCATCACGCCGGTCTTGCAGCTCTTGGTGAGCGTGCTCGTGCTCGGCGAGCACGTGTCCTCGGCGCTCTGGGTCGGGTTCGGGATCGTGTGGGTCGCGTTGCTGCTGTTGTCGATCGACTCCGTCCGCGCCGCCCGCCGCCGCCGCGGCACCCCTCGGGACCCCGGCTCTGACGACGCGGACGGCACCGACGGATTCCTGGAGCCCACGGAGCCGGTCTGAGCCAGCCCGGGCCGCGGCTGTCGTGCGTCAGCGCAACTCGCTGGTCGCTTGGGTGCTCAGCGTCCCGTCCTTGAGGTTCAGGCGTGCCGAGGCGAGTCGGCGTTCGACGCCCGCCGCCACCACGGCTGCCTTAGTCACCTCGTACACCAGGTAGCTGACCTGCAACCCGCCCAGGTAGCTCACATCGTCACTCTTGCCCAGCTGGCTCGCCGGGGCGGCCACCTCCGCGCCCACGCTGTCCAGGGACACGAACAGGACATGGCTAGGAGCGTTCTTGCCATGCAGCGACTCCCGCGCCAGCGCGCTCATGATGGGCGAGCGACCACCCGCCGGTGCCGTGAAGAGGGCCGTTTCCAAAGCTCCGGCGGCGGCCAGAGCCGCGTCGGCAACGACGAGGACCGCGGTCGCCAGGGCCGACGTCGAGCGCGCCGTGGCGATGTCGCCATCGAGTCGGCGGACCTCATCCTCGAGCGCATCCGGGCTCTTGCCCGCCTCCAGCGCCTTCAACTGCAACGCGTACGCAGCCTCCCGATTCCCCAGCAGAGTGTCGACGGTCGCCGTTGTCGCCGCGACGCGCGCCCTGAGGTCGAGACAATTGGTCTCCAGGGTCCGACGTTGCGTGACAACGGCATTCCACTGGCGAAGCAGACCTGAGTCCTCCGCAGCCGGCACCGACGCGAAGCCATCGATGCTCACTGTGATGCGGCCATCCCCATTGAGGAGATGTCTGGCCACCTGGGCCACCAAGGGCGTCCCCTCCGGTGTCATCGTGCGCGAGCTCATCGTGTAGTTCGTGCGGAACATCCCGACGATGTCGGCCGCTCCCCCGACGAGCTTGGGAATGGCCCCGATCAACCCGGCCACCACACCGGGCGGGATCAGGTTCGTCCTGACATTGGCGTCGTTCGCAGCCGGAGGGATGATGTCGACGACCGCCTTCAAGGTGTTCGCCATGTCGGTCACCTGCTGGGTGACGGACAGATAGGCCGCCTCCGAGTCCAGCAGGGCTCGGTCCTCCACGATGAGGACATGCGTTGCCTTCACCCGGGTGAGCGCTGTGGTGATGCTCGACGTCGCGTCATTGAGCTGCGATAGGGCGACGAGTTCAGCGGGATACCCCGCGCCCTCGGCGACCGTGGTGGCACCGGACAGCGGCTTGGACTCCGCGGCAGGCAACTCACTGAGTGCCTTGATCCACGGATCCGGTGGTGATGCCGGCGGGGCCTGACCGCTCTGACCGGCCTCCTTGCTGGCATCCGAGGATGCTGCTGGCCCTTGCGCCATCTCCACGTCCCTCGCGTTCCCGATCCTGAGCCTGCCGGGTCCGTCACGATGATCCTCCTGGCGTCATCTCGCGGCAAGGGCGGTGCGAGAATCGGCCCGTGACCCAGACCAACCCATCGCGCGAGACCGCACCCAACGAGCCGCGTCCCCGTCGCGGCCCGCACACGGCCTGGATCGTGGCCGCGGTGACGCTGGGCGCCTTGGTGACCGCGGCGGCATTCCGCTCCTCGACCGGGGTGCTGCTCGAGCCGATCGAGTCGGAGTTCGGGTGGTCTCGGGCGACGACGTCCGGTGCGGTCAGCCTCAACCTCGTGCTGTACGGGCTGACCGCGCCCTTCGCCGCGGCCCTGATGGAGCGGTTCGGAGTGCGGCGCATCGTCACCGGCTCCCTGCTCGTCGTGGCCGCGGCCAGTGCCCTGACGACCGTGATGAATGCCCCCTGGCAGCTGTGGGTGCTCTGGGGGTTGTGCATCGGGATCGGCACGGGCTCGATGGCGCTGGTGTTCGGCGCGATCGTGGCCAACCGGTGGTTCCACACCCACCGCGGGCTCGTCACCGGGCTCTTCTCTGCGGCTAGCGCGACCGGTCAGCTCGTCTTCCTGCCGGCGATCGCCTGGACCGCCGAAAACGATGGCTGGCGTGCCGCCGCGCTCATCGTCACCGTCCTCGCAGTCCTCATGGCCGTGATGGTCGCCGTCTTCCTCCACGACCGGCCCGAGTCGCGGGGCCTGCTCCCCTACGGCCTGACGGAGGGGTATGCCGTCGCGGCGCCCCCGCCGTCCACCGAGTCCCCGGCGCGGGCGGCATTCCGGGTGCTCCGGATGGCGAGCCGGAAATGGTCCTTCTGGGCGCTCGTCCTGACGTTCTGGGTGTGTGGCTGGTCCACCAACGGGCTCATCCAGACTCACTTCATCCCGGCGGCCCACGATCACGGCATGGCCCAGACGGCGGCAGCGGGGCTGCTCGCCCTCGTCGGGGTCTTCGACCTGCTGGGCACGGTGCTGTCGGGGTGGCTCACCGACCGGTTCGATCCCCGGTGGCTCCTGGCGATCTACTACGGCGGGCGCGGTGCCTCGCTGCTCGTCATCGATGCGGTGCTCGCGCCCAACGTGCAGCCAGGGATGTGGGTGTTCATCGTGTTCTACGGGCTGGACTGGGTCGCGACCGTGCCACCGACCGTGGCGTTGTGCCGCACCCACTTCGGGCTCGCCGACTCGGGGATCGTCTTCGGCTGGGTGTTCGCGGCACACATGGTCGGAGCTGGCGCCGGAGCGAGCGTCGCGGGGTGGATCCGGACCGCCTCCGGGTCCTATTCGTCGGCCTGGCTGATCGCCGCGGGGCTGTGCTTTGCGTCGGTAGCGCTGGCCCTGTCCATCCGCAAACGACCCGCCGACACCCCGGCCCCCATCCCAGGCTGAGCGCCCACCAAAGCCTGACTGGGGGGCGTCCATAGCCGGCGCAAGGCTCAGGCGACCCGATCCACCACTGCGGTGGCCAGGGCCCGCAAGGCATCCTTGGCCTCGCTGTCCGGGAGGCGTTCCAACACGACCTGGGCGCGGGCAGCCACCGACTGGGTCTCGGCGCGGGCCGCCGCCATCGCGGGGTGGGCGCGCAGCAACTCCAAGGCCTCGGCGAGGGCCGCATCCGAGGACAGGTCCCCAAGGAGGAGCGACTGCAGCCGCGCATCCGCCGGGTCGGTCGACGCCAGCACGTAGATGACCGGGAGGGTGCGCTTGCCTTCGCGCAGGTCCGTGCCGGGCGTCTTGCCCAGCTCCTGCGCCGTGGACTCGATGTCGATCAGGTCGTCGGCCAGCTGGAACGCGATGCCCAGTTGCTCGCCGAACTCCCGCATGGTCTCGACCACCTCGGGCGGGCAGCCACCGAACATCGCACCGTAACGGGCGGCCGTCGCGATGAGCACACCCGTCTTGTCGGCGAGCACCCCGAGGTAGTACTCGGTGGGGTCCACGCCAGCCGGGCACGGCCGGTCGTCGCGGATCTGCCCCGAGCACAGCCGCACGAACGTCTGGGCCTGGATCTTGACCGCCTCAGGCCCGAGGTCGGCGACGATATCCGACGCCGTGCCAAACAGCAGGTCCCCCACGAGGATCGCGGTCGAGTTGCCGTAGCGCGCGTTGGCCGTCGACACCGACCGGCGCACGGACGCCTCGTCCATGACATCGTCGTGATAGAGGGAGGCGAGGTGGGTCAGCTCGACACCGGCGGCCGCCGCGACGACGGACTCATTGGGCCCGCTCCCCAGCAACGACGACAGCAGCGTCAGCAGCGGCCGGAACCGTTTGCCGCCAGCCTCCAGCAGATGGCCGGACGCCTCAGCAATGAAAGCGTCCGAGTGGTCCACCCGGCGCAGGAGCAACGCATCCACCTCGGCCAGGCCAGCCGACAGCGACTCAACGAGCGCAGGGCTGGACCCGGCCATGACCAAGAGCGAGGGCGTGCCACGCCCCGACGAAGGGGCCTGCGTCACAGGACGAACTTCGCCGCCTGGTCCGCCATCTCGAGCAGCAGACCCGGCGCGACGCCGAGGAGCACCGTGGCGATGGCGCCGACCGTGACCGCGACTGTCGTGGCGACGCTCGGCACGAGCACGACCACATCGTCGGCGGGCTTGCGGAACCACATCAGGACGAGCAGCCGGAAGTAGACGTAGGCCGTGATGGCGCTCATGAGCACGCCGATGACGACGAGCACAACACCGGTCGTCCCGCCATGGCTCACCGCGGGGGCGAACACGGCGAACTTCGCCGTGAACCCGGACGTAAGCGGGATCCCCGCAAACGCCAGGAGCAGCAGCGAAAAGACCCCGGCCACAACGGGGTGCGATCGACCCAGCCCCGACCACTGGCTGATGTGGGTCGCCTCCGAGGCGCCTTGCCGGACCATCCCGATGACGCCGAATGCCGCGAGCGTCGCCAGGCCGTAGCTGAGCAGGTAGAACATGACGCCCGAGATCGCGGTCACGTCGAAGGCGAGGACGCCAACGAGGATGAAGCCGGCATGCGCAATCGAGGAGTAGGCGAGCAGGCGCTTGATGTCGGTCTGCGACACCGCGACCACGGCGCCGACGACCATGGTCAACGCGGCGATGGCCGCCACGCCGATCTGCCAGTCCCAGCGGGACGAGGCGACACCGACGTAGACAAAGCGCAGGATCGCTCCGAATGCCGCGAGCTTGGTCGCCGCCGCCATGAAGCCGGTCACCGGGGTGGGGGCACCCTGGTAGACGTCCGGCGTCCACGAGTGGAACGGCACGGCGCCGACCTTAAAGAGCAGACCGACCAGGACGAGGAGCACACCAGGAAGGAGCAGGCCCTCCATGGTCGCGGAGCCGACGCTGATTGAGGACGCGATCGCGGCAAGGTCGGTGGATCCGGCGAAGCCATAGAGCAGCGCTGCACCGAACAGGTAGAACGCCGACGAGAACGCCCCGAGGAGGAAGTACTTCAGCGCACCCTCCTGCGAGAGCAGGCGGCGTCGACGGGCGAGCCCGGTCATGATGTAGAGCGGCAGCGAGAGCACCTCGAGCGCGACAAACATCGTGATCAGGTCACTGCTCGCGACGAACATGAGCATGCCAAGCACCGCGAACAGGGTCAGCGGGAACACTTCAGAGGTGACGAACCCCGCGCGCGTCGCCGCGACCTCCGAGGGCGAACCCGGGGTGGTGGCGCCCTGAGCCGTAAAGGCATCCGGTCCCTCGCCCCCGAAGCGCTCCGAGATGAGCAGCACCCCGAGCAGGCCGAAGACGAGCAGCGTGCCCTGCATGAACAGCGCGGGACCGTCGATCGTGATCGACCCGCCGACGGTGCGCCCGCCGGGGGCGGGCTCGGCCCAGACCACGAGCGCGACCAGGGCCGCGAGCAGCGTGACGACCGACAGGGCCAGCTGCACGACATAGCGGGAGGCGCGCGGGACGAACGCCTCGACGAGGGTGCCCAGCAGGGCCCCAACGGACACGACGAGCATCGGCGACAGGGCAGCCCAGTCGAACGGGACTGCTCCGAAGGCGGCGGGCATCACTTGGCACTCCCGGAGGCGCTCGTCGGTGCAGGATCAGTGACGCCGACATGGGTCATGGTCTGCTCCACCGTGGGATTGACGAGGTCGAGGATCGGCTTGGGGTAGAACCCGAAGACGATGAACGACGCGATGATCGGAATGACGACGGCCTTTTCTCGCCAGTTCAGGTCCGGGGGGGTCTGGTCGCCGAGCTCGGGCTTGGGTCCGGTCATGACGCGCTGGTACATCAGCAGGATGTAGAGCGCCGCAATCACCAAGCCGAACGTGGCGACCACTGCGGCCACCTTGGAGAACTGGAACGTCCCGGCCAGCACCAGGAACTCCGACACGAAGGACGACAACCCGGGCAGCGCCAGCGACGACAGACCGGCCACGAGGAACGTCCCGGCCAGGACCGGAGTGACCCGCTGCCAGCCGCCGTAGTCGGCGATCCGGGCCGACCCGCGGCGGGCGATGAGGAACCCGGCGATGAGGAACAGCCCGGCCGTGGAGAAGCCGTGGTTGACCATGTACAGGGCGGACCCCGCACCGGCCGTCGAGGTCATCGCGAAGATGCCCAGGACGATGAACCCGAAGTGGCTGATCGAGGTGAACGCGATAAGCCGCATCATGTCCTGCTGCCCGATAGCCAGCAGCCCGCCGTAGATGATCGAGATCACGGCGAGAACCATGACGACGGGGGTCGCCCACGTCGATGCCTCGGGGAACAGCGACAGGCAGTAGCGGATCATCCCGAAGGTGCCGACCTTGTCCAGCACACCGACCAAGAGGACCGACGTCGCGGGACGCGCGGCCGCAGCCGCGTCCGGCAGCCAGGTGTGCAGCGGCACCATGGGCGCCTTGATCGCCAAGGCGATGAAGAACGCGAGGAACATCCACCGCTGGGCCTCGACCGAGCCACCGACCTGGCCGATGAGGTTCTCCATGAGGAAGCCCTGCTCGCCGCCAGGCCCCGCGAAGTACAGCGCGATGACCCCGACGAGCATGATGAGCCCGCCGGCGAGGCTGAACAGGATGAACTTCATGGCTGCGCGACGGCGACCGTCGCCCCCGAACATCCCGATGAGGAAGTAGACCGGGATGAGCATGGCTTCGAAGATGACGTAGAAGAGGAAAACGTCGAGCGCGGCAAAGACCCCGACCATGAATGGCAGCAGGGTGAGCATGAGCGCGAAGTACGTCTTGGTGCGGCCGGGGTTGTCGCCGGCGCCCTCACCCAGGTCATTCCACGCCGCGAGCAGGCAGATCGGCGTGAGCACGCTGGCCATGACGATGAGCGAGAGGGCGATCCCGTCGACGCCCACGGCATATGAGACCCCGAACTGCGGGATCCACGCATACGTCTCGGTGAGCTGGAACTGCGGTCCCGCGGCGTCCCATTCCGCCCACGCGACCAGCGAGAGCACGAGGGTGACCAGGGAGGCGCCGAGCGCGATGGGCTTGGCCATGGCGGCCGAGCCGGAGGGCAGCACCGCGATGATGAGGGCCGCGATCAGCGGCACCACGATCATCAGGGTGAGGAGCGGCAGGCCGGACATCAGTTCATCACCCACAGGACTCCGAGGACGGCGACGACGCCGGTGAGCATCGTCAGGGCATACGTTCTGGCATAACCGTTCTGCGCCTTGCGCAAGGTGGCCGAGGCCCACGCGACCGTGCCGCCCACCCCACCGACGACGCCGTCAACGCCGTGCGTGTCGGTGAACGTCAGCGCCTTGACCAGCTCCTGGCCGGGCCGCTCGAAGACCTCCTGGTTGACCGCATCCTGGTAGAGGTCGTTGCGGGCGGCCACCGTGAGGGCGTTACCCTCCGGCGGCGTGACCGGCACCGGCTCCTTGGCGTACCGGATCCACGCGAATGCCGCACCGCCGGCGACCAGCAGCAGCGTCACGCCCATGAGGGGCCAGTTGGTGTGCTCCTCATGCATTTCCCCGCCGAAGACCGGGTGCAGCCACTCGGTAAAGCCGAGCTGGGAAAGCGCGAGCCCGAGGAAGGCGGACCCGAAGGCGAGCACGATCATCGGGATGGTCATCGTGCGCGGCGACTCGTGCGGGTGCACGCCCTTCTCCCAGCGCTTCCCGCCGTGGAAGGTCATGAAGAACAGCCGCGACATGTAGAAGGCGGTGATCCCGGCACCGATGAGGGTGACCAGGCCGAGGATCCAGCCGCGGGCTCCCGGGGCGGCGAATGCCGTCTCGATGATTTTGTCCTTGGACCAGAACCCTGCGAACGGCGGCACCCCAAGGATGGCGAGCCAGCCGAGCATGAAGGTGCCCCAGGTGACCTTCATGGCCGTGGACAGGGCGCCGTAGCGGCGCATGTTGACCCCGTCATTCATGCCGTGCATGACCGAGCCGGCACCCAGGAACATCCCGGCCTTGAAGAAGCCGTGGGTGAGCAGGTGGAAGATCGCGAAGGCGTAGCCCACCGGGCCCAGGCCTGCGGCGAGCATCATGTAGCCGATCTGGCTCATCGTCGAGGCCGCGAGGGCCTTCTTGATGTCGTCCTTGGCGCAGCCGACGATCGCCCCGAAGAGCAGCGTGATGCCACCGACGATGGCCACAGCGAGCTGCGCGTTGGGCGCGCCGTCAAAGATCCAGTGCGAGCGCACGACGAGATACACACCGGCGGTGACCATGGTCGCGGCGTGGATGAGCGCAGACACCGGGGTCGGACCGGCCATGGCGTCACCGAGCCAGCTCTGCAACGGGAACTGCGCGGACTTACCGCAGGCCCCGACGAGCAACAGCAGGCCGATGATCGTCAGGGAGTTCTCGGAAGCCCCGGAGGCCGCCTGCGAGACCGAGGCGAAGTCGACCGCCCCGAAGGTCACGAACATCATCATGATCGCCAGCGACAGCCCCATGTCACCGACGCGGTTGACAAAGAACGCCTTGTTGGCCGCCGTCGCGTAGGCCGGGTTGTGGTTCCAGAAGCCGATGAGCAGGTAGGACGCCAGACCGACACCCTCCCAGCCGACAAACAGCAGGAGGTAGGAGTCGGCGAGGACGAGCACGAGCATCGCCGCGACGAAGAGGTTCAAGTAGGCAAAGAAGCGCCGTTTGTCGGGGTCGTGCTCCATGTACCCCAGCGAGTACACGTGGATCAGCGAGCCGACGAAGGTGATGAGGAGGACGAAACTGATCGACAGCTGGTCCACCAGCAGCCCGGCATTCAACTGGAACTGCCCCGCGGGGACCCAGTTCCATAGCGCCAGGTGCCCGGAGCGCGCCTCGGGATCCTGACCGAGCATGCCGATCAGGATCGCGGCGCCGATGCCGAAGCTGCCCCAGGACAAGCCGGTGGCCAAGGCCGGGCCGAACGCGTTGGTTCGGCGCCCGCCGAGCAGCAGGATCGTCGCGCCGAGCGCCGGGAGGGCGATGAGCAGCCAGGCGGAGGCCGCCATGCCGGTCGCCTCAGGCGTCCCGACAGCCGCGACGGCTGGGACGAAGAGATGGGGTGTGGGCACGCCAGGTCTCCTTAGCGCTTCAACAGATTGGCGTCGTCGACCGAGGCCGATCGGCGGGCACGGAAGATCGCCATGATGATGGCCAGGCCGACGACGACCTCGGAGGCGGCGACGGCGATCACGATGAGGCCGTACACCTGCCCATCGAGGTTGCCGTGCCACCGGGCGAACGTGACGAAGGCCAGGTTGGCCGCGTTGAGCATGAGTTCGACGCCCATGAAGACGACGATTGCGTTGCGCCGGGTCAGCACGGCGGCCGACCCGATGACGAAGAGGATGCTCGCCAGGTAGATGTAGTTGACCAGGCTCATCGTGAGCGGCCCTCCTCGATGTCGTCGACGACGTGCTCCTCGGCCTCGATGAAGGGCTTGGCGTCGCCGATCTGGTCACGGGCGGTGAGCACCCGCGAGAGCGAGAGCTCCGCAGGCGACCCGTCCGGCAGCAGCGCGGGCGTGTCCACGGCGTTGTGCCGGGCGTAGACACCCGGCGCCGGCAGACCCGCGACGTTTTCGCCGGCGAGGAAGCGCCGCTGGCTCCACTCGCGCTGGCTGAGCTTGCGAGTCGTGCGTTCGCGGTGGGCCAGGACCATCGCGCCGATGGAGGCAGTGATGAGCAGGGCTGCCGTGGCCTCGAAGACGAAGACGTAGCGGCCGAAGATCAGGCCGGCCAGCTCGGAGACGTTGCCCGTGGTCTGGTTGATCTGCTCGACACCGACCGGGTCGGGCCAGATCACCGAACCCAGGGCACCGATCAGCGCCAGGGCCAGGCCGGCGACCAGGACGGCCGTCGCGACCCGCTGGCCCTTGAGGGTCTCAACCAGACCGTCAGAGGAGTCGACCCCGACGAGCATGAGCACGAAGAGGAAGAGCATCATGACCGCGCCGGTGTAGACGAAGATCTGAATGACGCCGAGGAAGTCCGCGCCCTGCGCGATGTAGAAGACGCCGAGGATGATCATCGCCATCGCCATGCCGAGGGCCGAGTGCACGGCCTTCTTGGCGAAGACCAGACCGAGGGCCCCAACGATGGCCAGGGGACCGAGGATCCAGAAGAGGACGGCTTCGCCGGTGCCGGTCATCGCCGCGCCCCCTGTCCCTGAGCCGCCGCGGCGGCATTCTCACTGGTGTCGTCGGCCGAGTCCACGGCCTCCGCCGCCGCCGCTGCCGGGGCGACCACGTGCTCCTGCACCCAGGCCTCCTGCGCAGGCGTCGCGCCGGTGACCTTGCCCAGGAAGTAGTCGCGCTCCTCCATGCCGTCGGGCATCGGATGCGGCGGCGCCAGCATGCCCTTCTGCACGGGGGCGAGCAGCTGCTCCTTGGTGAAGATCAGGTCTGCGCGGTTGTTGTCGGCCAGTTCGTACTCGTTGGTCATCGTCAGCGCTCGCGTCGGGCACGCCTCGATGCACATGCCGCAGAAGATGCAGCGCAAGTAGTTGATCTGGTAGATCCGGCCGTAGCGCTCGCCGGGGCTGTAGCGCTCACCGGTGGCGTCGTTGTTGGACGCGCCTTCGACCATGATCGCGTCCGCCGGACAGGCCCAGGCGCACAACTCGCAGCCGACGCACTTCTCGAGCCCGTCGGGGTGCCGGTTGAGCTGGTGCCGACCATGGAACCGGGCCGCAGTCGGACGCTTCTCCTCGGGGTATTCCTCGGTGGCGACCTTGCGGAACATCGTCGAGAACGTCACCCCGAATCCGCCGACGGGGGCGAACAGGTCCGAGAAAAAGCCGCCCTTCTTCTCGTCAGCCACGAGGGGCCTCCTTCGTCGTCTCGCCGGCAACTGCGGCCGACGCGAGCTCGGGCACCCGGGTCGGCTCCTTGAGCCGCTGTCCGGGTAGGGGCGGCACGGGGTGGCCGCCGGCGAACGGGTCGATCTCGTCGGGTTGGGTCGGGTGCGCTGCTGCTTCCTTGGCGGCGGCCTGACCGTCCCACCACCAGCCGATGGCCAGTGCCACAACGGCGATGACTCCGACCAGGATCAGCGATGAGGTCGCGTAGTTGCGGCCCAGGACACCGATGGTCGAGTCACCGAACCAGCCGCGGTCGGCGCCGCGGAAGATCGCGACGACGATGACCCAGACCAGCGTGGCCGGGATGAGGAACTTCCAGCCAAAGCGCATGAACTGGTCGTACCGCACGCGGGGCAGTGAGCCGCGCAGCCACACGAACATGAACATGAACAGCCAGACCTTGATGGTGAACCACAGCAGGCCCCACCAGCCCTGGTCGAACATGCCGTCGTTGATCGCGGCGATGCCGGGCGGGGCGTGGTAGCCGCCGAGGAACATGGTGGTCGCGAGCGCGGCGACGGTGAACATGTTGATGTACTCGCCGAGGAAGAACATCGCGAACCGCATGCCCGAGTACTCGGTGAAGTAGCCACCGACGATCTCGCCCTCACCCTCGGCGAGGTCGAAGGGCAGCCGGTTTGTCTCGCCGACCATCGTGACGACGTAGACGAAGAAGCTGAAGAACGCCGGGATGATGTACCACAGGCTTGACTGCCCGAGGACGATCTGCGAGGTCGACATCGACCCGGAGTACAGGAAGACCGCGACGAGCGAGAGACCCATGGCGATCTCGTACGAGATCATCTGGGCGGTCGCGCGCAGGCCACCGATGAGTGGGTAGGTCGAACCGGAAGACCAGCCGGCCAGGACGATGCCGTAGATGCCAATACCGGCGATAGCCAGGACGAGCAGCACGGCAACGGGGGTGTCCGTGACCTGAAGCGGCGTGGTGTGGCCGAACATGTTGACGTCGCCAGCCATCGGCATGATCGCGAAGCCGAGGAAACACATCGTCGCCGTGATGAGCGGAGCGAGCGTGAAGATGAAGCCCTCGGCGTTCTTGGGCTGCAGATCCTCCTTGAGCATGGACTTCATGCCGTCAGCGAGGGACTGCAGCAGACCGAAGGGGCCGTTGCGGTTGGGGCCGGGGCGCTGCTGCATCCGGCCGATGACGCGCCGCTCGAACCAGATGACGAGCAGCGTCGACAGCAGCAGGTAGACGAAGACGAACCCCGCCTTGACCCACGTCAGCCACGCCGGAGTGTCGCTGAAGTCGGCCGCCGGGTTATCGGCGAGCGGGACGGAGAGAGCCGGAATGCCGTGTGCGGCCACCGCGCTCAGGAACGCGCTCATGCGACACCACCCTTGCTGACGAGGACCTGCGGAGCGGCCGTATCGGCGAGCACCGCTCGCACATCGCATCCGGCCGAGTTGGTCGGGAGCCAGACGACGTGGTCGGCCATGACGGTGAACCGGGCCGGCACCTTGACGTGCCAGGAGCCCGCAGTGACGTCGACCAGGTCACCGTCGGCGATCCCGAGTCCGGCCGCGGTGGTCGCGGAGAGCCGCGCCACGGCCTTGGGGGCGGTCCCGGCCAGGTACGGCTCGCCGTCCTGGAGGGTGCCGAGGTCGAGCAGCGTGCGCCAGGTCGCCAGGACCAGTCCGTCCTCGGCGGAGGGGACCTCGCCGGCGCCGGTCCGCGGGGCGGCGGGCCGCTCCCCGGTCCACGGCCCGAGTTGGGCCATTTCGGCGTCGATCTGGGCGTGGCTGCGGCAGCCGAGGTAGTCGCCCATCTCGGCGGCGAGCATGTCCAGGGCCCGGTAGTCGCTGACCGCGCTGGTCTGGAGTGCGGCCTCAAAGGGCCGGACCCGACCCTCCCAGTCGACGAAGGCGCCTTCCTTTTCGGCGTGCGGCGCGATCGGCAAGATCACATCGGCCTGGGCCGTGATCGCGCTGGGACGCAGCTCGAGGGAGACCACGAACGGTCGCGCAAAGGCGCCCGCCGCGTCGTGGATCGACAGGTCCTGCGGGTCCACGCCACCGACGACGAGCGCGTCGACGGAGCCGTCACGCGCCCCGCGGATGATGGC
>JAGOME010000049.1 GCA_017993715.1 Phycicoccus sp.
GCCCCCGCACTCTGCGCCAGCACCCCGCAGGCACCCGTGGCCGGCCCGCGCCCCCCGACCTCGCCTGCCCCTGCACCCGCCATCTGGCCCCGCCTGCAGCCGCGCCCCCCGACCTCGCCCGCGACTGCCCCCCGCACCCCGCGCTGCGCCTGACCTAAGGCATCGGTTACCGCCTAGTAGTTGGGGTCCAGGCCCCGCCTACCAAGGGGTAACCGCTGCCGTAGGCGGTCGTCCACAGGTGAGCAAGGGTGCGGGGAATGATCCACAGATCTCTCGGCCAGGCAGTGTTGCAAGGGCCTGCACGTGAGGCTGCTGGACATGGAGAGTCTTCCCCCTGCCGCCCGCCAAGCTCTTGCAGCCCAGGACGGGGTGATCGCCGGGCGGCAACTCATCCAGGCCGGGGTGTCACCCGACGCTATCCGCTGGAATGCCGGACGCCATTGGCGCGTCCTGCTCCCCAGCATCTACCTCATCAGCCGCCAGGATCCGCGAGAGCGCCAACGCCAGATTGCCGCCCTGCTCTGGGCAGGTCCCGACAGCGCCCTGGCCGGGAGCACCGCTGCCGCCGCCTACGGGATCGAGGCTGCGGTCGGCGATGGCCGCGTCCAGGTCGTCGTGCCGAGAAACCGTTCCAGTCGAGAACGTGCATTCGTGCGCGTGCGCCGCGCGGCGCTCATGGACCCCGACGTTGTGGTTCGAGGTCCGCTGCGGCTGTCGTCACGGGCTCGCGCCTGCCTCGACGCCTGCCTTGAGACCCGCAGCCCCCGCGTCCGCGAAGCGGTCATCATCGAGGCGGTCCAGAAGCAGATCGCAACCCTCGATGCACTTACCGAGTGGTGCGAGCGGCTGCGCCCCCGCGATGCCGTGCTGATGCGTCCTGGCCTGGCCGCAGCACGTCAGGGCAGCTGGTCCGCGCCCGAGGCCCGGATGCTCGAGCTGTTGCAGGCACACTCCTGGGCCGTCGACATCTGGTGCAACCCGCAGCTCACGGATGCTCGCGGCCGCGCCCTGACCAGTCCAGACCTCTGGGTCGACGACGTGGCACTGGCCATCATGGTGCACTCACACCGCTTCCACTCCCAGGGCGAGGACTGGGATCGCACGGTGGAGGCTGACGACCGCCTCCGGGCCGAGGGCATTGAGGTCGTCGGCCTCACCCCACGCCGAATCAGCGATGCCCCGGCTGACGTCACCAGCCGTGTCCTCTCGGCCTACGCCCGAGCCCGGAGCAGGCCACGACCCCACGTGATCGCCGTGGCGCGCACGGGATCCGGCACGCGTAGCGCCTGACCGGTGGCCCCGCCCAACGGCGACATATGGGCGCTATGAGCAGCACAGGAGCGGGCGACCGCGCCTGCCCACGGGGGCTAGCCGGCACATGCTCATGAGTGTGCGGCGTTCACCGCGGGAGGTGCGCAGAGGACCACCGCTTATGGCAGCGGTTACGTGCCGGGTGGTGCATTGAGCCCAGCGGGTCCGGGTCCCACCCCGATGGCAGCACTTCCATACCGGGTGGTGCATTGAGCCCTGCGGGTCCGGGTCCCACCGCCAATGGCAGCGGTTACCCCTTGGTAAACGGGGCCTGGACCCCGACTACTAGGGGGTAGCCGCTGCCGTAGACCTCCCGCAGGTCGATCCCGGGCCCAGCGGGGCACCACGCCGCCTGCGCGTGAAGCTCGCGAGCAGGGACAGTGCTCTGCCGTCTGACTCACCACCTGACCAAGGGCCAAAGGCACGTCTAACCGGATGAACCAGCCGGTGCACCTGCGGGCGGATCAACAGGAGGATCAACGGGCCGATCAACGAGGGGGCCGGATGTGAAGGCCTGCAGGTCACCCGGAGTGTCCACGTCCCGCGAGATCCGTCCCCCGATCGGGACAGTCACGTGACCCATCGCGAGCAGCCGCTTGGCCGGGGTGCCGTGAGCCGGTTCGGGGAGAGCCTGGCGCAGAGCGGCGGTGCGATAGGCAGCGAGCAGCGGGTTGGCGTGGCCGTCATCGTCCACGCCAACTGCCGCCTGCACATCCTCCCCGGCCTCGGCCAGCGCCTTGACGAGGACGGGCAGGGCCGCGGCGGCATATGGCATATCCCCGGCAACCACCACGGTCATATCTGTTGTGCTACAAGCAGAACCGGCCAGAATGCCGGCCGATGGGCCCCCACCCGGCGGCTCCTCACGAACCCATTCGACCGCGGCGCGGGTGAGATCTCGCCGGGGCCCGACGAGCACGACGCGCCAGGTGGCGGGCAGCGCGTCCACTAAGCGGTCGAGCACGGTGGTGCCGGCCAAGAGCGCGCCGAGCTTGTCGCTACCGAACCGTCGTGACTCGCCGCCGGCCAGCACGACGACAGTGACCTCGCCAGGTGGTGATGGGTCGACGAATCGTGGGGCCATCGCCTCAGTCTGCCCTGCTCAACTGGTCCAGGCCCGGGGGACGCTTACCTCAACTGGTCCAGTCCCCGGGCCGGCCGCCCACCTCACCTGGCCCAGGCTCCGACTGCCGCCCCGCTCCGCTGGGGCAGGGCCTCAACCGACGCGGGGGGCGACTTGGAGCCCCAGTGGTGCCAGGGTATTTTCTACATTGTTCCTTGTAAATAACCTGGAGGCCCGCCATGAGTTCGCCCACCGAGTTGCCCCTCACCCCCGTCAGCCACGAATGCGGGTGCCACGACCACAGCGACGTCTCGCCCGAGCTCGATGTGCGCGTCATTCCGCACGCGATCAGGCACGCCACCGTCTTTGGCGCCCTGACCGCGATTCAGCCCGGCCACTCGATGGTCCTGGTCGCCCCGCACGACCCCAAGCCGCTCCTGGCCCAGATCGCCGACCGCGACGACACCATCTCGGTGACCTACCTCGACCGAGGGCCGGACGCCTGGCGGCTCATGCTCACGCGTGCCGGCTGACCGCCCACTCACCACGGCGGCCGTCATGACCAGACCCCAACGCCGCGCCGTCCGCGCGCTGTCCGGGGCGCTCTCAGCCTCCCTGACGCCACGGGATACCCCCGGCTGACGGCATTCAGGACCCAAAACGTCCAGTCGAGATGACGTGACGCGCGGACGAATCATGCGGCTTCGTCCGCGCGTCACGTCATCTCGAGCGAAGCGCTTCACTCCAGGTAAGAGGTTGGGGGGTGCGTGCGCACATACTCCAGGACGTCGGCGTCATCGGTGGTGAAGCGATCAGCCTCCTCACCGCCGTCGCAGCGACAGAGCGAGACCATCACCGAGCCATCGAGCTCGGCCAGGATCCGCCACGTCCCTCCGGCACCCTCCCAGCGCAGCAGCCGTTCGAGGTCAGCGGTGCTCACGGGAGTGGCTTGGCCACAGTGAGGAGCACAGCGGCATCCTCGATCGCCTCCAACGAATGCCGCCGATCAGGGATGACCAGGTGGTCCCCCGGCAAGCCCTCCCACGTGTCGTCACCGGCGATGAGCCGCACGCGTCCGCGCAGCACCTGGAGCGTGGCCTCTCCCGGGCTCTCATGCTCCCCCAACCCATGCCCAGCCAGGATGGCGATCACGGTCTCGCGCAACGATCTCTCGTGGCCACCATGGATCGTCAGAGCCGCCCGGGCGCTGGACGAGGCCCGGGCCTCGTCGAGCTGGAGATCCGCGATCTGCGGGAGGGACAGTGAGAGCACGGCACATCGCCTCCTTTGGCTCTTGCACCCTAACCGACGCGCACTGGCAGCGCCCGGGCGTCGCACGTGCCAGCATGGCCCGGTGACCGACGAAACTCCTCGAGAGCGCTGGGAGCGCTTCACGCAGTGGCCCCTCATGCTCGGCGCGGTCCTCTTCGTCGCCGACTACGCCTTGCCGGTTATCGACCCGGGACTGGAGGTCGGCCTGGTCGGGTTCCTCGCGGGGGCTGCCCGCGTGACGTGGGTGCTGTTCGCCGTCGACTACGGGGTACGCCTGTGGCTTTCTCGCGACCGCCGGACCTTCCTGCGCCGTCACAAACTGGACCTGGCCGCCGTCGCCCTCCCCGCCCTGCGACCGCTGCGTCTGCTCACCATGATCACGGTCCTCAATCGCAACGCAGGCCCCCTCCTGCGGGGCAAAGTCACCGCCATCATGGTGGCGGCTGCGAGCTTGCTCATTCTCCTGTCGAGCATCGCGATCCTCGACGCCGAACGCGGCCGCCAGGGCGCCAACATCGAGACCTTCGGCGACGCCTTGTGGTGGGCCATGGCGACCGTGACGACCGTGGGGTATGGCGATCACTACCCCGTGACAACAGAGGGACGCCTCGTCGCCGTCGTCCTCATGCTGACCGGAATCAGTGTTATCGGTGTGGTGTCCGCGACCTTCGGGTCCTGGCTGACTGAGAGGGTGCATCAGTTGCAGCACCAGGGACGTCCACCCGAGCCGCCCGAGATCCACGCCCTGCATGCCGAGATCGACCGGCTCCGCGCAGAGCTGCGCTCAGTCCGCAGCGGCGCCGCCTCACTCACCGACGAGCCGCGCCCCGAGCCTGCGCCCTGAGCCGGTCCTGCTCCGCGAACCCGCCGTCAGCCTCGGCGCAGGCTCAGCGCCACGAGCACCGGACCGGTCCGCGACCGCCCGGGCGCAGCCGCACCGCAGCCGGGCTCCCCGGCCGCCGTACCTGACGCGCACGACCCGCACCCTCCGTCCGGGCAGCCCACCGCAAGTTCGCGTGCCTCGATCCGACCGGCTCTCACGAGGTGGTCGACGGCGGCTGAGACCACGTCGCGAGCCAGCCCGGTGTGTCGCGCGATGTCGTCGAGCGAATGGATGTCGCCCTCGAATGCCGTCAGTACGGCCCTGAGTGGACCGCCCGTCCCCGGGGTCGCCGGCACGGATTCGGGCGCGGATTCCGGCGTGGTATCGGCGGATCCTGGCCGGGTCTCCGACGTCGTCATAGCAGCCGACCCACCTGAAAAACCAGGACGGCCAACGTCCACGCGATCACCAGTTGGAGCCCAACTCCGAAGACTGCCCACCGCGTGCCGATCTCGCGTCGCTGCGCGGCAAGCGTTGCCACACAAGGGGTATAGGCGAGGAGGAACACCATGAATGCCGCCACGGCCGCACCCGGATGTCCGCCAGAGCTCTCGGTGAACGTCTGGAGCAGCTGCGCTCCCAGCGCCCCGGGTTGCGACGACGACGCCGGCTCGGCCAGGGCATAGGTCTGTGCCCAGGACGAGATGACGGCCTCTTTGGCGACAAAGCCGACAAGGAGCGCCGACACTGCTTCCCAGTGGCCGAACCCGGCCAGGTCGAACAGGGGTGACACGGCACGCGCGACCGCGGCATACAGGCTGTCCTGGACCGATACCGCGCCGAAGCCGCCCGACCCGGCCCCCGACGGCGTCGACTGCAGCACCCACACAACCATGACGGTGCCCACGATGATCCCAGAAGCGGTGCGCAGGAACCCCCTGAGCCGCAACCACATGATCGAGACGCTGAGTCGCAGCGTCGGCCGCTGATATGGCGGGAGGTCGATGACGAGCGGGTCTCGCCCGACCATCCGCCACAGCGTCGATCGCAGCAGCACCCCGACCAGCACGACGAGCAGGATGGACAGGACGTACATGAGGAAGACGACGGTGCCCGCGCGATCCGGGAAGAACGTCGTCGCGAGGAGCACATAGACCGTCAGCCGGGCCGTGCACGACGTGAACGGGACCAGGAGAGCGGTCAGCACCCGATGCCGCGCCTGGGGCAGGATCCGGGTAGCCGATATCGCTGGGACGTTGCAGCCGAATCCCACGATGAGCGGCAAGAAAGCCCTGCCAGGCAACCCGATCCGACTCATCATGCGGTCCGTGACCACAGCGGCCCGGGCCAAATATCCGGAGTCCTCGAGAACCGCCAGCAGCAGGAACATCAGCGCCATCAGTGGCGTGAACGTGAGCACCATGCCAACGCCGGCGATCAGACCGTTGGCGATGAATCCCTCGATGAGCCCCCCGCCCAGGCCGAGTGCCCCCAGCGCAGAACGTGCCCCGGAGGTCAACGGTCCCGTAACGAAGGCATCGAGCACCCCTTGTAAGGGTGCGGCGACCGACGTCGTCAGTTGGAAGACCAGCCACATCACGCCGAGGAAGATCAGCGGGCCCGCGACCGGGGCAGTCACCCAGCGGTCAATGCGGTCGGACCACGTCTGGCGGGCCTGGGCGTGCTGCGTCACCCCGGCGGCGACGGCATTCTCGATCCAGCTGAACCGCTCGTCCGCCAGGGCGAGGTCGTCGCCACCCTGACCCGACGCCACGAATGCCGCGTCGGTCCGGCGTGCCGCGACGGGACCGCCAGCGAGAGCGGCTTGGCACGCCTGCGCGAGCAGCGCCTGGCCGCGACGACGGCGCGGGTCGAGGGCGACGACGGGGCAGCCGAGGCGCTCGGCGAGGGCCTCGGTGTTGATCTCGATCCCCCGGCGATCGGCCACGTCGACCATCGTCAGGGCGACGACGACCGGCAGTGAGGTCTCCCGGATTTGGGCGACGAGGTAGAGGTTGCGGGCGAGGTGCGCCGCCGAAACCGCGACAACCACGACGTCCGGCCGGTCTTGCGAGGGAGCGCGCAGCAGGTCTCGGGTCAGCGCTTCATCCGGACTGAGCGGGTCGAGCGAGTAGGCACCCGGCAAGTCGACGACCGACACCACGCCATCGCCTCGCCCCGCGATGCAGAGATTCCAGGCACCCCGGCCCACCTCGACCGTCGTGCCCGGCCAGTTGCCGGTGGTCCGGCGGGCGCCTGTGAGCAGGTTGAAGAGGGTGGACTTTCCGACGTTGGGTGCCCCAGCGAGGGCGACGATGGGGGCCCCGGACGGCGCTCGCGGGGCACGGCCGTCCTCGTGGCAGGACACGCCTGGCACGGTCGTCAGAGATCCCGGTGAGGCGGCGATCGAGTCGGCCCTGGGGTCACCTCCCACGGGCTGGTGTGGGTCGGGCGTCACCGGACCTCCTCGACGCCGATCGCCTCGACGAGGTCATACCCAAGGGCGACGCGCGCTCCGCCGATGTCCAGAATCCGCCCACCTCCCGCGGTCCGGCGCAGGGACCGGATCAGCGCGCCGGGGCGCAGCCCGAGCTCGGCCAGGCGGCGGGCGGGAGCCGCGCCTGAATCCACGGTGGTGACCAGCAGGCGGGGACCCACCGGCGCCTCGCGCAGGGTGGTCGTCACCCCCCCAGCGTACGGCCGACTCAGGGTTACCTTCCTCTCGTTCCGCAGGGTCGAACGGCGGTACGTTGCGCGTATGACTGGCCCTGATCTCACTGCTGTCGAATGCCGTGTGCTCGAGGCGATCGATGAGGCCGCCCTCGTTGCCGATCTCGTCCACCTCGTCCGGGTGCCCAGCGTCACCGGCTCCGACGCTGAAGCCGATCTCCAGCACCAACATGGGGCCCGGCTGGCCGAGCTCGGCTTCGACGTCGACCTGTGGGACTTCGACCTTGAGGCGCTGACGGCCCATCCGGACTTCCCCGGCACCGAAGCCCCCCGCACCCAGGGCTATGGGTTGGCCGCGACTCTCGGTCCCTGGGGCACGCCTGCCCTCGTCCTGCAGGGTCACGTCGATGTCGTCCCCACCGGCGACGTCGACAAGTGGGGTGGCGGCGACCCGTGGAGTGGCGCCATCACCGGTACGACCCTGCGAGGGCGCGGCGCGTGCGACATGAAGGCCGGGGCGGCCGTCAACCTCGCCGTGGCGCACGCCCTCGTCGCCTCCGGGGTGAACCTGGCCCGGCCGTTGGCGGTGCACAGCGTCGTCAGCGAGGAGGATGGCGGGTTGGGTGCCTTTGCGACGATGCTGCGGGGCCATCGTGGCGACGTCGCCGTCATTCCCGAGCCCACGAGCGGGCGGGTCGTGACGGCCAACGCGGGCGCGTTGACCTTCGAGCTCAAAGTGGCGGGTCAGGCGGCCCACGGCAGCGCGCCGTACACCGGGTACAGCGCGCTCACGGCATTCCTGCCGGTGTATGCCGCCCTTGACGATCTGCAGCGGCGACGAAACACCGAGCCCGACCCGCGCTATGCCGACAACCCCATGCCGTATCCCATCTCCGTCGGCACGGTCCGATCCGGGGACTGGGCGAGCAGCGTGCCCGACCTGCTGGTCGCCCAGGGGCGCCTCGGGGTCCGCCTGGGCGAGGAGCCGCACGAAGCGCGGACGGAGTTCGAGCACGCGATCGCCGAGGTCTGCGCGCGGGACCCGTGGTTGGCCGACCACCCCGTCGAGGTGTCGTGGCCGGGCGGTCAGTTCGCCTCGGGGCAGCTCGACTCCGGGCATGGCTTCGTCCGGGACGTCCTGACGGTGATCCGTGATGTCGAGGGTCGCGACGCAGCTCTGGGGGCCGCCCCCTACGGGAGCGACCTGCGGCTCTATGCCGGGATGGGCGGGATCGCGACGCTGCACTACGGACCGGGCGACGTGGCCTACGCCCACGCTCCGCGCGAGCAGGTCGAGATCCCCGAGGTCATCGCGGTCGCGCGGACGCTCGCCGTCCTGGCGGCTCGACAGTGCGGCGCCCACCTCTGAGCGTGGATGGGCCGACGCGTCACGGTGATCGCACCGAGGCCCCGCGACCAGTCGTCAAGGTGGCTGCCGTGCAACCCATTCGTCGACCCAGGCTTGATCACCATCGGCCGGCAGGGAGGGATGGTCGTGTGGCGTGGGCTGGCAGAGTGGGGGGCTACGGACGTGGAAAGGACGGGCATGGCTGGGCACCGGATCTTCGCGACGAGTTTCGCGAGCATCTATCCGCACTATGTGGCCAAGGCAGAGAAGAAGGGCCGCACCCGGGCCGAAGTGGACCAGGTCATCGACTGGCTCACCGGCTATGACCAGGAGGGTCTCGCGACCGTCCTCGCCGATGAGCGCGACATGGAGACCTTCTTTGGGCAGGCACCGCGGATGAACCCGAATGCCGCCCTCATCACCGGGGTGATCTGCGGGTATCGCGTGCAGGACATCGAGGATCCGCTCATGCAGCAGATCCGCTGGCTCGACAAGCTGGTCGACGAGCTCGCCAAGGGCAAGAAGATGGACTCGATCCTGCGCTAGCCTGCTCAGTTCGAGGTCGGCCGCGAGGCCGGCTCACAGCCGCGCGACCTGCCTGGGCCTGGCAACGAGGGCTCCCGACCCGTTGAGTGCGCCTCCGGCAGGCGTCTGCCTATGCTGCCGCTATGACAGCCATCGGCTCGGACAGGACGGGGAGCCCTCGGCTGCGAAGGCTGGGCCAGGGCATCTTCATCGTGTCGGGCCTGAGCGTGCTGTTGTCCGTCTTCATGCTCGGGGCTCGGATGGGGCCTGCGGTCGTCGGCCTCTTCACCAGCCCGACGTACGCGCTCCCGGTCGACACGACGCTAACCCTGGGCCCAGGGACCTGGATCGTCTTTGAGGAAGTCGGAAACGAGGTGGTTCGCCGGTCGGTCGTGACCACCAACACCCGCACGCCGAGCGTCGGACCTGAGGACATCTCCGTCAGGAGGGGGTCCTCAGAGACCTTGCCCGTCGCGCCGCTGAACTTCTCGGCGAGTCTGAACCGCAATGGAACCGTGTACACCGGCGTCGCCCGGTTCGACGTGCCTGCGAGCGGCCAGTACGAGGTGTCCGTCACCGGGGACAACAGCAACGTGGTCATCACGCCCAACCTAGGCTCACTGGTCGCCCGGACCGTGGCCTGGATATTTGTCCTGATCTTCTCCGTGCTTGGGCTCGGGGCCGGCGTGCTGTTGTGGGTCCGCAATCGCCGGCAAGCACCACGAGCGGGCTAGCCGGCGGCTTCATTGTTCGGACTAGGCGCGATCCCACGCCGCGCTTGGCACCCCGGACCTCGTGGGTGCACTGGCTGGACCCTCCACCCCACCCCGTTCACCCACGAGGACGGGAAGGGTTACCTGGCGTGCGTCCGTGCGACGGTGGCGATCGCCTTGATGATCCCGTCGTAGCCCGTGCATCGACACAGGTTGCCGGACACGGCCGTGCGGATCTCGTCCTCCGTCGGGTCCGGATTGCGTTCCAGGAGAGCGGTAGCCGAGACCAACATGCCCGGCGTACAGAAGCCGCATTGCACCCCACCCTCGGTGAGGAAGGCCTTCTGCAGCGGGGCCAGGGTATCCCCGTCGGACAGCCCCTCGACGGTGGTCACCTCGGCGCCGTCGGCCTGAACGGCGAGGTAAGAACACGAGTTGGTGGGGCGCCCATCGACGAGCATCATGCAGGCGCCGCACTCGGAGTCGTCACAACCCTCCTTGGCGCCAGTGAGGCCGACGTCGCCGCGCACCGTGTGCAGCAGGCTCGCGTGCGGATCGACCGACAACGGGTAGGGCACGCCGTTGACGGTGAGGGTGATGTCCACAGACATGTCGTTCAGCTCCCGAAGGTCGTGTCGCTGGCGGGGACGGGCACGTGTTCGCCGCGCGCGCGGCGGACCGCCGTCAGGAGGGCGCGGCGCGTGATGACGGCGGCCATCGCGGTGCGGTAGTTGGCCGAGCCGCGAACGTCTGAGATCGGGCGGGCTGCCGCGGCGGCGAGCGACCCGGCGTTCTTGGCTGCGCCGAACCCACCATCAGAGCCCACGAATGCCGCCTCGGCCTCCGGCACCCGGTGGATCACCGGAGCCAAGGCGGTGATGGCGATCCGCGTCTGCGCGACCGTGCCGTCGGCGGCCAGGGTGACCACGGCCCCCGCCCCGACAATGGCGATCTCCATCTGGCGGCGGTACTGCAGCCGGACGTAAGCGCTGCCGGAGGTGGTGCCGTCGGCAGACGACGCAGGCGCAAGCTCAACCGCGACCAGGAGTTCGTCCGGGGCCGCCGACGTGCGCCCCGGGCTCACCCACAAATCAGCCAGGGCGACGCGACGCTCGCCTGAAGGACCCACCAGCACAGCCACACCGTTGTGACACAACAAGGGTGCGCCAGTATCCATCGCGGGTGAGGCATTCATGACATTGCCGCCCAGGGTGCCCGTCGCCCGAGTGGCATGCGATCCGACGATGGCCGAGGCGTCGGCGACACCGGTGTAGCCGGACACGACCGCGGGGTGAGCCTCAAGCGTGGCATGCGAAACGAGCGCGCCGAGCCGCAGCCCCCCGTCAGCCAGCTGGTCAATTGCACCCAGCCCTGCGATGCGGTGGATCCCGACCAGGGAATCTGGCAGCGGTGCTTTGCCGTGACGGGCCCCGACCACGAGATCGGTGCCGCCCGCGATGGGCCGGGCACCATCACGCATCGCCGCGACGGCGCTGGCGACATCGCTCGCCTCGACGTAGTGATGCTGACGGCGCGGCGGCGCGGTGGCGTTGCTCCTCACTGGCCCTCCCCAACTGGGTGGTTTGCGGTGTCCCAGACTCGTTCTGCGGTCATCGGCAACTGGGTGACGTGCCGGCCGATGACCTTGGCGATCGCGTTGCCGACGGCACCGGGAGTCGGCACGCTGGGAGGCTCCCCGACGCCCTTGCTGCCTTTGGGTCCGGCATTCGGGGTGTCGATCTCGATCCACTGGACCTGGATGCGGGGACCATCGGAAGCGGTCTGCAACTTGTAGTCGAGCAGGCCAGGGTTGAGTTGGCGCCCATCCGGGTCGAACCACGTAGCCTCCGTCAGCGCCTGGCCGATGCCCATCATCACGCCGCCGAAGACTTGACCGTCGGCGCCCATCTTGTTGACGATGACCCCCGAGTCATGGACCGCGGCGAAATCGAGCACCCGCACCACACCGGTGTCCCGGTCGACCTTGACCCGGGCGGCGTGCGTGAACAGTTGCGGCGCAAGGAAGGACTCCATGCCGAGCCGGCCGACACAGGCGGACGCATCAACCGGTGGAGCCTGCGGCACATCACCGGATCCCTTGCCCAAGAACGGCTCTCCCGTCCCGGCCAAGTCGGCAATCGCGATGCTGGACTCGGGCACACCCTTGACCCGAGCGGCGCCATCAACGAGCTCGAGATCCTCGATCGCAACCTCCAGTTGGTCCGCGGCCATGGCCAGGAGCTGGTCACGAACCTCTCTGGCGGCCTCAATCACGGCCCGACCGTTGTTGAAGGTCGTCTGCGATCCCGATGATCCCTGGTCCCAGGGACCGGCCTCGGTGTCCTGGTAGTTGATGGAGAAGTCCGTGGGGGACATCCCGAGCACCTCGGCCGCGAGCAGCGGCAGGCCCATGACCGAGCCGGACCCGTTCTCCTGGGCGCCGGTGATGATGGTGCCCGAGCCGTCGGCATTCAATTTGACGTAAGCCCCGGAGGCGACGGCGAATGACGGCCACCAGCCACACGAGATGCCGATGGCCTCGTCCTCGGGGAGCTCTCCGCGCAGGTACTGGTCGTAGCCGATGAGGTCGACAGCCGCCTCGAGGGCCTCCTTGGCACCGATCCGGTCAAAGACCTGGCCGGTGGGGCCATGGTCGCCCTCGGCGATGAGCGTGAGGCGTCGGAGCTCGACAGGATCGAGGTCGATCGCGGTGGCGACTTCGTCCATGTGCTGCTCGAGCGCCCAACAGGCCTGCGGTGCTGTAGGGGCCCGGATCGACGCGGAGGGCTGGTTGGTCGAGTAGTTGAGGAACGCCTCGACCTTGACCGAGTCCAACTTGTAAGGACCACAGGCATGCATGGCTGCCATCTGCGCAAAGAAGCCGCCCTCACCGCAGTAGGCCCCCCCATCGAGGACGAGCGTGCCGCGGCGCGCGACGAGCCGGCCCTCGCGAGTCACGCCGGTCTCCAGCTCGATGGTCATCCCCTCGCGCCGGTGGTCGGGAGCGAAGAACTCCTCCTTGCGGGTGAACACCAACCGCACGGGGCGCTTGGTCACCCGGGCCAAGACCGCGATGTGGGCCTCGAAGTGGAAGTCGCACTTGGATCCGAACCCACCACCGAGGAGCGGCACGATGATCCGCACCTTGGACTCGGGGATCTGGAGGGTCTCGGCGACCCCGGAGCGCGCGGCGAAGGGGACCTGGGTGCTGGACCACACCGTGACCGAGTCACCGGTCCACTGCGCAACGACGGCGCGCGGCTCGATGGGCACGCCCTGGGCAGCCTCGGCGACGTAACGGCTCTTGACCACGACGTCGGCGCCGGCCATCGCGGCATCCGCGTCGCCCTTGACGATGGTCGACCGGCCCAAAATGTTGCCGTCTCGTCCGAGAGCCTCATCCGCGGTGTAGGACTGCCACTCCGGGTGGAGCACCGCGGCATTCGGGCCCATGTTGGCGACATAGTCGGAGGCGCCGGGCAGGACCTCGTACTCGACCTCGATCAGTGCGGCGGCCTGGCGGGCAATCTCGACCGTGCGGGCGGCGATGCCGGCGACGATGTCGCCCTCCCAGAGCACCATCTCCTTGGCGAACAGGCGCCGATCCTTGGCCATCCCCCCGTAACGCACATCCGGGACGTCCTCGTGGGTGACGACGGCGAGCACGCCGGGGAGGGCCTTGGCCGCTGTCGTGTCGATCCGCACGATCCGGGCATGTGGGTGGTCGGCATAGCGGAATGCCGCGTGCAGCTGCCCGGTGAAGGTCAGGTCGGCGGTGTAACGGCCCGCACCGGTCACCTTCTCTTTGCCGTCGGGGCGGATGAAGGACCGTGACGGTGTGTCGATCGACATGAATGACGACCCTTTCGACTCCTGGACCACCGCAATGTGGTCCCACTGGTGAGATTACTGGTGCCAGCCCCCGAGGCATTCTCCGGCAGGGGGTCGCGCTGCGAACCCCATCATGTCGCGACCCCGTCGCAGGACTATCCCGGGGTCGCCCAGGCGGCCACCTGTCCCGCGCTCCGGCCAGGCTCGGCACTACCTACCGGAAGGACGGCCAGTTGTCCCCCTCTCCGCCCAGACGGGTCACCGCCCACCGGAAAGCCGGCCACCTGTCCCACTCTCCGATCCCGTCAGCCCAAGCACGGCCGGCCGCAGCGCTCGTGAGGCGCCGCGGCCGGCTCACCGCCTAGTAACCGGCGCAGGCGTTCGGGTCGTCGAAGTGGCCTGGGGGGCTCGGGTAGGCCTTGCCGGTGCCGTGGTCTTTACCATCGGCGTCGTAGACCAGCGCGAGCTGGTCGAACGCCGAGGTGCCCGAGATCGTGACGTCGGCCTGGCTGCCGCCTCCTCCGGGTCGTCCAGCACCATTGCCGGCGGCCCAGGCCTGGAGGACGGCGAGTCGATCGGCAAGGCTACGGTCACCGGCTACTGCATCAAGTTCCGCCGGCTCGCCGTGATCGACCTCGACGTCCTGCACGCAGCCATTCGCGACGGCATGAACCGCTCACGGGTGGCAGGGGGTCAGGGGTGGTGGATCACCACTCCATGGCGCCGTCGTTCGGGTTCCGCTTCGACACCCCGGATGGCTCGATCGTCGTCTCGGGTGACACCACGGTCAGCGAGAACCTCATCGAGCTCGCGCAAGACGCCGACATCCTCTTCCACGAGGTCATCGATCCCCTGTTCGTCGAACGCCTCACCGCCCACCCACCCACCCGAGCGGGGCGAGGGAGCGGCGGCGTGGCGCCCGCGCCGCCATTCCGGACCGGTGAAGCCGACCTCATGGTGCGGGTGGTCGCCCGGGACACGACCGATCTGTATCGGGTGACCCAAGCCATCCAGCTGGCGCCGGGGGTGATGCGCAGCAACACCTCCATTGCCACCACCGAGGTGATCCCGCACCGCGTCACGGGCCTGCTGCGACACATCGCCCGCGATGCGGGCAGTGACGTCACCCGCGCCCGCACTCACGCCGCCGAACGAAAGGCACCTGGTCCTGACCGGTCCCCAATGGCACCAACTAGGGTCGACCTATGACCGTGTCCGGGCCATCGGCAGTGACGTACGTAGGCCTGCCGATCAGCAGTGGCGGCGCCCACTCTTTGGGCCGCATGTCACGCCGGACCGCCTATGTGCGCACGGCGGAGTTCCTGCATGAGTGCACCGTTGGCACGGCGCCAGCGACGCTCAGGTTCACGATTCACCGGGTCCCCAAACTCACCCCCGACAAGCGACACGTGCGCGCTTTGCACGAGGCATTCGGCCCGGGCGACAGCCGAATCCTCCCGGAGTCTCTCCCCGAAGATGCCCTCAACTTCCTGGATTCGATCGGGCCGCAACCGACCAATGAGTGGGGTATGGCGCCGATCTGGTTCACCTGGTCCGTGCCGCTCCAGATCCTGGATCCCCAGACCCGGGAGCCACTGGCCGGCCAGGATCCGGCCAGGTATGCCCACACGGAGTACGACTGGCGCCACCCCCTAGGCACCAGCTCATTGCGTCTGATCCTCAACAGTCGAGCCCAGATCGGCGTCGAGCTCTGCATCCCGGACCCCGAGCCGGTGCTCCTCCATCGGGTCGTGCCATGGCTGCAGGAGCACTTTCCCTGCACACTGTCCGACAAGCAGTGGCGGCTCTGGACGCGCACCAAGACGGGGTCGTTCAGAGCACGCAGGATTCCCACTCCTGGACGCGCGGACACGTGACCGCCCTGCCCGCAGTGAGTCCCGCACGCAACTGTCGGCACACGGCCTACCCGCAGGAGAGCCCCCATGACTGAGCACCGCGTCCTTGCCCCGGCTCCCGCGATGCCGGGCCTTGCTCTCAAAGGGCCCGCGTCGTACTTCGCAAGCATCGAGAAGAACTATGGCAGCCGATCCAGCAGTGGCTCGACATCGCCGCCGACCTCCTCGACACCCGCAGCCACATGGAGACCGTCGGCGTCCTCAAAGCCGAGCACGGCTTAGGACACGGGCACGCCAATGCGATCGTGGCGTATGTCCGCGCCAAACTCGCTGCCACGCAGGCGAACTGAGCGAGCACGGACGGGCTCCCGTCTTACCCCCTGAGGGGCCCGGCTGCGAGTGGCTCACCCACGCGCCGCCCACCCGTCCCGCGAGCGGACTAACTGCGCTCGCGGAAGCGGTGGACGCGTTCGCGTGTCTGACAAAGTTGTGAGCAATAGCGCCTATTGCGCCTGGGTGAGCGATCGACGTACACATCGACACAGCGATCCCCCGCGCAGAGTCCTAGTCGATCGAGTCCGGCGCTTGCCACGAGGTCCAGCAGACAGAGGGCACCCCAGGCCGCGAGTCGTGTTGTGTCAGTGACCGCCGACGCCATCTGCACCTCGCCGCGAACCGTGTCGCCCGCACAGACGGCCACCACTGCGGGCGATGCCTGGTCAAGAAGCTCGTTGAGGGTCGCGGCAACGGCCTGAGCATCTGGTGCAGCCCGAAAGACCTCGAACCAGGCATTGGCCACGGCCACGGCGTCCTCCACCGAGAGTCCAGCGGCCAGCGGCGGCCCTCCGCGGAGTTGTGTCAGCGCTCCCCCGAGTTCATCGGCGGCCACTCGCGTGGCCGTGGAGTACTCGTTGATGACCTCGACAAGCCAGTCCATGTCCTCCTGGCTCGGACTCACGGCGACACCCACGTCACCATCCTACCGTCGTAACGCATACTGCTATCGTAACGCGTTACATCGATTTAATGCGTTTCGGCACAACTCCGAAGGTTCGAGTGAGGGAGTCATGAGGATGGAGTGGGTAGCGGAACTGGCGGGCGCGGCGGCACTAGTCGTCACCGTTGTCGCAGTGCTCCCGCAAACCCTGCGCATCGTGCGCGTCAAATCGACCGCGGGCGTTTCCCCGATGTGGGCGATGCTTGGAGCCATCAGCGCAGGCGCATGGGTTGCGTACACAGCAGCGCGCGGGCTGTGGTGGGCCACCGTGGCCGATGCGCTCTCGTGTCTGGTGTATGTCGCCGCAGTCGCTGTCCTGGGCCGCAACGGAGTTCGGCCCCGATACCTCGCCGGAGCACTGTGGCTATGCGTTCTGGCACTCAGCTTCATCGTTGGTGGACTCTCGGGCTTGGGAGCTGGCTTAGCCTTCGCCTTCCTGGTCCAAGTGACGCCATCGATCTGGACCGCCTACCGGACACGTGACCTCATGGCAGCCTCCCTCACGACATGGGTTCTCATGTTGAGCGAGGGCGCATTGTGGGGGTTCTACGGTTTGATCAAGGGCGATGCCGCCGTCATCGCGTTCGGACTTGTGGCGGTCCTTGCATCACTGCTCATGGTCCTGCGGCTCGCGTGGTGGTCCGCGGCTCGCCGCTCTCCCGAACTCGCCGACCAGCGGGCCTGACCTCAGTTGAGTGGGGCGCCTGCGCCCCACTCAGAACCGGGCCGGAATGCCGTCGAACGCCGCGGACGATCGGCCCCTGTTGGGCCAGTCCCCCGCAGGTCTAGCGGATAGCCGGAGGTCGCGCCGAGAGTCGCGACCGGGGGAGATCGGGGCGACCAGGCTGAGACGCGACCCGGCATCAAGGGGAGCTGGCGAGGGGACTTGAACCCCTAACCCCCTGTTTACAAGACAGGTGCGCTACCGATTGCGCCACGCCAGCGGCGGCCCCACGACATTCACCGAAAGAGCCGGGCCAGACTCTACCGACCCCAGCGGCCCCCATCACACCGAACGTCGCGGATCTTGCGCCAGGTCGCCCGAGTTCGAGCGACCTGACGCAAGGCGGGCGACCAGCGCGTGACAACAAGAGCCCTCAGCCCTTGACGCACAGCAGCGTCGTCAGCCGAGCCACCGGCTCGACCAGATCGCGCTGAGCCGAGATCACCGAGTCGAGGTTCTTGTACGCCCCGGGGATCTCGTCGAGCACCCCGGCGTCCTTGCGGCATTCCACGCCGGACGTCTGGGCGACCAGGTCTGCCACGGAGAACGTCTTCTTCGCCTTCGTCCGCGACATGACCCGACCGGCGCCGTGCGACGCCGAACAGTACGACGCCTCGTTGCCGAGCCCGCGCACGATGTAGGACCCGGTCCCCATCGAGCCCGGAATGACGCCGAGGTCCCCGGCGCCGGCCCGGATCGCGCCCTTGCGGGTCACGAGCACGTCGATGCCGTCGTACGTCTCCTCCGCCACATAGTTGTGGTGGACGCTGATCGGCTCGTCGAATGCCGCCGGCACCAGGCCCGCGAACACCTCCTGGACCGTAGCCATCATGACGGCCCGGTTGAGCGCCGCGTAGTCCTGCGCCCAATAGAGGTCACGACGGTAGGCCGCCATCTCCGGCGTGCGCGCCACAAACACCGCGAGGTCCCGATCGGGCAGATCCGCGTTGTGCGGCAACGCCCGCGCGATGGCCATGTGGCGCTGCGCCAGCTCGTTGCCGATGTTGCGCGACCCCGAGTGGAGCATGAGCCAGACCTGGCCGGCCTCGTCGGAGGTGACCTCGATGAAGTGGTTCCCGCCGCCGAGGGTGCCGCACTGCCCGACCGCCTTGCGGATCCGATGCTGCACGCCCTCGTGCAGGTCCTCGAACCCTGCCATGAGCGCGTCGAATCGGGTTGCCAGAGAACCCTTCTTGCGCAGATTCGGCGAGCGGTCGTCGTGGCCGGCGAACCCGACCGGCACGGCATTCTCGATAGCCCGGCGCACCGCACCCAGGTCGTCAGGGAGGTCCTCGACCGTGGCCGACGTCTTGACGGCGGTCATGCCGCACCCGATGTCGACCCCGACTGCAGCCGGCGAGACGGCATCGCGCATGGCGATGACCGATCCGACCGTGGCGCCCTTGCCGAGGTGCACGTCAGGCATGACCCGCACGCCCTGCACCCACGGCAACGCGGCAACATTGCGCAGTTGCTGGAGCGCGGCGTACTCGACGTCCTCCTCTCGCGCCCACATCAAGGTGGGCGCGACCGCACCGCGCAGCGCGACCGGGAAGTCCATGGTGTCCATGATGATCCCCTCCTTCGGGGTTGGTGATGGGGTGCCCCGACGAGGAGTCGAACCTCGATCTCCGGTGTCGTAGACCGGTGCCGTGTCCATTGGGCCATCGGGGCGGGGTGCGCCGCTCCGATGGCCAGATACGTCTGTGACCTGCGGTTCGGCGGGCGGCTAGCGCCGCACGGTGAGCTGGCTCGCGTAGGCACGCGGGCGTCCGGGCAGCACGCGATGGGCGCGTTCTTTGCTCTCGAATGCTGTGTGCACGGTGCCGGTCCTCTGCTTGCGTTCCGTCGTCGGCCTGATTGGCCAGAGGAGAGCCTGCCGAATGCCGCGGCCCTGGCGCAAGCGAATATCCACCCTTGTCCCCCGCACAAACCACGGACGCGGCTGCCCTCAGTGGACGCGGCAACTGCCGTGTTCCATGGAGAACAACCGCGTCCCGGAGACGAACGGTCGTGCGTGACGTGCTCGGTTACAGGGCAATCCCGACGTACTTGGTCTCGAGGTACTCCTGGATGCCCTCGAAGCCACCCTCTCGGCCGAACCCGCTCTGCTTGACGCCACCGAACGGCGCAGCCGGATTGGACACGATGCCCTGGTTGATCCCGACCATCCCGAACTCCAGCGCCTCGGAGACGCGGATCACGCGGGAGTTGTCGCGCGTGAAGACGTACGCGACGAGCCCGTACTCGGTCGCATTGGCCAGTGCGAGAACCTCTTCCTCGGTCTCGAACGTCGCAATCGGCGCAACAGGGCCGAAGATCTCCTCCTGGAAGACCCGCGCCGACGTGGGCACATCGACCAAAACGGTCGGCGGATAGAAGTTGCCGGCTCCCTCAAGCAGAGCCCCACCGACGACTGCGCGGCCACCAGCCGACACCGCATCGGTCACCATCTCATGCACGTCCGCCCGCGCCTTGGCGGTGATGAGCGGCCCGACGTCAACCCCATCGGCCGTGCCATCACCCACGCGCAGGGCACCCATCCGCTCGGCGAACTTCGTCGAGAACTCCTGTGCCACAGACGAATGCACGAAGAAGCGGTTGGCTGCCGTGCAGGCCTCACCGATGTTGCGCATCTTGGCGAGCATGGCTCCGGTGACGGCCGCATCGATGTCGGCGTCCTCGAAGACGATGAACGGCGCATTGCCGCCGAGCTCCATCGACAAGCGCAGCAGCTGCGAGGCCGACTGCTCGACGAGCTTCTTGCCCACCGCCGTCGAGCCGGTGAACGTCAACTTGCGCAGGCGGGGGTCGTTGATGATTGGTCCTGACACGGCCGAGGATGTCGAGGTCGTGACGACATTGACGACTCCCGCCGGCACGCCCGCCTCCTCCAACAGGCCGGCGAGCGCCAGCATCGTCAGGGGCGTCTCGTGCGCCGGCTTGACCACCGAGGTGCATCCGGCGGCGATCGCCGGCCCGAGCTTGCGCGTGCCCATGGCCAGGGGGAAGTTCCACGGCGTGATGGCAAAGACTGGACCCACGGGCTGCTGCATGGTCACCAGGCGCGTCAAACCGTTGGGCGCCACGGCATACCGGCCTTGCACCCGGACCGCCTCCTCGGCGAACCATCGGAAGAACTCCGCGCCGTAGGCCACCTCGCCGCGCGCCTCCGCGAGCGGCTTGCCCATCTCCAGCGTCATGAGGAGCGCGAACTCCTCGGTGCGCGACACCAGCAGCTCGTACGCTGCCCGCAGCATCTCGCTGCGGTCGCGCGGTGCGGTCTTGGCCCACGCAGCCTGGGCCGCCACCGCAGCGTCAAGCGCGGCAGCCCCATCGGCCACGGACGCGTCGGCGATGGCGCACAGCACCTCGCCGGTCGCGGGGTTGGTCACCTCGAGCGTCTTGCCGCCCTCGCCGTCACGCCATTGGCCTCCAATGAGGAGCTGCTTGGGGACGGAGGAAATCACCTGGTCTACCGAAGCCATGTCGCAGCTCAGCCCTTCGCGGAGACGGCGTCAGCAAACGCCTTGTCGAGGATGTCGAGCCCCTCGGCGAGGAGGTCGTCGGGGATGGTCAGCGGCGGCAGGAACCGGAAGACATTGCCGTAGGTGCCGCAGGTGAGCGTGACCAGTCCTTGGGCCGCACAGGCCTTGTTGATCGCCTGGGTCAGCGCTGCATCCGGCGTCTTGCGGTCGGCGTCCGACACCAGCTCGATCGCGAGCATGGCGCCGCGCCCACGGATGTCCCCGATGATGCCGGGGTGGGCCGCCGACAGCGCCTCGAGGCGCGGTGTGAAGATCGCTTCGATCTCCCGCGCCCGCCCGCACAGGTCCTCGCTCTCCATCGTCTCGATGGCGGCCAGTGCGGCCGCGCACGCGACGGGGTTCCCGCCGTAGGTCCCGCCGAGCCCGCCGGCGTGGACGCCGTCCATGATGTCCGCCCGCCCGGTGACGGCGGCGAGCGGCATGCCCCCGGCCATACCCTTGGCCGTGGTGATGAGATCCGGCACCACGCCCTCGAAGGTCGAGGCGAACCAGTCACCAGTGCGGCAGAAGCCGGTCTGCACCTCGTCGGCAATGAAGAGAATGCCGTTGTCCTGGCACCAGGCGGCCACCTTCGCCAAGAACCCGGGCGCCGGCACGATGAATCCGCCCTCGCCCTGGATCGGCTCGATGATGACCGCCGCGGTGTTGTCCTCACCGACGCGCGCGTGCACGGCCGCGACGAAATCGTTGAAGGCCTCCTCCGCGCAGTTCTCCGGCCCGGTCGGCCAGCGATACGGATAGGCCATCCCGACCCGGTGGATCTCGCTGGCGAACGGGCCGAACTTGTCCTTATAGGGCATGTTCTTGGCCGTCATGGCCATGGTCAGGTTGGTACGGCCGTGGTAGGCGTGGTCGAAGGCGACGACGCCCTGCCGGCCGGTGACGTGGCGGGCGATCTTGACGGCATTCTCGACGGCCTCGGCGCCGGAGTTGAACAGCGCCGAGCGCTTCTCGTGATCGCCCGGGGTGACCTCGGAGAGCTTCTCGCAGACCGCGACGTACTCCTCGTACGGGGTCACCATGAAGCAGGTGTGGGTGAAGTCCTCGATCTGCCGCTGGACGGCCTCGATGACCCGCGGGTTGCCGTTGCCCACTGTGGTGACAGCGATGCCGGAGCCGAAGTCGATGAGCTGGTTGCCATCGACGTCGACGAGAATGCCGCCCGCGGCCTTCTCGACGTAGACCGGCAGACCGGTGCCGATGCCGGCCGACACGGCGGCGAGTTTGCGCTGCTGGAGCGCTTGGGACTTAGGGCCAGGGATCGGCGTGGCCAGCACGCGCTTCTGGTCGACGGTCATGGTCAGTCATCCTCCGCATCATCGGGGCAGATCGAAGCGCGCGGGGATCGCGCCCCATCACCCGCCAGACTCCCCCTGATCGGATATGCCGTCAAATGTCCTGGTCACGAGCCCTCCATGCCTGACAGGCATAGCGGCAGGCATACTGAATGCCGTGGAGCTCCGCGTGTTGCGTTACGTCCTGGCTGTCGTCGATGCCGGGTCCGTGGTCGGCGCGGCGGATCAGCTGCAGACGAGCCAACCCTCGCTGTCTCGTCAGATCCGCCGACTTGAAGACGATCTGGGCTTCGCCCTCTTTCGGCGCGGCGCCGGGCCACTGCAGCTAACGGCAGCCGGACGGCGGTTCGTGCCCCTAGCCCGGGATCTGCTCGACCGGGCCGACGGTGTCGAGCGGGCCGCCCGCGCCCTTGCCCGCGGCCGCCTGCGGGACGTCGCCATCGCCGCGACCTCGACGACCCACAGTGACGTGATTGCGCCGTTCCTGGTGACGCTGGGCCCCGAGGACCCTTGGCCCGAACTGCGCCATGAGACCTCGGACGGCGTCTACCGAGCTCTGGAGCGCGGCGCCGACCTCGCTGTCGGTCCGCACCGACCCCCCGAGCGCCTGGCCCATCTGCTCGTCGCGCACTTCCCCGTCCTTGCCCATGTCCGGGCCGACCACCCCTGGGCCGGGCGAGACTCCATCACGCTCAGCGAGCTCACCGGCGAGCCGCTCCTCGTCGGCCACCCCGGGTTCCACGCTCGTCGTCGACTCGACGCCGCCCTGACCGAGGCCGAGGTCGTCCCGGACGAGCTGCACGAGTTCGAGACCTCGGAGGTCGCCCTTGCCGTTGCGGCCTCAGGGCGCGGCGTCGCGGTCGTCACCGATGACCCTCGGTTCGGCTTGGTCTCCCTGCGCATCGTCGACGACAACGGCCCTCTACTCGTCACCCAGCACGCAGCCTGGGACCCCACCCACCACGCAAACCTCCAGCTCGAGGCCCTCGCGCACCGCCTCGCGGCATTCTGCGCGACCCGCTACCCCGACTGAAACCCCCAGGCTGGGGAGGGAAAGTCAGCTGCGGCGGCGGCGACGGGCGATCAGCGTGGCCGACCGATCGAATGGCGCAGCGAGGATCTCGCCGAAGGTCGTGCCCGTCGCGATGGCGAGCAGCGTCGCGAGGGCGAACACGATCTTGATCAGGCCGCTCTCGATGGCCAACGTGCCTGCCCCCTGCACACCCACCATCTGATAGATACCGCGAAAGAGCAGCAGACCCGGCAACAGCGCCAGGGTCGAGGGGACGATGAGGACGAGCGCCGGAGCCCGCAGCCGCTCGGCAGCGAAGCGGCCGAGGAAGCCCACGACGATCGCCGCGCCGGCGGTGGCCATGATCGGCCCCGCGATGCCGGTGCGCTGCAAGGTCTGCACCACCGTCACCCCGACCACACTGAGGAGGGCACACGGCCCGAGCATCCGCGGCCTGGACTGCAAGGTCACGGCCGCCATGCCGCCGAGGACGAGACCGGCACTGAGGACCCAGGCCCACGATGCCTCCGTTGGTTGCAGGTCGACGACGGTCGGCGAGGTCACGTGACTGAGTGACGTCAGCCGCGCCGTCACTTGCACGGCACTACCGACACCGAGGATGACGCCGAGCAGCGTGATCGAGGTGCCGAACATCCGCCCGACCCCCGTGAGCGGATAGCCGGAGAGCACGTCCTCGATGGCCGAGGCCCATGTGGCCCCGGGCAACAGGGAGACGATCCCGCCAGCGACCATGAACGCGAAGTCCGACGGACTGATGGGCAGGATCTCCAGCGCCCCGAGGAGATACCCGAGCCAGGCGAGCAGGGTGGCAAAGAATGCCGCCCCGGCATCGACGTAGAAGTCCGGCAGTCGCAGCGGGCGCACGGCGCTGTGCACCGTGGCCACGACCAGCACCGACAGGAATATCCACAGCCCGGCGAAGAGCCCGGCCCCGATCATCAGGGCGACCGCGGTCGCGACCAGGGCCGAGGCCACAGTGCGGACCCGGTCGGGCCAGCGGCGAGATCGCGCCTTGATCCGGCGCAACTCGACCACGGCCGCGTCGAGGTCAAGATCTCCCGCCACCATCGCCGCAACGAGCTGGTGGATCGCCGTCAACCGGTCGTGATCGGGTCGGGTCGCGCGCACCACCCGTAGCTGGGTCCAGGGGGCTCCTTCGGCCGAATGCGCCTGCAGGAGAAGAGATTGCAGCGTGATATCGATCTCGAGATTGGGCAGCCCGCTCGCGGCCCCGACCGCCGCCATGCTCGCCTCGACCTGGGGTGCACCCGCTCCGCTGCGAAGCATGAGCTCGCCCAACTGGCCGGCGAACCGCAGCGCCTCAAGCACCCGATCGCCCTCATCGGGGACCTCCGAGGGGATCTCGACATGGCGGTAGGGCGTGCCCTGGACGAGCTCGACGAGCGGGATCGGATCGGTGGGCGGCTCGCCACGCATGTGACGCACCCGCAACCAGGCCTCCCGGCCGGCG
Organism: Phycicoccus sp.; assembly: GCA_017993715.1. Taxonomy (GTDB): domain Bacteria; phylum Actinomycetota; class Actinomycetes; order Actinomycetales; family Dermatophilaceae; genus JAGOME01. The sequence goes on from JAGOME010000049.1 coordinate 24,481, forward strand.
AGCGTGGCCCGGCTGCGGGGACGGGGTTGCGTCACCTCAGGGTCCAGCGGTGCCGTGAGGTCATCCGGCTCCGGGGCCTCGGACAACAGGTCGCCCTCGCTCATGGCAGGGCGGGCAGCCAGGCCCAGGTGGACGGATCACCGATCGGCCACCACACGGGGCTCCCACTCAGCAGCCCCCACGCCAGCAGCCCGATCGCAGCCACCCCCAGCACGCCGATCCCGACGCCGACGGCAGCCGGCGGATGCAGGCCGCGGACGATGCTGCGCGTGCCGCGCCGCGTGCTCACCCCACCTGGCCCCCACCACAGGACCACCAGCCCGAGGAAAGCCCCCGCGGCTAGGGGCACGAAGGTGGGGAGCAGCGCGCCTTCACCTTGCACGGCCGTGAGCGCCCACGATGACGCGAATGCCGCCGACCCCACGACGAACAGCGGCAGGATCAGGGTCAGCGCGGCACCAACGATGGCGACCACGAAGTGCCACGGGCTCGTGGCCACCGCCAGGGGAACGTCGCTGCCGCGTCGTCCGCGCTCGTGACGACGCAGGACCAGTGACGTCACGGTCCGGTCGGTCAGTCGAGCCGCGACCAGCCACGCGAACACACCGGCCAATGTCACGACGGGGAAGACCGCGGCAGCGACAACGATGAGCACGAGGTAGGCGGTCAGCGTGCCGCTGCGGGTCGGCCGCCCAATCCGAGGGTCGCCCTGGCCGGCTCCGACGGGGAGAGGGGCTCCCGATCCTGGGCCGCCCACCGGTCCTACGGGCGCGCCGGTGGGGGTGTGGGTCGGTCGCATGGACGGCGGCTGCGCAGGCACGAGGGGTCGGTGCTGGACCGGCCCCGGACCGCCCTGGCGCAACGGCAGACCCGCGGGGCCGGGCGCTGCCGTCCACGCTGGCGGGGGCGCGGGGGCCGCGGCGGGCGCCATGCGGACGACGGACGGGGGGGCCTGGCTGGACCCGGCGACCGGTGAGGCCGCGGCCGGAGGGCGCATCGCCACCGGAGGGCGCGTCGCCACCGGAGGGCGCACCGGACCTGGTGCCAACGGCGCCGCAGGAGGCAGCGCCGGCACCGGCCGGGGCGCAGGCGGCAGCGGCAGCGCAGCGGTGCGCGGCACGGTCACCCGGGAGGTCGGCGGGGCCAGCCGCCGCAGCGCGACGACCTCGGTGACGGCCCCGCCCGCGGCATACCGCTGCAGTCCCGAGACCACCTCACGGGCCTGCGGTCGGTCGGCCGCATGGGGGGAGAGGGCGGCATACAGCAACGGCGCCAGTTTGTCGTCGACGCCGCCCAGATCCGGCTCACCACGCGAGACGCGCGCCAACACCGCGTCCATGGCTCCGCGCCCGAACGGCGGCCGGCCGCAGGCGGCATACGCGAGGGTCGCGGCCCAGCCCCACCAGTCGGTGGCCTGGGTGACCTGGCCACCTTCGATGATCTCAGGCGCGAGATATCCCGGGGTGCCCATGACCAGGCCCGTCTGGGTCAGCCGGACGTCGTCGGTGAGGTGCGCGATCCCGAAATCGATGAGGACCGGCTCACCGTCCTGCAGCAGCACGTTGCCGGGTTTGACATCGCGGTGGACGACGCCGGCCGCGTGGATCGCCTCGATGGCGCCCGCCATGCCGGCCGCGAGCCGATGCAGCGCGACCCGATCCAGCGGCCCATGCGCCTCGACATGTTCATCGAGCGCATCTCCGTCGACCCAACGGGTGACCATGAACGGCTCGGGTCCATCGAGCTCGGCGTCGACGATCGGCGCCACATGCTCACTGCGAATGCGGCGAAGCGCATCGACCTCGCGGGCCAGCCGCGAGCGGGCCCCAGCATCGGCGTCCAGGTGCGGTCGCAGCAGTTTGATGGCGACCGCGCGCCCCTGACGATCCAGGGCCAAGTGCACGACGCCCATGCCGCCCTCGCCGAGCGGCTGCAGCAGGCGATACGACCCGACGACCCGATGCTGAGACCGCGCCCGGGCACCCGGGTCCGGGGCGTCATCGATCGCCTCGGTAGTCATGGTGACCACGGTATGCCGTCAGCCTGGGTTTGCCCCAGATCGCAGCGCGTTCGGGGCAAACGCGCCAACTCAGGTCTGGATGTAGTCCCGCAGTTGGTCCGCCTCGGCCTGGAGGGTGTCGATGCGCGACTTGACCACATCGCCGATGCTGACAATCGCGACGAGCGTGTCGTCGGCGACCACCGGGACGTGGCGAATCCGGCGCTCGGTCATCTGTCCGGCGAGAGTGACCAGATCATCGTCCGGGCCGCAGGTGTGGACCTGCTTGGTCATGATGCCCTGGACCTGGCTGTCGAGGATCTGCGCCCCAGTGGTGTGCAGGTGCCGCACGACGTCGCGCTCACTGACGATGCCGGTGACGGCGGTGCCGTCGTCGCTGACGACAACGGCACCGATCCGATGCTCGGCCAGGAGGGCCAGCAACTCGGCGACCGTGGCGGTCGGAGCGATGGTGACCACCTGGTCACCCTTGTGGCGCACGATGTCAGCGATCTTCATAATTGCACCGTAGTCACCCGCACCAGGAGACGCCAGGGAAACGGCCAGGCGCCCGCGATACGACCACGGCGCGACGGCATTCCGGACGGGTCTGTTCTTTACGCGGTTCGTGTGCCACGCGTCGTTGGGCCCAGGGCAACGCCCCGTGACGAATGCCGCGTCACCGCAGGCGCGCGGCCCCCGTGGACCCCCGCACGACCAGCTCGGGCCGGAAGATCAGCTCGCCGCTGCCAGTCCACGTGCCGTGTACGAGGTCGACGAGCGCCTCGACGGCCGCCTCGCTCATCGCCCCGACCCGCTGGCGGATCGTGGTGAGTGGCGGTCCGGTGAACTCCATCAGGGGCGAGTCGTCGTAGCCGACGACCGAGACATCCCCCGGCACGTCCAACCCCATCGAGGTGGCCGCGCGCACGGCGCCCAAGGCCATCAGGTCGCTCCCGCAGATGATGGCCGTGGCGCCGAGGCTGATCAGCCGGCTGGCCGCGGCCCCGCCCCCCTCGACGGAGAAGACGGTGTGAGTGATGAGCGGGTCGGCGTTGCGGCCGTGGCGTTCGCGGATGGCCTCTCGGAAACCCTCCACCTTGCGCAGAACCGGGGTGAACCGATGCGGGCCGACGGCCAGGCCGATCCGCGTGTGGCCAAGCTCGGCCAGGTGCGCGACGGCGAGCTGCATGGAGCCGACGTCGTCGTTGGAGATCGCTGGCGCGTCGAGCTCGGGGATCGGCCCGTTAACGAGCACGATGGGCAGGCCCCGCTCCTGGAGGCGGCGATAGCGCTCGGCCTCACTCGTGGAGTCCGCATGCCGCCCCGAGACATAGATGATGCCGCTCACCCCTCGGTCCAGGAGCAGCTCGACGTACTCGTCCTCGGTAATGCCGCCGGGTGCCTGGGTGCACAGCACCGGGGTGAACCCGTGGGCGGCCAGCGCCGACTCGATGTGCTGGGCAAAGAGGGGGAAGATCGGGTTGACCAACTCGGGGATGACCAGGCCGACCAGCGAGGTGGCTTTGGGGCGCAGCCGGCTTGGCCGGTCATAACCGAGCACATCGACGGCGGTGAGCACGGCTTCGCGCGTGGCCGACGCCACACCCGGCCTGTCGTTGAGGACGCGGCTCACCGTGGCTTCACTGACCTCGGCCTGGGCCGCGATGTCGGCGAGCCGCGGCGTGCGGTGATCGCTCATGCGGGGAATTTAGCAAGGTGGCCGCAAGTTCTTGCAGAAACAGGGGCTAGCGCGGACAGCCATCCGCCTGCCATACTTGTTAAACCGTTTACATCCCGGGTCTCCCGAGAATCCCGTAAACGGCGTCCGTTCCCTTACTCGGATCGTCCGGCACGTTCCTGCCGGTGAAGGAAAGGTGTGCTGCCACATGGCAACCGTCAAGTTCGACAACTCGACCCGGATCTACCCGGGCATGGAGCGTCCCTCGGTGGACAAGCTCAACATCGACATCGAGGACGGCGAGTTCCTCGTCCTCGTCGGCCCGTCCGGCTGTGGCAAGTCCACCAGCCTGCGGATGCTGGCCGGCCTCGAAGAGGTCAACCAGGGCAAGATCTGGATCGGTGACCGCGATGTCACCAACCTCTCGCCCAAGGACCGCGACGTGGCGATGGTCTTCCAGAACTACGCGCTCTACCCGCACATGTCCGTCGCCGACAACATGGGCTTCGCCCTGAAGATCGCCGGCGTCGACAAGGGCGAGATCCGCAAGCGTGTCGAAGAGGCCGCCAAGATCCTCGACCTCACGCAGTACCTCGAGCGCAAGCCCAAGGCCCTCTCCGGTGGCCAGCGCCAGCGCGTCGCCATGGGTCGCGCCATCGTGCGTTCGCCCCAGGTCTTCCTCATGGACGAGCCGCTGTCCAACCTGGACGCCAAGCTCCGGGTCCAGACCCGCACCCAGATCGCCAGCCTGCAGCGCCGCCTGGGCGTCACCACGGTCTACGTCACCCACGACCAGACCGAGGCCATGACCATGGGTGACCGCATCGCGGTCCTCAAGGACGGCCTGCTCCAGCAGTGCGCGACCCCGCGCGAGATGTACGACAGCCCGGCCAACCTGTTCGTCGCCGGTTTCATCGGCTCCCCCGCGATGAACCTGGTCAACGTCCCGGTCACCGAGGGTGGCGTCAAGTTCGGCAACCTCGCGATGCCGATCAGCCGCGAGGCTCTCAGCGGTGGCGGCTCCAGCGTCGTCGTCGGTGTGCGTCCCGAGGACATCACCATCTCGACTGACCCCAACGGTCTTGAGCTGACCGTGGAGCTCGTCGAGGAGCTCGGCGCCGACGCCTATGTCTATGGCACGCCCACGGACGCCAGCGTCAGCATGGACGGGTCCGGCGAGTCCGGCCTGGCCAAGCCGTTCATCTTCCGCGTGGACGGCCGCGACGTGCCCGAGAAGGGCGCAAAGATCCGCGTCGTTCCCAACGTCAACCACGTCCACGTCTTCAACAAGGAGACGGGCGCCCGCCTCAGCTGAGGCACCCCGCGGACCTCACCGTCCGCACAGTGACCGCCCTGGGGCCCGGGATCACCTCCCGGGCCCCAGGTGCATCACGCCCCCTCTCTGCCTGCCCGGACCGGCCCACCGGAGTTCTCACATGGCCTTCCAGATCACCACGGCAACACCGAATGCCGCGCTCCTCGACCTCCCCTGGGAGACCCCGCTCGAGGACTGGCCGCAGGACATCCTGGCGGCCCTGCCCCGGGGTATCTCCCGGCACGTCGTCCGCTTCGTCAAGGTCTCCGGTCGAGTCCTGGCAGTCAAGGAGATCAAGAAAGACCTCGCCCGCCGCGAGTACGCCATGTTGCGCAACCTCCAGCGCCTGGACGAGCCGACGGTGGAGCCCTACGGAGTCGTCACGGGGCGGCGGACGCCCTCAGGCGAGAAGCTCGATGCCTGCCTGCTCACGACGCATCTGAAGTTCTCTCTCCCCTATCGAGCCCTGTTCAGTCAAAGCCTGCGGCCGGACACCGCGACCCGACTCATCGATGCCTTGGCGGTCCTCCTCGTCCGGCTGCACCTCGCCGGCTTCTGGTGGGGAGACGTCTCGCTGTCCAACACGCTCTTTCGGCGCGACGCTGGCGCCTTCGCGGCCTACCTGGTCGACGCCGAGACCGGAGAGCTGTTCCCCTCGCTGTCCGATGGCCAACGCGCCCATGACCTGGACATCGCCCGGGTCAACATCGCCGGTGAGCTCATGGACCTGCAGGCCGGCGGCTTCCTCGAAGAGGAGGCCGACGCCGTCGAAATCTCGACCCGGATCATGACGCGCTACGAAGAGCTCTGGAACGAGCTGACCGCCGTCGAGGAGTTCGACACCGGCGAGCGCTGGCGCGTCGATGAGCGGATCCGCCGCCTCAACGCCTTGGGTTTCGATATCGACGAGCTCGCGATGAGCACCGACATCGACGGCACCCGCATCATCATCCAGCCCAAGGTCGTCGACGCCGGGCACCACTCGCGGCGGCTGCTGCGACTGACCGGCCTGGACGTCGAGGAGAACCAGGCTCGGCGGCTGCTCAACGACCTGGACTCCTACCGTGCCGCCACCGATCGTCAGGGCGATGACGAGGAGATCGTCGCCCATGACTGGCTGACCCGGATCTACGAGCCGATCACGGCTCGGGTTCCTCGCGACCTGGCCGCCAAGCTCGAGCCGGCCGAGCTGTTCCACGAGGTGCTCGAGCACCGCTGGTATCTCGCAGAGCAGGCCCAGCACGATGTCAACATCGAAGACGCCATCGTGGACTACGTCGACTCCGTGCTGCCGACCAAGCCCGATGAGCGGGCGGTCGTCGGCACCGACACCACCGACATTCCGGTCGTCGTCCTCGACACCTGACCCTCACTCCCTCGGGAGTCGGCGTCAGCGTGGTGCGCGGCCTAGGATCGAAGTTGTTCACACCTGCGGCACGCGCACACCAATCGAGGGGACCCCATGTCTGACCAGCCACCCACCACCGGATCGTCCTCGGAATCGGACTCCCCGTGGGGGCCGCCCCCCTCCTCGGCTGATTCGTCACAGCCGCCGACGTCGGCGCCCCAGCCCGCAGAGTCGCCTGCGGCCCCGTCGTCGAGCGGGTTCCCACCGCCTCCGCCGGCCCCGCCAGCCCAGCAGGCCGTCCCACAGCCCGCTCCGGGCCAGGGCTATCCCCCGCCCCCGCAGATGCCTCCTGCAGGGCCTGGATCGGGTTACCCGCCGCCGCAGGCCAATCCCTACGGCAGTTATGCGCCCGCTCCCCCATCCGGCGCTTACGGCGCGCCGGTCGTCGGGACCCTGCCTTACGTCGAGGCCAACTTCGGCCCGGTGGCCAGCTTTGGCCAGCGAGCCGGCGCCTATCTGATCGACGCAGCGCTCACCCTGATTGGGCTCATTCCGATGTTCATCGGGATGTTCATGATGATCAGCGGGGCGGCGTCGGCCTCGAGCGAGTTCAACTACGAGACCGGGGTCTACGAAACCAGCGGCGGCAGTGGCGCGCTGGCCGGGTTCGGCGTGCTGATGATGTTCGTCGGTGGGCTGGTGTCCTTCGGCATCTGGCTGTGGAACCGCGTGTTCAAGATGGGCCGCACCGGTCAAAGCGTCGGCAAGCGGGTCGTCGGACTCAAACTCATCAACGCCGAGACCGGCCAGCCCGTCGGCGCCGGAAGTTCCTTCCTGCGCGAGGTCGTGCACTCCTTGGCCAACCAGATCTTCTACCTGTCCTTCCTCTGGATGCTCTGGGACGCCAACCGTCAGACCCTGGCCGACATGGTCATCAAGTCCAACGACATCGTCGTGCCCAAGAGCTGAGCCACCCATCTGTCGTCGCCGCAGGGTCCCGTCATCGGAGCCCTGCGGCGCCTGACCGCGAAGGACTCCGATGAGCGACCCGACTGCACCGCCGCCCCCTGACGACATTCAGGGTCCTGACGTGACGAATGCCGCGGGGCCGGAGCCGACCGCTGACACGCCGTCGACCTCACCGGACGCACCAACCCCGCCGCCGCCCCCTCCGGCCGCCCCGAACCCGTACGAGTCAGTCAGCCCGACCCCGCCGAGCCCGGCCGCGCCACCCCCGCCGGCCCCGTACCAGCCGTACGGCACGGGGTCACGGCAGGATGCCCCGCCGCCGCCGGACTTCGGATCTGTGCCGCCGCCGGCCTACGGATCGGTGCCGACACCGCCGGCCTACGGATCCGTCCCCCCACCGCCCGCCGCGCCCTATGGGTCCTACAGCTCCCCGCCCGGCATGCCCGGCGCGCCAGGGATGCCCATGGTGCCCACCAACAACTCCAAGGCCGTCATCGGCCTGGTCATGGGCATCGCCGCCGTCGTCTTCGCCTTCTGCTGTTCGTTCCTGGGGATTCCGCTCGGGATCGGTGCGGCCGTGCTGGGCTACCAGTCCAAGACCGAGATCGCCCAGTCCGGCGGCGCGCAAGGGGGCGCCGGCATCGCCCAGGCGGCCTTCGTCACCGGGATCGCCGGGACAGCCCTGGCGGTCGTCATGATGATCCTCAGCCTCGTCATGAACATCGGCTCGGCGGCCGGCAGCCTCTTCGGCATGTGACATGAGCACCCTGACCAATCAGCACCCGGGCGCCCGCCCGCAGATCGCGCGCCGACGACCATCTCGGCTGGCCCTGGGCGGCACCCTGGCAGCCTCTGCGGCGCTCAGTGTCGGCTATCTGCTGACGCACGATCCGCACGTCGCCGGTCGCTACCCGACCTGCGTCCTGCTCGAGCTGACCGGTTGGGCCTGCCCGGCGTGCGGTGGCACGCGTGCGGCATTCGATCTGGCGCACGGCGACGTCGCCCACGCCTTCAGCCACAACCCGTTGGTCCCCCTCGGCCTGATGGCCGCCCTGCTCGTGGTGGGGTATCGCTGGGTCGTGCGCCGCAGCGGGCGGCAACTCGCTGCGATGCCGGCCTGGGTGCCCGTCGCCATCGGCGTGGGGGTCCTGGTGTTCGGGGTCGTGCGCAACCTTCCGGGCTGGGAGTTCCTCGGCCCGGCGTGATCCTGCTCAGGGACCGAGGAACTCGAAGCCAGGTACGTTGCGGATGATCCAGTAGCCGGCCACGATGATCGGGGTCGCGATCTGGAGGGCCCTCGGCCAGGCCATCACATAGCGCTCCCCCCGGGCGGCGCGACGCACCCAGCGCACCCACAGCACCACCCCCACGATGAGCATGATGACGAAGAGCGGGTTGCGCTGCAGGGCGGTTACGGGGTCGCCGTGAGCCAGGGCGTGCATCGCGCGCAGGGCGCCGCAGCCTGGACAGTACCAACCTGTGGTCCACAGGAAGGGACAGGTGGGGTAGTGCCCGGGCTGGTTGGGGTCCAGGGCCGCGGTGACAGCGAAAGCGGCAGCCACCCCCGCAGCCGCGAGGATCGGGCCGCGCAACGTGGGGCGGACCTGGTTGGCAGACTGCCGCATGAGAAGGCTCATCGGTTCCATCATGACCGATCACCCCGAAAAGACCATCGCCGCCGACTCAGCACGTGAGTCGGCGGCGAGGGCGTCGCGAGGTGAGAACAGGTCACATCCCGGAGGTCGCCACGGAGGTCGAGAAGACCGTGAAGTTGAGGATGGCACCCACGATCCACAGCACGATGGCGATGATCGAGATGATCCGCGCAGTGTTGGCCTTGCTGACATTCAGGCTGGGGTTGGCGGCCCCCTCCTTGAGGATGTTGTTGGCCGTGATGAGGGTGTAGATCGCCACCGGCGCACAGCACAGCAGGCCGACGATGCTCAGGATGAGGGTCTGCTGCGCCTTGGGGTGCTCCAGCGGGGCTCCACCCGGCATCGGTGCTCCGTAGCCGCCGCCGGGCGGCGGGGGCGGGGGCGTTCCGTAGTCAGACATGTGTATTCCTCCAAGGAATCGATGGTGCAGAACGACCCCTGTCGTCCTTCGCGCCCACGATCCTGACACACGAGCCCGCCAGTCCCAAGCGCCTGGGCCTTACCCCAGCAGGAACTGGGGGTACTGCGGCCACTAGACCGGCCCGAGGAACCCGAAGCCGGGGACGTTGCGCAGCACCCAGAAGGCGGCAATGACGGCCACCAGGGCATAGAGCACCCGCGGATGCACCATGGTGGTCCGGTGGCGCCCGGTCCACTGACGATGGACCCAGGTCAGGAACCAGAGGAACAACCACACCGAGGCGGCGACGGTGAGCGGGTTGTGAGCCACAGCCGTCATCAGGTCACCCTGAGTCAGGGCGTGCAGCGCACGCA